>CAYMXO010000061.1:0-2326 GCA_964394445.1 uncultured Thiopseudomonas sp.
CCGGCATGATTTCTGTACGAAGGGGCTTGCCCCCTGAGAAACCATCCGTTAAAGCTTGATTCCGTAGCCCGCGAGGGATTACACCTGTGGTTTGATCACCATGCCTTCCACCAGCTTGCGGATGCGGGGTGCACCGGCCAGCACGAGCAGGAAGGCAACCGGCCAGGCCACCAGAAATGCCTTGCCCCAGCGCAACAGGAAGTCGCCGCCAAGGCCAGTGTTGACCCAGGTAATGACAAAGGTCATGCCGCTGACCATGTAAAAAGACATCAGGATGGCGAATACCAGGGGGGCAAAGCGGGGCTTGAACACGTAGGGTTTCCTCGTTGGGCAGGCAGAGTCGGTAGCGCCGCGGGTGCGGCGGTGCGCCGTCGTCAGTTAATGCTATGGTAATGTAAATTTCAGAACAGACAATGCTGCCGCTGTGGCAGGTTGTCGCGTCCGGGTTTTGCTGCTTTGGGCGGTGCTGAATAAAAGCTTGCCTGTGCGAGAGGCTTGCTTCGGGCCATGGTTGCGGTGGTTTTCTCAGGGGTAAGTCCCTTCGTGCAGGCAACCGTTGTGCATTGGCTTTGTGGGGGGGGAGCGCAGATGAATTACACGTTCATTTTTTATGTACCCGGGTCACACCTCGAGCAGGTCAAGGCGGCGGTATTCGCTGCGGGCGCCGGCCGGCAGGGTGACTATCAACATTGCTGCTGGCAGGTCTTGGGGCAGGGACAGTTTGCACCCATGCCGGGAGCCAACCCCTTTATTGGCGAGCAGGGCAAACTGGAACAGTTGCCGGAATGGCGGGTGGAAATGCTGGTGCCGCAAGCAGTGCTGGCGACGGTAATGCAAGCCTTTCGTGCAGCCCACCCCTATGAAGAGCCGGCCTATTCGGTGCTGCAGCAAGTGGCTGTCTAGGCAACCTCCGGGATCCTGCGCTGCTGTTTTATGTTCTTGCCGTGAGTCGTTGCAGTACCCTGTACTGACGTTTATGCAGACTTGAGGTGGCGAATCCGCCGCGCAGGCCACTGGCAAGAAGATAGCCTGCTTGCTATTTTGCCGATACACTGCCGGCAAACATTCAGGGCCGGGTTTGATACGGACAGGCAGCGGGCGTGACAGGCACATGACAACATCGGGTTTTATCGTACGCGGCAGCCGCGAATACACCAAGGCAACGCTGGCGCTGTTTTGTGCCGGCTTTGCCACCTTTGCCCTGTTGTATTGTGTACAACCGTTGTTGCCCCAGCTGGCAGAGTTTTTTGCTGTTTCTTCTGCCAGCAGCAGCCTGGCACTTTCCGTGACCACTTTTGGGCTGGCCGGCGGGCTGCTGGTTTCTGGTGCGCTGAGTGAAAGCTGGGGCCGCAAGCCGGTGATGGTGGCCGCTTTGCTGCTGGCCTGTCTGCTGGGACTGGCTACGGCGCTGGTGTCGGACTGGCATGTGTTGCTGGTGTTGCGTGCGTTGCTCGGAGTTGCCCTGAGTGGCCTGCCGGCACTGGCGATGGCCTATATCGGTGAAGAATTTGACCCGGCCTCACTGCCGGTGGCGATGGGGTTGTACATTGGCGGTACTGCACTGGGCGGCTTGCTCGGCCGGCTGTTGACCGGTGTGCTCAGTGACCTCGGAGGCTGGACGCTGGCACTGGGCGGAATTGCAGCCCTGGGGTTGCTGGCCAGTCTGTTGTTTGTCTGGCTGTTGCCGCCATCACGGCATTTTGCTGCGCAACCCCTGTCCTTGCGCGGGTTGTTGGGCAACTTTTTGCAGCATCTGGGCAATCCGGACTTGCGTGTGTTGTTCTTCCTGTCGTTTCTGCTGATGGGCAGCTTTGTAGCCCTGTTCAACTATATTGGCTTCTATTTGTCCGGCGAACCCTTTGCCCTGTCCGGTACGTTGATCGGTTTGCTTTTTCTGGTTTACCTGTTTGGTATCTGGAGTTCCAACGAAGCCGGCAAACTGGTCGGCAGAAGGGGAGCCCGCCCGGTGTTGCTGGGTGCGCTGGGTGTCATGCTGGCGGGTGCACTGGTATGCCTGGTGCCATTTTTGCCGGTCATCATCGGCGGGCTGGCGTTGTTTACCATCGGTTTTTTTGCCGCCCACGCGGTGGCCAGTGCGCTGGTCGGACAGCGTGCCGGCGGTGCCCGGGCCCAGGCGTCTGCGCTGTATCTGTGTGCCTATTACCTGGGCTCCAGTGTGCTGGGCTATGCCATGGGCTGGGTCTGGCAGCACTGGGGCTGGCAACCGCTGATCGGCTGTCTCGCCGGTGCGCTTCTGCTGGCCTTTGCACGGGCCCGACAGCTATAAAAGATACTGGATTGGGTGGTGCAGTGCAGGTGGATGGTA
>CAYMXO010000061.1:2426-10063 GCA_964394445.1 uncultured Thiopseudomonas sp.
CGACCGGTGTGCATCGAGCTACGGGATGTACCGGTCCGATGCATATCGCGTCTGTGCTTGCGCTTGCAGGGTCATGTTCCTGCCGTACGTGAACAGTGCCAATTTTGCGGGCCTTACCGGCAACTGTGGTTTTCGTTATGATATGCGCCTTGTTTGTTTGCGAGCCTGGCATGATTACCAACGAATACGAACTGGCCTGGGTGCTCTATGGCGTGGCCGCCCTGGGCTGCTTCTGGGTCTGGACCTTCTTTACCCGCTGGATGTGGCGTTACCTGCGTGAACCGCTGTGGCTGGCTGCAGCAGTGATCCTGTTCAGCCCGACACTGGTCGACCCCAATGGCACGGCCTGGGTACCGTCACTGGCCATGGCGGCAATGGATATCGCTTTCAAGGTCAACAACGATGCCTGGCGGGCACTGGCCGATATCATGCTCTACGGCACAGTGGCGTTTGCCCTGTATCTGGTGTTTGCGGTGGTGCGTTTTCTGGTTGAGCGCTACTGGCTCAAACCGCGACGGACAGAGCGTGCTCGTACCAGGGAAGCTGCCAGCGCAGCGCCTGAGCCAACCTTGCGTGAACTGCTGGAACAGAAGGAGCTTGAGGCTGTGGAGTCCGGTATTGTCCCCGGACGTTAGCGGTCTGTTTGGCCGGCATCACCGGTAATTTCAATCTCCATGTTCGTGTTCGGGCTTGTTGTTGCTCCTGCTCCAGGAGCCCGGATCATGTGAATGTGGGTTAATCAACTCAGCGCACAAGCCATCAGGAGAAAAGCATGTGTGAACTGCTGGGCATGAGTGCCAACGTACCCACTGACATCGTGTTCAGCTTTACCGGCCTGATGCAGCGCGGCGGCCGTACGGGGCCGCACCGTGACGGCTGGGGGATCGGCTTTTATGAAGGACGCGGCTTGCGCCTGTTTCAGGACCCGCAAGCCAGTGCCGATTCGGAGGTGGCGCGGCTGGTGCAGCGTTACCCGATCAAGAGTACCGCAGTGATTGGCCATATTCGTCAGGCCAACGTCGGCGCGGTCAGCCTGGCCAACACCCATCCCTTTGTGCGTGAGCTGTGGGGGCGCAACTGGTGCTTTGCCCACAACGGCCAGATGAAAGAGTTTGCCGCGCCTGCCGGCTTCTATCAGCCGGTGGGTGATACCGATAGCGAAGCGGCATTCTGCGACCTGCTCAACCGTCTTCGCGGCAGCTTCGAAGCAGCGCCCGGGCCAGACAGCATGCTGCCGGTGTTGGTCGCCGCCTGTGAAGAATATCGCGCCCAAGGCGTCTTTAACTGCCTGCTCAGCAACGGCGACTGGCTGTTCAGCTATTGCTCAACCAGGCTGGCGCACATTACCCGCCGCGCACCCTTTGGTCCGGCTACGCTGAAAGATGCCGACCTGACCGTGGATTTTCATGCCGAAACCACTCCCGACGACGTAGTGAGTGTAATAGCCACCGAGCCCCTGACCGACAATGAAAACTGGCAGCTATACCAGCCCGGAGAATGGATACTGTGGCGGGACGGAGAAGTCCTGGCACAGGGACAGGCGTAAAGATTGCCATTTTCCCTGGCGTGCAATTCTTTACAGAGGGATGGCTTTCTCAGGGGCAAGCCCCTTCGCACAGGTGCGTGCCGGCTCCTACAGAAAGGCAGCATTCAACCACTGCGACAGCACCCCGCCGCAAGGCGGGGCAAAACCCTTCACCTGTACACGGCAGATTTCGGGTCGGGCAGGGCCGGAGTCAGGCATCAGCGCAGCCTGACGGAGTGTCCTGCCCGATCCAGCCGCCGCAGCACACCCCCCCCCAGCACAGCCCGAAAAAACAACTACCGCGACAACGCCTGCATTGCCTGTTCCAGCCCGGCTAGCGTCATGGGATACATTTCACCCTCAATCAGCTGCTGCACCAGACCGATGGAGCGGGTGTAGCGCCAGACATGCTCCGGGTAGGGGTTGAGCCATACCAGCTTGTCGAAGTGTTGCATGAAGCGCTCGATCCAGACATGCCCCGGCTCCTCGTTCCAGTGCTCGACACTGCCGCCGGCATGGCTCAGTTCGTAAGGCGCCATGCTGGCGTCACCCACCAGGATTACCTTCCAGTCACTGCCGTAGGTGTGCAGCACGTCATGGGTGGGGATGCGTTCGCTGTGCCGGCGCTGGTTGTCTTTCCAGACCGACTCATAAATGCAGTTGTGGAAGTAGTAATACTCCAGGTGCTTGAACTCGGTACGGCAGGCGCTGAACAGCGCCTGGCACTGTTCGATGTGGGCATCCATGGAGCCGCCGATATCAAACAGGATCAGCAGCTTGACGGTATTGCGCCGCTCAGGGCGCATGCGGATATTCAGCAGGCCGCCATCACGGGCGGTGTGCTTGATGGTGCCGGGCAGGTCGAGCTCTTCGGCGGCACCTTCGCGGGCAAACTGGCGCAGGCGGCGCAGCGCCATCTGGATGGAGCGGGTATTGAGCTGCTCGTCCTCGTCCAGGTTTTTGTAGTCGCGCTGCTCCCAGACCTTGACCGCGCGCCCCTGGCGGTCGCCGGCCTCGCCGATGCGGATACCTTCCGGGTTGTAACCGCCGGAACCAAAAGGACTGGTGCCACCGGTACCGATCCACTTGCTGCCGCCGGCGTGCTTTTTTTGCTGCTCCTGCAGGCGTTGCTTGAAGGTCTCGATCAGCGTGTCCAGCCCGCCCAGGGACTGGATTTTTGCCCGCTCTTCCGCGCTGAGCTGGCGCATGAATTCGCGACGCAGCCATTCGTCGGGAATCAGCGCGTCGATATGTTCCTGCAGGTTTTCCAGACCCTTGAAATAGGCGGCAAAGGCGCGGTCAAACTTGTCGTAATGGCGTTCATCCTTGACCAGCAGGGCGCGGGCCAGATAGTAGAACTCGTCCATGTCGGCAAACACCAGGTTGCGCTCCAGCGCGGCAATCAGGTCCAGCAGCTCGCGCAGGGAGACCGGCACGCGGGCTGCGCGCAGCTCTTGAAACAGGTTCAGCAGCATGGCGAAACCCTAGCGCCGGTTCTGGTTCATGTAGGCGAGGCGCTCCAGCAACATCACGTCCTGCTCGTTTTTCACCAGTGCGCCGGCCAGCGGTGGCAGGGCTTTGTCGACGCCGGCGGTGCGTAGTGCATCCACGCCAATCTGGTCGGCCATCAGCAGTTTGATCCAGTCCACCAGCTCGCTGGTGGAGGGCTTTTTCTTCAGGCCCGGCGCCTTGCGGATGTCGAAAAAGATTTCCAGCGCCTGGCTGACCAGCTGCTGGCTGATGTCCGGATAGTGCACATCGACAATCCGGCGCAGGGTGTCGGCATCGGGGAAGGCAATGTAATGAAAAAAGCAGCGGCGCAAAAAAGCATCCGGCAGCTCTTTTTCGTTGTTGGAGGTAATGATGATGACGGGCCGGTGTCTGGCGCGGATGGTCTGGTCGGTTTCGTAGACGTAGAACTCCATGCGGTCCAGCTCTTGCAACAGGTCGTTGGGAAACTCGATGTCGGCCTTGTCAATTTCGTCGATCAGCAGGATCACCCGCTCGTCGGCCTCGAAAGCCTCCCACAGCTTGCCCTTGATGATGTAGTTGCCGATGTCGTGCACCCGCTCCGGGTTGAGCTGGGAGTCGCGCAGGCGGCTGACCGCATCATATTCGTACAGCCCCTGGTGGGCCTTGGTGGTGGACTTGATGTGCCAGGTGATCAGGCGGGCGTCAAAGGCCCCGGCCAGCTCTTCGGCCAGCATGGTCTTGCCGGTGCCCGGCTCACCCTTGACCAGCAGCGGGCGTTCCAGGGTGATGGCGGCGTTGACAGCCAGTTTCAGGTCTTCCGTGGCGACATAGGAAGACGTACCGGTAAATTTCATATGAAACCCTTGTACTAGGTTTATGTACTTTTTGTCGCTGCAAGCAGCAGCGGCTTGTGGTTATATAGCCGGACTATAGCAGCAAGCGGGTGGACAGTGCATCGCGTCACCTATTCGGCGACAACCTGTTTCCGGAAGGAAGGCGGCATGTTCACAGCCTGAAACAACAAGAGGAGGACAGCCCTGTGGCTAAGATTTTTGTCAATAATGCGCAAAGCATTGGTAACACGCCGCTGGTACAGATCAACCGGGTTGCCCCGAAAGGGGTTGCCATCCTGGCCAAGGTCGAGTCACGTAACCCGGCAGGTTCAGTGAAGTGCCGTATTGGCGCAGCGATGATCGAGGCTGCGGAAAAGAGCGGCCAGCTCAAGCCGGGTGTAACCATGGTGGAACCGACCTCCGGCAATACCGGTATTGGTCTGGCTTTTGTTGCCGCGGCCAAGGGTTACCGGCTGATTTTGACCATGCCGTCCTCGATGAGTCTTGAGCGGCGCAAGATCCTCAAGGCGCTGGGTGCCGAGCTGGTGCTGACGGAGCCGGCGAAAGGCATGAAGGGCGCCATTGCCAGGGCGCAGGAACTGGTGGATGCCGATCCGGCCAACTTCATCATGCTGCAACAGTTCGAAAATCCGGCCAACCCGGACATTCACGAACGAACCACTGGCCCGGAAATCTGGAACGATACGGACGGTGCCATTGATGTACTGGTCAGCGGTGTCGGCACCGGTGGCACCCTGACCGGTGTGTCACGCTACATCAAGCAGCAGTGCGGCAAGAATATCCTGAGCGTGGCGGTGGAGCCGTCCGGCTCGCCGGTGATCAGTCAGGCCAAAGCAGGCCAGGAGCTGACCCCGGCACCGCACAAGATTCAGGGCCTCGGCGCCGGCTTTATACCCGGCAACCTGGACATGGCCATGGTTGACCAGGTGGAGCTGGTGGACGACGAGGATGCCAAACAAATGGCCCTGCGCCTGATGTCCGAGGAGGGCATCCTGTGTGGCATTTCCAGTGGTGCTGCCATGGTGGCCGCGGTGCGTCTGGCGCAGCAGCCGGCCATGCAGGGCAAAACCATCGTGGTGATACTGCCGGATTCCGGTGAGCGTTATCTGTCCAGCATGCTGTTTGACGGCCTGTTTAGTGAGCAGGAGCTACAGCAGTAGTCTGCGCGGTGGGGCTGGTTGTCTGGTGGCAAACAGCTCCAGCATTGAACGCGGATGAGTCTGCTCTTGTAAGCGGGCGCGGGCAGGTCGTCGCAGGGGTCGCCCGGGCCCGCAAAACCCGGGCAGCTGGCGGGGACAAGGTCCGGGAAAAGTGCCACAATGCAAGGCATCATGCTTTTGCCCAAGGAGAGTACGATGACAGCCCGATGCCCTGCAACAGCCATTGCCCGGCAGATCCTCAACGGCTTTGATGCCTACCGCAAAGAATTCCGCCAGATCACCAACCTGGGGCGTTATCGTTTCGAGCAGGCCCAGTGGCAGGAAATCCAGGATGCCTCGTCCCGTCGCATCCAGATTTACAAGGAACATATCCTGCAGACCCGGGAGGGTCTGATGAGCCTGTATGGTGAAGACGTGCTGCTGGATGTGGACAACTGGTCTGCCATCAAGAATTCCTACATGGGACAGATTGATTTGCGCCTGGACGATGAGTTGTCGGAGACCTGGTACAACTCGGTATTCAACAGCCTGTTCAGCCATGACAAGATCTGCAACGAGAACATGTTCGTGCAGACGACCCGCAAGGGCCGGGTTAGTGGCGAGACGCCGATGCAAATCCGGCTGTATCGCCCGCAGGGCGATCTGCGTGGAACCCTGCGGCAGATCATCGAGGACTATCGTTTCGAGATACCCTATGCCAACCCTGATGCGGACCTGGCCCGGATCGAATACCAGTTGAGCGAAAGCCTGCCTGACTGGGTCTGCAAGGATCCGGATCTGAGCATCGAGCTGTACAGCTCGCGTCTGTACCGCAACAAGGGGGCTTACATCCTGGGGCGGGTATTCACTGCCGAAGAACAGTGGCCGCTGATCTTTCCGTTGCTTAACGTGGAGGGGCAGGGCATACGCTTTGATGCGGCCATTACCGATGAGGCGGAAGCCTCGATCATTTTCTCCTTTACCCGTTCTTACTTCATGGTGCGGGTGGCCTATCCGGCCGAGTTCATCAGCTTTTTGCAGAAGATCCTGCCGCGCAAGCATCTGTGGGAGCTGTATACCTCGATCGGCTTTTACAAACAGGGCAAAACCGAGTTTTATCGCTCACTGATGCAGCATCTGGAAGAAACCGATGATTTGTTCATCATGGCGCCGGGCATTCGCGGCATGGTGATGACGGTGTTCACCCTGCCGGGCTACAACACGGTATTCAAGGTAATCAAGGACCGCTTCTCGCCGTCCAAAACGGTGGACCGGGCCATGGTGATTGACCGTTACCGGCTGGTCAAATATGTCGACCGGGTAGGGCGGCTGGCGGACACTCAAGAGTTTGCAGATTTACGTTTTCCGTTAAGCAAATTTGCTCCCGAGTGTCTGGAAGAACTGCTGGACGTCGCGCCGTCCACCATTGAGGTGCAGGGCGACGAGGTACTGGTGCGGCACTGCTGGACCGAGCGGCGCATGACTCCGCTCAATATCTACCTGGACAACGCCACCAGTGAGCAGCAGGTGCGTGATGCGCTGGAAGACTACGGCTGGGCCATCAAGCAGCTGGCGGCGGCAAATATTTTCCCCGGTGACATGTTGTTGAAAAACTTTGGCGTGACCCGGCACGGGCGGGTAGTGTTTTACGATTATGATGAAATCAGTTATCTGACCGAGGTCAATTTCCGCAATATTCCACCTCCCCGCTACCCTGAAGACGAGTGGGCTGCCGAGCCATGGTATTCGGTGGCACCGAACGATGTGTTCCCGGAAGAGTTTCCGACTTTCCTGTTCACCGATGTGCAGCACCGCAAGATTTTTAGCCAGCTGCATGGTGATCTGTTCAAGGCCAGCTACTGGCAGGGTTTGCAGGAAGCCATCCGTGAGGGCAAGGTCATTGATGTGTTCCCGTACAAGCGCCGTCGGGATCCGGAGTATACCTATACGTCTTAGCAGTTTTGCTGTGGTATTTTTTGTTGGGTGTTTTGCTGCGGTGCCTGGGCCGGACAGAACGCTCCGTCAGGCTGCGCTGCGCTGAGGCCTGACTCCGGTCCTTCCCGACCCGAATCTGCCTTGTGTGGGTGGAGGATTTGTGTCCCGCCCGCGGCGGGATGCTGTCGCGGTGGTTGAATGCTGCTTTTCTGCAGGTTCGGCTTTAGCCACGACCCACGGGTGTTTTGGCCCTGGCATTGTTCGCCACTGAAGTGGCTCCTACAGGGCGCTGCGCCATGCACGATTTTGTAGGAGCGGCTTTAGCCGCGACCGCGGCTGCGTTGTGACACTTGATCTGAAGCGCTGCGCGTGTTGAGTGTTTTGCTTGCGGCGCATGGAGCGGGGTGCAAGGCAGGGCGGCGGGATGCAGGTACCAGAGCAAATCAGGCCGTTGAGAAAAAACGGCTGCCAAGCTATAATTCTGCGCTTTCAATTTTCCCGTACGGGAGCACCCATCATGCTGCGTATCAGTCAAGAAGCCCTCACGTTTGACGACGTGCTACTCATCCCCGGCTACTCTGAAGTTCTGCCCAAGGATGTCACCCTGAAAACCCGTCTGACCCGTGATATTGAAATCAATATCCCGTTGTTGTCTGCGGCCATGGATACCGTTACCGAAGCCCGTCTGGCCATTGCCATGGCCCAGGAAGG
>CAYMXO010000062.1:0-9667 GCA_964394445.1 uncultured Thiopseudomonas sp.
AGGCAGATTCGGGCCGGACGGGGCCGCAGTCAGGCCTTAGCGGTTTGGGCCGGCTGGCCGGACCGAACCAGCGTCAGCCTGACGGAGCGCCCCGGCCGGCCCAGCCGCCGCAGAGCAACCCCCCTCACCCTCAACAAAGAAACGCAGAACAACCCGACAGTTCGCCAGACTCCCCAGCCCCACAGCGACAGCATCCCGCCAGCCGGCGGGACACAGCCCCCGCCCCGCTCAAGGCAGATTCGGGCCGGACGGGGCCGCAGTCAGGCCTTAGCGGTTTGGGCCGGCTGGCCGGACCGAACCAGCGTCAGCCTGACGGAGCGCCCCGGCCGGCCCAGCCGCCGCAGAGCAAAACACACCCAGTACAAAACACCCCTACTGCTTGATGCCTTCCACCTGGATGCTCAGCTGCACCTCGGCAGGAATCGGCCCAAGGAAGAAATCCATGCCCCACTGGCTACGGTCAATGGTCGCGCTGAAGTCACCACCGCACGCAGTGGCACCCTCAAACATCGGGCTATCATAACAGTTGAAATTGTCCGCCTGCAGAGTCACCGGGTTGGCCTTGCCCAGAATGGTCAGATCGCCGGTTACGGTATCCGGTTTGCCATCCTTGAACGTCCAGGCGGTGGACTGGAACGTCATCGTCGGATACTGCTCGACATTGAACAGGTCGGCGCTTTTCAGGTGGTCATCAAACGCTTCGTTTCCGGTTTGCACGCTGGCCACGGGAATTTCCAGAACCAGCTGGCCCTCACCTTTGGCCACATCCATTTTCAGTTCGCCTTCCAGGTTGTAAAAACCACCATGGTTGGTGCTGGTGCCAAAGTGGCCAATGGCAAAACGTGCGTTGGTGTGATCAGGGTCAAGCGTGTAGGTATCGGCCAGTGCGCCGGCGCTCAGGGCTGCGGTCAGCAGGCCAAGGGTCAGATGCTTTGTCATGTGTAATACTCCTTATGGGCTGACATGTTTTGACAAGACCATCCTAACGAGGCAACAGCCATGCTTCCAGAGGTGTTTTTTGGCATCATTGTTTACCAAGTGGAGCAATAAACGCTTATACACAGGATTTATCATGTCCGGATTTGAAATCTTAACCAGTGAGCACGGGGTCCCGGTCAAGCTGTGGACCAAAGGCGTACCGGTACAACCGGAAGCCCGCCAACAATTGCTGAATACCGCACAGATGCCGTTCATTTATCGTCATCTCGCAGTGATGCCGGATGTGCACCTGGGCAAAGGCTCCACCATTGGCAGCGTGATCCCCACCAAAGGCGCCATCATCCCGGCGGCCGTCGGCGTGGACCTTGGCTGCGGCATGATGGCGGTACGCACTTCGCTCAGGGCCGCCGATTTGCCGGACAACCTGCGCGGCATCCGCCGGGCGATGGAAAAAGCCGTTCCCCATGGTCGTACTGTAGGCCGCGGCAAGCGCGATGTTGGCAGCTGGCAGCAAACGCCCAAAGCGGTGGACCGCGCCTGGGCCCGTTTGTTGCCCGGCTTCAGGGCCATTACCGAAAAGCACCCGCAACTGGAACGCACCAACAACCACAACCATTTGGGTACTCTGGGTACCGGCAACCATTTTGTCGAACTCTGCCTCGACGAGACCGACCAGGTCTGGGTCATGCTGCACAGCGGCTCGCGCGGCGTCGGCAATGCCATTGGCACCCGTTTTATCGAACTGGCCAAGGAAGACATGCGTCGCCAACAACGCAATCTGCCGGATGAAGACCTCGCCTACCTGAAAGAAGGCAGCAAGTTTTTTGACGACTACGTGCAGGCGGTGAACTGGGCCCAGGAGTATGCCCGCATCAACCGCGAGGTCATGATGGACCACACCCTGGCCGCACTGGCCGACGAGATCGACACGCCCTTTACCAGCGTGCAGGAAGCCGTCAACTGCCACCACAACTACGTGCAGCAGGAAGAGCATTTTGGCCAGCAGGTCTGGGTTACACGCAAGGGCGCGGTGTCTGCCCGGCGTGGCCAGCTCGGCATCATTCCCGGCTCCATGGGTGCAAAAAGCTTTATCGTGCGCGGGCTGGGCAACGCGGACAGCTTTCATTCCTGCAGCCATGGTGCCGGCCGCATCATGAGTCGCAACCAGGCGAAAAAAGCCTTTACCCTGGACGATCACCGCAAGGCCACCGCCCATGTCGAATGCCGCAAGGATCATTCGGTACTGGATGAAACCCCCGGTGCTTACAAGAACATCGATGCCGTGATGGCAGCCCAGCAGGATCTGGTGGAAATCGTCCACACCCTGCGCCAAATTGTCTGTGTCAAGGGCTGAGGCGCAACCATGCGCACACTGCTGCGTTGCTATTTCTATCGCCTGAGTCAGTTCTGGTCCGGACAGCCAGGCAGATAGGCGCAAGGTATGCTGGTGATTATACCGGCAGCCTGCTAAAGTCTTCGGATGGGCCTGGATGCCTGCCTGGTCGAGGACCTTGATCTTATCGTCAGCTCGTTACCAGTAAACAAACTATTGCAATCCTGGCCCGCCCTTGCACAGTGAGCAAATATGCCATGTCCCATCCCAAAATCCCCCTGAGCGAAAAGATGTCCCAGCTGAAAGGCAGTTTTGTCGAGCAGCTGCCCGAGCGCATCAGCGAGCTTGAAAGCACCCTGCAGCAGTTGTCGCATCAGGCGGAAACGGCCAGCCTGGTACTGGTAAGCCTGCACCGACACTGGCACAGCCTGAAGGGAGCCAGCCGGGTTTTTGGTTTCAATGATCTGGCACAGATTTCCTCCGTTGCCGAAGCCCAGGTACAACCCCTGCTGGACATGGGTAATACACCGATCCCGGACGCATGGCTGGAACAACAGAAAGACCTGATCCAGGACCTGACCCGGCGTGCCGGCCAGCTGACCCGGCCCGGCAATAACGACGAACGTGGCTTTCAGGTGCCATTTTTTGAAATGGATCAGGCCAGCCAGCGCTGGCAGAAGCAAGGCACCCCGCTGATCTACATCTATGATGACGAAACCGACCAGGTTGAATACCTGGAGTATCAGCTGCAATGCTTCGGCTATCGTGTGCGGTACTTTACCGATATCGACAGCTTTGAACAGGCGGTCATGCAATGCCAGCCCGATGCTGTGGTCATGGACGTGCACTTCCCGCAGAGCAAAACTGCCGGTACCGAAACCCTGAGCCGTATCAACCAGCACCTGGGCTACCAGTTGCCGGCCCTGGTCCTGTCCGGTATCGACTCGTTCGAAGCACGCCTGAGCGCCTACCGCGCCGGCTGTCGCAGTTATTTCACCAAACCGGTAAAACCCTTAATCCTGGTTGACGCTCTCGACAAACTGGTACGTAAGCCGGACAGCGAACCTTACCAGGTCCTGATCGTGGATGACGAGCCACAAATCGCCAAATATCACAGCATGGTTCTGGAAAGGGCAGGCATGGGCGTCACGCTTGTGCATGACCCATCCCAAGTGCTTGATGTATTGCGCGAATTCATCCCGGACCTGATTCTGATCGACGTTGACATGCCAGGCTGTAACGGTTACGAGCTGGCTGGCGTGATCCGGCAAGTTTCAGAATACCTGGGTATATCGATCATTTACCTGTCCAACGAAAGCGACACGATAAAGCAGCCAAAGCCAATGGAAGTTATTGTCGAAGGCTGCATGACCAAACCGGTGGTGCCGGAAGAGCTGGTATCCGCGATTGTTTTGCGGGCCGAACGAATGCGGGCCCTGCGCAGCCTGATGACCCGTGACAGCTTGACTGACCTGTACAATCACACCACAACTTCCGAAATCATCAGTGCCATTCTCGCGCAGGCCAGCCGGCACAACGAGCCGCTGGTACTGGCCGCCCTGGACCTGGACCTGTTCAAGCAGATCAACGACTGCTACGGCCACCTGGCCGGTGACCAGGTTTTGCTGGCCCTGTCCCACATGCTGAAAAACCGTCTGCGCCACGGCGACATTGTCGGGCGTTATGGCGGCGAGGAGTTCCTCATTCTGTTGCGCAACACCCATGTCCGGCCAGCATTTGAATTGCTGGACCAGTTGCGCAAGGAGTTTACCGGAATCGTTTTTTCAGCCGGCAGCGACTCCTTCAGTTGCAGCTTCAGCGCCGGCCTTAGCGCCTACGACTACTACAGCTCGTTCGACGAGCTGATGCACAATGCCGATGCAGCCCTTTACCAGGCCAAGCATTCCGGGCGTAACCAGATTGCCATCCATAACGAAGGCAACCAGGAACACTGAGCAGCCACCCGGGCCGTAAAACCTCCCCCTGCCAGCCATCCTCCGCGCACTCGTCCGGCATCCGGCACATCCTGTAATCCTGCAGCACCTTTCTCTGCCAAGTTGCGGGTATAATCATTTTGACATCGCGGTCAAAATCCTTGCAGGTATCCGGATGAACAGTTTACTGAAAGCTGAACGGCGCATCATTCTGGCCAGCGCCCTGCTGGTTCTGCTCACCGGCATCCTGGTCAGTTTTGCGGTAACCATCCCCATGTACCGCTCGATGCGCATACAAATAGAAGAGACCAGCCTGGCCAATGCCCGGGCACGCATGGTCAGCATCGAAAGCCAGCTCGACAGCTACCCGCATATTGCCGAGCAATTCAGCAGCCGTACCGAAATCCGCCGTCGCCTGGAAGCCTGGCTGGCCAATGCGATCAGCCTGGAGCAGCTTCGTGAATTCAGCCAGCCACGCCTGGAAGAACCAGCCAGCCGTACCCTGGACCTGGCTACGATGTTCCGCATCAGCAATGGTGAAGTCATCTGTGCACTGGGAACACTGGCCAACCAACTGCAACTTGAGGCGCTGCAGCCGGTAACAACCAGCCTGGATTTTCATGTTCTGGAAACTGCCAGCGATTCCCTGGTACTGGTCAAGGCCAGCGCGCCAATCCGCAGCCAGGACAGCAGCATCATCGGTTACGATATCCTGTATTTTCATGCCGGTTCGCTGCTGCACCACCTACAGGGGTTCGGCAACCATGGCGATAACGCAAAGGTGCTCCTGTACCAGACCGGTCAGCAGACCGTTCTCGGCTTGTTGCCCGAAACAGGGCAACCCGGGACGCTGACACATGCCAGCGCCCAGACCTTGCATGTGGACATTGCAAAGCTGCAGCAGGCCGGCATCCACAAGACCGGCGATGCACAAAACCGGATTCTGATCACCCAGCCTTTTGCACGCATGCCGCTAAGCCTGCTGGTCCTTGTGCCTGAACAGGCTTTCTATGCGCCCGCCTATCAGGACCTGCAGGGTGTTTACATGCTGATTCTGGTCTTGCTGGTGCTGGCTATCATCGCCAGTCGCCAGGCGATCAAGCCGTTGATCGCCATCGTCAGCTGGCAATCCAGAAAGCTGGAGGAAAGCCGCGCAGAGCTGCAGCTGGCGGCCAGTGTCTATGAGAATACCCGTGAAGCCATCGCCATCACCGATACCAATTTACGCCTGCTGCGCGCCAACCACGCCATGCAAAGTCTGTGTGGCCGCAACCAGGAAGAACTGAAAGGCAAGCTGCTCAACCAATGCCTGGACATTACCGGGCATGATGAAGATCCCCTGTATCTGCTACACCAGCTTGGCGAACGGGGACGCTGGCAGGGCGAAGTTTCCCACCGCGCGCCGCGCGATGGTGCACTGCGCACCAGCCTGCTGAACGTCAGTACCGTGCACGACAATACAGGTGCGCCAGCCTACTATATTCACATCTTCAGCGACATTACCGCGCGCACCCTTGCCGAACAGAAAGTGCGTCACCTGGCCGCCCATGACGCCTTGACCGGCCTGCTCAATCGCAGCAGCATACTGGAGCGCATACGCAACTGCATCAGGCAACAAACGCCGTTTGCCATCCTGTTCATCGACCTGGACCGGTTCAAGCCGGTCAATGACCGTCATGGCCACCAGGTCGGCGACGAAATACTGCGTCTGGCCAGTGAACGCCTGCGCAGGGTTGCCCGGGACCAGGACAGCCTGGCACGGCTAGGCGGCGACGAGTTTCTGGTCATTCTGGAAACTCCAGCCGGCAACGACTTTATCGAGCGCATTGCAGCAGATGTGGTCCATCACCTGTCCCAGCCATTTGACATTCACGGAGCGCTGATAGAAATTGACGCCTCGGTAGGCATTGCCTACTACCCCGAACACGGCGAAACCGCCGACTCCATCATTCATGCCGCCGATCTTGCCATGTACGATGCCAAGCGTAGTGGCGGCAACAGATATTCCATTGCGGACGGTAAAACAGAGCGATGAGCAGCCAGCAGGGCCATATCAAACACTGGAACAACGCCAAGGGCTACGGCTTTATTGCCCGCGAGCATGGCGATGACGTTTTTGTCCATATCAGCCAGCTGGACAGCGGTATCGTGCCATACCCGGGGCTGGAGGTTGGCTTTGACCTGAAGCAGGATCAGCAAGGGCGCTGGCAAGCACAGAATGTGCACTTGCTGCATGCTGCAACCGCCACCACGGCCAGCAGCAACACGCCGGCCGGTCTCCTGCAAAAGCTATGGCGCATGGTATTGGTGGTTGCAGCCTTGCTGCTGGCCAGCTTTATCCTGATCAAGAGCATCACGCCTTTTTACTCAATCCAGGGTACCGCAGAGGCTCCTGTACAGGCTGCAACCTATCCCCTGCTGCCGGACACGCCACATGCAGACAATCCCCAGTTGCAGCATACCCTGCGACTGATCCTGCAGGGAGGGCCCTATCCGTACCGCCAGGACAACGGTATTTTCCATAACCGCGAACGCCTGCTGCCGCAAAAGCAGCCTGGTTACTATCGTGAATACACGGTCGAAACGCCTGGAGCTCCCGACCGCAGCCGCCGCCGTGTAGTGACCGGTGGCAATCCACCGGACATTTGGTATTACACCGAAGATCACTACCGCTCTTTCATCCGCCTTGAGGTGCAGCCATGACCACCAGCACCCTGTTGCTGCCCGCGCTGGCAGACAAGTCCGGCCTGTTGCAGGCATTTGCCGCACATTGCCGCTTTACTGACGGCTTCGGTTATAACTGGGATGCCCTGTGGGACTCACTGAACGACTGGCTGGAACAACAACCAATGCCCTTGTGCCTGATCATCGACGGTAGCCAGGTGCAGCAGCTGGACAGTACGGGCTGGCAACAGTGCCTGCAGATCCTCAATGAAGCGCGCGGCAACTGGCCTGACTTCAGCTATCAGCTACAACAGCTGCCTGACTGCACAAACACGCGCGACTGCAATCCGGTCGTCCAATATCGACAGCCGAAGCCCACAGACTAAAAAATACCGCTGTCCAATCCCGCCGCCATGGCCTGACCCAGCTCGTTGCACTGCTGTAGAAACTCGTCCTGCCAGACACCACGGCACACCATGGCTTCCTGCACCTGTTTCCAGCGCAGGCCGGTGAGGATGCTGTCAATCGCCCGCTGCGTGCCGGTACCATCGTGCCCGGCGCGGATTACCACGACACAGGGCAAGCCCTGCTTCTGCTCCAGCACCGGGTAATATACGCGGTCGAAAAAGTCCTTCAAGGCGCCGCTCATATAGCCCAGGTTTTCCGGGGTAAACAGAATGATGGCATCGGCGCAGAGCACATCCTGGGCCGTCGTCTGCAATGCTGCCTGCTTGCGGGCAATCACTCGCCCTTCACTGCCGGCTCGCGCACCCTGCAACAATGCATCCACCATCCGCTCGGTATTTCCCGATGGCGCATGGGCAACAATTAACAGATTCTTGCTCATACAGGTTTCCTCATTTTGCAGCGCTTACAGGCTAGCACAACCGCGCGATCACAGAGCAAGAGCAGATTTTTAGCCTGCCTGCCCAACGCCAGCAAAAGAAAATACTGCTCCCCGGGTTCTGCAGCACAGCGGGCACTTCAGACTAGCGGGCCTGCTCCCGAATGATCTGCCAGTTTTCGTCGGTCAACGAGCCAATTTCATGCTGGGCCTGTGCTACCCACAAAAAAGCCCGCTGATTCAGCGCAGCGATGGCGGCCGAGTCGCTGCCTTCGGCCAGCATCGGCGGGCCGATCACCACATCAACGGTACCGGGCTTCTTGCGCCAGTCGAACTTGGGCCAGAACTGGCCGGCGTTATGCGCCACCGGCAAAACCGGCAAGCCGGCGTGGGCGGCAAGGGATGCGCCGCCGCGGGAAAACTTGCCGATCTTGCCCGGGGGCACACGGGTACCCTCGGGAAAAATCAACAGCCAGTTGCCCTTTTCCAGACGTGCAGCGCCCTGTTCTGCCACCTGTTTCAGTGCCTGCTTTGGCTGCTCGCGGTTGATGGCAATCGGTTTGATCATGCGCAGGGCCCAGCCGAACACGGGGATATTCAACAGCTCGCGCTTGAGCACCTGGCTCAGGGGCTGGAAGTGGGACGAGAGAAAGAAGGTCTCCCAGGCGCTCTGGTGTTTAGCCAGAATCACGCAGGGCTGCTGCGGAATATTGTCCAGCCCGCGCACCCGGTAACGGATGCCCAGAATCCAGCGTGCCAGCAGCAAGGTGACCCGGCTCCAGGCCACGGCAATCATCCGGTAGCGCAAACGGTATGGCAAAAACGGGCCGATCAGCAGGGACGGCAGCAGCCACAGCAGGGTCACTGCTGCCAACAACAGATAAAAAACCACGGTTCTAATCGCGCTGATCATGCCCATCTGGGGCTCCTTGCATACCGGTACGGCTGGTTCATCCGGGCATTATACGCTGCCCTGTCGACGGGCGCGAAAGAACAACCCGGGCAGCCCGGACAGCCGCACAGGAAGGCGGGCCGACCACGCGGTCACTGGCAGACACAAGCTCCACCCAGAACCCTGTTCCTTGCACGCGGATTTTGCACTGCGGCTCAACGTTGCAACAAGGCATCCGCCACGGCCGCCAGATCGGGAAAAATTCGGGTCCCGGGCGGCAGCGCTTTGCCGGCAGTCTCCCCACCCTTGCCGGTGGTGACCAGTACCGGCTGCGCTCCCACGGCAACCGCCGCCTGCAAGTCGCGCAGACTGTCGCCAACAAACCAGACATCCTGCAGGTCGGTGGTGTAGTGGCGGGCAATGTCCAGCAACATGCCCGGCTTCGGCTTGCGGCAAGCACAACCGTCATCGGGGCCATGTGGGCAGTGGGCAATCAGGCCGATTTCAGCCCCCTCCACGGCCAGCAGTGCACGCAACTTGTCGTGCATGGCGGCCAGTTCGGCTTCGTCGTAATAGCCACGCGCCAGCCCCGACTGGTTGGTGGCAACGGCCACCGTCCAGCCGGCATGGTGCATACGGGCAATGGCCTCGATGGCACCGGGCAGTGGCTGCCATTCGTCTACGGTTTTTATATAGGCATCGGAGTCGTGGTTGATGACTCCGTCGCGGTCAAGAATGATCAGTTTCATGGTGCTCATTATCCAGCCGGTTTCGCTGCAGTTTAGCAGCTATGCGTGCCTGCATGGCCTCAGCCCCTGCCGGATGCCCTGCATTTACATACCGCTTTACACGGGCCCTGTTGCCGGCCAGCGGCTGCAGCCATGAAGCCGCCGCCCATAAAAAAACCCGGCGCAAGCGCCGGGCAAGGGAGTACACACCGGTTTAGCCGGAAGTGGCCTGTCCTGCCGGTGCAGCAGGTGTTTCTGCACGGCGGGCGTAGTGCTGAGCCATCACCGCACACACCATCAGCTGGATCTGGTGAAAAATCATCAGCGGCAAAA
>CAYMXO010000063.1:0-9602 GCA_964394445.1 uncultured Thiopseudomonas sp.
TGCGTATTATAGATCCGCAAACCGCCCTGTCAACACCTTTTGAAAAATTCTTTTCGCAGGCTTTGCTTCCTGGCCGAATGAAGGCCTGCAGCAAGGCGGGAAGGTGATACTACAAGGTTACCTCTCAGCCTTCAACCAGTTTTACACGGCCAAAGTTTTTCTTGCCTGCCTGACAAACATATTCGCGGCCTGGCACACACATGAAGTCTTTACCTACCACCTCGCCATCAACCCTTACACTGCCGGCTTCCAGCATGTTTCTCGCCGCGGCCGCGTTTTTAACCAATCCCGCCCGGTTCAGCACAGCCCCAATCGGCAGCTGTACATCAGTGTCAACTTCGATTTCAGGAAGATCCGCAGGCAGCTCGCCATCTGCCATTCGGTTACCCGCTGACTGGTGGGCTGTAGCTGCCGCTTCTTCGCCATGAAAGCGTGCAATTAGCTCCTTTGCCAGCTCGATCTTGATATCCCGCGGATTGCGGCCACCGGCCATTTCCGCCTGCAGCCCCTCAATTTCCTGCATTGAGCGGAAGCTTAACAGCTCGAAGTAACGCCAGATCAGCTCGTCGGGCATAGACAGGATCTTGCTGTACATGATTCCAGGCGCTTCTTGAATGCCAACATAGTTGCCGAGTGACTTGGACATTTTCTTTACGCCATCCAGCCCTTCCAGCAACGGCACTGTTAGCACGCACTGCGGCTCCTGCCCGTAGGTGCGTTGCAATTCACGACCCATCAGCAAGTTAAAGGTCTGGTCTGTACCGCCAAGCTCTATGTCGGCCTTCAGGGCGACCGAGTCATAACCTTGCACCAACGGGTACAGGAACTCATGGATCGCAATCGGCTGCTGGCTGGTATAGCGATTGTGAAAATCTTCTCGCTCCAGCATACGCGCAACGGTATAGCTTGATGCCAGCCTGATAAAATCAGCTGGCGTCAATTCATTGAGCCATTCCGAGTTAAAGGCAACCTGGGTTTTCTGTGGATCGAGAATCTTGAAAACCTGCTCTTTGTAGGTTTCCGCGTTCTCCAGCACCTGCTCGCGAGTCAACGGCGGCCGGGTAGCACTTTTTCCGCTCGGATCGCCAATCATTCCGGTAAAATCACCGATCAAGAAAATTACGTGATGCCCCAGCTCCTGAAACATCCTGAGCTTATTGATTAGCACTGTATGCCCAAGGTGCAAATCCGGCGCAGTGGGGTCAAAGCCTGCCTTTACCCGCAAGGGTCTTCCCAGCTTCAGCTTTTCCAGCAGCTCTTCTTCCAGCAAAAGGCTTTCTGTACCGCGCTTGATCAGCGCTATTTGCTCATCCGGGGACATCTTGCTTGACATACATCATTTACCTGAAAAATAAAAACGACAAAATTAGGTGACCATAGTACGACAATTTTGTACACATTTTGAAAAAAACGTTCATAGCTATTCTGGTCAATCCCGAATACCATAGCCGGTCAGCCGCTTTACTGCAGCCACCGGCGCGGTTTAGCGATAGTCGGGAAATCCGGTTGGGCAGGTTCGTAAAAGCTTTTGTTGTCGAGGGAACATAAACATCCCTTCAGCATCGAACCCTTCATCTGTCGTCATGCATGACCGACGGCAATAAACTCTCCGCGGCGCGGCAACCAGCTTCCTTTGTTCGCCAGATAAAACAGATTGATTATGACGACACAACACGACTCCCAAAAGCAGACGGTATATCCCAGAAAACACCTGATAGCTGCCAGCGGTGTAGCTGCAATGGTCAGCATGGTTTTGGCGATCTATCCGTCAAAAGAGGTTGAGGCAAAAAAATCTGCCCTTGAGCTCCCGATACCGCTGCACGCCAAGCAAATTTCTGCAGAGCCCAAACCGGTAGCCCTGTTTGCCACACCAGGTGCCGGAGACGAAAAAGGGGCTAAGTCTGCTGATAAAGCTGACAAAACCGTCATCAACGACAAAGCAGCACCAGATTCCGTAGCCAGCACCAAGGCAAGCGACCTGGCCCGCAACGTCAGCGTAATTGTCGAAAGCGGCAGCTCGCTTTCCAGCATTTTCGAGCAGCTCGACATTGGACACAGTCTGCTCATGAGCATTCTCGAACAGGACAAGCAGTCTCGTCGCTTTACCCAGCTCAAGGCCGGCCAGGAGCTGATTTTCAGTTTTGATCGGACAGGCGAGCTGGAATCAATCAGCAGCCAGCTTTCGCCTCTGGAAAGCATGGAAATTGCACGTACTGGTGATGGCAGCTATAAGTTTGCAAAACAGGTGCATGAAACGACCCAGATTGAAGCTTCTGCCAGCGGCACAATCGAAAACAGTTTGCTTGCCGCTACCCAGGCTGCCGGCATGCCCTACAAACTGGCGCTGGACATGGCCAGCGTGTTTGCCTACGACATTGACTTCGCCCGCGATGTTCGCACCGGTGACAGTTTCGAAGTTGTCTATGAACAAAAAATGCTGGACGACCAGGTGGTAGGCACCGGCAATATTTTGGCTGCCCGCTTCACCAACAAGGGCAAGACCCACACAGCTGTACGCTACACCGACAAAAGCGGTCACACTTCGTACTATAACAGTGATGGCACCAGCAGCCGCAGAGCCTTTATCCGTACGCCTGTTGACTTCAGCCGGATCAGCTCCAAGTTCAATCCGGGCCGCAGACATCCGGTTCTGAACAGGATTCGTGCACACAAGGGTGTGGACTACGCCGCGCCGACCGGCACCCCGATCAAGGCTACTGGTAACGGCAAGATCGCATTTGTTGGCAACAAAAACGGTTATGGCAAGACCATCATCATCCAGCATGGTGGCAAGTACCGTACCCTATATGCGCACATGAACAGCTACGCCAAGGGTATGCGCAATGGCAGCAACGTAACCCAGGGCCAGGTCATCGGCTATGTCGGCATGACCGGCCTGGCAACCGGCCCGCACCTGCACTACGAATTCCACGTTAATGGCTCGCATGTCGATCCGCTCAGTCACAAGCTGCCGACCGCAGATCCGGTCCACAGAAACGAAATGGCGCGTTTCAAGCAGGCGACCCAGCAGTACATCGCCATGCTCGACAGCGAAAAGGCCACCCAGCTGGCCAAGGCTGACACAGACGCCCGCTAATGCAGCTCTACATTGGCATCATGTCCGGAACCAGCCTGGATGGTCTGGACATTTGCCTGGTCGATATCCATCAAGACATCCGGCTGCTTGACAGCCAGTTTCTTGAATTTCCGCCAGAGCTGCGCCGCGAATTACTGGCCCTGTGCCAACCCTGTAACAACGAGCTGGTGCGCCTGTCCATCGCTGAACAACAGTGGGCACAGCTGGCTGCCAGTGGCATCAACCAGATCCTGCAGCGCCAGTCTCTTACCCCGTCGGCCGTGACCGCCATTGGCAGCCACGGCCAGACAATCCGCCATCACCCCGAATTGCATTTCAGCGTTCAGATTGGTGCTCCGGCGCTGCTGGCCGAGCTGAGCGGAGTTAAGGTCATCAGCCATTTTCGCCAACGTGACCTGGCCGCCGGCGGCCAGGGAGCACCACTGGTTCCCGCATTTCATCAATGGCTTTTCGCCGATTCGGGACAGCCCAGCGCCATCGTCAACATTGGCGGTTTCAGCAATGTCAGTTTCATCCTGCCCGGACAACCGGTTTCCGGCTTTGACTGTGGTCCCGGCAATATTTTACTGGATGCCTGGATTGAAAAAAATCTGGACAGGACTTACGACGAGAATGGGGAATGGGCACGCAGCGGCTACATCAATCAGCAGTTACTGCACGATTTTTTGCAGCAACCTTACTTCAGCGTCAGTGGTCCCAAAAGCACCGGCCGCGAGTTGTTCAACATTGCGTGGCTGCAACAACAACTGGCTACACATCCTTCGTACCCGCCTGAAGACGTACAGGCGACCCTGGCGGAGCTGACCGTCATCGGCATCAGCCAGTCAATCATGAGTCACGGGGAACCACTGCAGCAGCTGGCCGTATGCGGTGGTGGTGCACACAACAGTTATCTGCTGGAGCGTCTGGCCTGTTTGCTACCCGATATAAAAGTCGTGACAACCGACCAGCTTGGTGTACCGGCTGACTGGATGGAAGCAATGGCATTTGCCTGGCTGGCACATTGCTGTCTGGAAAAAACCCCGGCCAACCGGCCTGAAGTTACCGGCGCCCGGGGTTTGCGGATATTGGGTGCGGTTTACCCGGCCTGACGCTAGACCGAGAAAGAGGAGCCGCAACCACAGGTGGTGCTGGCGTTGGGGTTATTAATGATAAAGCGTGAGCCTTCAAGCCCTTCGGTATAATCCACTTCGGCACCTTCCAGATACTGAAAGCTCATCGGATCTACTACCAGCTTGACGCCATCCCTTTCAACCACGGTATCGTCCTCTTCCATGTCTTCGTCAAAGGTGAAGCCGTACTGAAAGCCGGAGCAGCCACCGCCGGTAATAAATACACGCAACATCAGGCGGTCGTTGCCCTCTTCCTCGATCAGGCCCTTGACCTTGTTCGCTGCCGTCTGGCTAAACTGCATGGCGGCAGGCTGAAATGATTCAACACTCATGTTTCACAGCTCCCGGCTCGCGGCCGTATTGGTTCATGCGCATATCCTAGCAAACTACTCAGGTATATGCAGTCTGTATTGTCAATTTTCAAGCACAACTCAGGGCATCAGTGCCACGGTCTGCAATCCGGCGTTTTCAGGAAAGTCGAACATGATGTTCATGTTCTGCACCGCCTGACCGGATGCACCCTTGACCAGATTATCAATCACGGAAAGGATCACCACACGGCTGCCATTTTGCGGACGGTGCACGGCAATACGGCACATGTTGGCGCCTTTCACACTACGCGTCTCGGGAAAACTTCCGGCCGGCATGACATCGACAAAAGGCTCATCGGCAAACCTTTTCTCATAAAGAGCCTGCACATCAATATCTGTGGAGATTTCACCGGTATACAGTGTTGCGTGAATACCGCGCAACATCGGCACCAAATGCGGCACAAAGGTCAACTCAAGTGCCTGTCCGGCAGCGCGCACCAGCCCTTGCTGGATTTCGGGCAAATGTCGGTGCCCCTGCACGCCGTAAGCTTTGACGCTTTCCGTTGCCTCACAGAACAGCGAGCCCAGCCTGGCGCCCCGTCCGGCACCACTGACGCCGGAAACGCAGCTGGCAATCAGGTGCTGGCCATTCAGCAAACCCTGTTCGGCGAGCGGCAAGTAACCCAGCTGCACCGAGGTCGGATAGCAACCAGGAACGGCCAACAGGCGGGCGCCAGCAATGCTCTTACGGTAGACTTCGGGCAACCCATACACTGCCTCGCCGACCAGTCCTGGAGCCCCGTGCTTCTGGTCGTACCACTGCTCCCACAGCTTCACGTCCTGCAAGCGAAAATCTGCCGACAGGTCGATGATGCGGCAGCCGGTAGACAGAATCTCTGCTGCCAGCCCGTGGGCCACGCCGTGTGGTGTGGCAAAAAACACCGCATCGCAGGCACCCAGTTGTTGTGCGTCCGGGTTACTGAACTCAAGTGTCGGGTAATGCTCGCGCAAACTTGGGTACATGTCGGCCACTCGCACGCCTTCTTCCGAGCGCGAAGTGATGCATGTCACTTCCGCGTGCGGGTGCAGCGCAAGAATTCTCAACAGTTCAACACCGGTATAGCCGGTGCCACCGACAATTGCGACCTTAAGCATCATCCGCCCTCTTTAATTAAGAAAAACATCAAGTAAAAACCACAAACCCGGTGCACTGTGTAAAATGAGCTGCATTTACTACCAGATACAGGAGCCCCTGCATGACTTACCTTTGGATCAAAGCCCTGCATATCATTGCCATGGTCTGCTGGTTTGCCGGCTTATTCTACCTGCCGCGGCTGTTTGTTTACCATGCTTCCAGTGATGACAAAGTGAGCCGCGAGCGCTTTTGCATCATGGAACGCAAACTCTATCGCGGCATCATGCATCCTTCGCTGGTGGCTACCCTCGGATTGGGCCTGGCCATGCTATGGATGAACCCTGCGCTGCTAAAAATGCCCTGGATGCATATCAAGCTGACACTGTTAACCCTGCTGATCGCCTACCACTTCTCGCTCGGCATATTCCTGCGCCGCTTTGCGTCGGACAATAACCACAAGACTCACGTGTTCTACCGCTGGTATAACGAAGTTCCAGTGATTTTCCTGCTCGCCATTGTAATTCTGGCAATTATCAAACAGCCAGGCATCTAGCAGCCAGCCAGGTGCCGGAACCCTGCACGCGGGCTACACACTAGCCGGCAGCCACCGTGCGTGACGCCGCCCAGCTGCGCAAAGCGGCCAGATCCTCTGCCATCAGCACCGAAAGCGGCACCGTGCGCTGCAGCATTTCTACCAGCAACGACTGGTCTGCGGCCTGCTGCCGGGCCTGGGCAGTATACAGTGCTGACACCACCGCCTGCTCGATTTCCGCACCGGAAAACCCGTCGGTCAGCATGGCCAGCTCGGCCAGATTGAAAACCTGTGGATCCAGTTCGCGACGCTGCAGGTGAATGCGAAATATCTCTTCCCGGATCCGCGGGTCTGGCAGATCGACAAAGAACACCTCGTCAAAGCGGCCCTTGCGCAGCAGCTCTGGCGGCAGCCGCTTGATGACGTTGGCCGTGGCCACCACAAACACCGGCGACTTGCGTTCGGCCATCCAGGTCAGCAGGGTCCCCAGAATCCGCTGGCTCACACCTCCATCCATCTCGCCGGTCGCCAGACCTTTTTCTATTTCGTCCATCCATAGCACACAGGGGGCCATGCGCTCGGCCAGCGCCAGAGCTTCACGCAGATTGCGTTCCGTTTCACCAAAATACTTGTTATAGAGCGCAGCGAAATCCAGCCGAAGCAAAGGCAACCCCCACAGGCCGGCAACCGCCTTCGCCGCCAGGCTTTTACCACTTCCCTGCGCCCCCAACAGCAGAACCCCTTTTGGCATGTCCTGCAGATCGCTGGTCATGAACGCCGCCTGACGTTCCGCCAGCCAGCGTTTCAGGTTGACCAGTCCGCCGACATCGGCAAAGCGGGCGGTATCCGCTTCGTAGCCCAGCACCCCTTCCAGATCCAGCAGCTGGAACTTGGCCTTGTTCAACTCCGGCAGGTCTTCCTGGGTAATGGCGCCATCGTCACAGATCAGGCTGCGCGCCAGCAGCCTTGAGTCGGCATGGCTAAGGCCACGCAAATTGTTGACCACCTGCTGCAGGGTACGATTGTCCGTACGCACCCGAATGCCACTATTCATCTGACTCCAGCGCGCGGCTTCCTCGCGCACAATGCTCAATAGCTCGTCATCACTGGGCAGCGACAGGTTGAAACGGGCAGCATAGCGCTGCACTTCTGGCGGCAGTCGCAAGGCATGGGATACCAGCACCAGGGTTGGCCGCTGCGTGCCTTCGGCAATGGCAATTTCCTTGATCAGCCGTACCACCAGCGGGTCATCCCGTAAAAACGGATGAATATCGAAAAACACATACAGCCCGTCTTGCGGGTCATTCTTGGCGAAACGCAGCGCACCCTCCAGGGTATTCGTGCCCTCCACCATCGGACCCGCAAAATCCATCCGGTGCAGGCCTTCACTGATGGACCACACCATCAGGTTACTGCCGCGGTGCACGGCAACCGACGTCAGGGTCTCCAGAACCCGTAGCTCGTCCCAGGACTCGATTGCCACCAGCCTTACGCGTGCATCCAGCACCAGCTGCAAGTCTCTTATATCGTTTTTCACCCGTCCCCCCGACACCACCAGCACCCAGCCGACTAGCCCCACGGCGTGCGGAGCGTTAAACTCGGGTCATCTTACACCAGCCAGGAGGTTACCCGGTGGACTGTTTGTTTTGTAAAATCGTGGCGGGCGACATCCCCGCAAACAAAATTTACGAAGATGACAGGGTTGTGGCATTCCATGACATTTCGCCCCAGGCGCCTGTACATTTTCTGGTTATCCCGAAAAAACACATCAGAACCATGCACGACATACAGGAAGATGATCGCGAGCTGGTGGGGCACATCATGTACACCGCCCAGCGGCTGGCCACCGAACTGGGCTGCGAAGAAGGCTTTCGCGTGGTCATGAACTGCAACGAACATGGCGGCCAGACCGTGTACCACATCCACCTGCATGTCCTTGGCCAGCGCCACCTGACCTGGCCACCAGGCTAGCCGGAAGCGTTTCCCGCCCGCTGACCGCCCACTCAAGGACACACCATGCAAAGACATTATTCACTGTTTGACCGCCTGACCATGCAGGCTGATTCCGCATTACGCACTCTGGTTCCGGCCAGCTGCCAGGCCTCCAGGCCTTCCCCCGCCAGCACCCAGCCCGAAGCCCGGCTGAGCGACGAACAGCGCAAGCACATTGCCGGGCTAATGCGCATCAACCACACCGGTGAGGTCTGCGCCCAGGCACTCTATCAGGGCCAGGCGCTGACCGCCCGACGGCCGGAAATCCGTGAGAGTATGGAGCAGGCCGCCGAAGAAGAAATTGACCACCTGGTCTGGTGCGAACAACGTATCAAGGAGCTGGACGGCCGCACCAGCCTGCTCAACCCACTATTTTACGGACTGTCCTTTGCAATTGGTGCCGGCGCCGGTGCCATTAGCGACAAGCTGAGTCTCGGCTTTGTAGCTGCGACCGAGGACCAGGTGTGCAAGCACCTTGATGAGCACCTGGGACAGCTGCCACCGGAAGAACTCAAGTCGCGCGCCATTCTTGAACAAATGTATGAAGACGAGCAGGAGCACTCCACCAACGCCATCGCTGCCGGCGGTTACCGCTTTCCGGCGCCGGTCAAGGCTGGAATGAGCCTGCTGGCCAAAGCGATGACCGCCAGCACTTATCGTATCTGACATGCAAGAAGGTTTTCCGGCCTGAACGCAGCTGTTTCAGTCCGGAGTAGCACTACTGCCCACAGGTTTCAATAAAAAAGGCTGCAAGTTTCATTCTTGCAGCCTTTTTGTCAGACCCATCCGAAAAGAGACAACTACTCCGCTTCAACCAGACTATAACCATGGCTGATCGCAACCCCGGCACGTTCCAGCATGATGGATGCTGAACAATACTTCTCCGCGGACAAAGCCACTGCCCGCTGTACGGCGCTTTCTTTCAGATTACGGCCGCTGACAATAAAGTGCAGCTCTATTTTGGTGAAAACCTTGGGTTCGGTATCTGCACGTTCCGCACGAATTTCCACCTCGCAGGACTCCACCTGCTGACGTGATTTTTTCAGGATGCTGACCACATCAAACGTGCTGCAGCCACCCAGCCCCATCAGCAACATCTCCATCGGCCTTGCCGCCAGGTTACGCCCGCCAACCTCTTCAGGCCCGTCCATCATGACGGTATGGCCGGATCCCGACTGGCCCATGAACAAAACGTCTTCAACCCACTTGACTCGTGCTTCCATTAATTTTCTCTTTTACAAATTTGTACAAACAATGCAATTTTGCATGAACAAACTGCATACCCGGTAACAAGTTGTGAGTTAAGGCAAATCCCGCACCCTCTACAACCGGTTACAAACAATTGTTTTTTGACGCCAAACATCCATCCGAGATATAGTCATTTGTGGTGTATGAGGGGAAAAGAGGGTGGCGTATCCTGTTG
>CAYMXO010000064.1:0-9546 GCA_964394445.1 uncultured Thiopseudomonas sp.
TCCTTCAATGGCTAGCGCGTCTTTGTGTGGGTTAAGGCCGGCTTCTAGCGCATAGCCGAAGTGATGGGTTATATTGCTATTGTTAAGTCGTAATTAAGCGACGCAATTGAGATGGTTTTAGAATGGCTCTGAAAAAGGATTTTGGTGTGCGTCTTTTACGTTGTATCCAGGCTCTGGTGCTGCTGGCACTGAGCCCGGTTGCCGCAGCCGAGGTGATCCGCTTCGCGCCTTTGCCTATGGCGAGCCTGGAGCAGATGACGCGGGAGTATTTGCCCTTTCTGGACTATCTGGAACAACAGACCGGACAGCAGTTTGAGCTGGCATATCACTCATCCTACAGTGACCTGCTTGATGCCCTGACCAGCGGTGAGGTACAGCTGGCCTATCTCGGTCCATTGCCCTATGTGGCTGTTACCGAGCGCACAGAGTCGCTGCAGCCGCTTGTTCAATGGCTGGACAGTGAGGGTAGTTCTGATTACACCTGTGCACTGGTTCATTTCGCGGCCGACAAGCGCAGTAATATTCACTCGATTGAAAAGCCGCACAGCATCGCCTTGACTCAACCGCTCTCGACCTGTGGTTATCTGGTGACGGAAACCCATATGCGAGCTCAGGGGTACAGTCTTGAAGATGCCTTCCATACCTATGATTACACCGGCAGCCATGAGCAGGTTGCGCTCAGCGTGATCCTGGGGCGGCACGAACACGGCACCCTGCGCAGCAAGATAGCCCGCCAGTATCACCATCTCGGCCTGAGAATATTCGCGGAGACTCCGCCATTGCCGAGTTTTGTGCTGGTGGGTAATACGCAACGCTTGAGCCCGGCCGTATTGCAGCAGATACGCTCAAGCCTGTTGAGTCTCGAACCGCTGCAGGACCCGAACGCTGCCGAAGTCGTCAAAAGCTGGAGCAGCAATTTAAGGTATGGCGCCGTTGAAGTTGATGACAGTGCATATGACCCGGTGAGGCAGCAATGGCGCCAGTTAAAGGTGGATCTGATCGGGGCTGAACAATGAATCGAAAAGTTCTGCTGTTTACGCTTGCTGGTTTCCTGGTCAGCTCCCTGCTAGGTATCGGGCTGATTCAGGTTCTTGTCGGGTTTGAGGTGAATGATCATCTGGAGTCTCGACTGCAAAGGGAGGCCGTGGCATATCGTTCAGTTGTGCGCGGCCTGTCCCAGGTGGCTCAAACCCTGTATGACGAAACCATCAACACAGCCGAGGTCACGGCTCTGGTCAAACAGGTGATTGACACGCGTGGAGACCAGCGTGATATCGCCAGAGGTCTGTTGCTGCGCGAGTTGTATCCTTCCTTTCAGCGGCTGCAAGCGAGGGGGATTCGTCAGCTCCATTTCCATGGCCCCGACGGTTTGAGCCTGTTGCGCTTTCACAGTCCGCTTAAATACGGCGATTCGCTGTTTGAAGTCAGGGAGTCGGTGCGTCTGGCCAACACCGAGCTGCAGCCGGTGGAAGGGTTTGAGGCGGGTAAGCTTTTTCACGGCTTTCGGTTTCTGTTTCCATTGTTTTACCAAGGGCAGCATATTGGCAGTGTCGAGACCAGCGTGTCGTTCAAAACCGTCGAGGCCAACCTGCGCGAGCTGGTCCCCAACGAACTGTTCGAGTTTGTTTTACGGCGCGATCAGGTTTTTTCCCTGCTCTATCCAAGTGAGCGCTCCATCTATGAACCTTTCCGTTTGAATGATGAGTTCGTGATTGAAGATGTTGGTGCCAAGCTGGGCAGCCCACGCCAGGTGCCGGCATTGCAGCAAGTACTGGAACGGGCGCTGGAGAGTGACCGTGAGCTGATACATCAACGCATGATGAGGGGCGAACCATTCGGTTTGACCCGCAGTTTGGATGGTAAGCGTTATGCGGGCCTGTTCATGCCGGTCAGCAACGTATCCGGCGATGTCGATGCCTATATTCTCACTTATACCCAAGTCCCTGTAATCGAAAGCCTGTATCAACACGGGTTCTGGATTCAGCTCTTTTTTGTGGCGTTGATGGCAAGCCTTGCGGTTGGCTTTTATCGTCGCCAAACCGCCAATCTGGCGATTGCGGCTGAGCGTGAAAAGCTGCAGGCGATCACCGAGCGCATGGCCGAGGGCTTGTTTACGCAGGACTCGCGCGGACGTATCACCTTCCTGAACGAAGCGGCGGAGCGCATTCTGGGTATCAGCAAAGCTGAAGCGCTTGGTGAGATAGCGCATGATCTGTTTCATGTGCACTACGATGCCTTGGGGGCTCCGGTCACCTTGGCAGACTGCCCCATACGCTCGGTCACCGCCAGGGGTGAAATATATGAAAGCGAAGATGAGCTTTTCCGGCGGGTGTCTGACGGCCGGCTGATACCGGTGCAGGTGAGCAGTGCACGTTTCAATCTTGCCGATGATTCCGGTGGCTCAATCACCATTTTCCGGGATATTACCGAGCGTAAACGCTATGAAGATGAGCTCAAGCGCGCCCGTGAAGAAGCCTTGGAAAGCACTCATGCCAAGTCCGAGTTTCTGGCCAATATGAGCCACGAGATCAGGACACCGATGAACGGCATGCTGGGGATGATTGAATTGATGCTGGATACCCCTCTGGCCCGAGAGCAGAGGGACTTTCTCAAAATCGCGCAAAGCTCCGGTAAAAACCTGTTGTCGCTGCTCAACAGCATTCTGGATCTGTCAAAGTATGAGGCCGGTCGGGTCGAGCTGGAGCAGATCGACTTCCCGTTACGCTCGACGCTGGAAGATACCGTCAAGCTCTTCGCGCCCCAGGCGCAGGGTAAAGGACTGGAAATAGCAGCTCTGATCGCAGCGAATGTACCGGAGTACGTGAACGGTGATCCCACCCGCTTGCGGCAAGTCATTACCAACCTGCTGGGGAACGCCATCAAGTTTACCGATGTCGGGCAGATCCTGCTGACCGCTGAACTTGAGCGGGAGTCGGACGATTGCCTGCAGCTGCACATTGCCATTGAGGATACCGGTATCGGGGTTGCCCCCGAGGCACAGGAGCGGATTTTTGAAAGCTTCAGTCAGGCGGATGGCTCTACCACGCGCAAATATGGCGGCACCGGATTGGGCTTGACCCTGAGTCGTGAAATCGTCGCCGGTATGGGCGGGTACCTTTGGCTTAAGTCCGTTCCGGGTGAGGGCAGTACCTTCCACTTCACCGTTCAGCTTCAGCCTGCCCGTGATCCCGGCAGCTGTTTTGTCCCCAACCATGCGCTGAACGGCCTGCAGGCGCTGATAGTGGATGACAACGCGACTAACCGACTGATTCTTGAACGCTACTGCGACAGCTGGCAGATCCGGCATCGCAGCGCTGCAAGTGGTGCCGATGCCCTTGAGTTGCTGAACGACCAGCTGGACAGGGGACAGCCTTTCGACTTGGTGCTCACGGATATGATGATGCCGGATATGGATGGTGTCACCCTGGCACAGGCCATCCGTGCCGATAGGCGGTTTGATGCCAGCCGGTTGATATTGATCACCTCCTATACCGGCAGTGCACTGAGCAAGGAGGCGGAGCAGGCCGGGTTTGACTGTCTGCTGGCCAAGCCACTGGCGCGAGATGAGTTGCATGATGCCCTGGAACGTACGCTGTTCGGGCACGAAAGGGCAGATAACGCCCCGGCAACGACAGCAGCTGACGATGCTCGCCTGAAAGGGCTGCGAGTGCTGCTGGCCGAAGACAATGAGGTCAACCGCATGGTGGCGCTGGCCAATCTGGAGCGGCTGGGGTGCAGAGTTACCGTCGCGGTAAACGGGCGTGAAGCGCTGGAACAGATCGAGCGGCAGCGTTTCGATCTGGTATTGATGGATTGCCAGATGCCGGTACTGGACGGTTTGAGCGCCACTCGAAACCTGCGTGAGCTGGAGCAGCAACATGGCTGGAGCCGTCTGCCGGTCATCGCCCTGACCGCCTTTGTCACGCCCGCAGAAATACAACGCTGCCTGGATGCCGGAATGGACGCGCATCTTGGCAAGCCGTTCGAGCCGGACATGCTGCGACAGGTGCTGCTCAACCATGCGCAGTTCAGACAAATGGATGAGACCCCATCAATCCTTGTTGCTACAGCCGACGTATCCGATACTGAAGACTTACCTGTTTTGTCGCACGAAATCGTCAGCTCGCTGCAGGAAATGCTGGGGGATGAACTCAACGCCGTGTTTGAGCTGTTTATACAGCAGATGCCGGAGTTGATGTCGGATATCTGCAATGCTCAGCAAGCGAATGACATCGATGCATTAAAAGCGGCGGCACATACACTCAAAGGCAGCGCATCGAGCCTGGGTGCTCTGCGCCTGGCTGAACTCTGCCGGCAGTTGCAGGACCAGCAGGACATGCAAAACCTCGAATTGATCGCGCTGGTAGCTGAAGCGAAAAAAGTAACCGAATCACTGGCAGAAAGATTAGAAAAATACATGCTTAGCGGTCTGCACGACTAAAGCATTCATGGCGATGCCAAGTAGGGAGCGAAAATGTTTTTTGGTAGCGGTAAACAAAAAGAAATCGACACACTTAAAGCCGATTTGGCTGCGGCACGTTCGTCCCATGCGTTGGAAAAACAGCAACTGCAGGCGCAACTGGCTGACAGAGAAAAACAGCTTGTTCAGTTGCAACAACAACGTGGCAGTAAATCCGATGTGATAGCTTTGCAGTTACGTGGTGGCGACATGTTGAACAGCATACGTGAAGGTTTGGCTGATACGGCAGAACACTTGATTGATGAGCGCAAGGCGATGAAACAGCTTGATGCTGTGTTCGATAATACCCGCATTGCGCTGACAAAACTGGGTGAGCGGGCAGGCCTTATCAACCAGCAGGCACAGTCCAGTATCAGTGCTGCGGCCGTACTCGATAGCACAGCGCACGAGATATCCCGACTGGTCTCCAGCATTCAGGAAATTTCAGACCAAACCAATTTGCTGGCGTTGAATGCGGCTATTGAAGCCGCACGTGCCGGAGAAGCAGGGCGTGGATTTGCTGTGGTAGCAGATGAGGTGCGTGCCTTGGCAGGCAAGGCTCATGGAGCCAGTCAGGAAATTGAACGTTTGGTCACACAGGTAATTGATCAAACCACCACCATCAAAACTGTGATCAATACCAACCAGGAAAGTGCAGAAGATGTTTCCGCATCATCAACGCAGATAGACTCGGTTGTTGGTGATGTGATTACCCGTTCGGATCACATGCAGCGTGTTATTCGATTGGCCACAACTGCGTCCTTCCTGAACACGGTCAAACTCGATCATGCTGTTTGGAAAAACCAGATATACAATATGATCGAACAGGGTGATTTTGAAACCGGTGCCAACTGTCATACGGAGTGCCGTCTGGGTAAGTGGTACTACGAGGGCTACGGAGGGCGAAAGTACTCCGGTATGAACAGCTTTCGTGCACTGGAAACACCTCACAGGCAGGTACATGATGCAGGACGGGCAGCACTGGCTGCCGGGGCACGCAAGGATTATAAAACCATGACGCAACAGCTGGAGCAGATGGAAAGCACAAGTCTCAATGTTGTACGTTGCATCGACAACCTGATTAAAGAAGTTGCCCATCGGCACCTTTGACCCAAGCGGAGACAGGCATGTCTGAAAAGACCCCGGTGATCCTGGTTGTAGAAGATGCGGCACCCATTCGGATGCTGCTCAAGGCCGGGCTCACCAAGGCGGGTTATCGAATCGTTGAAGCCGTTAACGGCCGCGAAGGCGTAACCGCATTTGAACAACATCGGCCACAACTGGTGCTGATGGATGTGAACATGCCCGAGATGGACGGTTTCGAGTCCTGCCGCGGCATACGCGCATTGGAAACGGCCTACCGCACGCCGGTAGTGATGCTGACCGGCTCGGATGATATCGACTCGATCAACCAGGCATTTGAAGCCGGCGCCACCGACTTTATCGCCAAGCCGATCAACTTGCCGCTGCTGTTGCAGCGCATACGTTATGCCCTGCGTGATGCCGAGCGCGAAGCGACACTGCGCCGGGTGCAACAGCAGCAGAACAATGCCCGCAAACTGGCGGGCCTGGCCTATTGGGAGTTGGATCCAACCCAGGGTCAGATCCAGTGGACCAGTGAGGCGGTCAACATGCTGCCCTGGATGCAACCGCTGCCGCAGACAGCTCAGGCACTGGCTGAAATTGTCGTGCCGGCCGAAAGAAAACGATTGCAGGATGCCATCCATAACGCGGTCGACAACCGGCTGAGCTTCGATATCGAGTTGCAGTGTCTTGATCAGGAGCAGTGCGAGCACGTACTGCGTATCGTAGGTCAGGGTGACGCTGACCAGCGTGTGTTCGGGGCAGTACAGGACTTGACCCTGCAACGTTCATTGGAACATCAGGCGTACTACCTGAATTATCACGATGCCGTGACCGGGTTGCCCAACCGGACCCTGTTTCTGCAAAGTTTGACCGACCTGCTGCAGCGCACACCAAAAACACAGCAGCTTGCAGTACTGGTGATTGAGGTACAGCGCCTGCAGGAAATTACCGCTGCCTACGGACAGGATTTGGCCGATACCCTGTTGCGACTGGTCGGTGGGGAGTTGCGTCAGCTAGCGGGTGAGGGTGTGATATGTGCCCGCCTGCAAGGGGGGCGCTTTGGTACCGTGATCAATGTTCCCGAACACTTCGATAGCCAGAGTGTTCAGCGCTATTTCGAGCAGCAGCTGCAGGCGCTGGATCGCAACTGGATAGTCGAAGGTCACGAACTCTATCTGAATTTTATTGGTGGTATCAGCTCGTCCAAAAATGAAGCCAATGATGCAGGGCTTTTGTTGCGGATGGCCAAAAGCGCACAGCGCAGCCTCAGGCCCGATGGCTGTATTACACTGGCGTTTTATCAGCAGCAACATGACCGCTCTCTGCATGACATGCTTGACCTTGAGTCTGACCTGCGCCGTGCGGTTGAGCAGGAGCAGTTTCATCTGGTGTACCAGCCTCAACTGGATTTGGCCAGTCAACAGATTGTGGGGGTAGAGGCACTGTTGCGCTGGGTTTGCCCACATCGTGGCTTTGTTTCACCGGCCGAGTTTATCCCGGCACTTGAAGAGACGGGGCTGATCACCGTGCTGGGCGAATGGATTCTCAATGAAGCCTGCCGCCAACAGGCACAATGGGCACGCGAAGGTTTGGATCTTAGAATGGGCATCAACCTGTCGGCGGTTCAGTTTCAGCAGCCGGATCTGTCGATGCAGATCGAGGCCGCGGTTCACAACAGTGGGGCTGATCGTGAACGGATTGAGCTGGAGATCACCGAAAGCATGGCGATGGGGGATCCGGAGCAAACCATTGCAGTGCTGCACCGCCTGCGTGAGGCGGGTTTCAAGATCGCTATTGATGACTTTGGTGTTGGTTTCTCGTCACTTGAATACCTGTTGAAGTTTCCGCTGGATACCCTGAAGATTGACCGTGCTTTTGTCACCGATGTGGCCGGGACCCGGCGTGACCGTGCCATCGTGCGTGCACTGACAAACCTGTGCACCGGCCTGGGCATGACCACCATTGCCGAGGGGGTGGAAACCCAGCGTCAGTGCGACTATCTGGACGCACTGGGCGCCACCGAAATTCAAGGCTATTTGCTCAGCCGACCCCTGCCCGGTGATGCGCTGTTCAGCTTCGTGCAACGCTTCCGCGAACAGGGCTGGAATGCCGTTGAAACAACATCATAAAGGGAGTCTCGATGCAGATTGAATTCAGCCCGGACGGGAGTGCGGATGCACTGCGACAAGGTGTGCAAACGCTGGCCGCAGCACCTGACATCCATGCCATTCTGGTATTTGGCTGTGATGAAAATCACTGGCAGCCTGAGCTGTTGGATGCCACGTTGCAGACGGCACAGGTGCCGATTCTGGGCGGGATCTTTCCCCAGATTATCTACCGGCAGCGAAACTATACTCAGGGCTTTGTGCTGGTTGGGCTGAACCGGGAGATTCAATGGCAGCAGGTTGATCATCTCAGTGAGGATGCAGCCGATTACGATCTGCCGCTGGAAGAGTGTGCCGAGCGCTGGGACAGCATCGAGGGGGACGCCACCCTGATGGTGTTGGTGGATGGGCTGGCGGCGCGGATAGCGGCTTTGATCGAGTCCCTGTTTGTCAATTTTGGCCTGGTGCATAATTTTATCGGTGGCGGCGCCGGTTCGTTAAGCTTCGAGCGCAAGCCCTGCCTGCTGACCCCCAGTGGCCTGGTGCAGGATGCCGCTTTGCTGATACGACTGCCGCTGCGCAGCGGTGTCGGCGTTGCGCATGGCTGGCAGCCGGTGAGTGAACCGATGAAAGTCACTGACAGTCAGCGTAATCAGGTGTACACCCTCGACGGTCAGGCAGCCTTTGAGCAGTATCGGCAGCGTATCGAAGCCCGCAGTGCAGACCGGTTTGGCGCTGACAACTTCTTTGATATCGCCAAAAGTTACCCCCTGGGTGTGGTGAAGCTGGGTGCCGAGATGATTGTGCGCGACCCGCTGATGCGCACCGAGGATGGCAAGGGCATGGTGTGTGTTGGTGAAGTGCTTGAAGGCTGTACCGTGCGATTGCTCAACGGCACCGCTGAAGGCTTGATCGCTGCTGCCGGTCAGGCGGATCGGTTGGCACAGCAAAGCTGGCAGCAGCAGTCCGAGTCGACACCTGAGGCGGCACTGTTTATCGACTGCATCTCCCGTGTGCTTTTCCTCGGTGATCGAATCACTGAAGAGCTGGAGCAGGTGGCCCCCGGTCTACCCGTATTTGGCGCCTTGACCCTGGGTGAGATCGCCAACACCGGGCGCGATTATCTGGAGTTCTACAACAAAACCGCCGTGCTGGGGCTGCTGGGCCGTGACTGAAACGAGCCGGATTGAAGAAACCGAAGTTCTGTACGAAATAGCGCTGGCCATAGGTGCCGGCCTTGATCTGCAGAAAATGCTGCGCCATGCACTGTCGACTATGCTGCGTGGCCTGAATTGCAGTGGTGTACTGGTGATGCAGTGGCAGCATGAGCAGACAACAGCACCGATGGCGTCTGCCTCCGTGTGTGGGCTTGGCCTGCAGTGGCAGCAGCTGATCGCCTTGCCCAAACGCTTTGCCAAAGATCCGCAGGTGATCGAACAGCTGGCGGCCCTGCAACTACCCGATAACCATCTGGCGTTGCCTGCATTCAAGACGGGCCTGCAGGCTCGGTATGAAGGGGACAATGGACGCATCTACTATCCTTTCGTACTCGATGATTTTGGCCTGCTGTTGCTGGAAAAGTCGGGTGCAGGCTTTTCAACCGGACTGCCGGCGTCGCTGCAGCGCATGATGCCGAAACTGGCCAGTGCCGCCCGTGCCTGTCTGCACGACGAAGACCTGCGCCGACAGAAAGACGCCGCAGAAGCGGCCAACATTGCCAAGAGTCAGTTCCTCGCCAAGATGAGCCACGAGATCCGCACACCGATGAACGGCATCATCGGCATGCTGGAGCTGGTGCTGCAGACCGAGCTTGAGCGTCAGCAGCGTGAGCATCTGGATCTTGCGCGGGGCGATGCGTTGTCGCAGAATCTGCCAGCTCGCGCTACGTTACGTGCT
>CAYMXO010000065.1:0-9389 GCA_964394445.1 uncultured Thiopseudomonas sp.
CCGAAGAACCCGCACGGCCTGAACACCTCGCCAGACGGCAAGTACTTCATTGCCAACGGCAAGCTGTCACCAACCTGTTCCGTTATTGCCATCGACAAGCTGGAAGACCTGTTCAACGACAAGTTCGAAGACGAGCGTGACGTGATCGTTGCCGAGCCGGAGCTGGGTCTTGGGCCGCTGCACACCACCTTTGACGGTCGTGGCAACGCCTATACCACCCTGTTTATCGACAGCCAGGTAGTGAAGTGGAACATTGAAGAGGCAGTTCGCTTCTACAATGGCGAAAAAACCAACTACATCAAGCAGAAGCTGGATGTTCACTACCAGCCGGGTCACAACCATGCCTCGCTGACCGAGTCCAGCGAAGCTGACGGCAAGTGGCTGGTGGTGCTGAGCAAGTTCTCCAAGGACCGCTTCCTGCCGGTTGGCCCGCTGCACCCCGAGAACGACCAGCTGATCGACATTTCTGGCGACGAAATGAAGCTGGTACACGATGGCCCGACCTTCGCCGAACCGCATGACTGCATCATGGCTCGCCGTGACCAGATCAAGACCAGCAAGATCTGGGACCGTAATGACCCATACTTTGCAACCACCCGTGCCGTTGCTGAAAAAGACGGCATTGACCTGATGAGGGACAACAAGGTCATTCGTGACGGCAAGAAAGTCCGTGTTTACATGACGTCTGCGGCGCCTTCCTTCAACCTGACCGAGTTTGAAGTGAACCAGGGCGATGAAGTAACTGTGTTCGTAACCAACATCGACATGATCGAAGACGTTACCCACGGTTTCTGCATGGTCAACCATGGTGTCAGCATGGAAATCAGCCCGCAGCAGACTTCCTCTGTCACCTTCACTGCAGATCAGCCCGGCATGTTCTGGTACTACTGCAACTGGTTCTGCCACGCCCTGCACATGGAGATGGCTGGCCGGATGTATGTAAAACCTGCCAACTGAGTGTAAACTCTGCAACGGCCCGCCGGTGGCGGGCCGTTTTGCGCAAGTGTGTTCATTTTATAAGGCTGTACATGAACAAAAGGTTGGCTGCTATAGCTTTAACACTGGCGTGCTCTGCGCAGGTCTTTGCCAGCGACACTCCAGACTCCCTCAGTAATCTCAACCTGCATCCCATCCAGGCACCACCTGATGCAGATGCAACCCTTGAATCCGTCACCAATCTGCCACTCAAGCCCGTTTCCGAAACGCACTGGCGTTTGCCGGCCGGCCGCTATGAAGGCAACTATGTGCTGGATGTTCCGATACGCCTCGAGTGCGAAGAAGGGGCCGTATTTGCCGGAACCGGCAAAAAAAACACATTCAATATCCGCGCGGCTGACGCCACGCTGGAGAACTGCCGCGTGGAAAACTGGGGCAGAAACCTGACCGACATGAACGCCGGCATTTTTGTCGAACGCACTGCCGAGCGGGCCAGAATTGTCGGCAACTCATTGCAGGGACCCGGCTTTGGTATTTGGGTTGATGCCACACCTCACGTCAGTGTGCTGGGCAACAAAGTCCAGGGCGATGACAGCCTGCGCACTCAGGACCGCGGCAATGGCCTGCATTTTTTTGCGGTGCGCCATGCAACCATTCAGGATAACGAGATCTGGCATGTGCGTGACGGCATCTATATTGAGGCCTCCAACGACAACCTGATTGACGGCAACCGCCTGCGTGACTTGCGTTATGGAATCCACTACATGTTTTCCAACCGCAACACCATTACCAACAACGATACCCGCCGTACCCGGACCGGCTACACCCTGATGCAGAGCCGCCAGCTCACCGTGCTTGACAACTATTCCGACCACGATGAGAACTACGGCATTTTGATGAACTACATCACCTACTCGACCATCCAGAACAATTTCGTCAGCGCTGTGCAGGCCGGGGTGGGCGATGGCGTGCATATTTCCGGAGGCGAGGGCAAGGGCTTGTTCGTTTACAACTCCCTGTTCAATACCATTTCCGGCAACCACTTCGAGCACAGCGCGCTGGGTATCCATCTGACCGCCGGCTCGGAAAACAACAAAATTTACGACAACAGTTTTATCAACAACCAGCAACAGGTGAAATATGTCGCCCTGCGACATCAGGAGTGGTCCCATGAGGGGCGGGGCAACTTCTGGAGTGACTACCTGGGCTGGGATCGCAATGATGACGGCATTGGTGACGTTCCCTACGAGCCCAACGATAACGTGGACCGGTTGTTGTGGACGTATCCGCAGGTGCGTCTGCTGATGCACAGTCCCGGCATTGAGGTGTTGCGCTGGGTCCAGCGTGCTTTTCCGGTGGTCAAATATCCCGGTGTCCAGGACAGCCATCCCCTGATGCGTCCCGTCAACCTCATGCAAACCAGGCCAGAAGGAAGTCAATAATGTCTGCGGTAGTCGAACTCAACAAGGTTTGTCAGTTTTACGGCAAGCTCCAGGTATTGCACGAGATCAGCTGGAGTCTGCAGGCCGGCGAGATCATGGGGCTGTTCGGCCATAACGGTGCCGGTAAAACCACCACCATCCGGCTGATTCTTGGCCTGATCCGGCACAGCAGTGGCGAGTTGAAGGTGCTGGGAGGTCAGGCACACGACCCTAAAGTGCGTCAGCAAATCGGTTTTTTGCCGGAAAACGTCATGTTCTACCCCCAGTTGACCGGCTATGAAACCCTCAGCCACTTTGCCCGCCTGAAAGGCGCAGCACACGATCAGGTGCTTGGTTTGCTGGAGCAGGTCGGGTTGAGTGCGGCCGCGGGTGAGCGGGTGAAGACTTATTCCAAGGGCATGCGGCAACGGCTGGGCCTGGCCCAGGCACTGCTGGGGCGCCCGAAACTGCTGATCATGGATGAGCCAACCGTGGGACTTGACCCCATTGCCACCCAGTCACTGTACCGCCTGATGGAACAGTTGCGCAGTGAGGGTACCAGTATCATCATTTGCTCCCACGTGCTGCCGGGTGTCGAATCCTATATCGACAAGGCGGTGGTGATGGCGCGCGGGCACCTGGAAGTTGTCGGCAACCTGTATCAGCTGCGCGAGCATGCCGGTCTGCCGGTCTATATCCGGGTACGCGGACTGGCCGGTCGCGAACTGGCACATCCGGCCATTGACGGCCGCAGCCAGCTGCACGATGGCTGGGAAGAAATTGCCGTACGCCCAGAGGCCCGTCTTGAGGTGGTAGGCCGGTTGTTGCAGCAGCAGCCGCAGGATCTGGAGGTGCGTCCGCCCTCGCTGGAAGATCTCTATTGTTATTACACGGAAAAGGCCGGTGCCGTGGGTGTGGCGGGAGTACAATGATGAACCAGATTTTTAATATTGCACGCAAAGAATTCAGCGACGGCCTGCGTAACCGCTGGATGCTCGCCATCAGCATCCTGTTTGCCGTGCTGGCTGTGGGTATTGCCTGGTTTGGTGCGGCGGCGTCGGGCCAGGTTGGTTTCACTTCGATTCCTGCCACCATTGCCAGCCTGGCCAGTCTGGCGACCTTTCTGATGCCGCTGATTGCCCTGTTGCTGGCCTATGACGCCATTGTCGGGGAAGAAGAAGGCGGCACCCTGATGCTGCTGCTGACTTATCCGCTCAGCCGCGGCCAGCTGTTGACCGGCAAGTTTCTCGGCCATGGCATGATCCTCGGTCTGGCAACGCTGCTGGGTTTCGGCAGCGCCGCAGTGGCTATTGCCATACTGGTTCCGGATGTGTCGATCGGTCTGCTGATCAGTGCCTTTGTCCGCTTCATCCTGTCCTCCACCCTGCTCGGGCTGGTTTTTTTGGCCTTTGCCTATGTGCTGAGCAGTCGTGCAGCAGAAAAGTCGACCGCTGCCGGGTTGGCGCTGGGCGTATGGTTCCTGTTTGTGCTGGTATTTGACCTGGCGCTGCTCACTCTGCTGGTGGTCAGTGAAGGCAAGATCAGCCCGGAATTGCTGCCCTGGTTGCTGTTGTTGAATCCGGCCGATATCTATCGCCTGATCAACCTCGCCGGTTTTGAGGCCGGCGCCCAGGGGCTGGGTGTGATGTCACTGGCCGGAGACCTGCCCATGGGCCTGCCTGCCTTGTGGCTCTGCTTGCTGGTCTGGCTTGGTGTGGTGTTTGGCTGGGCTCATTTGGCTTTTGCCAGGCGGGTCGGCTGAGGTTTTTGACTGCAGGCAGTCAGAATAAGATAAACGCTGTATTGTCTCTACGTGTAGGAAAACAAAATGCAAAACATGAAAAAAGCTGGCGTGAACTGGCTGCTGGCCATGGCGGCCGCCGTGCTGCTGGCTGCCTGTAGCGATGAGCCGAAAAAACAAATCAATACCGATCCGGTTGCTTTTCATGCCGGTGATGAATGCCATGTATGCGGGATGTTGATTACTGAGTGGCCCGGCAGCAAGGGGCAGACGATCAATACGCAAAACGGTGAAACCCGCAAATTTTGCTCCACGGTGGATATGTTCAGCTGGTTGTTGCAGCCTGAAAACAAGACCCTGCAGGCGAAAATCTACGTCCATGACATGGCCAAAACCCACTGGGACAAGCCGGATGATGAGCACCTGACCGATGCACGCAGTGCATGGTACGTCATTGGTTCCGGGCTGATGAGCTCAATGGGGCCATCGCTGGTGTCTTTTGGTAACCGCGCAGCTGCCGACACGCTGGCAGAAGAAACGGGTGGTCGCGTCCTGTCGTTCGCCGAGATTGACCTTGCTGTGTTGCAAGAAATTGCCCACGCCGGCCACGAACATGCTGCTGAAATTGGCGACATGCTGCAGCACCAGATGCATGGCCAGTCTGGCGAAGATGAGCACGAGGAAGAGAAAGACGAGCACAGTGAAGGGCATGGTGGCATCGATGAGCATGACCACTAAGCATTGAGCTGGGCTACAATAAAAAACCGCCATCTGGCGGTTTTTTATTGTCCGGCTGCTTAAAGTACAGTTGTAACGCCATACTGCTTGTGTGCTGTCTTGGCGGGACTTGTGTCAACAAGGCAGTTGCTGCTCAGTACAGGCGTGCAATCAGGGCTGGTACGGCGGTTTCTACCCGCAGGATGCGCGGACCCAGTTGCACCGGGGTAAAGCCGGCTTTGCCCAGGAGCTCAACTTCGTAGGGAATCCAGCCACCTTCCGGGCCAATAGCCAGGGTCAGTGGTTGCAGGCCAAGATTGCGCGGACAATCAGGAAAATCACCCGGGTGTGCGACCAGCTGCAAACTGTCTGCTGCCATTTGTGGCAGCCGGTCTTCGACAAAAGGCTTGAAGCGCTTCTCCAGCATCACTTCAGGCAATACCGTATCACAGGCCTGCTCCAGTCCCAGCAACAGCTGCTCCTCAATGGCCTGTGGCTCCAGCCAGGGGGTTTGCCAGAAACTTTTTTCGACCCGGAAACTGTTGACCAGTACCAGCCGCTGTACGCCCATGGCAGCAACAGTTTGCAGGATGCGCCTGAGCATTTTCGGCCGTGGCAGGGCAAGGATCAGCGTGAGCGGCAGCTTGGCCGGTGGCGGCTGGTTTAGCTGCAGGGCGAAACGGGCCAGCCCGGTTTCCAGCTGCAGCAATTGTGCCTGTCCTGTCAGACCGTCCAGCAGACCGGCACGCAGCGTCTGGCCGGGCTCGATGCGCTGTATCTTGAGCATGTGTTGTAGCCGGTGGTCAGCCACCACGGCTGTGCCGTCGGGCTGCAGGTCTTGCGGATGCAGGAGCAGGAGGTTCACTGTGCCGTGATCAGTCGCGTGGTGCCGCCAGATCGTCAGCGGCTTCTGCCGCTTCTTCCCCGGCGATGCGTGCCGAGCGCTCCTTTTGCACCATGTTGCTGAAGATCAGCCCCAGTTCGAACAGGAACCACATCGGAATCGCCAGCAGGGTTTGCGAAAAGATGTCCGGCGGGGTCAGCACCATGCCGATGACAAAACAGCCGACAACAACGTACGGGCGGCTTTTGCGTAGCGTGGCCACTTCGACCACACCGGCCCAGACCAGCAGGAAGGTAGCCACGGGAATTTCGAAGGCAACACCAAAGGCAAAGAAGATGGTCAGGACGAAGTCCAGATACTGGTTGATGTCGGTCATCATGTCGACGCCTTCGGGTGTGACTGCCGAAAAAAAACCGAACATGATCGGGAAGACTACGAAGTACGCAAAGGCCATGCCGCCATAGAACAACAAAACACTGGAAGCGAGCAGCGGCAGGGCTATGCGCTTCTCATGGTGATACAGACCCGGTGCGATAAAGCCCCAGATTTGTGACAGGATGTAGGGCACGGCGGCAAACAGGGAGATGACCAGGGTCAGCTTGAAAGGCGTCAGGAAAGGTGTGGCCACACCGGTGGCAATCATGCTGGCGCCGGCCGGTAGCTGGGCACGCAGCGGCGCAGCGACCATGGCATAAATTTCCTGGGAGAAATAAAACAGGCAGGCAAAAATCACCAGCACCGCAATCACACAACGCAGCAGACGTGTGCGCAGTTCGGTCAGGTGGGCAATCAGCGGCATGGAGCCGTTATCGGGGACAGGCGGATTCATTATTGCGTGGACTGTTTTTCTTGCCCGCTAGTGGCAGGTTTGGCCGAAACCTCTGGAGAGGTGGTGTCAGTGGTTTTTCCAGCTTCCGGGCTGACCGGGCTGTTTACCAGTGAAGTGGTTTCGCGCAAGAACTTGTGCACGTCATCGCCGGCGCTGGTGGTTTGCTTCAGCGTCTCTTCCAGCAGCTTGCGCTCCTTGGCGAGAATTTCCTCGTTGCGCAGCTGCAGACGGATCTGGTCGGCACCGATTTCACGTTCGACTTCTTCACGGATGCTGCCGATGCCGCGCTTGAGCCGGCCAAACAGCAGGCCCACAGTGCGCGCTGCGGTTGGCAGGCGTTCGGGACCGATCACGATCAGGGCGACCAGCCCGACCACCAACAGCTCGGAAAAGCCAATGTCAAACATGGCCCGGATCAGCCCTTGTTGCTGTCTTCGACCTTGTGCGCTTCGGCCTCATAGGTCTGACCGGTCTGTGGCTGGCTGTCCTGCTGGCTTACTGCCGGCTTGTCGTCTTCGTCGGTTTCCATGGCCTTGCGGAAGCCCTTGATGGCACCGCCCAGATCGCCGCCGATGTTTTTCAGGCGTTTGGTGCCAAACAGCATGACTACGATCAGAAGAACGATCAATAACTGCCAAATGCTAATGCCCATAATGTTTTCCCGTAAAGATAAAAGTCAGTCTTGGTTGCGTGACGCTTTTTCCACATGCCCGGAAACACCAAAACGGCGCTCCAGTTCCTCGATAACGGCCTGCGGATGTACGTCCAGTGCAGAAAGCATGATCATACTATGAAACCACAGGTCTGCGGTCTCATAAATAACATCGCTGGTGTTGCCGGTTGTTTGCGCATCCTTGGCTGCAAGGATGGTCTCGGTTGCTTCTTCGCCCACCTTTTCCAGAATCTTGTTCAGACCCTTGTGATACAGGCTGGCTACGTAAGAGCTGTCGGCTGAGGCTTGCTTGCGCTCTGCCAGGACTTGCGCAATGCGCTCAAGAGTATCGGTTGTCATGCCCCGGTGCCTTGATAAATGTCAGTGGGATCCTTCAGTACCGGCTCAACGGCCTGCCACTGGCCGTTTTGCAGGCTGCGATAAAAGCAGCTTTGCCGCCCGGTGTGGCAGGCAATGCCGCCCAGCTGTTCGACCAGCAGGACGATGGCGTCGCCGTCGCAATCGAGGCGGATGTCGTGCAGCTTCTGCACATGACCGGACTCCTCGCCCTTGCGCCAGAGCTTCTGCCGTGAGCGCGACCAGTAAATGGCGCGACCTTCGGCCACACTCAGATGCAGGGATTTCGGGTTCATCCAGGCCATCATCAGCACGCGACCGCTCTGGTAGTCCTGGGCAATGGCCGGGACCAGACCGTCATCGGTCCATTTGATTTCATCCAGCCAGGTGTTGCTCATGCAGGCTCCTTATTTACGTGCAATCAGGTAGAGGCCGGCCACCAGCGCCAGGGCTGCCGGCCAGGCATCGCTGCTCAGGGCCACGCCCTGGTGCAGGGCCGCCAGTAGCAGGGCGGCACCGAACAGCCAGTCACCACGGTTTTTTCGTGGCGCTGGCGGCGGTGGTGCAGTCAGGCGTTGCTGCAGGGTGTCGGCCAGGTGCGGCAGCTTTTCGACCTGTTGTTGCAGTTGTTGTGCAATGTGTCTGGGCGTGTAGCGCTGGCGCATCCAGCGCTCCAGGTAGGGCTTGGCGGTGCTCCACAGATCCAGGTCGGGATAGAGCTGGCGGCCCAGTCCTTCGATGTTGAGCAGGGTTTTCTGCAGCAGTACCAGCTGGGGCTGCACTTCCATGTTGAAGCGGCGGGCAGTCTGGAACAGGCGCAGCAGCAGAATGCCAAAGGAGATGTCTTTCAGCGGTTTTTCGAAAATCGGCTCGCACACGGTACGGATGGCCGCTTCCAGCTCGTTGACCCGGGTGGTGGCCGGGACCCAGCCAGAGTCGATATGCAACTGGGCCACTTTGCGGTAGTCGCGCTGGAAGAATGCCAGCAGGTTGCGCGCCAGGTAGTCCTGATCCTCATTGGTCAGGCTGCCGACGATGCCGCAGTCGATCGCAATGTATTGCGGGTCCCAGGGCGTTTTGGTACTGACGAAAATGTTGCCCGGGTGCATGTCGGCATGAAAGAAACTGTCACGGAATACCTGGGTGAAAAATATTTCCACCCCGCGCTCGGCCAGCTTTTTCAGGTCGGTGTTCTGGTCGCGCAAGGCATCCATTTCGGTGACCTGGATGCCGTAGATGCGCTCCATCACCAGCACTTTTTCGCGACACAGGTCCCAGTAGATTTTGGGCACGTACAGCAGGGGCGAATCGGCAAAATTGCGGCCCAGCTGGTTGCAGTTGGCGGCTTCGCGCAGCAGGTCCAGCTCGTCGTAGATGGTCTTTTCGTAGTCGCTGACCACATCCACCAGATGCAGGCGGCGCGCATCAGCCGATATCAGCTCGGCCAGCCGGGCCAGCAAAAACAACCAGGCGACATCCTGGGCGATCACTGGCTTCAGGTTGGGACGGATGACTTTGACCACCACGTCCTCTCCAGTTTTCAGACGGGCAGCATGGACCTGGGCAATGGATGCCGAAGCCAGCGGTTGCTGCTCGAAGGCGGCGAAAAATTGCTCGATGGGACCGCCCAGCTCAGCCTCGATACGCGCGCGGGCCTGCTCGGCGGGGAACGGCGGCACGTTGTCCTGCAGCTCCGCCAGCTCGTCGGCCATGTCGGGTGGCAGCAGATCGCGGCGGGTCGAGAGAATCTGGCCGAACTTGACAAATACCGGGCCCAGGTCTTCCAGGGCCAGCCGGATGGCTTCGCCACGTGCGCGGCTGGTCATGTCGCTGCGCAGCCAGCGCCAGGGCAGCAGGCGTTGCCAGATGGCCAGATACCAGGGCAGGTTCAG
>CAYMXO010000066.1:0-8964 GCA_964394445.1 uncultured Thiopseudomonas sp.
CTTAACCTGTCCAGCAGAGCCATGATACATATCCAGTTTTTAGGCCAGGCCACGCCACCGGGTGTAAAACCCCTGCCACGCCTTGCGCTGCCGTTATATAGCGAGACCGTTTCCGCGGGCTTTCCCTCGCCGGCGCAGGACCACGTCGAACGCACCCTCGACCTCAACGAGCTGTGTATCGAACACCCTGCGGCAACCTTTTTTGTCCGTGTGGACGGCACCAGCATGATTGAAGCCGGCATTCACCCCGGCGACGTGCTGGTGGTTGACTGCTCGCTGCAGGCACACAACGGTGATGTGGTGGTGGCCCGGCTGTTTGACGAGTTCACCGTCAAGCAGCTGGAGCTCAACCCGCCACCCCAGCCGCCGCGGCTGCTGCCCCGCAACCGCGCCCTGCAGCCCATTACACTGCCGGACGAGGCCGAGCTGGAAATCGTCGGGGTGGTCACCTACGTTTTGCACAACATGCGCAGGTAACCCGCATGGCCGCGCCCGTATTTGCCCTGGTGGACTGCAATGCCTTCTATGCCAGTTGCGAAAAACTGTTCCGCCCCGACCTGAGAAAGCGGCCGGTGGTGGTCCTGTCCAACAACGACGGCTGCATTGTCGCGCGCAGCGCCGAGGCCAAAGCCCTGGGCATCAAAATGGGGGCACCCTACTTCCAGGTGCGCAAGTTTCTCGAACAACAGGGCGTTGCCGTATTTTCATCCAACTACGCGCTCTATGCAGACATCTCGCAAAGGGTCATGGCCACGCTGGAAATGCTGGCACCGCAAGTCGAGGTGTACTCGATTGACGAAGCCTTTCTTGATTTGAGTGGGCTGGAGGGCTGCATGCAACTGGCCGACTTTGGCCAACAGGTCCGCCAGACCGTGCAGCAATGGACCGGCATCACCACCTGCATCGGCATTGCCCCCAGCAAAACCCTGGCCAAACTGGCCAACCATGCGGCCAAGCAATATCCGGCCACCGGCGGTGTGGTCGACCTGACAGACCCCGCCCGGCAACGCAGGCTGATGCAACTGATGCCGGTGGGCGAAGTCTGGGGCATCGGCCGCAATCACCGGGCACACCTGGAACACCTCGGCATCCACACCGCACTGCAACTGGCCGACGCCGACCCGGCCTGGATCAGACAACATTTCTCGGTGGTCATGGAGCGCACCGTGCTGGAGCTGAACGGCCAGCCCTGCACAGAACTGGAGCCTGACATCCCGGCCAGACAGCAGATTCTCTGCTCACGCTCCTTTGCCGACGACATCACCACCTTCAATACCCTTCGCGAAGCCATTGCCGGCTTTGCCAGTCGCGGCGCGGAAAAACTGCGCCAGCAAAACCTCAAGGCCCGGCAGCTGTCCGTTTACATCCGTACCTGCCCGCACCGTGACGGCCCGCGCTTTTACAATAAGCAGGCCGCCATTGACCTGCTGGAGCCTACCAGCGACACCCGCCGTCTGGTTGCAGCCGCCCACAACGCCCTGCGCAGCATCTGGCAGGACGGCCGCCACTACAAAAAAGGCGGCATCCTGCTCTGCGACCTGCATGCCGCAGGCACCTGGCAGCCCGACCTGTTCCGCAACGGCATGGACAGACCCGGCAGCGACGCCCTGATGCGCACCATCGATGCCATTCACGAAAAGGGACTGGGCCGGGTTTTTCTGGCGGCACAGGGCATGCAGGAAGGCTACCAAATGCGCCAGGAGCGCCTGTCGCCGGCCTACACCACCCGCTGGAGCGACCTGCCACGGGTGCGCTAAACCACCATGCAATACGGTGTATGGCAAAACCTGTGTCTGCTCAAAAGCATCGAACAGCAAGGCATCACTGCAACGGATCAGGCTGCACGCGGGCGGACAGCCGGTTTTCGTACACCTTCAGGCCTTGCGGTGCGGCAGCCGACAGGTACCATGAAGCAGGAACCCTACACCGAGGACCTGGCGGCATGAATTTTCTGGCCCACCTGTTACTGGGACCACACGAGGCACAGCAGGCTGTGGGCAGTTTGCTGGGCGACTTTGTCAAAGGCCCGATGGACTCCATTGCGCTACCCCGCCCGGTGCGCGAAGGAATCTGGCTGCACCGCCAGATTGACGGCTTTACCGACCGCCATGAACTGGTGGCACGCAGCAAGGCACGGGTCAGCCCGGAGCGGCGGCGCTATGCCGGCATCATGGTCGACATGTTTTACGACCACCTGCTGGCCGCGCACTGGCCACGCTTCAGCAAACAATCGCTGGACGCATTTACCGAACAGATGTATCAGGCCGTCAGGACGCAGCAACGGTACCTGCCCGAACGGGCCAGATATGTGCTGCTGCGCATGGCGCAAGAAGACTGGCTCTCCAGCTACGCCGAACTGGACAACATGCACACCGCCCTGGACAACATGGCCCGGCGCCTGCGTCCGGGCAACACACTGACAGGCTCCGTGCACGAGCTGGAAGCCAACTATGCCGGCTTTGAAGCCGACTTTCTGGAGTTCATGCCGCAGGTCATGCAGTTTGCCGATGACCGTGCCGGCCAGGCGTCCAGCCAGGGAACAGCCCTGCCCGATGCACCTTCACCCGAAGCCGGATAACTGCCGTACCTGAAAAGGTTTAGCGACCGCCCTGCCCCTGCATCAATTCGTCCACCAGACCCCTCACTTCAGGCCTGGAACCGCCGTAACTGACGATGGCCACATCCAGTGCGAAGCCGGAAAACCGGTGCAACGCCTTGCGGATGGCATCAAGAATCCATTCCATCCTGTTGCCAAACACACCGCCGCCCAGCAAGGTCAGGTACAGCTTGTCCTGACCCTGCTCCAGCCGATGTACGCCGACATGCAACGTGGCCTCGTAAGCAGCCTCAAGCACCAGGCGGGCAAAAGGCTCCCATAATTCAGAAGCATGCTGTGAATAGGCAACCGGCAAGGCACTGCAATACAGCTGGTGCACCCGATGCCGGCAACCCGGCAGCGTCACCTGCGTATCGGCCTGCCAGCCAATGCGCAAACACTGCTTGAGGCGCTCGTATTCGTCCGGGCTGGCAGCACGGATTTGCCGGCCGGCCTGCTCCAGCCCTGCATGACTGGCCACCACATAACCGTTCTGCATTGTCCAGAGCCGGCCGTCGCTGTTGCCCAGCTCACGGCCCAGCAACTCCAGCGCATCAAACTGCAACGCGGCGCTCTGGCCTGTCTGCCCGGACAACGGCATAAAGTAATTGCGCCAGATGGTACCTGCCCCCGCCGCAATCGCGCAGGCCGGGCCTTGCGTGTTGTCGTACTGATAAATGCCAACACCCATTTCGGGCGTATGCTCCGGCGCCGCCATTTCCAGCAGGTTGAATTGCGAGGCCACCTGAAACAGCGCACCGGCATTGTCCGGGTCGGCATGCAGTTCCTGCACACTGGCCACCAGCTCGCGCACCCGCAAACCGGGCGATGGCGTTTTGTGCGTGTCCAGCCGGTTAGCCTCAACCAGCTCACCCAGAGTGGGCGCACTGAACCCGCCGCAATACCAACGCTGCCCGTTGGCCGCAGACACCAGCCAGCCATCTTCCATGTGCAGCAGGCGACGCACCTGCTCCGGTGATTCCTCGGCAAAGCCGGTCAGTTGTTCAAACCAGTTCATATATGTAATGACTCAGTGAAAACCTGTCTGGACTGGACAGCCTGCGCGCTTCAATCCGTATTTTTTATTCGACACAAACAAAAACAGCCACCCGATTCGCATCGTAAGTGGCTGTTTTTTTGCAGTGTTTGGTAGGCGCAATTGGATTCGAACCAACGACCCCCACCATGTCAAGGTGGTGCTCTAACCAGCTGAGCTATGCGCCTGCAATGGCCGCGTATTATACGGCCTGAATGTTTTTTGTCAACACCCTGGCGTAAATTCGTTACAAACGGGTGCCGATGACCTCCGGAATGCCGGTCGCCGCACCGACCACTTCGCGTACACGGTTCCAGTCAATGCGTGCGCCATCCTGCACGTCACTGCGCGAACGGATCAGCTCCAGCACCAGCTGATGCTTGTCGACGATGGAAGGCTCACCGTGGTCGTCCAGCGGAATGTGCGCTTCCAGGTAAAGCTCGTCACCTTCCCAGCCCAGCTTGTAGGGCTCGTTGATGATGCGCACCCTGGTGCCCACTTTCACCATGTCGGCCAGCTCCAGCACGTTGGGGTTGAGCATGCGGAAACAGCCATGGCTGACGCGCATGCCAATGCCAAACTTCTTGTTTGAGCCGTGGATCAGATACCCGGGCAGGCCCAGCGTCATCTTGTAGGGCCCCAGCGGGTTGTCCGGACCGGGCGGTACATAGGCTGGCAGCGGATCGCCGGCCTCGGCGTGCTCCTGCAAAATCGATTTGGGCGGCGTCCAGCCCGGATTCGGTGTTTTCATCACGATGCTGGTCGAGTTGATCGGCGAGCTCCAGCCTTCGCGGCCAATGCCGATCGGATAGGTGTGCAGCACGTCTTTGTCGTCATAAAAATACAGGCGATACTCGGCCAGGTTCATGACGATACCGCTACGCTCCACATCGGGCAGGATATAGCGGGTCGGCAACACCACCTCGCGCCCTTCGCCCGGCAGCCAGGCATCGATGAAGGGGTTGGCGGCGACCATTTCCAGATAGCCCAGATGCTTTTCCTTGCCAATGTCGGCAAAGGTATCTTCATAAGCGGCCTGGTGCAGCTGCACCTTGCCCACCAGGTCATTGCCCTCGGCCGGCATCGGCCACTGCGCAGCCAGCGCGGCCGACTGCAGCCCCAACGCCGCACAGGCAGACACGAACAGGCGTAGTCCTTTCTCAAACATCCAGCTCACCCCAGATAAAAACTGTTGATCAAAGCAAAATCACCGGTAACGGCCAAAACATCCGGCCCCGGCAGTGCAGCACACTATGCACCTGCCACCAGCGGACTGTTCCAGCCCGGCTGCGCGCCCTGTCGCTGCCCGGCAATGGCATCGCGGCAGTGCGGGCAAAAATGCTTGTCCTGCAGTTTGCGCCGGTCCAGTGCAGTCCAGCGCGGACGTGACGGCAGCAAGGCACCGCACAGGGTACGGTCAGCCGGTTGCGCCAGCGCCAGTTGCCGTTCTACGCCATGCAACAAGCCTTCATGGCAGCCGAACAGGTCAAGCTGTTCATCAGGCTGCAACACGTGATAGGCATGTAGGGACCAAAGTGGGCGCGGCATCATGTACTCCGGATTCAAGTGCGCAACATTACCTGAAACCGGCGCCGGTTAAAAGATCCGCACGGCATGCGCGCTTTGCGGGCATTGACAGTCCTGCCATGGCCAATCAACATAAGGAACATATATTGTGTCCCGGCCAGCCAGGTCCAGCCATATTCCACAAGAATGGCGACCGCCCGCAGGATAACCGATCCATGCACCACCAGCCTGACATTTCCGCTACAGTGCCGGATTCACGCCAGGATAGCCGCCCCATACCATTCACTGTATTAAATAACAAAGCGAGTACGCATGAGCCTTTTTTCTGCCATTGAACTGGCCCCCAGAGATCCGATCCTGGGTCTGAACGAAGCCTTCAACGCCGATCCCAGAGCCAACAAGGTCAACCTCGGGGTTGGCGTTTATTTTAACGAAGAAGGCAAGATTCCCCTGCTGCAGGCGGTGGCCCGCGCCGAAGAGATCTATCTGCAGGCCAAAGCTGCCCGTGGTTACCTGCCCATTGAAGGCGTTGGCAGCTACAGCAGCGCCGTACAGAAGCTGCTGTTTGGTGCCGGCTCTCCCCTGCTGGCCAATCAGCAAGTCGTCACCGTGCAGTCGATTGGCGGCACCGGCGCGCTGAAGCTTGGCGCCGACTTCATCAAGACCCTCAGCACCAGCGGCGTGGTTGCCATCAGCAATCCCAGCTGGGAAAACCACCGTGCCCTGTTTACTGCCGCCGGCTATCAGGTGCAGGAATATGCCTACTATGATCCGGCCAGCCATGGCCTGAACCTTGCCGGCATGCTGGCCGATCTGGATGCCCTGCCCGCAGGTTCGGTTGTGGTACTGCACGCTTGCTGTCACAACCCGACCGGCGTCGACCTGACGGCAGCCGACTGGGCGCAGGTGATCGAACAGATCAGGCGCAAACAGCACGTACCGTTTCTGGACATTGCCTATCAGGGCTTTGGTGAAGGCATCGAGGAAGATGCCGTGGCGGTACGCCTGTTTGCCGAGTCCGGGCTGAACTTCTTTGTCTCCAGCTCGTTCTCCAAGTCGTTCTCCTTCTATGGCGAACGTGTCGGTGCGCTGTCGGTGGTATCCAGCTCCGCCCAGGAAGCCGAGCGCGTGCTGTCACAGGTCAAGCGTGTCATCCGCACCAACTATTCCAACCCGCCCACCCATGGCGCCACCATTGTCAGCACCGTGCTCAACACCCCGGAGTTAAATGCACTATGGCAACAGGAGCTGGGTGAAATGCGCACCCGCATCAAGCAGATGCGCCAGCTGATGGTGCAACAGCTAAAAGACAAGGGTGCCGGCCAGGACTTCAGCTTTGTCACCGAGCAGTGCGGCATGTTCTCTTACTCCGGCCTGAGCGCCGCCCAGGTTGACCGTCTGCGTGAAGAGTTTGGTATCTATGCGGTCAGTACCGGCCGCATTTGCGTGGCCGCGCTCAACCTGAACAACATCAATGCCGTGACCGATGCCATGGTGGCCGTGAGCAATTGACGGATTTTCAGCCAGGCATGAAAAAGGGGTTCGCAAAACGAACCCCTTTTTTGTTGACCGCTGCATCCGGCACAGTCACAGACCGCGCCGGAGCAAAAACCGTCAGTCGGCCGTATAGGTACGCCGGATCAACGCGTCGGGCTTGAGGAAATCCTTCTCGCCCACGTTGTCATGGTCACCCAGCAACTTGCCGTCGTGTTCCAGACCGTAACTTGAGTGGATGTGGAAGGTATCCAGATATTTCTCCCGGGTTTCCTTCACATCACCGGTGTAACGCGGATCCTGCGGGCGCTCGTGATTGTTGATGTAGTAAGCCACATCCCACGCCTGCTGGTCGGTCAGGCTGTTGGGGCGACCCAGCGGCATGTTGTGTTTGACGAAGGCTGCCAGGGTGTAATGGCGGATAATGCCCGCGCCCCAGTTATACGATGTATCGCCCCATAGCGCCGGGAACACCACCTCGCCATCCTTCACTACACCGCCACCATCGGCCTGGTGGCACAGTACGCAGTTTTCCTCATAAACCTGCTGGCCCCGGGCATAGTCAGGCTTTTGCCCGGGATCGGGCAGGTTCGGAAAGCCGCGCCCATACAGGGTTTTGCCCGGCTGGTAGATCGGTACACCCTTGGCCAGCCACTGGTGATAGGTGGTCAGCGCCACCATGTCGTCGCTGCCCCAGGCCGGCGGCTTGCCGTTCATGGAGTAGGTAAAGCAGCCAACAATGCGCTCTTCCAGGTTGTTCACCTGGTCATTCTTCGGCCGGTAGTTGGGCAGCACCACGGCTGCCGGCCAGACCGGGCCGGCAAACGGCAATCGGCCTTCGCCCAGGTGGCAGCTGCTGCAGTTCATGTTGTTGAACACGTTTTTGCCACGCAGCTGCTGGGTGTTCATGAACAGGTCATGGCCACGGCGGATCACACGCTTGAGCTCCGGGTGCATGTCGGACTCTTCCAGGTCTTCCATGGTCGGGGGCACATGCACATACTGGCCTTCTACCGGCTCCGCTGTGTTGACCGGAAAACGCATCTCGCGCTCGCTCTGTGCCTGGACTGCAAAAGAAGCCAAAACCACTGCAGCGGCCACGCCCTGCAGCAAAAAACGGGTCGTGTTGTTCATCGTCTGGCTCCTTGTCATTGCGCAGGCTGGCGGGACAACCAGGCGGCCACCGCCTGAATGTCATCTTCGTTGAGGCGCTCGGCAATCGCCGCCATCAGGTGTTGCGGGTCATTGTCGCGGCTGCCGTTTTGCCAGTTGTGCAGCTGATTGACGATATAACCCGCATGCTGGCCGGCAATGCCGGGGAAGCTCTCGCCAACACCCTGGCTGCCCGGCCCGTGGCAACTCTGGCACGGCACAATGTAACGGTCCCAGTCACCCTCTTCGGCCAGTTTACGGCCATGCGCCAGCTGTTCTTCCGTGGCTTCCGCGATGCCTTTGGGCGCCGCAGACGGCAACTGGCTGTAATAGACTGCCACATCCTTCATCTGCTGCTCGCTGAGCATGTTGGCAAAGGGAACCATGGTCGGGCTCTCCCGCTTGCCCGCGCGAATATCCTGCAATTGTTTGTGCAGGTACTGCGCATTCATTCCTGCCAGACGTGGCCAGGACTCACCGCCCGGGATATTCATGCCGCTGCCGTCAACCTGATGGCAGGCAACACAAACCGCCGATGCTTCCTCACCGGCCTTGACGTCGCCGTCCACGGCATAGGCAGTGGATACTGCCAAACCCAGCGCAAGCACGAGCCGGTTAAAATTACGGATTTTTCTCATTCCGCCCTCTCCTTCCACTCCCTATCGGGAAACCTTACCGTACCAACCTGACTGGTCGGGCCCGGCAGCAGATCAATTGAAAACAGCGTTTCGACATGCAACGGCAAGCGCAATATTCGGCCCAAGCACAAATTGCGCCATTCGTTAGCTATGCGACAATCTGCCCATAAGCTTATAACAAAAAGTTGATTTTTGTTAATTTCCGCACTGCATCCTAAGTCGGATACCTTTTTCAGCTGTCATACCATGCTGTTTGCATCGCACAGCGGCACGGCAGCATCCAGCACCCATTTACCCGGCCCAACGCCAAAAACTGCCCCATCAGCATCAAGGTTGCTATCATGCCCGGTATCCATACATTCCAGGTGCCGTACAGTCAGCATGCCCAGCGAGATTTCAGCCAGCAGCCCCAGCGCCAGTGTCAGTCCGGTGAGTCGCACCGCGCCCAGCGAACCGGTGAACAGCCTGCGCATGCTGGATGCCCTGCCGCAAAACCTGATTGCCGGCCAGCAGTTGCAGGC
>CAYMXO010000067.1:0-8936 GCA_964394445.1 uncultured Thiopseudomonas sp.
GAATGTCCACTTCGCTGCGCAGCGCTTTCAGGCGCTCTTTCTGGCGCACGCCAAAACGGTGTTCTTCATCGATGATGACCAGTCCCAGGTTGTCGAATTTGACATCATCCTGCAGCAGCTTGTGGGTGCCGATGACGATATCCAGCTTGCCTTCATTCAGTTGTTGCAGTGCAACCCTGGTGTCCTTGGCGCTGCTGAAGCGGCTCATCACTTCCACTTTTACCGGCCAGTCGGCAAAACGGTCGCGAAAGCTGTTGTAGTGCTGCTGGGCCAGCAATGTGGTGGGTACCAGTACGGCCACTTGTTTGCCGCTGTGTACGGCAATAAAGGCGGCGCGCATGGCAACTTCCGTCTTGCCGAAACCGACATCGCCGCAGATCAGGCGGTCCATCGGTGTGCCGGCCAGCATGTCGCGGCGCACGGCATCAATGGCCAGTTGCTGGTCCGGCGTTTCCTCATAGGGAAAGGCGGCGCTAAAAGTCGCATAGTCGGCGCCGGGATCACCAAAGGCATGGCCTTTGCGTGCGGCGCGGCGGGCGTAGATATCCAGCAGTTCGGCGGCCACGTCACGCACCTGTTCGGCGGCCTTGCGTTTGGCCTTGCTCCACTGCTCGGAGCCCAGACGGTGCAGCGGGGCGCTGTCATCTTCGCTGCCGCTGTAGCGGGCAATCAGGTGCAGGTGTGCCACGGGGACATAAAGCTTGGCGTTGTCGGCGTATTCCAGCTGCAGAAACTCGGTGGCCTGGCCGTCAATTTCCATGGTGACCAGACCCAGGTAGCGGCCGACGCCATGGTCGATGTGCACCACAGGTGCGCCTTCACGCAGTTCGGTCAGGTTGCGGATGACCAGTTCGCTGGTGTGTTCGCTGGCTTTGTCGCGGCGCTGGCGCTGGCTGATGCGCTGGCCGAGTAGTGCACTCTCCGGGATCAGAGCCAGCTGGTCCAGCTGCAGCCCGGCAGTGAGCGGGGCGACACAGATGCTCAACGTCTCGTTGCCGGCAAGAAATTCGGGCCAGCCGGCGACTTCAACCGGCTTCAGACCGATGCGCTCCAGCAGCTCCAGCAGAATCTCGCGCCGGCCGGCGGTTTCGGCGGTGAACAGGATGCGCCCGTCAAACGCTTCGATAAAGGTTTGCAGTCCGGCCAGCGGCTGGCTGGCGCGGGCGTTCAGGGCCAGGTCGGGCAGGGGACGTACCGGCAGGTTGCTGACGCCGACGCCGTCGGGCTGTGTGTTCTGGTCCAGTACGATACGCGGATGCTGTTTGAGCCCGGCAAAGAAGTCTTCGACCGGCAGGTAGAGCTCGGCTGGCGGCAGCAGGGGGCGCTCAATGTCGCCGCGCAAATCTTCATGGCGGCTGCGCACGTCCAGCCAGAAGCCGTCAGCGGCCTGTTCGATGCCGGGCAGGGTAAACAGCAGGCAATCATCCGGCAGGTAATCAAACAGGGTGGCGGTGTGCTCAAAAAACAGCGGCTGATAGATTTCGATGCCGCTGGCCAGGATGCCGTTGCTGACATCCTGAAAAATCGGACAGCGGCGGAAGTCGACGTCGAAGCGTTCGCGGAAGCGGTTGCGGAAGTCCTTGCGGCTGTCGCTGTCAAAGGGAAACTCGCGCGCCGGCAGCAGGCGGATGCTGTCCACCTGGTCGATCGAGCGTTGGGTTTCCGGATCGAAGGTGCGCAGGGTTTCGATTTCATTGTCGAACAGGTCGATGCGGTAGGGCAGTTCGCTACCCATCGGATAAAGATCCAGCAGCGAACCGCGCACGGCAAACTCGCCGTGCTCGTACACGGTATCCACGCAATGATAGCCGGCCGCCTGCAGCTGGTTGCGCATGCTGTCAATATCGAGAATCTGGCCGGTATCCAGCACCAGACTACCGCCGAGCAGGAACTCCCTGGGTGCCAGGCGCTGCAGCGCGGTGGTGACAGGGACGATCAGTACACCCTGTTGCATCTGTGGCAGCTGGTACAGTGCCGCGATGCGCTGCGAGATAATGTCCTGGTGGGGCGAAAACAGGTCGTAGGGCAGGATTTCCCAGTCAGGAAACAGCAGCGCTGGCAGATCAGGCGCATAGAAGCGCAACTCGTCCTGCAGCAGCAGGGCGTTCTGGCTGGTGTCGGTGATCAGCACACTGAGCTGTTGCCGGCTGGCGGTGGCAAGGGCCAGCAGCAGGCCGCGGGATGAGCCGTGCAGATTGCACCAGCCCTGTTTGCCGGAAGACTGGGGGAGCTTGGGTACTGCGGGTAGAGACACGGGGCGGCCTTGAGCAAAAAAGAAAGCGCAAATTGTAACCAGCCAGCCGCCTGTCGGCCAGTGCAGTTAATCTGGATGGCTGCAGTGCGGCATGAACGGTTTTGTCTGTAACTTCCCGTGAGCCGGCTGCAGGCAGGGGTAATCCGTTGCCGCAAGCGGGGTCTGACCCTGCTCCTGTTGCGGGCGGGACACGAGTCCTTGATGAAAAGCGGCTTTGTGCTCATCAGCCTGCGGGGGGGCAGGGGCGCCGGACTTGCCGCATTGCAGCAATAAGTTGATAATGTAGTCCCTTTCTAACCTCACTACAGGTATTTCACGTGACTGATAAAACTGAACAGTGCCTGCGCGACTGGATTGAGCGCGAGACATTAGCCGAATCAATGATTCCCATGATTGGTCAGTTGTACCGCAACAATAACGTGATCACATCCATTTACGGCCGCGGTCTGATAAACCGTTCCGTGATTGCCATCCTCAAGGCGCACCGCTCGGCCCGTCACCGTGTCGGCAATGATGACTTGCTGGTACGCGATACCTATCCGGTGATCGAGGCCATGAGCAAGCTGGATCTGGGTGCGGCCTCGGTTGACCTTGGCAAGCTGGCCGTCAAATACAAGGCCGAGGGCAATGGTCGCAGCATGGACGAGTTTGTTCGTGCCGAGCTGGCCGATGTAGTGGGCAAACGTAGCGAAAACAAGAGTCAGGGTACCGATGTGGTGCTGTATGGCTTTGGCCGTATCGGCCGCCTGCTGGCGCGCATCCTGGTGGATCGTGTGGGTGCCGGTGACGGCCTGCGTCTGCGTGCCGTGGTGGTGCGCAAGGGTTCCGACAACGACCTGATGAAGCGTGCCAGCCTGCTGCGCCGCGACTCCGTGCATGGTTCATTCAAGGGCACCATTGTGGTGGACCAGGAAAACAACGCACTGAACATCAATGGCAACCTGGTCAAGTTCATCTACTCCAATGACCCCGCCACCGTGGATTACACCGAGTATGGCATCAAGGATGCGCTGCTGGTGGACAACACCGGCCGCTGGCGCGATGCTGAAGGCCTGGGCCAGCACCTGGGTCGTCCCGGTATTGCGCGTGTGATCCTGACTGCGCCGGGCAAGGGCGACATGAAGAACATCGTGCACGGCATCAACCACAAGGACATTACCGCTGATGACAAGATCATCTCGGCTGCGTCCTGTACCACCAACGCCATTGTGCCCGTGCTCAAGGCCATGAACGACAAGTTCGGCATTGTGAATGGTCACGTTGAGACCGTTCATTCTTATACCAACGACCAGAACCTGATCGACAACTTCCACAAGGGTAGCCGCCGGGGTCGTGCCGCTGCGCTGAACATGGTTATTACCGAGACCGGTGCGGCGACTGCTGCGGAAAAGGCATTGCCATTCCTGAAAGGCAAGCTGACCGGTAACGCCATCCGCGTGCCGACCCCCAACGTGTCCATGGCCATTCTCAGCCTGAACCTGGAAAAGAGCACCGATCGCGATGAGGTCAACGAGTACCTGCGTCAGATCGCCATGCATTCCGACCTGCAGAAGCAGATCGACTACGTGGCTTCCCAGGAAGTGGTTTCCACCGATTTTGTCGGCTCGCGTCACGCGGGCGTGGTTGACTCCAAGGCAACCATCTGCACAGATAACCGCGTCATTCTCTATGTCTGGTATGACAACGAGTACGGTTACAGCCACCAGGTCGTGCGCGTGCTGGAAGAAGTTGCTGGCGTGCATCCGCCGGTCTTTCCTCGCTAAGCGATAAGCACGATCGGGTTTTGTAAGCACAGGGTTGTGTTTTTGTCAAGGGAGTCTTTGGGCTCCCTTTTTTATAATCTTGATTTTTTGGGCGTTTTTTAAGGGCTTTCCGATAAAGTTCAGCTTTTCACTGGAAACTTGGACGGGTTGGTCACTATAATGGCGCGGATAAATCTAGGGGTCGCCGGATGCTTGCTGCATGCCGCCTTGCGCGATGATTATGCAGGTGCCGGTTGATGAAAGATCAATTAACAACGTGGTTAGGCTACCTATGATCAAAATAAAGCGTGGGCTTGATTTGCCCATGGTGGGTGCGCCGGAGCGGCTAATTGACGCGGCTCAGGCAGTGCGCAGCGTTGCAGTCATAGGCTTCGACTATAACGGGATGAAGCCAACGATGCATGTGCATGAAGGTGATCGTGTCAAGCTCGGTCAGGTTCTCTTTGAGGACAAAAAAACACCCGGCGTGTTTTTTACCGCACCGGGTGCCGGCGTGGTCAAGGCCATCAACAGGGGCGAGCGCCGGGTATTCCAGTCACTTGTCATTGAGCTGGATGGGGACGAACAGGAAAATTTCAACCAGTACCCTGCCGCACAGCTTGGCGACCTGACAGACGGGCAGGTACGCGAAAACCTGCAGAAGTCCGGACTCTGGACAGCCCTGCGTACCCGCCCCTACTCAAAAGTGCCTGCCGTGGATTCAACCCCACGCTCCATTTTTGTCACCGCCATCGATACCAACCCCCTGGCAGCCGATCCTGCCCTGGTGATTGCCGAATACGCCGACGACTTCAAGCATGGCCTGCAGGTACTGTCGCGCCTGGCCAAAGTGTTTCTGTGCAAGGCCGACGGCGTCAGCCTGCCTGGTGAAGATGTCAGCGGCGTTCAGACCGAGGCTTTCTCCGGTCCACACCCTGCCGGTCTGCCCGGTACCCACATCCACTTCCTCGACCCCGTCAGCGCCACCCGCACTGTGTGGCAGATTGGCTATCAGGACGTAATTGCCGTTGGCAAACTGTTTACTACCGGCCAGCTGTGGGTTGAGCGAGTGGTATCCCTGGCCGGCCCCGTGGCCAAGAAGCCGCGTCTGGTCAAGACCCGTCTGGGTGCCAACCTGAGCGAACTGACCGCTGGCGAGCTGCAGGACGGTGAAAACCGTCGCATCTCCGGCTCCGTCTTTGGTGGTCGCACTGCCCGTGCTACCTGCGACTACCTGGGTCGCTACCACCTGCAGGTCAGCTGCCTGGCCGAAGGTCGCGAGCGCGAGCTGTTCCACTACCTGCGTGCCGGCGTCAACAAGCACTCGATCCTCAATATCTTCATTTCCAAGCTGAGCGGCGGCAAGAAGTTTGCCTTCGATACCAGCAGCAACGGCAGTGCCCGTGCGATGATTCCGCTGGGTAACTACGAAGCCGTCATGCCACTGGATATCCTGCCGACCCAGCTGCTGCGTTACCTGATCGTGGGTGACACCGAGATGGCCCAGAACATGGGCTGCCTGGAGCTGGATGAAGAAGATCTGGCGCTGTGCAGCTATGTCTGCGCCGGCAAGTACGAGTACGGCCCGATTTTGCGGGATAACTTAACGCGCATCGAGCTGGAGGGTTGATCCATGGGTCTTCGTTCATTTCTAGACAAGATCGAACACAACTTCGAAAAAGGCGGCAAGTACGAAAAGTGGTATGCCCTGTATGAGGCAGTGGATACCTTCCTGTACAAGCCGGCCGATGTCACCAAAACTACCTCCCACGTGCGCGACGGCATTGACCTCAAGCGCATGATGATCACCGTCTGGCTCTGTGCCTTCCCGGCCATGTTTTTTGGCATGTGGAACATTGGCTATCAGGCCAACCAGGTGTTTGCTGCCAGCCCTGATTTGCTGGCTGCGCAGGATGGCTGGCGCATTGCCCTGACCGGCGCGCTGGCAGGTTTTGATCCCGGCAGCATCTGGGACAACATGATCCAGGGTGCCACCTGGTTCCTGCCCATCTACCTGGTGACCTTCATCGCCGGTGGTTTCTGGGAAGTCCTGTTTGCTTCCATCCGCAAGCATGAAGTCAACGAAGGTTTCTTCGTCAGCTCCATCCTGTTTGCCCTGATTGTTCCACCAAGCATTCCCCTGTGGCAGGTTGCCATGGGTATCAGCTTTGGTGTGGTCATCGGCAAAGAGGTGTTTGGCGGTACCGGCAAGAACTTTCTTAACCCGGCCCTGGTGGGTCGTGCGTTCCTGTTCTTTGCTTATCCGGCTGATATTTCCGGTGATGCGGTCTGGACTGCAGTGGACGGCTTTGCCGGTGCCACCAGTCTGAGCATGGTTTCTGCCGGTGGCATGCAGGCGCTGACCGAGCAGGGTCTGAGCTGGAGTGATGCATTCCTTGGCTTCATGCCCGGTTCGATTGGTGAAACCAGCACCCTGGCCATTTTCATTGGCGGTGCCTTCCTGTTGCTGACCCGCATTGCCGCCTGGCGCATTGTTGCTGGTGTCATGCTGGGCATGATCGTGCTGAGCACCCTGTTCAACATGATTGGTTCTGACAGCAACCCGATGTTTGCCATGCCCTGGTACTGGCACATGGTTGTCGGTGGTTTTGCTTTCGGCATGATCTTCATGGCGACCGACCCGGTGTCTGCATCCATGACCAATACCGGCAAGTGGATCTTTGGTGCCCTGATCGGTGTGATGGTGGTGTTGATTCGTGTGGTCAACCCGGCGTTCCCGGAAGGCATGATGTTGGCCATCCTGTTTGCCAACCTCTGTGCTCCATTGATTGACTACTTTGTTGTTCAGGCCAATATCAAGCGGAGGCTGGCACGCAATGTCTAGTAGAAAAGATACAACCACAGGCACGCTGACGGTCGCTCTGGTCGTCTGTCTTGTGTGCTCCATTTTCGTTGCCGGTGCGGCGGTTGCCCTGCGTCCGACCCAGGCTGCCAACAGCCTGCTGGACAAACAGCGCAGCATCCTGGCCATTGCCGGCCTGGGTGACAGCAGCCTGACCGCTGATCAGGTTCGCGACATGTTTAAAGGCACTGTCCAAGCTCGCCTGGTTGACCTGGAAACAGCCACTTACTCGGATGCGTATGATCCGCTGACTTTTGATCAGCTGGCGTCTTCAAAGGATCCGGCAATCTCCAAAAGCCTGACCGGCAAGGAAGACCTGGCATCCATCAAGCGTCGTGAGCGTTATGCCACTGTTTATGTGGTTGAAAACAACGATCAGCTCGACACATTGATCCTTCCGGTACGTGGCTACGGGCTGTGGTCGACCTTGCACGGCTTCATTGCTGTCAAAGGTGACCTGAACACAGTAACCGGCTTTGGTTTCTACGAACACGCCGAGACTCCCGGTCTTGGTGGTGAGGTGGATAATCCGAAGTGGATCGAATTGTGGCCCGGCAAGCAGGTGTTCAACGCCAAGGGCGATGTGGCACTGCATGTGATCAAGGGTAATGTTGACCGTTCCAGCCCGAGTGCAATCAACGAGATTGACGGCATTGCCGGTGCGACTCTGACCAGTAACGGTGTAAACCATTTGTTGGATTTCTGGCTAGGCGAGAACGGCTTTGGCCCGTTCCTGAAAGAATTAGATCGCCAGCGTAAAGGGGAGGCATAACCAATGGCTGAGCCAACTATCAAGGGTGTGTTGCTTGATCCGCTGTTCAACAACAACCCCATCGGCCTGCAGATCCTGGGTATCTGTTCTGCACTGGCCGTAACATCAAACCTGAAAACCGCGATTGTTATGTCGATTGCACTGACATTGGTAACAGGTTTTTCCGGCTTGTTCATTTCGATGATCCGGGCGCAAATCCCGAACTCCATTCGTATGATCGTACAAATGGTAATCATTGCCTCGCTGGTAATTGTGGTTGACCAGTTCCTCAAGGCCTATGCCTACGGACTGTCCAAGCAGTTGTCGGTTTTTGTCGGATTGATCATTACCAACTGTATCGTGATGGGGCGTGCGGAAGCGTTCGCCATGTCCAACCCGCCGGTGCTGTCATTCTTCGACGGTATTGGTAACGGTCTGGGCTACAGTGCGATGCTGCTGATCCTTGGTTTCATCCGTGAGCTGTTCGGTTCCGGCAAACTGATCGGCGCTACCATCCTGCCTACCATCAACGACGGTGGCTGGTATCAGCCCAACGGCATGCTGCTGTTGCCGCCTTCCGCGTTTTTCCTGATTGGCCTGATTATCTGGGCGCTGCGCATGTGGAAACGCGACCAGATCGAGAAGCCTGACTTCGTTATGGCTCCGAACACCGTCGAGAAGGAGGCTTACTGATGGAACATTATTTGAGTCTGCTGGTTAAGGCCATATTCATCGAGAACATGGCACTGGCCTTCTTCTTGGGCATGTGTACTTTTATTGCACTGTCCAAGAAGGTCGAAACCGCAATTGGTCTGGGTATTGCTGTAGTTGTTGTCCAGACCATCACGGTTCCGGCCAACAACCTGCTGTATACCTATTTGCTCAAAGATGGCGCGCTGGCCTGGGCTGGCCTGCCGGATGTTGACCTGAGCTTCCTTGGCCTGCTGAGCTACATCGGTGTGATTGCTGCCATTGTCCAGATTCTGGAAATGCTGCTCGACAAGTATGTGCCTGCACTCTATAACGCGCTGGGTGTGTTCCTGCCGCTGATTACTGTGAACTGTGCCATCATGGGCGGCACCCTCTTCATGGTAGAGCGTGACTACAACCTGCCCGAGAGTGTGGTGTATGGCGTTGGTTCGGGCTTGTCCTGGGCACTGGCAATTGCTTTGCTGGCAGCCATTCGCGAGAAGCTGAAATACAGTGATGTGCCTGCAGGCTTGCAGGGACTGGGCATCACCTTTATTGCCATTGGCTTGATGTCTCTGGGTTTCATGTCCTTCTCCGGCGTACAACTCTAAGGAGCAGTGAATAATGAGTTTCGAA
>CAYMXO010000068.1:0-5138 GCA_964394445.1 uncultured Thiopseudomonas sp.
CTCGGTTTTGCGTGCGAAACGCACGCAGCGATGCACAGCATCGCCACCCTCCCCCAAAAGCAAGTGCGCGAGGTTCAGCACTGAAAAAACAAGAACCCGCAGCATGCACAATATTTAAAGAGCTGGCAGCCGGGTAGACACAAAGCCCATGTCGCCATGGATGGCGACACGGAGCCTACAGGGACGTACTTGCGGCGTCTTTGTGTCTACCCGGCTGCCAGCGTCACAAAGTATCTTACTGAGCACACAAAAGAGAAAACCAACCATGAGTCATCAATCCGAACTGATCAGCCAGGACATTCTCGGTTATCTGGCCCAGCACGAGCGCAAGGAGCTGTTGCGCTTCCTGACCTGCGGTAATGTCGACGATGGCAAAAGCACGCTGATTGGCCGGCTGCTGCATGACTCGAAAATGATTTACGAAGACCATCTGGAAGCCATCACCCGCGACTCGAAAAAAAGCGGCACTACGGGCGACGAGGTGGACCTTGCGCTGCTGGTGGATGGCCTGCAGGCCGAGCGCGAACAAGGCATTACCATTGATGTCGCCTATCGTTATTTCAGCACGGCCAAGCGCAAGTTCATCATTGCCGACACGCCCGGACATGAGCAGTACACCCGCAACATGGCCACCGGCGCCTCCACCTGTGACCTGGCGATCATTCTGGTGGATGCGCGCAAGGGCGTACAAAACCAGACCCGCCGCCACAGTTACATCGCCTCCCTGCTTGGCATCCGCCACCTGGTGGTGGCGATCAACAAGATGGACCTGGTGGACTACGGTCAACAGCGTTTTGACAGCATCCGCGAAGATTACCTGCAGTTTGCCAGTTCGCTGCAAATCGATACCAGTTCGCTACATTTTGTCCCGCTGTCCGCCCTCAAGGGCGACAACGTGGTCAATGCAAGCCCGCACACACCCTGGTATCAGGGACCAACCCTTATGCAGCTGCTGGAAAGCGTGCCGGTCGGACTGGCACATGACAACAGTGCCATGCGCTTTCCGGTACAATATGTAAACCGGCCGAACCTGAATTTCCGCGGCTTTGCCGGCACCCTGGCCAGCGGCAAGATCCGCAAGGGTGATCCGGTCAAGGTGTTGCCGTCCGGTACGCAAAGCAAGATCAAATCCATTGTGACCTTTGATGGCGAGCTGGATGCAGCCATGGCCGGCCAGGCCGTGACCCTGACACTGGAAGATGAAATCGATATTTCCCGTGGTGACCTGATCGTGCACGACACCAGCCAGCCACTGGTCAGCGACCAGTTCAAGGCGACCCTGGTCTGGCTGGCAGAAGAGCCGCTGCAACCGGGCAAGCGCTACGACTTCAAGCGTGCGACCAGCTATATTCCGGGCAACGTGGTGCAAATTGACCAGCGCATCGACGTCAACAGCCTGGAAAGAAGCCCGTCCCGCCAGCTGCAACTCAACGAAGTGGCCGAGGTCAGCATCAGCCTGGATGCGGCACTGGCCATCGACAGTTATCAGGACAACCGTACCACCGGCGCCTTCATCGTGGTTGACCGCATGAGCAACATTACCGTCGGTGCCGGCATGATCCACAGCCCGGTGCGTAGCGGCAGCGAGCGCCTGCCCGGCCAGGGCCGCGTCAGCAGCGCCGAGCGCCAGCTGCGACTGGGCCAGCAGCCGGCCACCCTGCTGTTCAGCGGCCTGTCCGGTGCCGGCAAGAGCACCCTGGCCTATGCGCTGGAGCGCCGGCTGTTCGATAGCGGACGTGCTGTTTTTGTACTGGACGGCCAGAACCTGCGCCACAGCCTGAACCGTGGCCTGCCGCAGGACCGCGCCGGCCGTGCGGAAAACTGGCGCCGGGCCGCCCAGATTGCCCGCCAGTTCAACGAAGCCGGACTGATCAGCCTGTGTGCCTTTGTGGCACCGGATGCCGAGGGCCGCGAGCAGGCCCGCGCCGTTATCGGCAAAGAGCGGCTGATCACCGTTTATGTCCAGGCTTCGCCCGATGCCTGCCGGGAGCGGGACCCGCAGGGTCTGTACGCTGCCGGTGAAGACAACATTCCCGGCGAGTCTTTTCCCTATGACATTCCGCTGGATGCCGATCTGGTGATCAACACCCAGCTGGAATCGGTCGAGGAAGGCGTGGAACAGTTGCTTGAGCTGCTGCGCCAGCGCGGTGTCCTCTAAGCAAAACACCCGGCAAAAACAACAACGGGGCCTATCGGCCCCGTTGTTGTATGCACCCATCGCTCAATATTCAAGCATGCGCGGCAGCTCTTTGGCATGCGCAATCCACTTGGTTATCTCGGTTTCAGAAGGCACCCGGCGGGTCAGTTTCTTCTCTTCGTTGACTTCTTCCATCGCCTTGGTCAGGTTGGCTGCATTGCGCTGGGCCAGTGCAGGTACGGTATCCACGCCGGCCGCTTCCAGCAGCTCCGAGAACTCCGAACCCACTCCGTTGATCCGGTACAGGTCAACCATATTGGCAAAGCGCAGGATCAGTTTGGGGGAAATACCGGTTTTTTCTGCCAGATCCTTGCGCTGCGCCGGCTTGAGCACATTCTGCAGCAATGTATCAGTATCCTTGATGCCGGCTTCACGAAATTTTTCGCCCATGACCGGGCCGATGCCTTCCACATCTTCAATCGGATAATTTGCCATTTATTCTTCTCCGCTGGTTTCATGAGTATCCCGCCAACCCGGGCTGCCGTGCCTATACCGCCCCCTTATTTAATCAAGGTGGCCTGCGTGCCGGCTCCTCCCGGGTATCAATGGCTGTTTATACCCCTGAAGCGCCCGCGCATACAAGCCACACCAACAAAATATGTGATGCCTTTTTGCTAGCAGGCTATTGGGCAGACAGTGGCAAACCAAACACATGGTCAAAAACCCAGTTGAAAATAAACGTATAAAGCAGAAAAAACAGCAAAAAGCCCGCATCCAGTACCAGTGCTTGCCACAAACTGATGTTCAGCCACCAGGCAAACAACGGTACCGTCATCAGCGCCAGCCCACCCTCAAAGCCCAGTGCATGTACCGTACGCCGGCGCAGGCCACGGCCACGCACGCTCTGGCGCGCTTCCCAGAATTCGAAACCGGTGTTCCAGGTCAGGTTCCAGACAACCGCAATGACCGAAACCACCACCGAAACCGATCCGGAATAAAACGGGTCATGCCCCAGCGCAATCAGGATCAGGCTGGTGAAAACAATGGCGATGGTTTCAAACAAGCCGACATAGACCAGTTTACGCTTGAGGCCCTGCATTGGTTCTCCTGTTCAAATGGAAGTCTGTAGATGCCGCCTTGCTCTACAAATGAAAAATCAGCCGGCAGTATAGGCGGGGCACAACAAACTGGCCATGCAGCCCAAAAGATTACCGGAAGTGATACCATCGCAAGCCCCTGATTACCGATGCAGTCTCCCGATGAGCCAGACAATCTCCGAACCCGTGCTTTCCACCCGCCAAAGCCGACGCAACCTCTGGTTGCTGGTAGGCGCCCAGTCGCTTGGCGGTGCCTCGCCGCCCATCATTATTTCCCTGGGCGGACTGGTCGGCATGCAGCTGGCCGACGACCCGTCGCTGGCCACCTTGCCGGTCAGCCTGTTTAACCTGGGATTGGCCCTGTCCACCATTCCGGCCGCCATGCTGATGCGTTATCTGGGCCGGCGCCAGGCTTATGCCCTGGGCGCACTGATGGCAATCATTGCCGGCCTGGTTGCCGCCTACGGCATCGCCCAACAAAGCTTCATGCTGTTTTGTGTCGGCACGGCGCTGGCCGGTTTCTACGCGGCCAACGTACAAAACTACCGCTTTGCCGCCTCCGACAGCGTACCGGCAAAGCAGCGGCCGGTGGCCATTTCACGGATCATGGTGGGCGGACTCATTGCCGCCATCATCGGCCCGCAAGTGGTTATCTGGACCCGGGATGCCTGGGCCGGCATCCCCTTTGCCGGCAGTTTTGTCAGCCAGGCGGCGCTGGCCACACTGGCCCTGCCCCTGTTGCTGATGCTGCGTCTGCCCAGCCTGCAGTTTGCCAGCTCGGCAGGCCACGCACGGCCACTGGCGGAAATTGCACGCCAGCAACGTTTTATTGTTGCGGTGATTGCCGGCATTGTTTCATACGGGCTGATGGCCTTTATCATGACGGCAGCGCCCATGGCGATGGTGATGCAGGGCTACAGTTCCGACCAGGCCACCCTGGGCATCCAGTGGCACGTGCTGGCGATGTTTGCTCCCAGTTTTTTCACCGGCCGGCTGATTGACCGCTTTGGCAAGATCAGCATGACTGCAGCCGGCCTGATCATCATCGGCCTGTCCGGCGTGCTGGCTTTGCTCGGTGGCGGGTTAGTCAACTTCTGGGGCTCGCTGATCCTGCTCGGTATCGGCTGGAACTTCGGTTTCATCGGTGCCACAGCACTGGTTACCGATACCTACAGTCAGGCCGAACGCTCCAAGGCACAGGCCATGAACGACTTCCTGATTTTCGGTACGGTCGCCGCTGGCTCATTCAGCTCCGGCTATTTGCTCAACACCCTGGGCTGGAACCTGATCAACCTGTCGATGCTGCCTGTCATCGGCGCCGTCTTGCTGTTGCTGTTATGGCTGCACCTGAGCGGCAATCACAGGTCTGCGCAGTAATCCTTTTCTTCAGTGGCCGGGGTATACCAGACATAATCGGCCATGGCCGGGGTGGCTGGCTGACCGGCCTCGAGAAAGATCAGCACCTGATAATCCTGTCCGGCCCCGGCTTCCTGCAAGTGTAGCGGCACACCCAGGTCCTTGCGCACATGGTACGAGCCGGCTATCAACATGCCCGGCCGCTGCGCAGCCAGCAATGCCTGTGCCATCGCCCGATCACGCTGTTGCTGCACGGCCACCATGGCCGGAACCTGACTTTCCGGCAGCTTGCCGCAGTGGGCTTCAAGAATAATGTCCGCCAGCTCTTGCTGTACCCGCTTGCTGCCGGCCGGACCCGCCGGCAGCGGTGGCGGCTTGCGGTACACCGACATCAACCGGTCACGGTCCAGATTGCCCGCATGCAACGCCCAGGGCTGCGCAATGGCATATTCGACAAGCGCTCCATACTGCTGCCAGTCCCAGCCCGGATTCCAGTCCAGTGCGGCCGGCAGGTCAGCAACCGCCTTGCCACTGGCCAGTTGCTGACG
>CAYMXO010000068.1:5238-8537 GCA_964394445.1 uncultured Thiopseudomonas sp.
GGCCTTGCCAGTCCGGCAAGCCATGCCCGCCCGTAGCGGCTGCGCAGCCGGTAATGCCGGTCAGTGCGGCAAACACGAAGCTGCAACACAGCATTCTGAACCCTTTCATCCTCATACCTCCCAACACCGGCAAGCCGCAATCAGCCAGCCGTGCTGCAGCCCCAAGAAAAACGCCGGCATAAAGCCGGCGCTGTCAGACAATGCCTTCAACTCAGTCACCAAAGCTGATGAACAGGTCACGGGCCGTCTGTACCGTATCTCCCTGTGGATCGACACGCTTTTCCACACTCAACGCTTCTTCCAGCGTTACCAGGGAAATACAGTCTGATTTCAGGCCAACCATGTGCCCCGTCTTGCCAGCTTCGATTGCCCGCACCGCAGCGGCACCAAAGCGTAGTGCCAGCAGGCGGTCAAAGGTGGTGGGCGAGCCGCCGCGTTGTAAGTGGCCCAGCACCAGCGAGCGGGTATCCTTGCCGGTGCGGCGGGCAATTTCCTGCGCCACCTGCTCGGCAACACCGCCCAGCACCACATGCTCCCTGCCCAGTTCGGCTTCGTTCTTGATGACCACATCACCACCGGATGGAATCGCTCCTTCTGCCGCAACCACAATGCCGTACTTGCGGCCGTTAAGCTCATTGCTCATCAGGTGGGTGCACACCTTGTCGATATCAAACGGAATTTCAGGAATCAGAATCACATCCGCATTGCCGGAAATGCCACTGTTCAGGGCAATAAAGCCGGCATCACGCCCCATGACTTCAACCACCAGAATGCGGTCATGGGACTTGGCCGTCGAGTGCAGGCGGTCAATCGCTTCGGTCGCGATGCCGGTGGCGGTGTCAAAACCGAAGGTCATCTCGGTACCGCCAAGATCGTTATCAATGGTTTTGGGTACACCAATCACCGGCATGCCCAGATCGGAAAATCGCCTGGCTATCTCCATGCTGCCGTCACCGCCAACCGCGATCAGTGCATCAAAGCCCAGGCGCTTGAAGTTGTCCATCACCTTGCCGGACAGGTCGCGCTCTTCACAGTCGCCGGCCACATTGCACACCGGCATGCGGAACGGATTACCCTTGTTGGTACTGCCCAGGATCGTCCCCCCCTGATTGGCGATACCATCGACCAGGGCTGGAGTCAGACGAATAATCTCATTGGTGTTGAGCAATCCCGTGTATCCGGACTTGATGCCATACACTTCCCACTGGCGACGATGCGCAGCCATGGTAACGGCCTCGATGACCGCATTGAGCCCCGGCGCATCGCCGCCGCCGGTATTGATACAAATTTTCAAACGTCTGGACATGGGTGTCTCCCTGAAAAGTGCGCACAATATAGCATATTTGCCGACCAACTATCCTTTGTGATCGGCACCATGCGGCATATGTTGAGGGTGGCAAAAACAACCGGTCAGATGGTCGTTAACCATCCCCATGGACTGCATGAATGCATAACAGCCAACCGGCCCGACAAAGGCAAAACCGGCTTTTTTCAAGGCTTTGCTCATGGCCTGTGATTCGGCTGTTTGTGTCGGCACCTCAGCCATATCGGAGTAATGATTGATCCGCGTGCGACCACCGACAAAACTCCACAGCCAGGCAGCAAAGTTCACCCCCTGTTGCTGCAGGCGCAAGTAAGCCCGCGCATTGGTACGGATGGCAGCCAGCTTTCCACGATGCCGGATCAGCCCGGGATCCTGCTGCAGGCGGTCAAGATCATCATCGCTCATGCTCGCAATCTGTTGCGGATCAAAGCCGTGAAAGCAGAGGCGGTAATGTTCGCGCTTGCGTAGCACCACCAGCCAGCTCAGCCCCGCCTGCTGCCCTTCCAGACAAAGCTTTTCAAACAGCTTGTGACTGTCATGGCAAGGCACACCCCATTCATGGTCATGGTAGTGAATGTAATCGGCATGGCCTGACGGCCATGGGCAACGCGGTTTCCGCTTCATGATCAGCCTTCGCCTGAATAGTATTTTGCAACTTGTGACAACCGGTCACTGCGGTTTTGCTTTCGCTCATGTTAGCGTAAAAGCATCTGATCATGATTATTGTGCAGGTTTGCAACTGCTGCACATGGCGCTCACCAAAGGTATTCCCCATGCAGAAAACAGACTGGATTGATCGCTTGATAGACACTCTGCGTTCACGCAACATGCTGTTTCTGCTGGCCGGAATTGCACTTGGCTGGCTGTTGTTTGCCCGCCCCGTACAACAGGACATCATGTTTGTCACCTTTCACAACCAAAGCGACATGATGGTCAACTCGGTACATCTGGAGTTCGGCTTTGACCTCAACCAGTCTGACCTGCTGGTGTTGCAGATCAAGCCCGGCGAAGCACGCACCATAGCCATCAACCATGTGCCCGGGCGCGGTTTTAACACCGAAGTCAGTTATGCCAACGGACATGTTCAAAGCTTTTGTGCCAACCGTGGAGTCACCGGCCAAAATCAGGAAGTGATCCTGCAGCCCTGAGCCCCGCAGGCAGACCGGTTGGCCCGCTTCGGGAAAAGCTGTTAGGTTGTCTGTCAGTTATGGAAAATTCCGGAGCCAGCGTATCCGGCTCATTGTCAGGGAGTCTGTCATGCATCATGTCAAAACACGCACGCAATCTTTCACCGTGAGCTCGTTCCGGGGCCGGCTGCGCGTGCTCAAGGACAGGATGCAGTTTTCCGATCCTGATGGAATCGCCAAAAATATCGGCATTTGCTCTGCCAGCTGGAGCCTGTTTGGTCAGCTATGGCCGGCCAGCAAAGTGTTGGCACGTGCAGTCGTCAGTATCGATCTGCAAAACCGGCGCATTCTCGAGCTAGGCTGCGGGCTGGGGCTGCCCAGCCTGAAACTGCAGTATCGCGGCGCCGACATTACTGCCAGCGACTATCATCCGGCCAGCCAGCAACTGCTTTCTTATAACAGTGACCTGAACAACCTGCCGGAAATCCCCTTTATCCGCCTTGACTGGAACAACCCGCCTGCAGGCGAGCAGTATGATGTCATCATCGCCAGCGACGTCCTCTACGACCCGTCACATCCCGGGCTGCTGCAACGTGCCATCCGCAAGCTGGCCAGCCCGAGGTGCAAGCTGATATTCAGCTGCCCCGGTCGCGGCTACAAAAACCGCTTCAGCCGCAAAATGGCCCGACTCGGTTTTCAGCTGGAAGAACTGCCGGTTGCTTTCGAACCAAACGAAAAACCGCCCTATAAAGGGCGGCTGCTGGTTTACCGGCGCGGCTTCTGATCTGCCGGCACCCTGTCCACACAGGGTGCCGGCCTGAAACAGTCCGGCAGAATCACTCCCACTC
>CAYMXO010000069.1:0-8368 GCA_964394445.1 uncultured Thiopseudomonas sp.
GGTGTTGTGCCGGGCACAAAGTGTGCAGGAGCGACTTCAGTCGCGAACAGAGGTGATCCATGCCCTGAAGCTTGTGCCGACAACGGATTCGTTGCTTCTCAGAACAAGCCCTCAGCGGCAGTGCCACTGCAATAGTTGCCCGTTAGCGCCGCACGACCAGGTTGTTAAATAGCAGGTCATCCACCAGCGGCAGGCCTTCTTCCTGCTGCAAAACCTGCCGGATACGCTGCAGGGCATCCTGGCGTATCGCTTCCTTGCCTTCGATGGAGGCGAAGTCTTGGTCGGTTTTCTGTGCAAACAACAGAATCAGCTGGTCGCGAATCAGCGGCTCGTGCATTTCCACCTTCGCCTTGTTCTCGCTGCTGGTGCGCAGCGCAATGTCGGCCTTGTAGTACTTCAGCTTGTTGCTGCCGGGTGCGTAGTTGCCCACCAGAGGCGGCATCAGGTTGATATAGACTGCCGGTGTGGTATCGGCTTCACTGGCCTGAAGTGCCGGCATTTGCATCAAAAACGCCAGCAACAGGCAGGAAAACAGGGCAATGGGTTTACGCATGATCAGGACTCCGCAAAGAATGGATTGACATTGGCTGCACACTGTATCGGCAATACTGGGCAAGTGCTGAACAATTCGACAGGCGTCGGACGTCGCTGGCAAAAGCCCGTTTAATACCTGCACTTTGTGCGACTTTGGTTGTAGCCGGTTGCGCCGGCCTGTAGCCGGTCTGAATGGCTACCGGTCATGACAGGCAAAGGCTGCGGACAAATCAGGCCATCTGTCTGCAAAAATGCAGCGAGGCTCTGCGTTTTAAGTGGGTTTTAGTGCATAAATCCTGTCCATAGACTCGGGGTTGGCTGCCTGTCCGGCGTGTACGGGCACACTAACAACAAGAGTAATTGCAGGTAATTCCTATGCTTACCCTGAGCTATCTCGGCTTGCTGGCCGGTCTGGTGTTTCTGGTGATTCTCACCATGCGCGGTGTCAACATTATTTTTGCCGCCATTATCTGTGCCATTGTCGTTGCGCTCAGCAGCGGCATGCACCTGGGCACGGCGATGCTGGATTATTACATGAACGGCTTTACCGGGTTTTTCACCACCTGGTTTCCCGCGTTGCTGCTGGGTGCCATCTTTGGCCGGCTGATGGATGACAGTGGTGCGGCGCTGGCAATTGCCAACAAGTCCAGGCAGGTGCTGGGAGCGAAGCGGGCAATCATGGCGGTGGTGGGTGCTGGCGCCATTCTAACCTATGGCGGTGTCAGTGTATTTGTCGTCGGCTTTACCCTGTATCCGATTGCTTTCGAGCTGTTTCGCAGCGCGAACATTGCCCACCGTTTCATTCCGGCTGCGATCATCTTTGGTTCGATTTCCTTCACCATGGTCTCGCCCGGTTCGCCAGAAATCCAGAACCTGATTCCGACCACGCACTTTGGCACCACAGCCACCGCCGGCGGCATCATTGGTGTGCTGATGAGCCTGTTGATCATGCTGCTGGGTGGCTATGCACTGAAATACATGGCCGGGCGAGCCAGCGCCCGCGGAGAAGGCTTTGACCTGCCGGCAGACTATGGCGAGGTGTCCAGCAGCGGTACCAGCCGCATCAGTTTCTGGTCGGCAGTCTTGCCGCTGGTCATACTGGTTGGGGGGTTCAACCTGCTCAGCCTGTATATCCCGGTGATTGAAGCCCTGCTGGTGGCCATGGTGGCCAGTCTGCTGGCGGGCTACGGCATGTTTTACAAGCAGATGACCAAGCCGGGCAAGATGATCAGTGTCGGTGCGGAGAATGCCCTGATTGCAATTTCCAATACCTGTGCCGTGGTCGGCTTCGGTGCGGTGGCGTCAAAATCGCCGGCGTTCGCCAGTATTGTGGCCTTTCTTACCGACATGCCCGGGCTGGAGTATGCCGGTCTGGCGGTGGCGGTTACCGTGATTGCCGGGATTACCGGTTCAGCCTCGGGCGGGCTGGGCATTGCCCTGCCGATTCTGGCTCCCATCTACATGGGCATGGGACTGGATAATGGCGCCATGCACCGTATCTCGGCGATTGCCTCCGGTGGCCTGGATTCGCTGCCACACAACGGCTATGTGGTTACCACCATCCGTGCCATCTGCAAGGAAACCCACCAGCGTGCCTATCCCGGGGTGCTGGTGGTCAGTGTGCTGGTGCCTCTGCCGGTACTGGCTCTGACGGTGCTGCTGTACAGCCTCTTTACCTGAGTCGCTGTCGCAACCTGCAACAGGCAGGGGCGGAGCAATCAGGGGCTGTTGCGGCCCTGTGCCGTGTGACAGGTGTATAATCGACAGCATATTTCCTGTCACAAGAATGACTTGCGCCGATGTTCTGGATCGAAGCTGTTGCCGCCACGCTGGGCGTTATTTCCGTCTGGCTGATGACCCGCCAGCGCCCGCTCGCCTGGCCGGTGGGGCTGGCCATGGTGTTGCTGTATATCGGCGTGTTTTATCAGACGCGGCTGTATTCGGAAATGCTGCTGCAGATGGTCTATGCGGTTCTGCAGGGTTACGGCTGGTGGCGCTGGCTGCGTGGCGGTGGCGCCAGTGTACCGCTGCCGGTCACCACCCTGGCATGGCAGCACATACTGCGTGACCTGGGTATGGGTCTGCTGATTACCCTGGTTTTGGGCGCATTGATGAGCCAGTACACCAATGCCAGCCTGCCCTGGCTGGATGCCGCCCTGACGGGCTTCAGTCTGGTCGGGCAGTACTGGATGGCCAACAAGCGCATTCAGTGCTGGCCATTATGGCTGGTGCTGGATGTGGTTTACGTCGGCATGTTTGCCGCGCTGGGGCTGCATCTGACCGCGCTGCTTTATCTGGTGTTTACCGCGCTGGCTGCCGTGGGCTGGTGGCAATGGCGTCAGCCGTCTGCGCTGCAGGAGTTGCCGGCATGAAAACTGTCGTGCTGACCGGCCCCGAGTCTGCCGGCAAGAGCAGTTTGTGTGCGGCCCTGGCCGAACATTTTGCTGCACCGGTGGTGCGCGAGTACGTGCGTGAATACATGGAGCTGCACCAGCGCGATACCGTCTATGCCGATGTGGACATCATTGCCCGTGAGCAGTGGCGCCGTGAACAGGACGCGCGCGCAATGCGGCCACCGCTGCTGTTGCTGGATACCAACCTGCTGAGCAACCGGCAGTGGAGCCGGGTGCTGTTCGGTCGCAGCCCGGACTGGATTGAACAATTGCTGCCGCAGCAACAGTATGATGCGGTGTTTCTGCTCAGTCCGGATGATCTGCCCTGGCAGGCGGACGGTTTGCGTTGCCAGCCGGAGCTGTTCGAGCGTCAGCAGTTTCATGCCGGTCTGCAGGCCTGGCTGGCGGCACACGGGCAGCCGGTGGTGCAGGTAACAGGTAGCTGGCAACAACGTTACCGGGAGCTGCAGGCGTACATTGCAGGGTTGCTGGCTGATGCCTGAATGCATTGCGGGCAGGCGGGTGCGAATATGCCAGAGCTGCCGGCCGCTTGACATAAAAGCGGCCGTTCAGCACAGTCGGACGCTCATTCTTGCAAGGAAAACAACCATGTTGATGAAACCTGTTTTGAGCCTGGATGATGTGCAACGCATGCTGCAGGCTGCCCGTGACCATGCCGAGGCCAACGGCTGGGCCGTATCCATTGCGATAACCGATGATGGCGGCCATTTGCTGGGCATGCTGCGGCTGGACGGTGCCTTTCCGCTGAGCGCGCGGATTGCCATCGGCAAGGCGAAAAACTCGGCACTGGGGCGCTGGGAAACCGGCGCCATTGAAGAAATGGTCAATCAGGGTCGCCAGTCATTTTTGACCGTACCCAATGGTGGCGTAATGGTGGAAGGCGGCGTGCCGGTTATGGTTGACGGCCATGTGGTTGGTGCAGTCGCGGCCTCTGGCGTAACTACGGAACAAGATGCCGAAATTGCCCGCGCCGGCATTGCCGCATTGTAAAGCCGCAGCTTCAGCTGCCTGGACCTTCCGGCCCCCGGATTTCCGCAGCATACAGGAAGCGGTTGCCGCCGGCCTGCTTGGCCTGATACATCGCCTGGTCGGCGTGCTCCAGCAGCTTTTCGCCGGTGCTGTCATCCAGCGGAAACAGGGTAATGCCGACACTGGCGGCCACTTGCACCATGGCACCACTGCGCAACTTCAATGGTGCGGCAGCACAGTCCAGCACGCGCTGTGCCACCAGCCGGCACTCGTCAAAGCTCTGTCCAAGACCGAGCAGCAATACAAACTCGTCGCCACCCATGCGTGCCACGGTATCGGTTTGGCGTACGGCTGCTTTCAGCCGGCGTGCCATCTCGATCAGCAGCTCGTCACCGGCCGCATGGCCGTGGGTATCGTTGATGCCCTTGAAACCGTCCAGATCCATGAAGCAGACTGCCAGCCAGCGGGCTTCGCGGCAACTATGAGCCAGCGCCTGATCCAACCGGTCAAGCAACAGTGAGCGGTTGACCAGGCCGGTGAGCGGATCAAAATGGGCCAGCTGCTGCAAGTGTTCCTGTTGTAGCTTGCGCTCGGTCACATCGGAAAAAATACAGATGTAATTGGTGATCGTGCCATCCTGGTCGCGAATGGTGCTGACCGAGGCGTCCAGAACATAGCTTCTGCCGTCCTTGTGGCGGCCGTAAAACTCTCCCTTCCAGCGCGGCCCGCTTTGCAGCGTCGTGTGCATGGCGAGGCCGGTATCGTGGTTGCGTCTGGCATCGCCCAGTGCGATGGAGTGGCGGCCGGTAACTTCTTCGGCGGTATAACCGGTCAGCAGGGTAAAGGCCGGATTCACCTCGATGATCCTTTCCCGTTCGTCACAAATCAGCATGCCGTCGGCAGCGTTTTCGATGATGCTGGCCGACAGCAGCAGGCTGCGCTCGGCTTCGCGTTCGCGGGTGATGTCGTGCTTGATGGCTAGGTAGCCGGTGGTATTGCCCTTGTCATCGGTGACCGGGCTGATGGATGAGCGCTCGTGGTAAATCCGGCCATCCTTGCTTTTGTTAATGAACACGCCATGCCAGACTTCGCCGCGGGTTACCTTGTCCCAGAGTCCGTTAAAGGTGCTGCGCGGTGTCAGACCCGACTGCAGGATACGCGGGTTGGCGCCCAGTGCTTCTGCCAGGCTATAGCCGGTGGCACGCAAGAACTGTGGGTTGACGTACTCGATCTCTGCTTCCAGGTTGGTCATGACAATGCTCGAAGGGCTTTGCTCGACCGCCTGGAGCAGCTTGCGTACGCTGGTTTCGCTGCTGCGCAGGGCAGTAAGGTCACGGAATACGCTGACATAACTGGCAATCTCGCCTTCATCGTCACGTACCGTGTTCACCTGCAGCCAGCCGTCAATCAAACGGCCATCCTTGTGCACTTTGCTGGCCTCGCCCTGCCAGTCGTCATTGTGCTCCAGTCCCTTCCAGACTTCCTTGTAGGCGCGGGCATGTTCGGGGTCATCAAGGAAGCTGCCGGGTGTGCGTCCCAGCATTTCTTCGGCTGTGTAGCCGGTAACCTTTTCGTAGGCGGGGTTGGTTGCGACGAATTGCTGGTTGCTGTTGATGATGGCGATCAGGTCGTTGCTGTACATGAAGACCGTAGCCGCCAGCCGGTTACTCTCCTGTAACCGTTCTTCATGCTGCAGGGCACGATGGACGCGGCTGGTCATCAGCCCGCCCAGGAGCAGAAAGAATCCCAGCAGCCCCAGGCTGATCAGCCACAGTTGCCGCGTGTCCTGCCGCCACTTTTCCAGCACTTGGGTGGCGTCAGCCTGTGACTGGGCGAGCCAGGGGTAGTTTCTGGCCGCACGGTAACTGATCAATTGCAGCCCCTTTTCTGCATCGTGCCAGCGCTCGCTGCCGGTAGACTGGTGCAGCATCCGCTCCAGCTGTGGAGTATCCAGCAGGCGGCTGCCGACAGGATCATCGGCAGAGCTGGAGAACAGCAGGGTGCCGTCGTCGAGGATGACACGAAAGGTCAGGCCCTCCTGACTGGAATGTTCGCTAACCAGGCTGATGAAGTAGTCGCTATTCAGGGCGGTAAGAAAACTCCACTGGGGTGTGTCTTCCAGAGTCAGGGTCACGGGAATGAAACCGCTATCGGTGATGTGTTTGTCTGCAGCACTGGTGAATGGCCCGCCCTCGGCCAGGTTGTGACCATACCAGGGAGCGGCAAAGCGCAGCAGGCCGATATTGCCTGGCTTGCCCACGGGTTGCAGCGGGCCGAGGTCGATACGATGGCCCTCTTCCAGTGGCTGGGTGCTGAGGAAAATCCGGTTGCTTACATCGATCACGGCAATGGAGCGGATGTAACCGAGCTTGGTCTGCAGGGCCCCGAGGGTATCGCGCAACACATCAATGTCGATGGCCGCTTCTGGATGATCGTTGATCAGGGTATCCAGATGCAGCTGCAACAGGTCAAGGCTGTAGGCCAGGCGATTGTTGAGGTTTTGCGTGTGCGACTGCGCATGATGTTCCATGTTGCCCAGGGTCACTTCGCGCAGGTGTTCGCTGGCTATATACACACCGCTGACCACAAGTACCATCAGTACCACTTGCAGGCCAATCAGCAAACGTACCGAACCATGGGTGAGCCGGCCAAAGATGCCCTGGCGGGTCTGAAAACGTCCGCTGGCCGGCATGTCTGGCTACACCTCCAGAACCGGGGCAGATTCCAGCCGGTGCCGGCGTGCGGTCTCCAGCAGACAGGCAACCAGGATGAAACACAGCACTTTATTTTCCATGTAACGGCCTTGGTACGATTGCTTATGCAGTTAGGCTGCAGACAACACCGGTACCAGCGTTACAGGTATAGCAGGGAATCCCGCCTGCCGGGCAACAGCGCTGCGTGCATTGGCAGCATTATAGGCAAAAGCCGCACGTCATGTGGGAAGCACAGCAAAAGTTGCGACTTTGCCATTCGCTGCCTAGTGTTCCGCCCAGGCCATGCAGCGGCCCTGCACGCACACATGCCCTTCTTCATGTAGCGCCGGAGCGCTTAGCGAAGGCATGCGCAGGTTCAGGCACATGCCGTCGATTTCCACTTCAATCAGGGTGTGGTCGCCACGGAACGAACGGCGGGTAACCCGTGCCGGTACGCCTTTGTCATGGCGGCACCACTTGAACTGCTCCGGCCGCACCATCACGGTCGAATCCTTGCAGGCCGGGGTTGGGCAGCTGCCATACAGCGGCAGCACGCCCGGTGCACAGCGGATGCCGTCCGGTGTGCACTGGCCGGGCATGAAAATGGCATCTCCGGTCAGGCGTGCCACGGTTTCGCTGGCCGGTTGCCAGTAGACCGTTTCCGGGCTGTCACACTGCATGATCCGGCCACCCATCATCACCGCCAGCTGGTCGGAGACGGCAAATGCCTCGCCGGGGTCGTGGGTCACCAGGATCGCCGTGGTGTTGGTCTTGCGCAGCAGGGTGATCACGTCCTCGCACATGCTGCGGCGCAGTTCCAGATCCAGTGCGTTGAACGGCTCGTCGAGCAGCACCAGTTGCGGATTGGGCGCCAGGGCGCGACCCAGTGCCACCCGCTGCTGCTGCCCACCGGACAGCTCGTGCGGATAGCGATGAGCAAAATCCTTTAGCCCGATCAGCTCCAGCACCTCGGCCACTCGCTGCTTGCGGTTGTCCCCTTTGCGGAGCCCGTAGGCAATGTTGCCCTCGACCGTCAGGTGCGGAAACAGCGCCCCTTCCTGGGGTACGTAACCGATACGGCGACGCTCCGGCGGCACATAGGTATCCGGGCTGGCCATCAGCCTGTCGCCAAAATGAATGCTGCCGCCATCCACCGGATCAAAGCCGGCAATCAGTCGCAGCAACGTTGTTTTGCCACAGCCGGAGGGGCCGAGCAACGCCAGCACCGAGCCCTGTTCCAGCGTCAGGTTGATGCCCCGGAGCACTTCGACCGGGCCAAAGCTTTTGTGGATGTTGTTGATCTGGATATGACTCATGTTCAGCTTCCGTTACGCAGCATGCGCTGGGTAAAAATCCATACCGGTACAATCGAGATGACCACCAGCAGTGCGGCAAAGGGGGCTGCGGCAGCGAACTCGCCATCTGAAGTATAGGACCAGACCTGGGTTGCCAGGGTGGTGGTGCCGGTCGGTGCCAGCATCAGCGTGGCGGTCAGCTCACGGGCCATTTCCAGCATCATCAGCGCCAGTGCGGCGCCGATGCCGGGTGCAATATTGGGCAGGATCACCGTGACAAATACGTAGAACGGCCGTTTGCCCAGACTGCGGCCGATATTTTCCAGGTTGCCCGGCAACAGCTCGATCGAGGCACGCAGCGACGACTGCGCCAGCGGCAGAAACAGGATGGCATAGGCCGCCAGCACAACAAAGACGGTCTGGTAGACAAAGGGCACCACACGAATCGCCAGGAACACCAGCG
>CAYMXO010000070.1:0-4146 GCA_964394445.1 uncultured Thiopseudomonas sp.
GAGTTGCTGGAAGAAGTGGCGGCCTATTTCCGTGAAGTGCGGAAAAAATATGCCAGGTTTGAAGGTAACCTGAAAGGTGTCGACTCGCGCATTCTGGTTGCCCAGGTGCCGGGCGGCATGCTGACCAACATGGAAAGTCAGCTCAAGGAGCAGGGCGCCAGTGACAAGTTTGACGAAGTACTGGCCGAGATTCCACGGGTTCGCGAGGATCTGGGTTTTATTCCGCTGGTGACTCCAACCTCGCAGATTGTAGGGACTCAGGCGGTCATCAACGTCCTCACCGGTGAGCGTTACAAGTCCATTACCAAGGAAACGGCTGGCGTACTCAAGGGTGAGTACGGAGCCGCGCCTGCTCCTTTCAATGCCGGGCTGCAGGCGCGCGTGCTGGATGGTGCCGAGCCGGTGACTTGTCGTCCGGCTGACTTGCTGGAAAACGAACTCGACAAGCTGACCGCCGAGCTGCAACAGCTGGCAAAAGAAAAGAACATCAGTCTGTGCGAAGGCGAAGCACTGGTGGATGACGTGTTGACCTATGCGTTGTTCCCGCAGATTGGCCTGAAATTCCTGGAAAACCGCAACAACCCGGATGCCTTCGAGCCGGTACCAACCGGCAACGAGCGTGCCGTAACCGATGATGCGCCTGCTGTATATACAGTGGACGTCAATGGCAAGAGCTTCGTGGTTCAGGTCAATGAGGGCGGTGACATCGAGGGCATCAAGCCGCTGGCTGGTACAGCAGCCGGCGCCCCGGCTAGTGCCGAGGCTCCGGTTTCCGGCAGTGGTGATCCACAAGGTGCCCCGCTGGCCGGCAATATCTTCAAGATTCTGATCAAGCAAGGACAGAACGTAGAAGAAGGCGAAGTGATGATCATTCTGGAAGCCATGAAAATGGAGACCGAAATTCGCGCTTTCCGTACCGGCACCATCAGTGGAATCAGTGTCAGCGTCGGTGACTCTGTCAATGTTGGTGATTGCCTGGTCACCATCGCCTAAGGGAGCGGTATCATGGAAAAACTACTGAACCTTTGGCACAGCACTGGCATTTATCAGCTCGAACCCGGGCAGGCCATCATGTTGCTGGTTTGTCTGGCGCTGATTTATCTGGCAATCCGCAAGGGGTTCGAGCCATTGTTGCTGATCCCCATCGCCTTTGGCGGTGTGTTGGCGAACATTCCAGGAGCCGGGATGGTGGATGAGGGTGGCCTGCTGGATCTGCTTTATCAGATAGGTCTGCCAACCAGTGTGTTTCCACTATTGATTTTCATGGGTGTGGGGGCCATGACCGATTTCGGTCCGATGCTGGCAAACCCGAAAACCCTGTTACTCGGCGCGGCAGCGCAATTTGGTATTTTTGGTACCTTGCTGGGCGCCATTGCCATTGGCGCGCTGGGCATTCCGGGGCTGGACTTCAGCATGCGTGAAGCGGCTTCCATTGCCATCATTGGCGGTGCGGATGGCCCGACCTCGATCTTCGTCACCTCGCGCCTGGCTCCAGAACTGCTGGGTCCGATAGCCGTGGCTGCCTACTCCTACATGGCACTGGTGCCGCTGATCCAGCCTCCCATCATGCGCGCCCTGACCAGCAAGGAAGAGCGTGCCATTGTCATGACCCAGTTGCGTCACGTCAGCCAAACCGAAAAAATCATCTTTCCGATTGTGCTGAGCCTGCTGATCGGGCTGTTGTTGCCGGATGCGGCACCGCTGGTGGGCATGTTTGCCTTTGGCAACCTGATGCGTGAAGCCGGTGTGGTTGAGCGCCTTGCCGACACGTCGCGCAATGCACTGATCAATATCGTCACCATTGGCCTGGGATTGACTGTGGGGGCCAAGCTGTCGGCAGATTCTTTCCTGCAATTGAAGACGCTGGGCATCCTCTTGCTGGGCATGGTGGCCTTCAGCGCGGGCACTGCGGCTGGCGTGATCATGGCGAAAATCATGAACCTGTTTAGCAGCAACAAGATCAACCCGCTGATAGGCTCGGCCGGGGTGTCGGCAGTGCCCATGGCGGCCCGGGTTTCCAACCGGGTCGGGCTGGAGTGCAATCCGCAGAACTTTCTGCTGATGCATGCCATGGGGCCCAACGTGGCCGGAGTGATCGGTTCGGCGGTGGCAGCGGGTGTCTTGTTGAGTTTTGCTGGATAGGTTTTGCACTGTGGTGGCTGGGCCTGGCGAGGTGCCGGGCCTGCGCTGTGGTCTCTTGGCCGGGCGGAACACTTCGCCAGACCGTGCTGAAACCTGGCCCGGTTCCCGCCCGACCTGAAACCTGCCTTGTGCGGACGAAGGCTTTGTCCTGCCTGTGGCGGGATGCTGTCGCTGGAGGCTGCTTTCCTGCAGGAGCAGCTTCAGCCGCGAACGATTTTGACGGTTTGAATGATGGCAGACTTTCGGCGCAGCGATTTTTTGTACGGGCCGTTGCCCTGCGAAGGCAGCGGTATTGTGCCAGACCAGGCCACTTGGCATCTTGCCGTGTGACGCACCTGTGTGATTGTCGCAAAAGACGGGGTAAAGCCCTAGCTGCGTTGCAAGGTACCTATGAGGGCCACCAGCAGCAGGCCGGCGGCAACCATGGCAAAGGCATGGCCCAGTGAGCTGTAGTGGGCGATCAGCCCCATCAGTGCCGGGCCAGCCAGCACACCGGCAAAGCCGATGGTGGTGGCAGCGGTGACTGCCAGGTGGGGCGGCATGTGTGACTGGTGATTGAGGGAGGAGATCAGCAGGGGCGAGACATTGGCGCAGCCCAGACCACACAGGCCATAGCCCAGCAAGGTCAGGCTGGCGTAAGGTGTTGCCAGTGACAGCAGCAGGCCGCCGGCGGCCAGCAACCCGCCCAGGCCAATCATGAGCGTCCGGCCCAGCTTCAGGGTCATTGCATCGCCAAAAAAACGTCCCAGGGTCACCATCAGGGCAAAGGCCACGTAGCCCAGGCCGCCGCTGGATGCCGGCATGCCCCGGTACTCAACCAGGAACAGTGCACTCCAGTCCAGCACAGCGCCTTCGGCAAGGTACACGACAAAGCACATCAGGCCGACCAACAGAATAAAGACATTGGGCCAGCGCATGCCGCCGCCATCACTACGCGTCTGTCGGGCCAGGAAGCCCGGCACCGACCAGGCACATACGAGCAGGATAAGGGCTGCTGCCAGAAGCGGGCTGAGCACAGGCGAAGCACCTGCCATCAGCAATAATGTGACCAGCAGTGCGCCACAAATGGTGCCAAGACTGAACATGCCATGAAAGCCTGACATCATGTGGCGTCCGGCCCGGGCTTCGACGGCCAGACCCTGCACATTGAAGACGATGTCCAGCACACCCAGGCTGCCACCGAAGATAAACAGGACCAGGGCCATGAGCCACAGCTTGCTGACAAAAATGATTCCACACAGGGCAATCACCAGCAGAAGAATCGAGCCAACTGCAGTGCGGCGAATGCCCAGGCGGTCGGTAAACAGTGCCGTCAATGGCATGCAGCATAACGAACCGAGGCCGATGCTGAGCAGTAGCAGGCCGAATGTGGCATCAGTCATCGGAATGCGCTCACGTACGTAGGGTACCAGGGGCGCCCAGATCGACAGGCCGAGTCCGGTCAGGAAAAAGCCGGCCCGTGTGGCAAGGATGGTCATCAAAAACGTTGAGCGGGGGCGCAAAAACACGGCAGGCAACACTCCCTGAAAATCGAAAATTCTAGCATGACGGCCTACGGGGTGCCCGTGCTATAGTACTTGTCGTTTATTGTTAGGTGACCGAAAATGAAGTTTATCCACCGTCGGGAAGTGCTGCATGAAGGCGACCTTGTGATCATCCATTGCTCGCAAACGTGCAATATCCGCCTGATGAATGATGCCAATTTTCGCAGCTACAAAAATGGTGGCCGGCATACGTATCATGGTGGTGCCTTTGACCGTTTTCCAGCCAGAATTCGGGTGCCTGCGGATGGCGCCTGGAATATTACCCTGGATGCGGTAACCCGCAGGGCGGTCAGTGTGACCCGCAAGGCCAGATTTGATTACAAAATCAAGATTGTGCGCCGCACACCGGAAGATGGTATTGAAGGCTAGCCACAGGCCTTGCTGTATAAGGATCGACAGAAGCCCGGAGAGGTATGTTTTCTGACACCAGCAGCCGGGATCTGCCGCCAGACAGATAACT
>CAYMXO010000070.1:4246-8313 GCA_964394445.1 uncultured Thiopseudomonas sp.
GCAAGCCAGTGCCGGGCGAGCCCGGCTGCCGGTCGATCTTAAACCTTGAATTGCGCGAGAATGTTGCTGAGACTGCGGGCCAGCTGATCAAGGTTTTCACTGGAACAGCTGGCCTGCTGGGCGGCAGTCGTGCTGGTACCGGCCAGGCCGGCAACACGGCTGATGTTCTGGCTGATTTCTTCGGCAACGTGGGATTGCTGCAAGGTGCTGCTGGCGATGGATGCGTTCAGGTCGCTCAGGGCGGTCAGGGCCAGAGTAATTTGCTCCAGGCTGGCGCTGGCGATATTGGCCTGTTCCACAGTCTTGGCCGAGGCCTGACTGCTTTCCTGTATCACCTGGACTGCTGCACGCGAGTTTGTTTGCAGGCTGTCGATCATGTTTTGTACTTCTTCGGTCGATTGCTGGGTACGCTGTGCCAGCAGGCGCACCTCATCTGCAACCACGGCAAAGCCACGGCCTTGCTCACCTGCGCGCGCTGCCTCGATCGCGGCATTCAGGGCCAGAAGGTTGGTCTGCTCGGCGATTGAATTGATGACTTCCAGCACGGTTCCGATTTGGGTGCTTTCTGCTGACAAGGCCTCCATTACTTCGACCGCCTGCTCAATGGTGGCAGACAGCTGGTCAGTTTGCTGCAGGCTGTTGTGAATGCTTTGCTGGCCCGCTTCGGCCTGTTGGGTTGCGCTGCTGACCTGGCTGGCTGCCTGTTCGGCATTTCTTGCGACTTCCTGTACCGAGTAGGTCACCTCATTCATTGAGGTGGCAATCATTTCTGTTTCCTGTAGCTGACATTCGCTGCTGTCCAGGCTGTCATGGGCGGCTTTTTCCAGCTCGCTGGACGACTGTTGCAGGACCTGTGCAGTATTTTGCAGCTCGGTAACTATCGTGCGCAGCTTCTCGGTAAAGGTATTGAAACCGAGACTCAACTCGCCAATCTCGTCGTTGCCGCGATAGTTGAGGGCCTGCGTGAGATCACCGTCACCACTGGCTATGTTTTGCAGGGCGTCGGCTACTTCACGCAATGGACGGGTGATACTGCGCATGATGCCGAAAATCAGCAAGGCCATGATGATGATGGCGGTTACCAGAATGGCGGCGCTTTTCAGGGTGGCATTACGAAATTCAGTCTGGATATCGTCCATATAAACGCCAGTACCCAACACCCAGCCCCATGGTTTGAACTGCTGGACATAGCTGATTTTCTCGACCGGGTCCCTGGCGCCGGGCATGGGCCAGCGGTAGTTGTAAAAACCGGCCCCCTGGCTGGTGGCGATCCGTACAAATTCATTGAATACCTGATTGCCGTCCGGATCTTTGTAGCCGGACAGGTTTTGGCCGTCCAGGGCGGAGTTCATCGGGTGCATCAGCATGACTGGTTCAAGGTCATTGACCCAGAAATAATCATTGCGTCCGTAACGGATTTGTTTGATGGTTGCCAATGCCTGCTGTTGTGCCTGTTTCCTGTTGAGTGTTCCTTGCTGTTCCTGCTCATGGAAGTGCTCAAGAATGCCCAGAGTGCTTTCAACCAGATGACGGGTTTTTATCGACTTTCCTTCAACCAGACTGAAATAAGTCTGGTTGGCAACCAGCAGGCCGAAACCGGCAAAGACTACAATAACGATCATCAGGATCAGCCAGAGCCGTTTGCTAATGGATACGCGTTGCAGGAAAGACATGACAAGATCCTTGTGTGGTAGGGGGCGTGATACTCGTTAAAGGGTATCGGCCGATGTTTAGTAAAGCTTAATCAGAATCTCGGCGCAAACAACCTGTCCATGTCGTTCTGGCCTTTGCAGGATCTCTTCTCAATAGACGGAAGGGCAGTGAGGGTTGGGCGGGTGTGTCTGGCTGAAAAACAACCCGTGGCAGGGAGGTCTGGTGCCGTTTCCTGCCATGGTCTGAGCGCTGAGCGGCACGTTCAGCCTGGGTCGCGTGGCTGCTCGTCTGGCTTCGAAAAGCTGCCAGGTGCACCGGTGTCCGGGACTTGTCCGTTTGCTCAACCCAGCGCAGTATCAAGAAACATCATGAGCATGAAACCGCCCATCAATCCCAGGGTAGCAATGGTCTGGTTGCCGTTGCGGTGGGTTTCCGGGATAACTTCGTGGGAGACGACGAAGATCATGGCACCGGCAGCAATGCCCATGCTCAGTGGGTAGGCAACGGCAATACTGCTGGCCATGGCAAAACCGAGAACCGCTCCCAGTGGCTCCAGCAATCCGGTTGCAGCTGCGATCAGGGTTGAGCGAAGCCCGCTCAGCCCGGTGGCTCGCAGGGCCAGGGCTACCGCCAGACCTTCGGGGATATCCTGGATAACAATGGCCGTCGTTAGCGGCAGGCCAACGCCCAGGTCGCCCTGGGCAAAGGAAACGCCAATGGCCATGCCTTCCGGCAGGTTGTGCAGGGCAATGGCGAATACAAACAGCCAGATGCCGCTGATACGCTGGCACTCAGGGCCACAGGGACCGGTGCTGGCATGTTCGTGGGGAGTGAAGTTGTCCAGACCCAGCATCAGCAGGGTGCCGAGTCCGATACCGGCGACAACCACTATGGCGGCCAGCCAGCCGGCAAACAGCTCACGGGCTGCTTCCAGTCCGGGCAGAATCAGTGAAAAAGCACTGGCGGCAAGCATCATGCCGGCAGCAAAGCCGAGCATGCCGTCCTGTACCTTGTTCTTGAGCCGGCCAAACAGCAAAATCATGGCCGCTCCGGCAGCCGTGGCAGCAAAGCCTGCCAGACCGCCGTAACAAGCCATGCGAAAGTTGGCGTAGTGGTGCTCTTCCAGCCCGTGCAGGGCACTGGCAATCAGCAGAAGCAGCAACACGGCCAGGGCAAGAAAAAATGCCCTGGCGAGCCAGGGATTGGCCCGGGCCTGGGCGCGCCAGGCCTGGAACAGTTCTTGATATATGCTTTCCGGTTGCATGGGTACTCCTTGCGTGCCTTGGTATTTTGCTAATGCTATGAAAAAGAATTGCGGGTGAACAGTCGGCTCTGTTGATGAAAGCCATTGATTCAGATAATTGCTACGGCGATTTGCATAAAAAAACCCCCGCTTGTGGCGGGGGTTTTTTCAGCAGGCCAGCTTAGAGAGCTGGCAGCTCGGCTTTGTCAGCGGCTTCCTGGTATTTGGCCATCTGATCAAAGTTCATGTAGCGATAGATATCGCCAGCCATGCTGTCGATGTTCTTCGCATACTCGAGGTACTCTTCCACGGTTGGCAGTTTGCCGAGAATGGAGGACACGGCCGCCAGCTCTGCAGATGCCAGGAACACGTCAGTGTTGTCACCCAGACGGTTCGGGAAGTTACGGGTTGAAGTGGAAACCACCGTTGCACCGGTCTTCACACGTGCCTGGTTACCCATGCACAGCGAGCAGCCAGGCATTTCCAGGCGGGCACCGGCACGGCCGTAGATGCCGTAGTAGCCTTCTTCGGTCAGCTGGTACTGGTCCATACGGGTTGGCGGAGCCAGCCACAGACGGGTTGGAATGCCACCCTTGACCTGCTCCAGCAGCTTGCCAGCAGCACGGAAGTGGCCGATGTTGGTCATGCAGGAACCGATGAATACTTCGTCGATTTCGCGACCCTGAACCTGGGACAGCAGACGGGCATCGTCCGGGTCGTTAGGTGCACACAGGATTGGTTCCCTGATGTCGGCCAGGTCGATCTCGATAACGGCAGCGTACTCGGCATCGGCATCGGCAGACAGCAGCTCGGGCTTGGCCAGCCATGCTTCCATCGCCTGGGCGCGACGCTCGATGGTGCGTGCGTCGCCATAGCCTTCACTGATCATCCAGCGCAGCATGGTGATGTTGGAACGCAGGTATTCGGCGATAGCGTCTTCCGGCAGCTTGATGGTACAGCCGGCAGCGGAACGCTCGGCAGAGGCATCAGACAGCTCGAACGCCTGCTCGACGGTCAGGCCTTCCAGGCCTTCGATTTCCAGGATGCGGCCGGAGAAGATGTTCTTCTTGCCTTTCTTCTCAACAGTCAGCAGGCCTTCCTGAATCGCGTAGTAAGGAATGGCATGAACCAGGTCACGCAGGGTGATGCCAGGGTTCATTTTGCCCTTGAA
>CAYMXO010000071.1:0-7835 GCA_964394445.1 uncultured Thiopseudomonas sp.
GGCCGGCTTTTACTCTGTGCCAGCTCCTGATTGTCACCATGCAGGTAGATCAGCGCATCCCGGTAACGGTGCATCTGGTTGATGGCGTCGTCGGGCACATGATCCGTGCCCTGTATGTCATCGTCATCGTAACGTCCGGTTTCCGTTTTGATCCGGTACTTGGCATCGAACAGCCAGATAAAGCGGGTTTGCTGCCCGTTATCGCCCGTGCCGGGCAGGGTGGCTTCCAGCACAATATCCGGCTGCTGGGTGACCAGCCATGAGCGAATCGGCTGGCCTTTGCGGGTAAACCTTGGTTCATGCGCAAGGCGTATGCTGATGCCGTCAGCGCGCTCAAAGCGGAATGCGCCGGCAAAACCGTCACGCAACTGATATTCAAAATACTCGTTGAGCACCAGTGCGTTTTTGCTGATTTCTTTCTCTATAAAACCAAGGTCGTCGACCAGAATCTGGCGAATGCGTAAAAAACACCAGATTTCATAAATCTCTGCCACCGACTTCATCGAAACCTGCGACTGGCCTGCCATGGCCGACAGGTAAAACTTCAGCTCCTGCCAGGCACGGTACACACTGCTGTAGCCGGTTTTTTGCTGCAACACCAGCGATTCGCGGTTCATGCCGGCGTAGCTACCCACATCCTGCAGAAAGCTCCGGTCGAGCATTTTTTTTAGCGGCTCCTGCCACTGCTGCAGCACTTGCAAGAAACTGTCGGAAATACGCTGCCGTTCCGGCACACGGTTGTTGTCGCGCAGGCGGCGTTCAAAGACGGCCAACTGCTGCTGGCTTTTGCCCACCACCATCTTGATAAAACGGTTTTCCGGTGTATCTACGCTGAGATGCTTTTTCTCGATGCGATAGCGGCGCTCATGCAATCCGTTGGCGAGGTCTTCGCGTATCCGGCTGCCCAGCTTGTGTGACACCCGGCCGCCGAGGCGATCCGCCCGGGTATGGCTGACACTGGATTGCAAGCGGCTGTGCGGTGCCTGCCGGATAACCCGCAAGCCCTGCTCGAACTGGTTGCGCAAGCGCAAAAACTGGGCCAGCCAGAGCAAAGGAAAGTTACCGCGCTCCCTGCTGCTGGCTGCATCCTGGCTGGTTTTTTCGACCAGATTGAAGCGCCAAAGCGGAAAAACCGCATCAATGGCCCCGTACATCGCCGGCAGGTCACGCTGCAGCAGCATCTTGGTCGGCTGGACTTCAAAGGCAATCGACTGTTTCCGTGTTTGTCCGTTATGACGGTAGTGCAGGGGCAGCCGCATCCAGCCCACATCATTGCCTGTATTAAGGTTGCCGGTCAGGCGTGCCGGCATGCCGGAAGCTGACGGAACAAACCGAAAAGAGCTGTTCAGCACATGGCTGCGGTGGGCCAGTGCGGCATCCTCGACCGGGCCGTGAAATACCCACTCGAACTGGTATTCGGTGTTTTCAAAAAACAGCAGCTGATCCAGTTGCAGGCTGACGGCATCATTCTGGGAGTCTCTGCTCTCGCCCAGTTGTACATTGCCGCGCTCCAGCGGCGGGTCAAAGTGCAAAACCGTGCGCGGGCCTGCGGTTCCGGCCTGCTGGCGCTCCAGCGTAGTGCGTAAGGTTTGCAGGCGGCTGCTGATGTCGCGGACCCATACGGTCAGCACAAAATCCGGGGTGCTCAGCTCCAGCAAGGCGCTCATGATGCAGGGTCCTTCATGTTGCGCTGCTTACGGCCAGAAGCTGGTAAAGCCGGAGGATTCCAGGCGGTCCAGCATCCACCTGATCTTGTGGCGTGAACGGCAAGGAATCTGCATGGGCTGGTCATTTTGCACGCGGTAAAAATCCATGCGCCTTCTATCTTCATCCCAGATTTCGCCCAACCGGGTTTCCAGCACCTGCTGCAAGCGGGTGAGCAGATTGTCCTGCGCATTTTGTTGCAACTTGTCGGCATCACCCTCAATCCGCGGCAATACCTTCTGCATTAAAAAGTCATCCCAAACGGCCTGCAAATCGGCCTCGTTATTTGGTGCGTGACAGTGCACAGCGAGCAGCAGCTCGTTCAACGCACGATAAGCCAGCTCAAATGGTGTGTTTTTCAACACAGAGTTAACGGTCTGCAGGAACTGGATGCTTGCTTGAGCGTCTGCTTCGGGCAGGGCGTCTCTACCGCTGGAATAGCGGGGGAAGGTCAACGATACCTGGTTGATGCTGCCAGCATAGTAGTCATCAAGTTCGTTAGGGAAAAACTCGCCAAAATCAAAGGTCATGGCGCGGTCGATCACCTTGCGGGAAAAACCGTGGGTGGTTTCGTCCATGTTGACCGTGCCGGCCACAATCAGGTTGGGCGGGATGGCGATGCCGTGCTCGATGAAGTGCTGCCAAAGCTCGCTTTCCGCTTCCAGCCCCAGTTTGACGGCCAGATTTTGTTGGGCCTCTTCGCCAAGTTCTTTGAGCGTATCCGCAACCAGCAGGGGATTGCAGCTGTACTCGAAACTGTCAGCATCCGGCCAGTACCACTCGCGGGTTTCGATCAGTGCCAGATAATCAGCGAAGTACTGCTCCACCGGAGCCAGGTTCATTTCGTCCAGACACAGCCAGAAAGGCAGTACGGTATCCAGCTGATCACTGGTCCCGGTCAGTCGCTCGCCATCCAGTGTGCAACCGTTATCCAGCAATTCTTGCCATGCCCTGACAATAAAACCCAGAAGCGGAGTGCTCACATACTCCGCTGTGCCAGACAGGCGCGAGATATAGCCCAGCAAATCGCTTGGCTCGTGCCAGTCGGGGCGCACTGCTACCAGCTGGTAATTCGACAAGTCGGACCGAGCCTGCTGGCGCACAAAGCGGGATTTTCCGGTGCCGGAGATGCCGGCGAGGAGGAGGAAGGGTTTGGAGAGTTTAATTTTATTTGAAAAGCCACTCTTACTTAGGAAGAGCTGGTTCTTAGAAGCTGCTTGATTAAATAGGCTGATTAAGTCTGGTTGTGTTTTAGAAAGCAGGTTGCCAATATTTTTTAATTGCTCTGTAAAGTGCTTGCTGTCTGAAAAACTTAGTAGTTTAGCTAAATTGCTTGAGTATTCGTTATCTATGTTTTTTTTAAGATTGGCGAATAGTTGTGCTGAGGATTCTGTTCCTTCATCAAATGAGTTAAATCTATTTAACCATATAAGAAAAGCGAAGCCGGCATCTTTTATATTGTATACATTAGTTAGAGTGTTGGTATAGTCGCTGAGCAGAGAGAAGTGATAGTTTCTTATAGAGATAAGTGCTTTGTTCGATTTTTTCGGGTAGCGTTGAGCTGTTTTTGTAGAGTGTGTCGCAACGCCGGCGCTGATTAAATTGCTTCCGATTCCAAAGTCACTTACTTTTTTTATATCGTCTACAATGTTAGTAGTATAGCTTCCCTGCTCGTCAACTCTAACTATGTCTCCAACATATTTAGTAAACTCTTCTAGATAGGGGTCTGTTTTGTGTTGTAACTTAACTGATTCAATTGAGTTTTTATTTAGAAGTCTATCTAGGGCTAAGCAGTGACGGATAGCACTAATGTTTTGCGTTGCTCCTTGTTTTATTTCTCCGGGACCTGCTAGTGCTCTAAATCCTCTTAATGAAAATCTTAACAGTTCTTCGGATAGGTATAGTTTCATGCTTAGTTCTTCTTTGTTATAGTATTTGATTTAAAATGCTGCAAGCAATATGATAAGCAAGTCTTGGTGGGACGGCGTTTCCTATCATTTTGTATTTACTTGGAATGCTATCTCCAATGAATTTGAAACTGTCAGGGAAAGATTGAAATCTTGCGATTTCTCTAACGGAATACCTTCTGTTTTCAATGGGGTGAAGTATGCCAGAGTTTTCTGGAGTGGCAGCTGCTGTAACTGTTCCCATAATTTCGTCAAGGTTGAATTTTCTATAAAAATTTGGAGAACGATAGCGCTTGATTTCTTTTCTTATGCGCTGAAGACGTTCTGGCAAAACCTCATCAGGAATGTTTTTCCAAGAGCCACCAGGTGGAATATATGCTGAAAGCAACTTTGCTTGAGGTGATAATGGCCATACTTCAAATTCTTCATCTGTTAGATTGTTATTTATAACTGATCCGACAGTTAAGTTGGATGAGGGGATAGGTTGTGGGAAGGAGTATTCTTTATGGATGTCTTTTCTGACTCCTATGATTATTACTCTATAGCGGTTTTGGGGGACTTCGTAATCTGAGGCCTTAAGAAGCTTCCAATATGTACGATAATTGTGAGATAGCAGCTCGTTCTCTAATCGTTGGATCATTGGTACGCCTTTGTCATCTTTTGATGATATAAAGCCGCGTACGTTTTCAAAGAGAACGACTTTGGGTTTTTTTTTATCAACGATAGACATCACGTTTTCAAAGAGTCCGCCTCGATGGTCCCCCATACTTTTTCTATTGCCAGCATTCGAAAAGGGCTGGCACGGTATGCCTGCTAGTACTATATCTATATCGTTTGGTATTTCTACGTCTATATCGATTTCGTTAATATCTTTAATTGTGATGTTGCCCAGGTTGTACCTGTAAGTTTCTTCTACAGATTTCTCAATGTCATTAGCAAAGACAATGTTAAAGCCAGCTTGGTGGAAGCCGAGATCCAAGCCTCCGCAGCCTGAAAATAAAGAAATTGCTGTTGGTTTGTGCTGAGACTCATTATTCGTCATGGGTGTGATTGCGCTTAATTTAAGTGAATGCTTAACTTTAGTTGTTTGTGGTTTGGATGTGCTATTCGTGGATTGTAGCATAATTTTATTTGACAAATACTTTTCTTCTATGCTGTTCCAGTAGCTCCAGCCCTGGTGCAAATTTGTTAGGCAGCAGAATCTGTTGACCATGAAACCTGAGCAAGCAGTCCTGGATAAAGCCATCGCCTCGGTGCTGGCTGATCAATACGGGTGAAATTATCACACAATAGTTTTCATCTAGCGTTAGATAACCTAGATCAAAAGCTTTGTCATGTAGGGCAGATAGAGCCAAGCCATTGCGGGGATTTAGGCGATTTTTCGCATCTTGGCTCCAAGGCACAATATGGCTTGCGACCAGTAATTCAGGTACCGCCAGCCCAGAGATACAGCAGCGGTGATCGTAGGCGCTGAGCACAGATTGGCGGAATAGGTTTTGCCCGATACGCTGCTTGCGGCGTACTACGGCATCTTCAGCGGAAAAATCTGTGGCTGCGCAGCTTTGTTCTGGTTCTATTTCAGTTACGCCCAAATCGTCCAGCGCAGCTTGGCTGCGTAGCGCAAAGCCTTCCCAATCTTGCTGCATGCTGTCCCACATCTTTTGGTCGGCTTGGGAGGCGCCTTCCAAACCTTTACGGCCAGATTCGATAAATGCAGGGTCAAGGCTGGCAATATTGCTGAGTTTCATGGCCAGCGCGCTGGGCGTTCTGCCGATGAGGTCGGCATAGCGAATAATTTCAGGGTTTCGTTGGTGAAACAGCCCGAAAGGTATGCGGCAATAAAGGGCAAAGGCAACCAAAAGTTGCTGCTCTGTCCAACGGTTGGTTTTGGCCATAAAACTATCGATCCTAGTACTAGCCGGTTAGGGTAGGACTGTACCCTATTTATGGCAAGAGACTGCCGGTGACCAAGATCATAGACAGACGGCACGATTTACTGAAAGAAATGAGTAATTTTGCTGGATTGTTTCACATTAAGGGCCATAGATGTTCATTCGTAGGGTGTGCCTGCAGCGTATGGCGTGGCATCCTGTTGGCTGACAAAGTGGACAGGTGACCATGTTGGACTTTTTCTTGAATGCACTGCCAGAGGCGCTGTCTGGCTGGCAGGTGTTGTTGCTGGTAATCACTGCCGGCTTTACGTCATACATCACGGCCAGTGTCGGCATTGGCGGCGGGGTGTTTTTACTGGCGGTGCTGAGTCTGGTGATACCGTTGACGGCCATCATTCCGGTACACGGGCTGGTGCAGCTGGGTTCCAATGCCAACCGGGCGCTGATGCTGTGGAAGGCAATCAGCTGGCGTTGCGTGCTGTTTTTTATGCCGGGTGCGATCCTTGGGGCGCTGCTGGCGGCAGTGTTTCTGGTGCAGCTGCCGCTGCCGGTTTTGCAGCTGGCGATTGCTTCTTTCATTCTTTATCTGGTTTGGGGGCCGAAGCTGCCCAAGCTGATGCTGGGCGACTGGGGCACGTTGATTGCAGGTGGGCTCACCACCTTTCTTAGCCATTTTGTCGGTGCTACTGGCCCATTGGTAGCAGCCTTCATCAAGCAAAAACATGCAGATGATCGCCAGATATCGGTTGCCACCTTTGCCGCCACCATGGTGCTACAGCACGGCCCCAAGGCGGTTGTGTACGGCGCTGCGGGTTTTGTTTTCAAAGAGTGGCTGTTGCTGGTTGCACTGATGATTGCAGCCGGAGCATTAGGGACCAAACTGGGGCTGCTGCAACTGGCCAAACTCACCGACCGGCGATTCACGCTACTGTTCAACACTGTCTTGACCCTGCTGTGCCTGCGCCTGCTCTGGCAAGCCGCCACCGGTTTGCTGGCCTGAAAACAAGTCCCAACCTGGCAGCAGCCAACGCCTATACGCGACAGCAGCCCGCCACAACTGGCGGGCCAAATCCCTCCCACCCGTACCAGGTAAACTCGGGCGTGCCGGGGTGTTGTCACCGGCCTTAGCGGTTTGTGGCAGTTTACTGACACGAACCAGCGTCAGCCGGCTGCAACACCCCGGCACGCCCAGGCACCGCAGTACAAAACCACCCCAGCTGCCATCTGAAGACGAATTTGCTAAGCTTGGTCACTTTCCGGCTTTCTCTTCCCCCGACCAACAAAGGACACACCCGTGGCAGAACACTACGTCTGGATCAAACACTTCCACATGGGCATGGCATACCTGACCATTGTGTTGTTTACACTGCGCGGGCTGTACCGTCTGGCCGGCGGCGAGCGGGTCAACCTGCGCCTGCGCAAGCTGACCGACCGCATCAGCTATGGGGTGGATACCCTGTTGCTGTTGATGGGTATTCTGCTGCTGGTCATTCTGCAGCTGAACCCGGTTACCACCGCCTGGCTGTCGAGCAAGCTGGGCTTTCTGGTGGCGTATGTGATTCTGGGTGTGTTTGCTTTCCGCAACCGGCTGCCAATGGCGGCTCGTTGGCTGTGCTTTGCGCTGGCGATTGGTTGCTGGGTGTTGATGTATCTGACGGCGAAAAAACACCTGCCACTGTGGATGTGGTGATCAGACAACAAAAAACCGTCTAGCCAACAGGGGCGGCAGGCCGGGTTCAGGCTTTGTCGTCGTGGCCCAGCTGCAAGGGCTTTTTTGCCGCTTCACGCTGGTAAAAGCCTTTTGGTGCCTTGCCTTTCAGGTACCAGGCAAAGGCGATGATTTCGGCGATGGTCTGGTAGAGCGATTCGGGAATGGCATCGCCCAGCTCCAGCCGGGCCAGCAGGCGGATCAGCTCGGCATTTTCATAAATCGGCACCTTGTGCTCGCGGGCGACGGCCAGGATTGCGTCGGCCAGCTCATCATCGCCCTTGGCGGTCAGGGTCGGGGCATTGCTGCCGTCATATTTGAGGGCAATCGCCTGACTGGGTGTCTTGTCGGGTGTGTTCATGCCAGGTCATCTATCCAGCGTTGTTCGATCAGGGCCTGGGGCGCGGCCGGCGGCATGCCTTGCTCGCATTCCAGCTCCCGGATGTTGAGGCCTGCTGCCAGCAGTTTGTCGCGCAGCACGTGCAGTTCTTTCTTGACCAGCTGTGCGGTGTTTTCCTGTTCGGCCCAGAGCCGGCTGGACAGGTTGTCTTCCTGCAGGTTGACCTGCACATGCAGCGGGCCCAGTGGCTCCATTTCAAAGCTCAGCTCCAGCCGCCAGACCGG
>CAYMXO010000072.1:0-7807 GCA_964394445.1 uncultured Thiopseudomonas sp.
TCCATTCTGCGCCTGAGTGATGTGGCACGCGTGTCCGATGATGTGGAAAACCGCTACAACAGCGGCTTTTTCAACGATCAGAGCGCGGTGTTGCTGGTGATCAACCGTCAGGCCAATGCCAACATCATTGCCACCATTGCCGACATCAAGAAAGAAATTCCCGGCCTGCAGGCGGTCCTGCCGGACTCGGCACAGTTGCAGGTGGCCATGGACCGCTCGCCGGTGATTACCGCCACCCTGCATGAGGCAGAGCAGTCTCTGCTGATTGCCACCGCGCTGGTGATTGTGGTGGTGCTGCTGTTCCTTGGCCATTGGCGCGCGGCAGTGATTCCGGCTTTTGCCGTGCCGGTTTCATTGATTGGCAGCTTTTCCATCATGTACCTGATGGGTTTTTCCCTCAACAACCTCTCGCTGATGGCGCTGATCATCGCCACTGGGCTGGTGGTCGATGACGCCATCGTGGTGCTGGAAAACATCGAGCGGCACATCCGCCTTGGCCAAAAGCCGTTGCAGGCCGCCTTGCTGGGTGCCAAAGAGGTTGGCTTTACCCTGATGTCGATGAACCTGTCGCTGGTGGTGGTGTTCGTTTCCATCCTGTTTATGGGCGGCATTATCGAGCGGCTGTTTCGCGAGTTCTCCATTACCCTGACTGTCGCCATCCTGATTTCCCTGCTGGTTTCCGTCACTTTGACACCGATGATGTGTGCCCGCTGGCTGCGCGCGGAAGACGAGCAGCCAGCACCCAACATTCTGCAGCGCTGGGGCACGCGCATGCTGAACGGTTACCGCCGCAGCCTCGACTGGACGCTTAACTACCAGCGTCTGATGCTGCTTGGCCTGCTGCTGACCATTGGCGCCAACGTCTGGCTGTTTGTGGCGGTGCCAAAAACCTTTATGCCGCAACAGGATACCGGCCAGCTGCGCGGCATGATCCGCAGTGACAGCGGCCTGTCGTATCACACGATGCGGCCGAAAATGGAGCAGTACCGACAGGCGCTGCTCCGGGACAAGGATGTGCAGAGCGTGGCCGGTTTTATCAGTGGCGGCAGCAATGCCTTCCTGATTGTACGGCTGAATGCGGTCAGCGAGCGTGAAGGCGCACAGGATGTGGTCAACCGCCTGCGTAACCAGATCCCGAAAATTCCCGGCTCGCGGCTGTTTTTGTCGCCGGAACAGGACCTCTGGATGGGCGGGCGCGAAGGCGGCAGCACCCAGCATGAATACGTCCTGCTGGCCAGTGACCTGGACGATCTGCGCGAGTGGCAGCCCAGGGTTCGCGAAGCTTTGCGTGCTCTGCCCGAGTTGACCGACATCGACACCCGCGAGGGCCGGGGTGCCCAGCAGCTGACACTGGAAGTGGACAGGGTACAGGCAGCCCGGCTGGGCGTGGACATGGCCATGGTGACCGCGCTGCTCAACAACGCCTTCAGCCAGCGCCAGGTATCCACCATCTACGAAACGCTCAACCAGTACAGTGTGGTGCTGGAAATAGACCCCGAGTTTGTCGGTTCGCCCAAGGTGCTGGAGCAGATCATGGTGATCGGCAGCAACGGCTCGCGTATTCCGCTATCAACTTTTACCCGCTGGGGGGAAAGCCTGCAAAACGAGAGCGTGCAGCACGACGGCCAGTTTGCCGTGGAAAGCATTGGCTTTGCCCTGGCCGAGGGCGTCAGCCTGGACCAGGCGCAAGCCGCTATCGAGCAGGCCATGGCACGCATCGCCTTGCCGACTGAAGTGCAGGGCAAGCTGGGCGGTACGGCTGGCTTCTTCAGCCAGATGCAGGGCAATCAGGGCTACATGCTGCTGGGTGCCATCCTGATTGTTTATCTGGTGCTGGGCATTCTCTACGAGAGTTATGTGCACCCGCTGACCATTCTTTCAACCCTGCCTTCGGCAGGTGTGGGGGCACTGCTGGCAATCCAGCTGACCGGTGGCGAATTCAGCCTGATTTCTTTGCTGGGACTGTTCCTGCTGATCGGTATCGTGAAGAAGAATGCCATCCTGATGATCGACTTTGCCTTGCATCTGCAGCGCGACGAGGGCCGCTCACCGCGCAAGGCCATTGTTGACGCTGCCGTACAGCGTTTCCGTCCGATCATGATGACCACCCTGGCGGCCATTCTTGGCGCCTTGCCACTGCTGATCGGTGGTGCCGAGGGCAGTGAAATGCGTCAGCCGCTGGGTCTGGCGATTGTTGGCGGATTGTTGCTCAGCCAGTTGCTGACGCTTTACAGCACCCCGGCGGTTTATCTGTTCTTTGACCGCATCGGCCAGCGCCTTGCCCGGCGTAAAGCAGTGCCAGCGCACAATGTTGCAGAGGGTTCTCAGTTGTCAAAGTGACAACTAAACCACCATAGCGCCCACAAAGCCGGTATGTTCATCAGCAAACCATAGAGCAGGGCAATCAGCCCTGCCTCTGCCTGCTGTAGCTGGGCAAAAGCCACCAGCATGGCAACACCGGCGTTTTGTACACCGGTTTCAAAACTCAGGGTGCGCGCCTGAGCCTGCCCCAGTCGGCACAGCCGGGCCAGAAGATAACCTGCCAGCAATGCCATGACAGCCAGCAGCATCACCAGCGAGGCCGCCTGCAGGGTCATGCCGGCTGACAGGGCTGCTGCATTAGCGGCAACCAGCGTACCGATCATTATCAGCAGTACCAGCAGGGCAAATTTTTTCAGCCGTGTTTCGTGGCGGATAATCCATTGCCGGCACAGGTGACGCCACAGCATGCCCAACATCAGCGGCAGGGCAGTTACCAGCAACAACTGTAGCGCCGATTGCTGCCACGACAGCCGGAACAGAGCACTGCTGCCCAGCCAGCCCAGTTGCAGCTGTACCGCCCAAGGCATCCAGAGCGGAGCCAGCAGACTCATTATTGCAGTCAGGGCTACCGACAACGCCACATCTGCACGGGCCAGATGGCTGAACAGATTGGAGGTGGCACCGCCGGGTGCAGCTGCAATCAGAACCAGTGCCATGGCCAGCGCGCCATCGAGTTGAAACAGAATGATCAGCAGCCAGGCCAGCATCGGCAACAACAACAGCTGGGCCAGCAAGCCGGCCACTGTTGCCCCGGGACGTTGCCAAAGCGGCCGGAAATGCTTCGGTTCGAGCCCGGTGCCCACCACGAGCATCATCAGGCCAAGGCACAGCGGCAATAAAAAGCTGTTAATGGACATGGGGTGGGCTAAACCAGAAGCAGTGCCGGAATCAGCAAACAGACGATGAACCAGCCATTGACCAGCACACTACAACCAACCATGGCCGGCAGCAGCGGTGCCATGTCTGTTGGTGTACTGGCCTGGCGAATGGCCCGCGCATGCAGGTGAACTGTCAGCGCCGCGGCCAGGAACAGGAGGGCGGTTGGTAACGAAAGAGCGCTCAGGCAAAGGTAGGTAAAAAACAGCACCAGTGCCGCCACCAGCAGCACCTGATGATACTGTCGTGCCGCCGGCAGCCCCAGTCGCACGGCCAGCGTGTGTTTGCCACAGTGCCGGTCGTTGTCGATATCACGCATGTTGTTCACATTCAGCACCGCGGCGGCCAGAAAACCGCAAGCACTGGCTGGCAACAACAGGGCGGCATGCAGGGCGGCGCCATGCAGATAAACAGTGCCCAGCACCGCCAGGCAGCCAAAAAACAGCCAGACCGAAACATCACCCAGCCCGGCATAGCCATAGGGTCTGCGCCCCAGCGTATAGGTGAGGGCAGCCACAATCGACAACGCACCAAGCAACGCAAACAGCAGCAGGCTGCTGCTATCCAGCCTGGCCACACGTACCAGCGCCAGACCACTGACGATACAGAGGGCGGCAACCACAAACAGGGAAAGTTGCAGATGACGTGAGCTGAGCGCACCACTTTGCAGCGCGCGCACCGGTCCCAGACGCTGCGCATTGTCTACCCCGCGCATGCCATCGCCATAGTCGTTGGCCAGGTTCGACAGCACCTGCAACAGGCAGGCCGTCAGCAGCGCAAGCAACAGCACCGGCCAGGAGAAACTGCCGGAAGCCAGTGCCAGGCTGCTGCCGACCAGAATTGCCATGCAGGCAAGTGGCAAGGTTTTTGGCCGACAGGCATTGGCCCAGGCACGGATGACCGGATTCATGAATTCAGGAGTGATCTTTTGACGCATAGAAAACTGCGAAGGGTACCAGAAATGTTTAAAACAGGGTTAATGCGGATTTGGCTTGAGTGGAGATGCGGTTATTCTGGCTGCCTGGGGAAAATGGGAGGCTGCATTCTGCAGCCGTCATCCGGTGTTGGACAGCCAGGCTAAAAAACCTTGTCGCACAATGCGGACAGAGCAAGACTGCTGTCTGGTTCCCGCCGGTTTTGCACATCCATGCCCCAAAGCGCAATTGTAGCGGGCAAACAAGCAGATACCGAACAGCAGGACCGCTGCAATAGCATAGCACCCATGGGTACGGAGCACTGCTTGCCGGAACAGGCTGTGCCAAGCCGCTTGATTTGTGGTGTGCGCAAACATCTTTGCCTGGGTAATCCTTCTTTTTTCGTTTATGGTGCGCTCATGCACGTTAAACAAAGCGAGCACATTCCTGGCTGAATGTGAGAAGGGTGAAGCGGTATAGAACAGACGGTAAGTGAGTGCCCAATGGAAAAACCCGCCAGCGGCTGGCTTAACGGATTTATCGGCGTAAGCATTTTTGCCGGATCATTGCCGGCGACCCGTATTGCCGTTGCCGACTTTTCGCCAATGTTCCTGACCTGCGCGCGGGCAAGCATTGCCGGACTGCTCGGGCTGGTGCTGTTGCTGGCCTTGCGCCAGCCACGCCCCAGAGCTGCTGACGTGCCTGCGTTACTGGTGACGGCACTGGGCTGTGTACTTGGCTTCCCGCTGTTGACGGCGCTGGCGCTGCAATATGTAACGGCGGCACATTCGACTGTATTCATGGGTGTTTTGCCACTGTGCACGGCAGTGTTTGCAGTCATTCGCGGCGGTGAGCGTCCACGTCCGCTGTTCTGGCTGTTTGCCATACTCGGCTCGCTGTTTGTTGCCGCTTATGCAGCCATGGGCGGTATCGAGGCTTCACTCCGGGGCGATTTGCTGATGCTGGCAGCGGTGGCTGTATGCGGTCTTGGCTATGCTGAAGGCGCACAGCTGTCGCGCCGGCTGGGTGGCTGGCAGGTGATCAGCTGGGCTTTGGTGTTGTCGCTGCCGGTCATGCTGCCACTGATGTTGCTGACACAGCCGGCCAGCTTTGCGCCTGTGGGTACGCCGGCCTGGATTGGCCTGGCTTATGTGTCCGTGTTCAGTATGCTCATCGGTTTTCTTTTCTGGTACCGGGGGCTGGCGCAGGGCGGTATTGCTGCGGTGGGGCAGTTGCAACTGTTGCAGCCCTTCATGGCATTTGCCCTCGCTGCCCTGTTGCTGCACGAAGCGGTGAGCGGGTCAATGCTGCTGGTGACACTGGTTGCGGTCATCTGTGTGGCGGGTGCCAGGCGCTATGCATGACCAGAACATCTGTGATGCGTGTGTACATGGCCCCATATGGCTGGGGTTGCGAGCTGCCGTGCGCAGCAAACAGCTTTGCTGCCAGCCCCGGACTGGTTTTCCTTGCCCTGATTACAGACCATCCACATCTGCCCGGAGGCAGCTATGACAGGAATTACCGAGCTGGAAATCCTGATGCGAAGCATGAGCCCGGCGTTACAAAATGGCGAGTTTGTTTTTTGTACGATACCGGGCGCCGCTGGCTGCCCGCCAGGGCTTGCTCCCGTTGCCACTTTTCTGGAGCCGGAAGGCATCACGCTGGTCGTGCACAAGGATGACGCTGAACATGCCGGGATGCAGTTTGACGGGATCTTTCGGCAAATAACCCTGCGCGTGTACTCCAGCCTGGCCGCGGTAGGCCTGACAGCCGCAGTTGCCGGTGTGCTGGCGGAGCAGGGCATTAGCGCCAATGTCATTGCCGCTTACCACCATGACCATGTATTTGTGCCGGCAAACCGTGCAGAGGATGCATTGCAGGCACTGCAGGAGTTGTCGCAGCAGTATGAGTGAAATGCCAGGCAATGAAGCAAAAAACAGGTTAAGTGGAGCGATGCCGGTTTCGGCAGGGGACTTTGCAGTGTCTGCATGGAGAGCGCCATCTGTGCCCTTGGCATGGACCAGCGCTTGGGTACTGAATAACCACAAAAAATTAAAGTATTCCCCTGTGTTGCCGACTAGTCGTGTTACCGGCATAGAAGCCTGGTTAACAGTTATACCAGAGCATCGAGGGTGGCATGATTCTCTCTGCAAATACCAACACAGCAGCAATGAATGCACAGCGCAATCTGGTGGGTGCGTCCAACAGCCTGGCGACATCCTTGCAGCGCCTGTCTACCGGCTCAAAAATCAACAGCGCCAAAGATGACGCGGCTGGCTTGCAGATTTCCAATCGTCTGGCAAGCCAGGTCAACGGTTTGAGCCTGGCAGCCAAAAATGCCAACGATGGCATTTCCATGGCGCAAACAGCAGAAGGCGCGCTGGAGCAGTCGACGGTAATCTTGCAACGCATGCGTGATCTGGCGCTGCAATCTGCAAATGGCTCCAACAGCCGGGATGAACGCAAAGCACTCAATGCCGAAGTTGTAGAGTTGAAGAAAGAACTGGACCGCATTGCCAATACCACCACATTTGGCGGCCGGAAGCTGCTTGATGGCTCTTTTGGTACCACAACCTTTCAGGTAGGCGCAGCGGCAAACGAAACCATTAGTGCCAAAATTGATGAGATGAGCACTCAGGCGCTGGAAGGTAAAATCCACAAGCACAGTTTTAAATTCACTGACCTTGGGTTAAACAAGGGTGCAGCTACTGAGCTGAAGCTGAAAGGCAGCTGGAATGCAGGGCGAGCCTATGTGCCACCTGAGGGGGATCCATTTATCTCAAATCCTAAATATCAACCTGACGAGGACGAGGTTGATTATGATCCGAGAGAAACAATACCAAACCCGGATTATGTACCTGCAATCACTGAAATCAAAGCAAGAGGCACCTACGAAATAGATCTTCGCATCAGCCTGAAGCTGGGCGACCATGAATTTCCTTTCAGTCTTGGTGATCATCAAATGGAAGCTGTTTACCAGCTACCTGGTGGTACAACCACAGCGCCAGACTTAACCATTGCTCACTTGTCCGGCACTACGCAAACCAGCATGCTGGCCAAACTTGACGCTGCCTTCGCCGAACCGGAGAGCATCATGCAAGAAATGGCCACCAACATTAATGACCTAAACATTGGTGTCGGTGCGTTTGTTGAGAAAAATGACGATGGTGAGTTTCAGCTTACTCTGGTTGCAGACGGTGCCAAACAAGCGCCAAAGCTGGAAATTGATGGCGCTGCCATCACCATGGCTGTGGAAACCCATAATCTTGGCCAAATGGATCTGACCGCGACCAGGAATAGCCAGGAAGCCATTATCGTGATTGATCAAGCCCTGCAGGCTATAGATGCCCAAAGGGCGGATCTGGGTGCAATTCAAAACCGCTTTGAAAATACTATCGGCAATCTGAACAATATTGCCGAAAACGTATCAGCAGCCAAAGGGCGGATTCAGGATACTGACTACGCCGCCGAAGCGGCACAATTAAGCAAACAGCAGATTATGCTACACGCTGGAACAGCTATATTGGCGCAGGCGAACCAGTTGCCACAGGCTGTGCTGAGCCTGTTGCGCTAGGCAATTAATGCGGGTTGCCCAGGCTGTGAACAAGCTAGTCAAGAGAGGGCCATCCTGTTAATGCGGACACTATCGAATAGCCTCACATGGAATCAGGGAGTGTTCATGCCTGAACGCAAGG
>CAYMXO010000073.1:0-7778 GCA_964394445.1 uncultured Thiopseudomonas sp.
CGTTTGATCGTCCCGTAACTGTTGGCTACATGTACATGCTCAAGCTCAACCACCTTGTGGATGACAAGATGCACGCCCGTTCCACCGGCTCCTACAGCCTGGTCACCCAGCAGCCGCTGGGTGGTAAGGCCCAGTTCGGTGGTCAGCGCTTCGGTGAGATGGAAGTGTGGGCGCTGGAAGCCTACGGTGCAGCCTATACGCTGCAGGAAATGCTGACAGTCAAGTCGGATGACGTGAACGGTCGTACCAAGATGTACAAAAACATCGTGGATGGTGATCACCGCATGGAGGCCGGCATGCCCGAGTCCTTCAACGTACTGATCAAAGAGATCCGTTCGCTCGGCATCGACATCGAGCTGGAATCCGAATAACCCGCGTACGAATTCGCAGCACTGCCGCAGGGCGGTGCTGCCTGCTCCGTCAGGAGGAAAGGCCTTGAAAGATTTACTGAACCTGATCAAAAACCAAAACGAAATTGAAGAATTTGACGCGATCAAGATTTCCCTGGCTTCGCCGGAACTGATCCGTTCCTGGTCTTACGGCGAAGTCAAAAAGCCCGAGACTATCAACTACCGTACCTTCAAGCCCGAGCGTGACGGCCTGTTCTGTGCCAAGATCTTTGGCCCGGTCAAGGACTACGAATGCCTCTGCGGCAAGTACAAGCGACTCAAGCACCGCGGTGTAATTTGCGAGAAGTGTGGTGTTGAAGTTGCGTTGTCCAAGGTGCGCCGCGAGCGCATGGCCCACATCGAGCTGGCTTCTCCGGTCGCGCACATCTGGTTCCTCAAGTCACTGCCGAGCCGTATCGGCTTGCTGCTGGACATGACCCTGCGTGACATCGAGCGCGTGCTGTATTTCGAAAGCTATGTGGTGATCGACCCGGGCATGACTACGCTGGAGAAATACCAGCTGCTCAACGACGAACAGTATTACGATGCGCTGGAAGAGTTTGGTGACGACTTTGACGCCCGTATGGGTGCCGAAGCAATCCGCGAGCTGCTGATGCAGATCGACCTGGACTATGAAATCAACGCGTTGCGTGAAGAAATTCCGCAGACCAATTCCGAAACCAAGATCAAAAAGCTGTCCAAGCGCCTGAAGCTGATGGAGGCTTTCCACGCGTCCGGCAACAAGCCCGAGTGGATGATCTTCACCGTTCTGCCCGTACTGCCACCGGATCTGCGTCCGCTGGTTCCGCTGGACGGTGGCCGCTTTGCCACTTCCGACCTGAACGATCTGTATCGTCGCGTTATCAACCGTAACAACCGGCTGAAGCGCCTGCTGGATCTGGCGGCGCCGGACATCATCGTGCGCAACGAGAAGCGCATGCTGCAGGAATCCGTTGATGCGCTGCTGGACAACGGCCGTCGTGGCCGTGCCATTACCGGCAGCAACAAGCGTCCGCTGAAATCCCTTGCCGACATGATCAAGGGCAAGCAGGGCCGCTTCCGTCAGAACCTGCTGGGTAAGCGGGTCGACTATTCCGGCCGTTCGGTGATCGTGGTTGGTCCTGCGCTACGCCTGCACCAGTGTGGTCTGCCGAAAAAAATGGCGCTTGAGCTGTTCAAGCCGTTCATCTTCGGCAAGCTGGAAGAGCGTGGCCTGGCCAGCACCATCAAGGCTGCGAAGAAAATGGTCGAGCGTGAACTGCCCGAGGTGTGGGACGTTCTGGCTGACGTGATCCGCGAACACCCGGTGCTGCTGAACCGTGCGCCAACCCTGCACCGTCTGGGTATCCAGGCGTTTGAGCCGGTATTGATCGAAGGTAAAGCCATTCAGCTGCACCCGCTGGTGTGTGCCGCCTATAACGCCGACTTTGACGGTGACCAGATGGCCGTTCACGTACCGCTGACACTGGAAGCCCAGCTGGAAGCCCGTGCGTTGATGATGTCCACCAACAACATCCTTTCGCCGGCCAACGGCGAGCCCATTATTGTGCCTTCACAGGACGTTGTTCTGGGGCTCTACTACCTGACTCGTGAAGCCGTCAACAAGAAGGGTGAGGGTCGCGTATTTGCCGACCTGCAGGAAGTTGACCGCGTGTACCGCTCCGGCAACGCCGACCTGCATGCGCGAATCAAGGTGCGCATCCGCGAAGTTGTACGTGACAACGAAGGCAACAGCGAAGAAAGCGTCCGCATTGTAGACACTACAGTCGGTCGTGCGCTGTTGTTCCAGATCGTGCCGGAAGGGCTTTCTTACGATCTGGTCAACCAGCCAATGAAGAAGAAGGCGATTTCCAACCTGATCAACCAGTGCTACCGCGTGGTTGGCCTGAAGGAAACCGTCATCTTTGCCGACCAGCTGATGTATGCCGGTTTTGCCTATTCAACCATTTCCGGCGTGTCCATCGGCGTCAACGACTTTGTCATTCCTGAAGAAAAGTCGCGCATCATTGAGCGTGCCACTGCCGAAGTGAAGGAAATCGAACAGCAGTACTCCAACGGCCTGGTCACTCAGGGCGAGAAATACAACAAGGTGATCGACCTGTGGTCCCGTGCCAACGATGAAATTTCCAAGGCGATGATGGCCAACCTGTCACAGGAAGCGGTAACCGACCGTGAAGGCAACGAGGTGACCCAGGAGTCCTTCAACTCCATGTTCATGATGGCCGACTCCGGTGCGCGGGGTTCTGCCGCGCAGATCCGTCAGCTGGCCGGCATGCGTGGCCTGATGGCGAAGCCGGATGGTTCCATTATCGAAACACCGATTACCGCCAACTTCCGTGAAGGCCTGAACGTACTGCAGTACTTCATCTCGACCCACGGTGCCCGCAAGGGTCTGGCGGATACCGCACTGAAGACTGCCAACTCCGGTTATCTGACCCGTCGTCTGGTAGACGTGGCCCAGGACCTGGTGGTTACCGAGGACGACTGCGGGACTGAAGAAGGCCTGCTGATGACACCGCACATTGAGGGTGGTGACGTCGTTGAGCCGCTTGGTGAGCGCGTACTTGGCCGGGTAGTGGCCCGTGATGTGCTGGATCCTGCCAGCGGCGACGTGCTGGTGCCTGCCGGTACCCTGATTGATGAAGCCTGGGTCGACTTTATCGAAAACAACAGCATTGACGAGATCCTGGTACGCTCACCGATTTCCTGTGAGACGCGTCATGGTATCTGCGCCAGTTGTTATGGCCGCGATCTGGCCCGTGGTCATCTGGTCAACATGGGTGAAGCCGTTGGTGTTATCGCCGCCCAGTCGATCGGTGAGCCGGGTACCCAGCTAACGATGCGTACGTTCCACATTGGTGGTGCGGCAAGCCGTACTTCTGCCGTGGACAGTGTGCAGGTTAAGAATGGCGGCAGCATCCGTCTGCTTAACGTCAAACATGTGGTTCGTCCGGATGGCGCACTGGTTGCCGTTTCCCGTTCCGGCCAGCTGGCCGTAACCGATGAGTTCGGGCGCGAGCGCGAGCGCTACAAGCTGCCCTACGGTGCAGTGATCAGCACCAACGAAGGCCGGCAGGTTGAGGCAGGGGCGATTGTTGCCAAGTGGGATCCGCACACTCACCCGATTGTCAGTGAAACCACAGGTGTTGTGCGCTTCGTCGGCATGGAGGCGGGCATTACCATCAAGCGCCAGACCGATGACCTGACCGGCCTGAGCAACATCGAAGTGATGGATCCGCAGGATCGTCCGGCTGCCGGCAAGGATATCCGTCCGGCCATCAAGCTGGTTGACGACAATGGCGAGGACCTGTTGCTGCCAGGCACCGACCTGATTGCGCAGTACTTCCTGCCTTCGCATGCGCTGGTCAATCTGAATGACGGTGACCGCATCAACATTGGTGATGTGATTGCACGTATTCCGCAAGAAACTTCGAAGACCCGTGACATTACCGGTGGTCTGCCGCGTGTTGCCGACCTGTTTGAGGCCCGTCGTCCGAAAGAGGCGTCAATCCTGGCTGAAATCAGCGGTACCATTTCCTTTGGCCGCGAGACCAAGGGCAAGCGTCGCCTGGTCATTACCCCGACCGACGGTGGTGATCCGTACGAGGAGCTGATCCACAAGTGGCGCCACCTGAACGTGTTTGAGGGTGAGCAGGTCAACCGTGGTGAAGTGATTTCCGATGGGCCGAGCAACCCGCATGATATCCTGCGTTTGCTGGGTGTCAGTGCGCTGGCACATTACATTGTCACCGAGATCCAGGAGGTTTACCGCCTGCAGGGTGTGAAGATCAACGACAAGCACATCGAAACCATTTTGCGCCAGATGCTGCGCAAGGTTGATGTGCTCGAATCGGGTGATTCTTCGCTGATCAAGGGTGATCAGGTCGAGTTTGTGCAGGTTCTGGAAGAGAACGAGCAGCTTGAAGCCAATGACCGCTTCCCGGCCAAATACGAGCGCGTGCTGCTGGGTATCACCAAGGCATCACTGTCGACCGAGTCGTTCATTTCTGCCGCATCGTTCCAGGAGACTACGCGTGTCCTGACTGAAGCTGCGGTAACCGGCAAGCGCGACTTCCTGCGCGGTCTGAAGGAGAACGTGGTGGTTGGCCGCCTGATTCCGGCCGGTACCGGCCTGACCTATCACGCCGAGCGCAAGCGCAAGCGTGACCAGGAGCAGACGCTGAACATCAGTGCCAGTGATGTTGAGGCAGCACTGAGCGAAGCCTTGAACCAGGAAGACTAGGCGTTGACAAAACGCAATAGATCTTGACGGCGTACGGGAGTCCCTTTAGAATCCCGTACCCTTAATTTGGGCAAGATCCCGGTCTTGCCCCTTTTAATGTCGTTATGACAACAGTGGAGCAAATAGATGGCAACAGTAAACCAGCTGGTGCGCAAGCCGCGCAAGCGCATCGTCGACAAGAACGACGTACCCGCGCTGCAGGGCTGCCCACAGCGCCGTGGTGTATGTACCCGTGTATATACCACCACTCCAAAAAAGCCGAACTCAGCGCTGCGTAAAGTGTGCCGTGTTCGTTTGACCAATGGCTATGAAGTGTCCTCCTACATTGGTGGTGAGGGTCACAACCTGCAGGAGCACAGCGTTGTGCTGATCCGTGGCGGTCGTGTAAAAGACTTGCCCGGTGTCCGCTACCACACCGTTCGTGGTGCGCTGGACACTTCCGGTGTCAAGGACCGCAAGCAGGGCCGTTCCAAGTACGGCGCCAAGCGTCCGAAGTAGTTTTTATCAATTATCGAGTCGATAAGAGTAAGGCCGGGCGTATCGTTCCGGGCTAACCTGAAGACCGTTAGAGGGCTTATCAATGCCAAGACGTCGCGTAGTCGCAAAGCGTGAAATTCTGGATGATCCAAAGTACGGCAGCCAGATTCTCGCCAAATTCATGAACCACGTTATGGAAAGCGGTAAAAAAGCCGTTGCCGAGCGTATCGTTTATGGTGCTCTGGAAACCGTCCAGCAGCGCAAAAATGTTGAACCACTGGAAACCTTCGAAAAAGCACTCGAAGCCATTGCTCCCCTGGTTGAAGTGAAATCCCGTCGTGTAGGTGGTGCTACCTACCAGGTTCCAGTAGAAGTTCGTCCGTCCCGTCGTAATGCCCTGGCCATGCGCTGGCTGGTAGAAGCGGCGCGCAAGCGTGGCGAGAAATCCATGACCCTGCGTCTGGCTGGCGAGCTGATCGATGCTGCCGAAGGCAAGGGTGCTGCCGTCAAGAAGCGTGAAGACGTTCACCGCATGGCAGAAGCCAACAAGGCGTTCTCTCACTTCCGTTTCTAACCGAGCGAGGCACTTAAAGTGGCACGTACAACCCCAATCAACCGTTACCGCAACATCGGTATCTGTGCTCACGTGGATGCGGGTAAAACCACAACCACCGAGCGAATCCTGTTCTATACGGGTATCAACCACAAGATGGGTGAAACCCATGACGGCGCCAGTACAACTGACTGGATGGCCCAGGAGCAGGAGCGTGGTATCACCATTACTTCTGCAGCCGTAACCGCCTTCTGGCAGGGTTCACAAAAGCAGTTTGACAAGTATCGCGTCAACGTCATCGACACTCCCGGTCACGTGGACTTTACCATTGAGGTAGAGCGTTCCCTGCGTGTGCTGGATGGTGCCGTGGTAGTGTTCTGTGGCTCATCCGGTGTTGAGCCCCAGTCAGAGACTGTATGGCGTCAGGCCAACAAGTACGGTGTACCGCGCATTGTTTATGTCAACAAGCTGGACCGCCAGGGCGCTGACTTCAAGCGCGTTCTGGGTCAGATCAAGCAGCGTCTGGGTCATACCCCGGTTGCCCTGCAACTGCCAATCGGCTCTGAAGACACCTTCGTGGGCCAGGTAGATCTGGTCAGCCGCAAGGCCTACTACTGGAACGAAGACGACATGGGCATGACCTTCCGTGAGGAAGAAGTACCTGCCGACATGGTCGACGACGTAGAAGAGTATCGCTCCCTGCTGGTTGAAGCCGCAGCCGAGTCCAGCGAAGAGCTGATGGACAAGTACCTGGAAGAAGGCGACCTGTCCGTAGAGGACATCAAAAAAGGTCTGCGTGAGCGTACCATCGCCTGCGAAATCGTACCTGCAGTGTGCGGCTCTTCCTTCAAGAACAAGGGTGTACCCCTGGTTCTCGACGCCGTTATCGAATACCTGCCGGCTCCGACCGATATTCCTGCCATTCAGGGTGTGCACCCTGATGACGAGGAAAAAACCGACAGCCGTGCTGCCGACGACAACGCACCATTCTCCGCTCTGGCGTTCAAGATTGCTGCCGACCCGTTCGTGGGTACGCTGACTTTCGCCCGGGTTTATTCCGGTGTGCTGAAGTCCGGTGATCAGGTTCTGAACTCCGTGCGCGGCAAGCGCGAGCGCGTTGGCCGGATGGTGCAGATGCACGCCAACGATCGCCAGGAAATCAAAGAGTGTGTGGCGGGTGATATCGCTGCCCTGATTGGCATGAAGGACGTCACCACCGGTGATACCCTGTGCTCGATGGATGCACCAATCATCCTTGAGCGCATGGACTTCCCCGAGCCGGTGATTTCCGTAGCGGTTGAGCCAAAAACCAAAGCCGACCAGGAAAAAATGGGCATTGCGCTTGGTCGTCTGGCCCAGGAAGACCCGTCTTTCCGTGTCAAGACCGACGAAGAAACCGGCCAGACCATCATTTCCGGCATGGGCGAGTTGCACCTGGATATTCTGGTTGACCGCATGCGTCGCGAGTTCAACGTAGAGGCCAACATCGGCAAGCCTCAGGTTGCTTACCGCGAAACCATCCGTAATACCTGTGAAATCGAAGGCAAGTTTGTACGTCAGTCCGGTGGCCGTGGTCAGTTTGGTCACTGCTGGATTCGTTTCGCCCCTGCTGACGAAGGTCAGGAAGGTCTCGAGTTCACCAACGAAATTGTGGGCGGTGTGATTCCCAAGGAATACATCCCTGCAGTGCAGAAAGGCATTGAAGAGCAGATGCAGAACGGTATTGTTGCCGGTTATCCGCTCATCGGCCTGAAGGCGGCCGTTTTTGACGGTTCCTACCACGATGTCGACTCCAGTGAGATGGCGTTCAAGATTGCCGCTTCGATGGCAACCAAGCAGCTGTCTCAAAAAGGTGGCGCTGTGTTGCTTGAGCCTGTGATGAAGGTCGAAGTGGTAACGCCAGAGGATTACATGGGTGACGTGATGGGTGACCTGAACCGTCGCCGTGGCCTGATCCAGGGTATGGATGACACTCCTTCCGGAAAAGTTATCCGCGCTGAGGTACCGCTGGGCGAAATGTTCGGTTACGCTACTGATGTTCGCTCCATGTCCCAGGGACGTGCCAGCTACTCCATGGAATTCTCCAAATACGCAGAAGCTCCAGCAAACATTGCTG
>CAYMXO010000074.1:0-7777 GCA_964394445.1 uncultured Thiopseudomonas sp.
TAATCAAACAAGCAAACAACTTACTGATAAACAATAAAAAACCAGGTAAACAAACACAAAGAGACGGGATGCTTTCCAGCCTGCACCAGCCCTGCTGCCCTGTATGGTGCAAACATTGCCTGCCCAAAAGGCAGACAGGGGCCTGGCTGCAAACAAAGCTGTCAGAGCCAGAAGCAGGTTTTGCTACAACAGCATTACAGGCTGCAGCTTTTACGGTAATAAGGGTGATTATGTCCGGATGTGCAACATCCTGACAACAAAAAAGCCGCCCGGCGGGCGGCTTCTGGTCAAGGGCATCAAACCGGCTAAAGCGGCTTGGCCCCCATCAGGCCACTGATACCAAGAAGCAACAGCACAATCACCAGCAGCCAGACCAGGGCAAAAATCTGCTGCCTGCCGCCGGCTTTCTGTTTGGCCGCCAACAACCGCTGCCAGCGCCCAAGGTTGCCGGACAGCAACAGGCCGAACGGTACAAACAGCGGCAACAGCAAGATACTGATCAGCAACCATTTTTGCCCGAGCGGCATGGCTGCCCAGTGTGTCAGCCACCAGCCGCTGACCGGCAGTGACAGCCACAGCACGGCAAACAACGGCAGACTGACCAGCCGTGTACGGCGCAGCTTGCGCGCCAGCACATCCGGCTCAGCAGTACGTGCCCGCCATAACAGAAACAGGTGCACCAGCAGGCCCAGTATCAGCAGCACGGCAGCCGCGCCATGCACAATGCGTACAGTCAGATAATGTTCCATGCTCTATGCCTCAGGCCAAAAACAGCTGGTACGCCGGGTTATCGGTTTCTTCCCAGTACGGGTAGCCCAGGTTGGCCAGCGCCTGCTCAAACTCTGCGTAGTCCGCCTCATCCACCTGCAAGGCCGCCAGCACCCGGGCGTCGGCAGCACCGTGGTTGCGATAATGGAACATGGAAATGTTCCAGCGCCCGCCCAGCTGGTTGAGGAAGTTGAACAACGCACCGGGGCGCTCGGGAAACTCGAAACGGAATACCCGTTCGTTGTTTACCGCATCGGCGTGGCCGCCCACCATGTGGCGGATGTGCAGTTTGGCCAGCTCGTTGCGGGTCAGATCCAGCACCGGGAAGCCCTGGTCCTGCAAGGAGGCTATCAGCGCCTTGCGTGGATCGGTATCCGGGTGGGTCTGCACGCCAACAAAAATATGCGCCTGCCCGTTCATGTGGTAGCGGTAGTTGAACTCGGTGATCTGGCGACTGCCCAGCGCCTCGCAAAAGCGCCGGAAACTGCCCGGCTCTTCCGGAATGGTGACAGCGATAATGGCTTCACGGCGCTCACCCAGCTCGGCACGCTCGGCTACGTAGCGCAGACGATCGAAGTTGACGTTGGCACCCGAGTCGATCGCCACCATGGTCTGCCCGCTCACGCCGGTTTTGTAGGCGTACTTCTTGATGCCGGCCACCGCCAGTGCACCGGCCGGTTCGGTGATCGAGCGGGTATCGTCGTAGATATCCTTGATTGCCGCGCAAATTTCGTCGTTATCGACCGTGATCACGTCATCCACATAGTTGCGGCACAGCTCGAAGGTGTGCTCGCCAATCTGGCTCACGGCCACGCCATCGGCAAACAGGCCCACCTGCGGCAATACCACACGGTCATCCGCCTGCAGTGCCTGCTGCAGGCAGTTGGAGTCTTTTGGCTCAACACCAATTACCTTGATTTCCGGGCGCAGATACTTGATGTAGGCAGCAATGCCGGCCAGCAGTCCGCCACCGCCACAGGGCACAAAGATCGCATGCAGATCGCCCTGGTGCTGACGCAGGATTTCCATCGCCACGGTGCCCTGCCCGGCAATCACGTCCGGGTCATCGTAGGGGTGGATATAGACATAACCCTTTTCTTCCACCAGCTGCAGCGACAGCTCCAGCGCCTGCGGGAAAGCCTCGCCATGCAGCACCACTTCGGCGCCACGCGCACGCACCGCATTTACTTTGATTTCAGGAGTAGTTTTCGGCATCACGATGGTGGCCCGGATGCCCATGAACTGCGCCGCCAGCGCCACGCCTTGGGCGTGGTTGCCGGCCGATGCGGTAATCACGCCACACTCGCGCTCGGCCGGAGTGAGCTGGCTCATCTTGTTGTAGGCGCCCCGGATCTTGAAGGAAAACACCGGCTGCAGGTCTTCACGCTTGAGCAACACGGTATTGCCAAGCCGCTCCGACAGCTGGCGGGCGGTATGGATCGGGGTTTCTACGGCCACATCGTAAATGCGGGCATTGAGAATTTTTTTGATGGTATGTTCAAGCATGGCGCAATCAGTATGGAAATCGTTGACGAATGGGCAAAGAGTGTACTCTACAGGCCGCCCGCCAACCATTATAATGGCCAAATTTTCTGAAACCGGAGTTTGCCGTGAGCCAAGACCAGCTGAAACAAGCCGTTGCCCAAGCCGCCATCCAGGAAATCCTGCCTCACCTGGACCGCCAGTCCATTATCGGCGTCGGCACCGGCTCCACCGCCAACTTTTTCATTGATGCCCTGGCCGAATACCGCGACGACTTTGCCGGTGCTGTGGCCAGCTCCGAGGCTACAGCCGAACGCCTGAAAGGCCACGGCATCGAAGTGTTCGACCTGAACAGCGTGCCTTTTCTGGAGTTCTACGTTGACGGTGCCGACGAAGCCAACCTGCACCTGGAGCTGATCAAGGGCGGCGGCGCCGCGCTGACCCGGGAAAAAATCGTTGCCGCCGTGGCAAAAACCTTCATCTGCATCGCCGATGACAGCAAAAAGGTGGATTTTCTCGGTAACTTCCCGCTGCCGGTCGAAGTCATCCCCATGGCACGCAGCCATGTGGCACGCCAGATCGTCAAACTGGGTGGCGATCCGGTTTACCGCACCGGCGTAGTCACCGACAACGGCAACGTGATCCTTGATATCCACAACATGCAGATCACCGACCCGCGTGGGCTGGAAGAGCAGCTCAACGCCATTGTCGGCGTGGTCTGCAACGGGCTGTTCGCCGCCCGCCCGGCCGATGTGCTGTTGCTGGGCAGCAAAGATGGCGTACAGCGGATTGTGAAAGGCTAAGGCCCCTTCCCCTCTTGCCGGCGCAGGAGCTGGGACTGGGCCGGAAGGCGTGCGCCACGGCCCGTGATCCGCGCCTTCAGGTTGAGTGCCCGAACATGATCGCGCCCGTGGCAAGTTAAAGCCCGTGGACGACTAAAGGTATTTGCTGGCGCCTATTTTTTCCAGCTTTTCATCCAGCAAATGGGTCAGGTACGGCTGGCCATCAGCGCTGACGCGAAACAGCCCATAACGGGCCGCTTCATACTGCCTTCCGCTGCCTTCCTGGAAGAAAAACGCATTGGTGGCAAACTGCACGCTGTTGTGGCGCAAGCGATACTCCACGCGCAGCTGCTGCGGCTGCAGCGGCTGGCCGTCATCCAGTTTTACCAGCCGGGCAATGCCCAGCTCGTCTGCCTGCACGACAACCATGCCGGTAAACTCCGGCATCTGCGCCTCACCCTCCAGTGTCTGGAGCGTCGTTTTTTCTGCACTTTGCTGACGGGACAGCGCTTGCTGCACATCGTTGCCAAGGGCAAAGCGCAAGGCCATGTAGTCGCCCTGCATCAGCGAGCGCGGGTCCACCGGTGCCAGTTCAAGAATGATTTCCTCACCATTCGCCAGCACCTGCTCGGTGTGCCAGATGGAATGGTTGATGCCGGCCAGTATCAACAGCAACACCAGAAAAATGCCTTTTTTGCGCATCAGCTTTCCTCCAGCGGGGCAGGTTGTAGCCGCAACAGAACAAACCTCAGGACCAGCAAGATCATCGCCAACACCAGCAAGACCAGAGCCTTCACCAGCAGCGTCTGCTCAACGTTGTAGTAATAAAACGACAGTGTGACCACCAGGCCAATCAGATGGCCCAGCCAGTACAGCCGCTGGCCCTGCATCCAGGCCAGCGCCAGCAAAATGGTCAGTACCGATACCCCGGGGATAAACCAGCCGGCGGCAAGCACCGGAACACCGAGCAGCAGTGCATACAACCGGTCTTGCGGCTGCTGCAGCTGTCTGGCCAGCAGCCAGCAAAGAAACCCGGCTACCACCAAAGTCAGCGGAAGCGGCGAATGCGCCCAGAGCTGGCCACGGCCCAACGCCAACAACCCGGATTGTTGCAGCACCAGCCAAAGCCATAGGGCCAGCGTCAGCCCGCGCTTGAGCGGGTGCACCAGCGCGTGGTGTCTGGCCAGGCGAATCTCGGCCAGATACAGCCAGCCGGTCAGCGCCAGCAGCAGTGGCAGGATCAGCTGCAACAGTTGCTCTTGGTCGGCCAGTACTCCGCCCAGATGATAGGCCAGCGCAATCACCGCTGCCGGCACACAAAGGCTGCGCACCAGGGTATCCCGTACCAGCAGGAACACCACCAGCTGCACTGCCGCAATCAACAGCGGCAGGGGCAACGCCAGATCCATCAGGGCGAGGCCGCTCAGCAGCATGCCCTGCCCGGTCAGCGCAGCGGCAACACCCAGTTGATGGACAGAAAACCGCCCCCGCGTTCGACTGGTCCAGGCAGCCAGCAACAATAGCGGCACGGCAAAAGCCGCCATACCCTGATGCAGTTGCCCAGAAGAAAGAAAAAACAGCATGCCGGCCGGAATCGCCACCACCGCCAACAGGAAAAACTGTGCAACCAGCCAGAGCGTGGCTGCCAGAAAGGCTCGCAGGTACCAGGGCCGGTCCAGTCCGGCGGGCAGCTCCCCGCTGACCAGCTGCCGTGCCGTCAGCGTTCGCCAGAATTCACGCACTTCAGTCATGTGGCACCTCCGCCGGCTTCAGCCAGTGATAGCCGCCCAGTGCCACCAGCAGCACCAGCATGCCCTGCAGCAAAAATGCAGCGACAAAGCCGGAGCTGTCGAAACGCTCCATGATTTGTATCGAAGTCCAGCCCAGCAGTGACAACAACACCAGTACCAGCAAAGGTCGCTGAAAACTGCGCCAGGCATAGAGCACCAGCAGCGTTGCCATCAACACCAGCCAGACCAAATTGGCCAGCCATGGCTGCAGGTACGGACTGCGGTCGAACGTGGCCAGCAAGGTCCAGCTGATGCTGATGATCAGCAGCACCGCGACCAGCAAGGCATTGGCCACCGGCCAGAAGCCGCCAGCCGTGTGCCAGGCCCGCCAGGCCACCGGCACCCAGAACAGGCCATTGCAGCCCAGCAACAGGACAACGCACAGATCCGGCGAAATCTGGCTAAAAGTCAGTGACGCCAGCACCAGCGCCACATTCAGCAGCACCAGAACAAGCCCGGCCAGCGCCTGACTGCGTCCCAGCACCGCCCAGGGCACCAGCAACAGCGCCCAGTACAGGAACAACTCGAAATTATCAGCGCCGGTCTGGTACGTCTGCCCCACCAGCGCCAGCAGTGCACCCAGCAGCAGGCCACTGGCAAACAGGCCACTTTGTGCCAGCCAGTGACGCAGTGGATAGCGCAACAACGCCAGCAAAGGCAGACCAACCAGAACCTGCGCCAGGGCAAACCTGTGCAACCGGCCCATGGCATCCCAGTTGTAGGCAAAAAAGAAAATCACTGCGCTGCAGCCACAAAGTAGCGCGGCGACCAGCAGCAGCCGGTCCAGCAGTGCCACTGTTTGCTGGCGTCCCGGCCGGGCGCCGGCCAGCTCCAGTGCCGGCTCCAGGTGTTGCGCCGGCAAATCGCCACTGGCCACCCAGCCCTGCAAGGTTCGTGTGTCCATGCTTGTTGAGTCCTTAAGTACATTGTGTACCGGTCACCGGCGACGCTCAGGCATCCGGCACAAAGCGATAAAACAGGTTGGGCTCGCCCACCACATAAATGACACCACGGGCATCCATTGCCACGCCTTCGGCTTGCTTGATGCTGTGCGAAAGTCCGTTAAAGCCAAGCATCAGGCTGATGAAACTGACCGCTTCGCCCTGGCCATCAAGCTCCAGCAACATCTTTGACTCATCCGACAACACCAGCAGGTGGCCGGTCTTTTCATCCAGCTCAAGTCCGGAAATATCCCGCATGAACAGGTCTTTGCCCGGCAGTTCGGTCAGTGTGCCGGCCCGGTTGCGCTGCAGGTCAAAATCAATCGCATACAGGGCGTGCGGATCACGCTCCTTGGCCAGGATGAAGCGTGAGTTGCGTGCATCCCAGGCCATACCCTCCAGTCCCTTGTTTTTCGGATACAGGAAGGCATCGTCAAGCAGACTCAGATCCACCACCACAGCGCCGGACAGATCCAGGCGATCGTCTGCCGGCAGGGAGAACAGCACCAGCTGCCCGCGGCGTTCGTCCACCAGTGCAAAGCGGCCATCGCTGAGGGCCTCAACTCCTTCAGGATCGGACACTCCAGTCAATTCGATTTCCCGCAACAACTCTCCTTCCAGACTGAGCTGCGCCAGCTTCGGCACCTTGCCGGTGATGGTAAACAGGGTATTGCTGGCGGCATGCCAGGTCAGTCCGGAAGTTTCCGCCTTGAGCAGGCGCTCAACCGGCTTGCCGCTGATATCGGCTTCATAGCGGTTCAGCCAGATGCTCGCGGCACGCTCATGTGCAGGAGTGCGTAGCTCACGGGATGTCTGCAGCACACGGTCATCCAGCTCAAAGTAATAGCCCAGACCGGCCAGCAGCAACAGCAGCAAACAAATCCACAAAATTCGCTTCATAAACACTCCGAAAAATACGGCGCGGGTTTTGACTGCCCGTGCCCGATGCGACACCCTGCACAAAGGGGCTTGCCCCTGAGAAGCGCGGCTCACTGCTGTTCGCGGCTGAAGCGCTCCTACAAAAACCGTGCCCGGCATGGCGGCCGTATGGTGTGCGCCACCCTGTGCGAAGGGGCTTGTCCCCTGAGACATGCGCCTCACTCCTGTTCGCGGCTGAAGCCGCTCCTGCAGCTGTTGTCCGGCACGGTATCGTGCATATTGTAAGTGGCTGCATGCAATACGTCCCGCTGCAAAGCGAATTTAATCACGACCCTGTACGAAGGGGCTTGCCCCCTGGGCATGCCTCTGCAAGAGGCGCGGAATCAGGCTACCATCACCCTCGTATTTCTACCGGTGTTTGAGCATGCAACAGGTACTTTCATTCTGGTTCGAGGAGCTACGGCCGGCGCAGTGGTTCAAGGTCTCGCGCGCACTGGACGACAGCATTCGCGACCGCTTTGCCATCTTGGTCGGCCAGGCCATGCGGGGCGAGCTGCAGCACTGGCGTCGCTGCGCCGAAGGCCGGCTGGCCGAGATCATCCTGCTCGACCAGTTCACCCGCAACATCCATCGCAACACTGCGCAAGCATTTGCCTGCGATCCGGTCGCGCTGGTACTCAGCCAGGAAGCGGTGCAGCAGCAGACGCTGGACCGGCTGGCAACGGCCGAACAGCGGGATTTTTTACTGATGCCCTGGATGCACAGTGAATCAGCGCTGATCCATCAGCAGGGCCTGCCGCTGTTTAAAGCCCATGCCAGCCCGGGCTGCTACCGTGCCGCCGTCCGGCACAAGGCCATTATCGACCGTTTTGGCCGCTATCCACACCGTAATGCCATCCTCGGACGCCCCTCCAGCATTGAAGAGCTCGAGTTTCTGCAGCAGCCGGGGTCATCCTTTTAGCCTGCAGGCCTGACCGGGTACCAACCTGTGCACCACCACCTTTGCCCGCAGGGCTGGCACAGCGTAGAATCCGCTGGTTGTCCTTAACAAATAATCGACAGGAAAGCGCCATGCCAGATTATCGCTCGAAAACCTCCACCTTTGGCCGCAACATGGCCGGTGCCCGTGCCCTGT
>CAYMXO010000075.1:0-7718 GCA_964394445.1 uncultured Thiopseudomonas sp.
TCGTAGTTGGTGTTGGCAGAAATGGCCTGGTCAACGAACTTCTGCATGATGCCGACCAGATGCAGATAGCCTTCATTGTTGGGCATGGTCCACAGCAGCTCGTACTGGTCCTTGAGGCTTTCGTAGTCGGGCACCACCTGCTTGAGGATGCCGTCTTTGGACTGCTTGACCGACACCAGGCCACGCGGCGGCTCGATGCCGTTGGTGGCGTTGGAAATCTGGCTGGACGTTTCCGACGGCATCAGTGAACTCAGGGTCGAGTTGCGCAGGCCGTGCTCGACGATTTCCTGACGCAGGCTTTCCCAGTCCAGGTGCAGCGGCTCCTGCACGATGGCGTCGAGATCCTTCTTGTAGGTATCAATCGGCAGGATGCCCTGCGCGTAGGTGGTTTCGTTGAAGCCGGGACAGGCACCAAACTCGCGGGCCAGCTTGCTGGAAGCCTTCAGCAGATAGTACTGGATCGCTTCAAAGGTACGGTGGGTCAGCGCGTTGGCCGAGCCATCGGAATATTTAACGCCGTTTTTCGCCAGATAGTAGGCATAGTTGATCACGCCGATACCCAGGGTGCGACGCTTCATGGAAGCGTTTTTGGCGGCGGCAATCGGGTAATCCTGATAGTCGAGCAGTGAGTCAAGGGCGCGTACGGCCAGTTCGGCCATTTCTTCAAGGTCGTCCAGGCTTTCAATGGCACCCAGGTTGAAGGCGGACAGGGTGCACAGGGCAATTTCCTTGTCGGCATCGTGGATGTCTTCCAGCGGGCTGGTGGGCAGGGCAATTTCCAGGCACAGGTTGGACTGGCGCACCGGGGCAACAGCCGGATCGAACGGGCTGTGGGTGTTGCAGTGGTCGACGTTCTGGATATAAATACGGCCGGTGCTGGCGCGTTCCTGCATCATCAGCGAGAACAGCTCGACGGCCGGAATGCTGCGCTTGCGGATGCTCTCGTCTTGTTCGTACTGCACATAGAGGCGCTCGAACTCGTTCTGGTCGGCAAAGAACGCCTCGTACAGGCCGGGAACCTCGTGTGGCGAGAACAGGGTGATGTTTTCACTTTTGATCAGACGCTGATACATCAGTTTGTTCAGCTGTACACCGTAGTCCATGTGGCGGACACGGTTTTCTTCCACGCCGCGGTTGTTTTTCAGTACCAGCAGCGATTCCACCTCAAGGTGCCACAGCGGGTAGAACAGGGTGGCGGCACCACCGCGCACACCGCCCTGGGAGCAGGATTTGACTGCTGCCTGAAACAGCTTGAAAAACGGAATGCAGCCGGTGTGCTGGGCTTCACCGCCCCGGATCGGGCTGCCGACGGCGCGGATGCGGCCGGCGTTGATACCGATGCCGGCGCGCAGGGATACGTATTTGACGATGGCATTGGTGGTGGTGTTGATGGAGTCGAGGCTGTCGCCGCATTCGATCAGCACGCAAGAGCTGAACTGGCGCGAGGGCGTACGCACGCCGGCCATGATCGGGGTCGGCAGCGAGATTTTGAACAGCGAGATGGCATCGTAGAAACGCACGATGTAACCCAGCCGGGTTTCTTTCGGGTAGTTGGCGAACAGGCACATGCCGATCAGCATGTAGAGCATTTGCGGGCTTTCGTAGACTTCACCGGTGACACGGTTCTGTACCAGGTATTTGCCTTCCAGTTGCTTGACCGCCGCGTAGGAAAAATTCATGTCGCGGCCATGGTCGATGGCATCGTTCAATACATCGAACTCGTCACGGCTGTAATCCTGCAGGATGTGCTCGTCGTAACGTTTGTCGGCGGTCAGCTTGCTGACATGGTCAAACAGGTGCGGCGGCTCGAACTCGCCATAGGCAATCTTGCGCAGGTGGAAGATGGCCAGGCGAGCCGCCATATACTGGTAGTCCGGCGTATCGGCGCTGATCAGGTCGGCAGCCGCCTTGATGATGGTCTCGTGGATGTCTTTGGTGCGAATGCCGTTGTAAAACTGGATATGGGATTTCAGCTCGACCTGTGACACGGAAACATTGCTCAGCCCCATGGCGGCCCAGTCAAGCACGCGGTGGATTTTGTCCAGGTTGATGGGTTCCTGCCGGCCGTCACGCTTGGTGACCTGAATGGTACTGGGGTCTGTCATTGCATGTATCCTTGAAATCAGGTGAATCCTGCGCCGCATGCTATTGATGCAACCGGACTGGTTGGAACGGACGAGGATGCAAGTTGTGAGAAAACACAGCATGTAGTGCTTTCTTGAAATTTTTGCGCAATATACAGGGTGTGTCATGAGGGGTTCAAGCATGAAATTTTGCCGGAAAACCTTGACATTGCGAAAGCCGCACCAGTCGTGAGCTGCGTTACAATGACGAAAGTCAAAAAGCATTTTCAGTATCGCGTATCGCTGCGTCACGGGGTTAAGCATGAGCCAGCTTGAGTTTTTTGATATTCCCAGCCCTTGCATCGGTGTTTGCGAGTCGAACAACCGTGGCTATTGCAAGGGCTGTCTGCGCTCGCGCGATGAACGGCTGTACTGGCTGCAATTGACCCCCATACAGAAACGGGAGGTTATCCGTTTGTGCCAGCAGCGCAGGCAGCGCATCCAGAAAGCCCGCGAGATGCAGCAGCAGGACGGACAGGTTCCGGCCGCAGATGAACAGCAGGGTTCACTGTTTTGAAGCCTCTCATGACAATAGTCATGGATAATGCATCCCGGCTTGACTCGGGCAAGGCTCAAGATGATAATCGTTATCATTTTAATCCCACATATACTGGACTCCACATCATGGCACTAACTGCGGCGCGTTACACGGCCCTTGCACTGGCCCTTGGCAGCAGCTACTACCTCCATGCCGATCCGCTGGATCAGGCACTTTCCGAAAGCAGCGAGCTTGGCCGCACGGCACAAGAATCGCAACGCAAAATAGAAAATCTTGATGACGCAACGCAGCAAATGCTGGACGGCTATCGCTCGGCGATTGTCCAGGCAGCCAGTCTGGAGCGTTACAACGAACAAATGCGCGAGCTGGTGCAAGCCCAGGAAAAGGAGCTGGCCGGTTATGAGCAGCAGCTGAGGGATCTTGAACAGACCGAGGCCAGCGTTGCGCCGCAGATGCAGCGCATGCTTGATGTGCTGGCCGAGTTCATCGCCGCCGATGTGCCATTTTTGCCCCGCGAACGCAGCGACCGGCTGGAAAACCTGCAGGAGTTGTTGCCACGTGCGGATGTGGGCCTGGCAGAAAAATATCGCCGCGTCCTCGAGGCTTATCAGATCGAAAGTGATTATGGCTATACCCTGGAAGCCTGGCGCGACAGCCTGCAGCGTGATGACAAGCAGCTCAGCGTCGACTTTCTCCGGGTTGGCCGGGTGATGCTTTACTATCAGACGCCAGATGGTCATGAAACCGGCTGGTGGAACCCGCAAACCCGCGACTGGCAGGTGCTGGAAGGCAGCGCACGGCGGCCGGTAACCCATGCAATTGCCGTGGCCCGCCAGCAAAAATCGGCTGACTGGTTGCAGCTGCCGGTCAAAACCCTGGCTCTGGAGGCAAAGCAGTGAAGTATTGGGCAGGATTGATTGCAGCCATGTGGACGGCCTCTGTGCTGGCTGCACCGGTTTCTCCGGCAGAATTGCTGGAGCGGATTCGTCAGGAAAAAAGCAGCGAACTGCAGCAAATGCAGCAACGCGAACAGCAGTTTCTCCAGGACCGCGCACAGCAACAAAGCCGTTATGACCAGGCGCAAAGCGTGCTGCGCAAGGCCGAGCAGGAAGCTGCAGAGCTGAAAGCCCGCTTTGAAGAGCAGGAGCAGCTATTGGCCGAACAGGAACAGCAGCTCAAGGAGCGCATGGGCGAGCTGGGCGAGCTGTTTGCAGTGCTGCGCCAGAGTGCTGGCGACATTGCCGGGCAATGGCAGTCTTCACTGCTCAATGTCGAAAAGCCGCAGCGTATTGCAGAACTGGAGCGTTTTGCCAACAGCCGCCGGCTGCCCACGGCAGAAAGCATCGAGCAGCTGTGGCTGCACATGCTGGATGACATCTCTGCGACGGGTCAGGTTGCCCGCTTTGGCGCGCCGGTGATTCTGCCCAGTGGCGAGAAGGTTGAGCAGCAGGTGACCCGGATCGGGCCGTTTTCGGCCTACGGCGAGCAGGCCCTGTTGTCCTATGTGGCCGGTGAAGACAGCTTGCGGCAACTGCCCCGGCAGCCGGCAGGCTTTTCCAGGGTTCAGGACTGGCTCGGTAGCCAGAATGTTGTTGCCGAGGTCGCGCTGGATCCGACCCGCGGCAGCCTGCTGGAGCAGCTGCAACGCCACCCGACCTTTATGGACCGGGTACACCAGGGTGGTCTGGTTGGTTATGTGATTATTGCACTGGGTGCGCTGGGTTTGCTGCTGGCGCTCTGGCGCATGGTGGAGTTGCAGGCCGTGGTTGGCAGCATCCGCAAACAGATGCGCAACCTGGCCAGCCCACAGGGCAACAACCCGCTCGGCCGCGTGCTGGGTGTGCTGGGCCCGGATCCACAACTGTCCGATCTGGAAACCCTGGAGCTTAAGCTGGATGAAGCCGTGATGCAGGAGGTACCCCGCCTGGAGCGAGGGCAGGGGTTGCTCAAACTGCTGGCAGCGGTTGCGCCGTTGCTGGGCCTGCTGGGTACGGTGACCGGCATGATCATTACCTTCCAGGCCATTACCCAAAGTGGTGGTGGCGATTCGCGCCTGATGGCCGATGGTATTTCACAGGCTCTGGTGACCACCGTGCAGGGTCTGGTAGTGGCCATTCCGCTGCTGTTTTTGCACAGTATTGTGGTAGCGCGCAGCAAGGGCGTTGTGCAGCTGCTGGAACAACAATGCGTAGGCCTGCTGGCCCTGCAGATGTCGGCCAAGGACCCTTGTGAGTGTGACTGACTGGCAAAGCATCCGTATCTGGCTGGTTGACAGCAGTCATGCCCTGCTGGACCTGATGGGAGCCGGCGGCATTGTCATGTGGTTGCTGGCCGGACTCTGCGTACTGTTCTGGACTCTTGTTCTGGAACGCTTCTGGTACATGCGGCGGCAGTTTCCGGTCTGGGTTGCCGAGCGCCGGCAGGCCTGGAAGATGATTTGCTGCGACGTGCGCAGCAGGGACTGGCCACGCTCGGTGCGGGCGGCCTGGATTGCCCAGGCCGGCGAGCAGCTGATGACGCCGCTGACCGTCATCAAGGCACTGGTGGCGCTGTTTCCGCTGCTCGGGTTGCTGGGTACCGTCACCGGCATGGTCGCCGTGTTTGATGTATTGGCCATGAACGGCACGGGTAATCCCCGTGCCATGGCCGCCGGTGTCTGGCAGGCAACCCTGCCAACCCTGGCTGGCATGGTGCTGGCGATTGGCGGTTTGTTCAGCCTGGCCCACCTTGAGCGTAATGCGCGTCGCGCACTGACCCGGCTGGCCGACCAGCTGCGGCACGAATAAAGGATACACCCGGGATGAGAATGCGACGTTACAGCCACAGCAGTGCGGAAGAGCCGGGTATCGACCTGACACCGATGCTGGATGTGGTCTTTATCATGCTGATTTTCTTTATTGTCACCAGCTCCTTTATCAAGGAGTCGGGCATTGAGGTCAACCGCCCGCAGGCGGATACCGCCAGCAGTCAGGACAAGGGCAACATTCTGATTGCCGTGACGGCTGATGGCCAGGTCTGGCTGGACAAGCAGGCAGTCGATGTGCGCACCGTACGCGCCCATGTCGAGCGTTTGCGCCAGGAACAGCCTGATGGCATCGTTGTTGTGCAGGCGGACCAGGATGCACGCACCGGTCTGGTGGTACAGGTGATGGACCAGGCGCGACAGGCCGGAGTGGCGGATGTGGCACTGGCGGCTTCGGCGGAGTCCAACTGATGCTGCGCTGGCTGGCCTCTTTTGTACTGGCTGTGTTGGCGGTGGTTGCCAGCTTTATCATGATTCTGTGGATGATCTCGCCACCTGCCGTAAAGGTTGAAAACAAGCCGGTACAAGTTGGCCACTTCATTCCCATGAGCCGTGACAGCGCGGACAGTCGTTCACGCAGCCGGCTCAAGGCACCCGAGCCGCCACCGGATCAAGTCCAGCCGCCCAGCCCGCAACGCCCGCAGACACCCCGGTCGATGCAGGCACCCACAGTAAAACTCGACGTGAGCCTGCCCAACCTGCCTTCGGCTGTTAGCGTTCAGGCGGCTGCCATGCCAAGCCTTGCCGGCGTTACCGCAGCCAGGGCCAGTCCTGCGCCTGCTGCCCCGGCAGCCCCGGCTGCTGCCGCACCCGGCCCCCAGGGGGTTGACTCCGAGGTGGTGCCATTGAACGAGGTTTTGCCGGAATATCCGGACCAGGCCCGTCGTCGTGGTATCGAGGGTCATGTGAAGCTGGCCTTTACCATTACCGCCCAGGGCCGGGTAGAAAACATTCGCGTCGTTGAATCTTCGCCGGCCAACGTGTTTGATCGTTCGGCACGCCGTGCAGCCGCCCGCTGGCGCTTTGCGCCGCGCACCGAAAACGGTCAGGCAGTGCAGCGTGAAGCGGTGAAAACCCTTGAGTTTCGCCTGAGCAACGGGAGGTAATCGTGAAACGCTGGTTGGTCTTGCTCGGTTGCCTGTATTGCGGCTTGCTTTCGGCGCAGACGGTCGATCCGGAGGTGCTGCGGGCATTGCAGCAGGCGCAGGCTGCACAAGCCAAAGGCGAGCATGCCCGCGGCTTGCAAACGCTGGAAGCGCTGAAGCCGGAAAAAAGCAGTTTTGCCGAAGCGCTGGTATTGCGTAACAAGGCGTACCTTGCCTGGCAAGCCGGGCAAGAGCAAAAAGCAGCATCTTATCTGCAGCAGGCGTTACAAACCGGTCAGCTGTCCGCAGAAGAACGTCAGGAAGATGGCCTGAATCTGGGCAAGCTGTATCTGCAGCTGAAACAGCCCGCGCAGGCGCTGGCTGCCCTTAAAGGCCAGCCACAAAGCAGTGAGGTACTGCAACTTGGCATCCAGGCCTGGCAAATGCAGGGCCGTTACGATCAGGCGCTGCCACTGGCCGAACGTTATCTGGCAGGGCAGCAGGACATCGCTCATGAATGGTTGCAGTTCATGGTGGCAGCCCATGCCAACCTGAAGCAATACAGTCAGGCAGCACGCTGGCAGCAGCGCATCCTGAAGCGTGAACCGGACAGCTTTGCCCACTGGAAACAGCTGTCCGGCCTGCAACAGGCCGCCGGAGAGCCGGCTGCCGCTTTTGCTACCTTGCGTACGGCCTATGCCAAGGGGCTGCAGATGCAGGCACGGGACCTGCAGCAAATGCTGGCCATGGCCACAGCAGCGCAGCAGCCCTGGCAAGGCGCACGCCTGTTGCAACAGCTGGTGGCTGCCGGCAAACTGCCCAATGATGCGCAACAACAGGAAACCCTGGCCCAGCTGTACTGGCAGGCCCGTGAACGCAGCAAGGCCATCGAGCTGTATCGCCAGCTGGCCGAGCGCGGCAACAAGGCGGAGCACTGGCTGATTCTGGCCCAGCTGGCCATGCAGCAGCAAGACTGGACCCTGTCTGCACAGGCACTGGATGCTGCGCAGCGGGCCGGTGCCTCGCGTCGGCGTGTGCAGTCATGGCGTGACTGGCTGGAGAGTAGCAAGCAGGCGGAGCAGCTGGCGCGGGAAGGTGTGGTAGCGCGGTAAAGCATTTTGCAATGATATCTGAGGGGTAGTTGACACTGCGGTGGCTGTTGTCACTGTGGCGTCTGGGCCGGACGGAACGCTCCGTCAGGCTGCGCT
>CAYMXO010000076.1:0-7717 GCA_964394445.1 uncultured Thiopseudomonas sp.
CGGGCAGCAGCTCGCGGATGTTGGAGATTTTCTTGTCAACCAGCAGCAGCAGCGGCTCTTCCAGCTCGGCCACCATGGTGTCCGGCTTGTTGATGAAGTAGGGCGACAGGTAACCACGGTCAAACTGCATGCCTTCAACCACGGCCAGCTCGTTTTCCAGACCGGAACCTTCTTCAACGGTGATGACGCCTTCTTTGCCCACTTTTTCCATGGCTTCGGCGATGATGTCACCAATGGTGGTGTCGGAGTTGGCAGAAATGGTACCTACCTGGGCAATCGCCTTGGAGTCGGCACATGGCTTGGCCTGGGCTTTCAGCTGGTCAACGATGGCCACGGTGGCCTTGTCGATGCCGCGCTTCAGGTCCATCGGGTTCATGCCGGCAGCAACGGCCTTCAGGCCTTCGTTGACAATGGCCTGGGCCAGAACGGTTGCGGTGGTGGTACCGTCACCCGCTTCGTCGTTGGCCTTGGAGGCAACGTCCTTGACCAGCTGGGCACCCATGTTTTCAAAACGGTCTTTGAGTTCGATTTCCTTGGCAACGGAAACGCCATCTTTGGTGATGACAGGTGCGCCAAAGCTGCGCTCCAGAACCACGTTGCGACCCTTTGGCCCCAGGGTGGCCTTTACCGCGTCAGCCAGGGTGTTGACACCGGTGAGCATTTTTTTACGACCGGCATCGCCGAACTTAACTTCTTTAGCAGCCATTTGCTATGTACCTCAAAAATTTCTGAATGGTGTTTCTATCGTGAAAAGACGCTTGTCAGCCTTCAACAACGGCCAGGATCTCGCTCTCGCTCATCACCAGCAGCTCTTCGCCATCAACCTTGATGGTGTTGCTGCCGGAGTACGGACCAAATACCACCTTGTCACCAACCTTGACGGCCAGTGCGCGTACCTCACCGTTGTCCAGCACACGGCCGGTACCGACGGCAACGATTTCACCCTGGTTGGGCTTTTCGGCAGCGGAGCCGGGCAGCACGATGCCACCAGCGGTTTTGGTTTCTTCTTCACTACGGCGGATTACCACGCGGTCATGCAGAGGACGAAGCTTCATTCTCGATCTCTCCTAACGGATGATTAACAACTGACAGGCACCGGTTGCCTGCCCTTGATTGAAAAAGGATATCCGGACCGGTGTCCGGGTACCCGTACCGGCGCACTTGAACGCACGCCGGAAAAACTGATGCAGGCTATATGGGGCTGTCAAAACATATTTCAAGAGCGATTTTTCAAAAACCGGTAAAATACAATCACCAGCCCTGATGGCCGCCCTGGCGCGCCACCTGCCTTCGTATCTGCGCAGCATTCCAGCCACTCCTGCGAGCAGCGAGCAAGCAGCACTCCATTACTACAACTGTCAGACCTGCGCTTTCAGTCCCTGTCCTTGCGTTCGTATTCGCCTTCGATGATGTTGATCTGGCGCTCTTGCTGACTGTCCATGGGATTGCCATAACTGCGGGTGTGCCGGAATTCGGCGTGGATATCGGCTTGCGGCATGCCCCTGCGCATCCGGCGGATCAGCCAGTAACGGGTTATCGGCAGAATGCAGATCAATCCGGCAAAATCACTGACAAAGCCCGGAATGAATAGCAACACGCCGCCAATGACCCAGAGCAGGCCGGTCAGCATGGCGTCATCCGGCGTTTCGCCGCGCGCCATGCGTTCGCGCACATTCAGTGCAGTGGCAATGCCAGCCATGCGGATGCAGAAAATACCGGCGATGGCGCTGAGAATGATCCACAGCACCACGCTCAGGGCACCAATTTCACTGCCCACCTTGATCAGCACATAGAGTTCGAGCAGCGGCAACAGTAAAAAAAACCACAAAAAACCTTGCATAAAACACCCCCTCGGGTTGTACATACTCAGGACGCTGATGCGTCGTTATCCGTACCCGCGCCCTGCTCACGGCGACGGGCATCAAGCCACCATTGCCAGACAATCAGGACTACGGTCGGCACGCCCAGCAGCGCGGTCGCATAGAAAAAGTCGGCATAGCCCAGCTTGTCCACCATCACGCCCGAATAACCACCAATCAGGCGCGGCAGCAGCAACATGATGGAACTGAGCAAGGCATATTGCGTGGCCGAAAAACGCAGGTTGGTCAGGCTCGACAGATAGGCAACGAAAGCGGCGGTGGCCATGCCGGCACTGAAGTTGTCGCATGAAATGGTCACCACCAGCATCTGCATGTGCGCACCCATGCCGCTGAGCATGACAAACATCAGGTTGGTGGCCGCCGAAGCGATACCACCGAGCAACAAAATCGGCATGATGCCAAAGCGTACGATCAGTACCCCGCCGGCGCCGGCGCCAAGCAGGGTCATGATCAGGCCGAACACCTTGCTGACCCCGGCGATCTGGTCCTTGGTGAAGCCCTGGTCAATGTAGAACACGTTGGCCATCACGCCCATCACCGTATCCGACATGCGGTAGGTGGCCACCAGCCCCAGCAGCAACAGTGCCTGCCAGCGGTAGCGCACAATGAAATCGTTGACCGGTGTCAGCACCGGCGCCAGTCCGCGCCGGCCAAAAGACGACAGGCAGGCGACAATCAACAGGCTGTACATCAGCCCGCGCAAAAAGGCGCGGTCGGTAAAAAACAGGTCGGCCAGACTTTGCGAACCCCGCAGAAACGGGTGGAAGTTGGTATGAAAATACTGGGTCAGCATGGCCGGAACCGATATCAGCAGCACAATCAGCACGACAATCGAGATCAGCTGATGACTCAGGGCATAGCGGGCCCGCTCGCCATTTCTTTCCAGACTCAGCTGCGGCTCCTTCATCCACAGCGTGGTCAGCATGCCGGGCAGCATCAGCAGGGCAAACAGCAGGTAGGTGCTGGCCCAGGCCGAATGCCGGTATTGCAGTCCGGTCGAACCAAACCATTCGGCAAAATACAGTGCACCCGCAGTGGCCAGCAGCGCCGCCACCCGGTAGCCCGCCATGTAGCTGGCCGCCAGTGCGGCCTGGCGTTCGTTTTCAACGATTTCCAGGCGATAGGCATCCACCGCAATGTCCTGGGTGGCCGAAGCAAAAGCCACCAGTACCGCCAGTGCCACCAGCACAGCGAGATGGGTTTGCGGGTTGCTGAAGGCCATGCCGGCCAGACCAATGGCGACAAGAATTTGCGACAGGATCAGCCAGGAACGCCGGCGCCCCATGCGCCCCAGCAGTGGCAGTTTCCACTGGTCCAGCATCGGCGACCAGACCCACTTGAAGGCATAGGCCAGGCCAATCAGGCTGGCATAGCCGATGGTCTCCCGGGCCACACCGGCTTCGCGCAGCCAGACCGACAAGGTGGAAAAAACCAGCATGTAGGGCAAACCGGCGGCAAAGCCGAGCAACAGCAGTGCCAGTACGGCCGGGCTGGAATAAGTGGTCAGCGCCTCGCGCCAGCCCTTGTTAGTCATGGTCAACTTGTTTCAAAATACGGTCCGAAATTTTACGGAGGCACTGAGTAATATGAGTGCCCCCTTGCGTCTGGCCTATGGTTGCCAGCGATAACGCTGCAAGGATACCCGTCCGTTGACGACCTGAACACCCTCGCAGCGCAAACGCTGACACTGTTCCAGCCAGGTTTCACTGCCTTCGTCAACGCTCAGCCGGCCCGCCTGGTTGATGACCCGGTGCCACGGCAGGCTGCTGTCATCCGGTAGCCGGCTCAGCTGCGTACCGACCCAGCGTGCCGCCCGGCCCAGACCGGCCAGCTCGGCAAGCTGGCCATAGGTTACCACGCTGCCCGCCGGTACCTGGGCCAGCGCGGCATAAAGCATTTCCCGGCGCAGCGCGGCATCGGTGAACTTTTTTGCTGTTGCCGGCGTCTTAGCGCCACCCGGACAGGTTTCAACCTTCACGATCCCACCCTACTCTTGATTGCAGTTTCCACCCTATGCGTACCCTGATTCTTTATGCAGCTTTGAGCTGTCTGGCCCTGACGAGTTCAGTTCTGGCCGATACCATTGAAATGAAAAACGGTGACCGCATCAGCGGCACCATTGTACTGCTGGACGGTGGCCGGTTGTTACTGAAAACCGCCTATGCCGGCACCCTCAGCCTCGACGTCAAACAAGTGGCCAGCCTCGACAGCAGCCAGGAATTCATCATCAAGCAGCGGCACGCCGACGATGGCCACAGGGTTCGCCTGCAACCGGGCGCAGCCGGTAGTGTACAACTGACAAGCACGGACAGTAGCCGCGAAGTTGCGCTGCGAAGCATCCACCAGCTGATTCCACATGAACCGCAAAAGCTGGCCAGCGACCTGCTCTGGAGCGGTTCGCTGCACCTGGCTGCCGACTACAAGCGCAAGGAAAACGACTCCGACAAATACGATCTGAGCCTCGCCAGCCAGTTGCGTCACGGCCGCTGGCGACACGGCTTTGATGCCCAGTACGAGCACGAAACCAAGGACGACAGCAAAAAAACCGACCGCTTTACCGGTAGCTACGGGCTGGACTACTTCCTCACCCAGCGCTGGTTCTGGAAAGGCAAAAGCAAATACACCCACGACCGGCTGGAAGATGTACGCCGGCAAACCACGCTGGGTAGCGGGCCCGGCTTCCAGTTCTGGGACAATGCGCTGGGCTCCCTGTCCATCAGTACCCTGCTGACCCACAACCGTTACAGCTTTGCCAATGGCGAACGCGAGCACTTCAATGCCTTCAGCACCAACTGGGACTATCGCCGCTACTTTCTGGCGAAGACCCTGGAGCTCTACTACCGCGGCGAAGTCGGGTTGCCCTTCACTCCCGCCATTGACTATGTGCTGGATAACGAAGCCGGTCTGCGCTACAAGATCAACAGCTGGGCATCGTTTAGCGTTCGCACCGAGTGGGAAAAAATCAAAAGCCAGCAGGGCGACCTTAACGATCGCCGCTACCTGATGGGTATTGGCGTCAGCTGGTAGCGGGCTGTCCCCACGGGATGCCGGTTTGCTAAACTTGCATTCCTTTTAGTGCCACAGGAACAGCCCCATGTCCGCCCTGCCCCGCATCACTCTGGTCCAGCTCAAGGTTCGCCCGGGCGATATTGACGCCAATCTGGCCGCCATCCGGCAAGCCGTCGATGACGACCAGGGCCGCAGCGACCTGCTGGTGTTTCCCTCGCTGGCCCTGACCGGCCACGTCCTGCAGGACCGCTGGTGGTACCCCCATGTGGCCAGGGCCATGGCAAGCGCCCTGCCGGCACTCTGCGAACTGGGCACACAGCAAGCCTTCCTGCTGGGCCTGCCGTGCTTTGCCGGCGGCAAGCTGTACCACAGTGTTTGCCTGTTCCAGCAGGGTGAGGTGCAGTGGCAGTACGACAAGCAGATCCTCTCAACCGACCCGGCAAAGGATGAGCAGCGCTACTTTAGCGCCGGCAGCAGCCAGCCCTGGCTAAAGTTTCAGGGTGCCCGGCTGGCCGTCACCCTGGGGAACGAGATTCTGCAGCCGGTCCTGCAGCAACAGCTGGCCGGCCAGCCCTGTGACATGCTGATCAACCTTGGCGACAGCAGCTTTTATCACGACTGCCTGCCGCAGCGGGAGCAACAGCTGGCTGCCATCGCCGGTCAGCTGGGTTGCCCGCTGGCGCAAGTCAATCCAGTTGGCGGGCAGGACGAGCAGGTGTTTGACGGCCATAGCCTGCTGTTTGATGCGCAGGGCAACGTGCGTCAGCGCGCCAAAGGCTTTGCGCCGGATCGGCTCACCCTCGACCCTGAATCCCCGTCCGCCATGCCTGCGCTGCCCTGTGCCGAGGCCCTGACCTGGCAGGCGCTGGTCTGCAGCTTGCGCGACTATGTGGCAGCTTGTGGCTTCAACGGCGCACTGCTGGGATTGTCCGGCGGCATTGACTCGGCACTGGTGCTGGCCATTGCCGTGGATGCACTGGGTGCCGACAAGGTCACCAGCGTGATGATGCCCTACCATTACACCGCACAGATCAGCCAGGATGACGCTGCCGAACAGGCCCGCGCGCTGGGCGTCACCTACCATGTGGCGTCCATTGCGCCGCTGGTCGAGCCCTTTGCCGCACAACTGCAACCGTTGCTGGAACAGTGGCCGGCCCCTGCGCAGGACACCACCGAACAGAACCTGCAGGCGCGCAGCCGCGGCATGCTGCTGATGGCACTGTCCAACCGCTCCGGCGCCCTGCTGCTGACTACCAGCAACAAAAGCGAAATGGCGGTCGGCTACTGCACCCTGTATGGCGACATGTGTGGCGGCTTTGCCCTGCTGAAAGACATTCCGAAAACCCTGGTCTACCGGCTGGCGCAATACCGTAACACCCTCGGCCCGGCGGTTCCGCAGCGGGTCATTACACGCCCGCCCACCGCCGAGCTGGCCCCGGGCCAGGAAGACAGCGACAGCCTGCCACCCTACCCGCTGCTGGATGAAATTGTGCGTCTGTATGTGGATGAAAGCCAAAGCGTGCCACAGCTGCTGGAAGCCGGGCTGGAGGCGGGCTGGGTGCAACGCATGACCCGGCTGATCGACCGCAACGAGTTCAAACGCCGCCAGGCCGCACCCGGGCCAAAAATGAGCCCGCGCGGGTTTGGGCGGGAGCGACGGCTGCCGCTGAGCGGGCGTTTGTAAAACGCGACAGCCTAGCTCATCACCAGATTGTCGCGGTGGATCAGCTCGGCATCGCCCACATAGCCAAGAATATCGGCAATCTCGTCGGACGGGCGGCGCATGATCCTTGCGGTTTCGCTGGAATTGTAATTGGTCAGTCCGCGGGCCACTTCTGCACCCTGCTCGTCCAGGCAAACCAGCATTTCACCACGGCGGAACTCTCCGTTGACCGCAACAACGCCCACCGGCAGCAGGCTTTTGTGACCGTCCCGCAGCGCCCTGACCGCGCCGGCATCCAGCGTCAGGCTGCCACGGGTCTGCAGGTGGCCAGCCAGCCACTGTTTGCGGGCGGCATCGCGGCACTGATCGGATGTCAGCAGTGTGCCCAGCTCTTCGCCGGCCCTGAGCCGCTCGATGACCCGTTCGATGCTGCCGCCGACAATCATGGTATGGGCGCCGGAGCGGGCGGCCAGGCGCGCCGCGCGCAGCTTGGTCTGCATGCCACCGCGGCCCAGCGCGCCGGCGCTGCCACCGGCGGCGGCATCCAGCACGGGATCATCGGCACGGGCCTGCCGGATGACTTTGGCCGCCGGGTTGTTGCGCGGATCGGAATCGTACATGGCATCCTGATCGGTCAGGATCACCAGCAGGTCGGCCTCGACCAGGTTGGCCACCAGCGCGGCCAGGGTGTCGTTGTCACCAAAGCGGATCTCATCGGTGGCGACCGTATCATTTTCGTTGATGACGGGAATCACCCCCAGCTCCAGCAGCTTGGTCAGGGTACTGCGGGCGTTCAGGTAGCGCTTGCGGTCGGACAGGTCATCATGGGTCAACAGGATCTGTGCGGTACGCTCGTTGTGGTCGGCAAAACTGCTTTCCCAGGCCTTGACCAGACTCATCTGGCCGATGGCGGCGGCAGCCTGCAGCTCGCTGACCGCGCTGGGCCGTTCCAGCCAGCCCAGACGGCTCATGCCGGCAGCCACAGCACCGGACGACACCAGTACCAGATCAATGCCGGCTTCACGCAGGGCCACCATCTGGCGCACCCAGATGGCCATGGCACTGCGGTCCAGCCCGCGACCATCGGCAGTCAGCAGCGCGCTGCCAATCTTGATGACCCAGCGACGGGCCCCTGTTACCTGTTCACGCATTGGTTGTCATCCAG
>CAYMXO010000077.1:0-7697 GCA_964394445.1 uncultured Thiopseudomonas sp.
TGCCCAGCGCAGCCGGCTCCAGCAGGTTGTGGCCGCCATGGGGCACCAGACTGCCACCGACCAGCGCCACATCCGCCATGGCATAAAGCAACAGCAGTTCCCCCATGGTGTCACCCAGCAGTACGCGGGTTTCCGGCAATATCGCCTCACCCCCGGAACGGCGCACCACTTTCAGTTGCCGGGCCTCGCACAGGCACCAGGCCGTATCAAAGCGCTCCGGATGCCGTGGCACCAGAATCAGCAGGGCGCGGGGAAAGCCTTGCAGCAATTGTTGATGCGCCTCTAGTACCAGCAGGTCTTCACCTTCGTGGGTACTGCCTGCGATCCAGACTTGGCGGCCGTCCAGCTGCCATTGCTCACGCAGCTGGTGCGCTTTTTGCAACAACTCCGGTGCAATCTGCAAATCGAACTTGATCGACCCTGTGACCTGTACCGCTTCCTTGCGTGCACCCAGTTCAATAAAGCGTTCGGCTTCAGCCCGGGTCTGCACCGCAATACCTGACAGCTGTGCCAGCATGGGAGCAGTCAATTTCGGGAAGCGCGCATAACCCCGTGCCGAACGTTCCGACAGCCGGGCGTTGGCCAGCACCACCGGGATATTCATGCGGACGCACTGGTTGATGTGGTTTGGCCAGAGCTCGGTTTCCATCACAATGCCGGCTATTGGCCGCAGCCGCTGCAAAAAGGCACGCGCCCGGCATGGCAAATCGTAGGGCAGATAGCAGTGTTGCACGCTGTCGCCAAACATGGCCTTGATACGCTCCGAACCGGTGGGTGTCATGCAGGTCACTGTAACCGGCAGGTCCGGATAACGTTCCTGCAATGCCCGCACCACGGGTGCGGCAGCAATGCTTTCGCCCACCGACACCGCGTGCAGCCAGATGCCGCCGGTTTTCAGCGCTGGCAAGCCCAGTGCAAAACGCTCGCCGATCCGCTGACGATAGGCCGGCGCTTTGCGCCCGCGCCACCACAGGCGGGCCAGTATCAACGGCAAGGCCAGATAAAAAACAATGCTATACAGGGTTCTGTTCATGGCGCGATTTTAGGCAAGGGCCATGGCCTTGTCCATTTGCATCTGCAGAACCGGTAACCACAGGTGCCCATGGCGGCTTTTCGTTATACTGTCGCGTATTTACGCCAACAGGAACCAGCATGTCCGGCACCCTTTCTACAGACATCGCCATCGTCGGCGGCGGCATTGCCGGCCTCTGGCTCAATGCCCGCCTGCGCCAGCAAGGCTACAGTACGCTACTGATCGAGCAGGACAGGCTGGGTGGCCGGCAAACGGTCAAATCCCAGGGCATCATTCACGGCGGCACCAAGTATGCACTGCATGGCGCGCTGACCGGCTCTTCCGAAGCCATTGCCAATATGCCGGCACGCTGGCGGGCAGCACTGAATGGCAACGGCGAGCTGGACTTGCGTGGTGTGCGCCTGTTGTCCGATGCCCACTATTTATGGTCGCCCGGCTCGGTCGCCGGCAACCTGACCAGTTTTTTTGCCAGCAAGGCAATGCGTGGCCGCGTCGATGCAGTGAAGGGCAAGGAGCTGCCCCCCGCCCTGCAGGACAACGCTTTCAAGGGACGGGTTTACCGGCTGGCCGAACTGGTTTTTGATGTTCCTTCGCTGGTGCAGCGGCTGGCCGGTCTGGCCGGCGACAGCCTGTTGCACGCGCCAAATCTACAGCCCGTAATGGACAATGGCCAACTGGTCGCCCTGCACACTGGCGACTGGCAGATCCGCGCACAGCGTTATGTGTTCAGCGCAGGGGAAGGCATTGAGCAGCTGCTGCAACACTGCGGCCTGGAACACCCCCGCCAGCAAGTGCGCCCGCTACACATGGCATTGGTCAAGGGCCCGCAACTCAAGCCGGTTTATGCCCACTGCCTGGGTGCCGGCACCAAACCGCGCATCACCATTACCACACACCCGGCCAGCGACGGCCAGTGGGTCTGGTATCTGGGCGGCAACCTGGCTGAAGCCGAAGGTGTGGCTCGCGACGAAGCTGCACAAATTGCCTTCGCCCAAAAAGAACTGGCCGAACTGTTGCCCTGGCTGGACCAGTCCGGCCTGCAATGGCGCACGTTGCGCATCAACCGTGCCGAACCGTCGCAAAACAGTCTGGTTCGCCCTGACAATGCCTTTTTGCATGAGGACGGCAAGCTGATGGTGGCCTGGCCAACCAAACTGGCCCTGGCGCCAGACCTCGCTGACCGGGTAATCAATGCGCTGGGCGCACACAATGTTCAGCCACAACAACAACCCGTCCTGCCACAGCTGCCACAGCCAGCCGTGGCACCCGCACCCTGGGAGGAATTGTTTTGACGACAGGCCTGCATGATTTTTATCGCCCGCTGGGCATTAATGGCCCACTGGTCTCGCCACTGGGGCTGGGGACGGTGAAGCTGGGCCGCAACCAGGGCGTAAAATACCCCGACGGCTTTGAGCTGCCGGGCGACCAGGCTGCGTTGAACCTGCTGGCCCTGGCCCGCGATCTGGGCATCAACCTGCTGGATACGGCGCCGGCCTATGGCATCAGTGAGGAAAGGCTTGGCCAGCTGCTGAAGGGGCAGCGCCAGCACTGGATCATTGTCAGCAAGGTCGGCGAAGAATTTGACAACGGCCAGTCACACTTTGATTTCAGCGCCCGCCACACCCGCATGTCGGTCGAGCGCAGCCTCAAACGGCTGAATACCGACTATCTGGACGCGGTGCTGGTACATTCTGACGGCAACGACCTGCAGGTGCTGCGCGAAGAAGAGGTGTACGCCACCCTTGCGCAGCTCAAACAGGAAGGCAAAATTGGCCAGTTCGGCTTTTCCGGCAAGACGGTGGAAGGTGGACTGCTGGCTCTGGAACACGGCGACTGCGCCATGGTCACCTACAACCTGAACGAGCAGGAAGAAAAGCCGGTGCTGGATTATGCCCAGCAACACGGCAAGGCCATCCTGATCAAAAAGGCCCTGGCCAGCGGACATATCTGCCTTGAGCCCGGAACCGACCCGGTCCGCGCCAGCTTTGAACTGATCTTCGGCCACCCCGGCACCACCAGCGCGGTGATCGGCACCATCAATCCGAAGCACCTGCAAGACAATGTGCAGCATTGCGCTGCTGTACTGGGCCAGTAAAAAAGGTCGTCTGAAAACCCTGCAGCTTTAACGAGTAAATTCGGCAAGCTGAGCAATAGCGATCGCGGCTGAAACCAGCCCTACAAAAAAGCAGCTCTCGGCCTCCAGGCAGCAACCCGCCACAGCGACAGCATCCCGCCACAGGCGGGACAAACCCATCCCCCGCACAAGGCAGATTCGGGCCGGGCGGGACCGAAGTCAGGCATCAGCGTAGCGCAGCCTGACGGAGCGTTCCGTCCGGCCCAGCCGCCGCAGTGTAAAAAAACACCCAACCGCTACAACACAAAACCCGGCTAATCCTTGCTGCGGATCTTTTCGACAATGGCCGTAGTCGAGCTGTTTTCCACCAGCCCCAGCACTTTTACCTCGCCACCATAGGCTCGCACGATGTCACCGCCAACTACGCCATCAACGCCGTAATCACCGCCCTTGACCAGCACATCGGGCTGCAACAGCTCCAGCAGGGGGATGGGCGTGTCCGTGGCAAAACTGGTCACCCAGTCCACCGCGCCGAGCCCGGCCAGCACCGCCATGCGGCGATCCACCGAGTTGATCGGTCGGCCCGGACCTTTTAGCGCAGTAACCGAAGCATCGTCATTGACCGCCACAATCAGCCGGTCACCCAGCTCGCGGGCCTGCTCCAGATAGTGCACATGGCCGGCGTGCAGAATGTCAAAACAACCATTGGTGAACACCACGCGCTCGCCACGCGCTTTGGCCTCGGCGACTGCAGTCTGCAACTGTTGCAGGCCCAGCATGCCGCGACCATGGCGCAGCTCGCCCTGCACTGCCCGACGCAGCTCCGGTGCGCTAACCGTCGCCGTGCCCAGCTTGCCAACCACAATGCCGGCAGCGATATTGGCCAGACGCATGGCTTCCGGCAGCCCCTCGCCAGCGGCCAGTGCCGTGGCCAGCGTGGAAATCACGGTATCGCCGGCACCGGTTACATCAAATACTTCACGCGCCTGCGCCGGCAGGTGCAGTGCCGGTTCGCCGTCGCGAATCAGGGTCATGCCCTGCTCGCCCCGGGTAACCAGCAAGGCTTGCAGCTCCAGTTCGCGCAGCATGGCAACACCCCGTTCAAGCAGCTGCTGCTCATCGCTGCAAACGCCGGCCACCGCTTCAAACTCGGCCTGATTGGGCGTGAGCAGGGTCGCCCCGCGGTAGATGGAGAAGTCGGTTCCCTTGGGATCGGCCAATACCGCTACACCCTGCTCCCGCGCCATGCGGATCAGCTCCTGATGATTGACCAGAGTGCCCTTGCCGTAGTCAGACAGCACCATCACCCGGGCATTGGCCAGTCCCCGCTGCACCTGCTGCTGCAGGGCCGTCACATCCACGTCAAAGGGTTCTTCAAAGTCCATGCGCAAAAGCTGTTGCTGGCGGCTCATGGCCCGCAACTTGACGATGGTCGGCTGCCCGCCGATCTGCTGGAAATCGGTTTGCACGCCGACTGAATGCAACTGTTCGGCCAGTGCCGCAGCCGCCTCGTCCCGACCGGTCACGCCCACCAGCAGCGCCTGCGCTCCCAGTGCGGCAATGTTCAGGGCCACATTGGCCGCGCCACCGGGGCGGTCTTCGGTGCGGGTTACGCGCACTACCGGAACAGGCGCTTCCGGTGAAATCCGCGAGGTGCCGCCATACCAGTAACGGTCCAGCATGACATCGCCCACAACCAGAACGGCTGCACCATCAAAAGGTGGAAAACTCTGCATATCGACTCCAAACATGTTGTCTTGCCGCCCGGGACTACAGGACAGGTACCGGTATACTCTGGCGGTCATTGTCAGTCAGGACATGAATCTGGCAAATCAGCTGATTGCCGCCACCGCCAGCGGCAGTGCCACGGCCGTCAGCACGCCCATGATGCTCATGCCAAGGGCGGAGAACGCCCCGGTTTCTTCACTTTCCTGCAGCGCCCGGGCCGTACCGATGGCGTGGGCCACCATGCCCAGTGCCAGTCCCTGGGCAGCCGGATGGCGGATGCGGAACAGGCGCATCAGCTCTACACCAAACATCGCACCCAGCATGCCGGTGAGCATGACAAACACCGCCGCCAGCGATGCCGAGCCGCCAATTTCATCCGCCACCAGCATGGCGATGGGTGAAGTAACCGACTTCGGCGCCAGCGCCATGACGATCATGTGCTCGGCACCAAACATCCAGGCCAGGCCAACCCCCAGTATGGTTGCCAGCGTACCGCCCACCAGCAGCGTGACCAGCACCGGCATCAACACCGCACGTACACGGCGCACATTCTGGTACAGCGGTACGGCCAGGGCCACCGTCGCCGGCCCAAGCAGGAAAGTCAGCAGCGAGCTGCCGTCCCGGTAATCCTCATAATCAATTCCCAGCAATAGCAGGATCGCCACCAGCGCCAGGGTTGACACCAGCAACGGCTGCAGCAGCATCAGGCGGGTTTTTTCGTACAACAGCTGGGCCAGCTGAAACACGCCAAGGGTAATGCCGACAGAAAACAGCGGATGCCCGATAACCGCACCCAGCGCAGCACTCCACTCCAGAGTCATGACCGCTCCCCCTTGCGCTTTTGCTGCCGGTTGATCAGCACCTGCATCAGCCAGCCGGCAAATACCATGGAAATCACCAGGGAAATCACTAACGAGCCGCTAATGGCCCAGACATCCTGACGGATATCGGCAAAGTGGACCATGACGCCTACCGCAGGCGGCAACAGCAACACCGGCAGATAACGCAGCAAGCCGCTGGCCGCCTGGTCCAGTGGTTCACTGAGTTTCCGGGTCAGCAACAGATAGGCAAACAGCAGCACCAGCCCGATGATCGGACCGGGCAGTTTATGTAACCACAGGGCGTTCAATCCGGTACCCAGCAGCTGAAAAAAAATCAGTACGGTCAAACCGCGCAACAACATTCAATAACTCCAGTACAACATGAAGGTTTAGCCCGATGCCGCGGCAGCTGGCTGCCAGGCCGGGCTTAGCAGCGGCAGCATCCAGGGCGGCGTTAGCGCTTTGCCCTGCCAACACAACGCCACCGGCCGCAGTCCAGAGGAAGGGCCGGCCGCATGCCACAACGCGGCATAACTGGCACCACTGCCAGGATGACGCAGCTCCGGTGCCAGCACCGCAAGCGGCCATAATACATGAGCGCTGTCGAGGATTCGCGGCCGCGGCAGGGTGACTCCGTCAATTTCCCCTGTTTGCTCTCCGTACAACAGTACGTCGATATCCAGCGGCAACTCGTGTGGCCCTGCCTGCAGACGTCCTTCCTGCCGCTCGATGGCTTTCAGCCGCTGCTGCAACGCCGCCAGCGGCAGCGCAGTGCGCAAATGCACCACCATGTTGAAGAAACAGCCACTACGAATGCCGACCGGCTCACTTTCAAATACTGGCGAGCAGTCCAGCTCACCAAACGCATCGGCCAGCGCATCCAGCGCCGCCAGAATATGGCGTTCGCGCTCGATGTTGCTGCCAAGCCCAAGGTATACGTCGGTTAACGACATCCGCGCACAATCTCCACACCTACGCCGCGGGCCTGGGGCACGGCACCGGGCTTGGTAAGCCTGATTCTGAGCCAGGGAATGTTGAACGCCTGCATCAGTTCGCCCGCCAGCCTTTCGGCAAAGGTTTCTACCAGTTCAAAACTGTTTCGTTCGGCAAAGGCCAGTACATGCTGGCTGACCGCGGCATAATCCAGCGTATGCTGCAGGTCGTCGCCTGCGGCGGCCAGGCGGATATCCCAGGCCATTTCCAGGTCCAGCAGCAAACGCTGGGGGATGGTACGCTCCCAGTCATAAACGCCGATGACCGTATCTACGGTCAGCTGGTCGATAAAAACACTGTCCACCTGTATCCTCTCCCGCTAGAATCCGCCCTACGCAAAAGGGTCATGCTGATATCCAACACCCTGCCGCTTCCGGAATTTATATAGTCTCTGCCCATGTTTATTGCGCTTTGCCTTGGCGCCTACCTGTTCGGCTCGGTTTCATTTGCCATTTTGCTCAGCCGACGCCACGGTAGCCCCGACCCCCGCTTGCAAGGCTCCGGCAATCCCGGTGCCACCAACATGTTGCGCCTGCACGGCAAACGACTGGCCCTGCTGACCCTGCTCGGCGATCTGGCCAAAGGCCTGCTGCCCGTTGCCGCTGCAGACTGGCTGGGCCTGTCCATTCAATTGCAGGCCTGGGTCGGCTTTTTTGCCGTTCTTGGCCACATGTACCCACTTTATTACCACCTCCATGGCGGCAAGGGCGTGGCCACCACGGCCGGTATTTTGCTGGCACTATACCCGCCGGCTGCACTGCTGGCACTCTCGGTCTGGCTGCTGGCATTTTATCTGAGCCGTACCAGCTCACTGGCCTCGCTCAGCGCACTGCCGGCAACCCTGCCACTGCTGGCCTGGCAACAACCGGCAAGCATGTTGCCGATCAGTCTCCTGACACTGCTTCTGGTCTGGTCCCACCGTAACAACCTGAAAGACTTGCTGGCCGGCACCGAAAGAAAATTCTGACTCCGACAGGCAACCCGTAAGCAGGCCGGGAAAGCCATTGCGTCAAATCTCCTCCAGCTCCGTCATTGGCCAGCGCGCCCG
>CAYMXO010000078.1:0-7691 GCA_964394445.1 uncultured Thiopseudomonas sp.
GGTGGCGGCTCTGTTTACATCCTGAACGACGTTCAGTACAACGACTTCCGCCAGAAAGGTGAAAAATCCTACCAGGCCCGTTACGACCTGGACTTCGCCCAGTACGGCGTACCCGGCCTGAGCCTGATGACCCGTTACGTGCGCGGCTCCAAGATCGTCAGTGCTGACGGCCGTCGCCAGGGCAAGAACTGGGAACGTGACACCGACCTGCGCTACGTCGTACAGAGCGGTTTCGCCAAGGACCTGTCCCTGCACGTTCGCAACGCGACCTACCGCGCCAACGACGCAGCCAACAAGGCTGACGTCAACGAAGTACGCTTCATCGTAGAGTACCCGCTGAGCATTCTGTAATGCCTGTGTGACTCCACGCAGAAAGAACCCGGCCCAGTGCCGGGTTCTTTGTTTTCAGGGCCCATGACACTCGCCCTTGGCGCTTTACCCGCTGCAAAGGCAAATCCGCTACAATACTGGCCGTTTCCATTCACCATTCATGTAGATCCCACTTCATGCGCACATCCAATTACCTCATTGCTACCCTGAAAGAAACCCCGGCCGATGCTGTCGTCATCAGCCACCAGCTGATGCTGCGGGCCGGATTGATTCGTCGTCTGGCCTCCGGGCTCTATACCTGGCTGCCGCTGGGCCTGCGTTCACTGCGCAAGGCCGAAGCCATCGTGCGTGAAGAAATGAATGCCGCCGGCGCACTGGAAGTGTTGATGCCGGCCATCCAGCCGGCCGAACTGTGGCAGGAATCCGGCCGCTGGGAGGAATACGGCCCCGAGCTGCTGCGTCTGAAGGACCGCCATCAGCGCGAGTTTTGTGTGGGTCCGACCCACGAAGAAGTCATCACCGACCTGGCCCGCAACGAGCTGTCCAGCTACAAACAGCTGCCGGTCAACTTCTACCAGATCCAGACCAAGTTCCGCGATGAAATCCGCCCGCGTTTCGGCCTGATGCGAGGCCGCGAGTTCATCATGAAGGATGCCTACTCCTTCCACCTGGACCAGGCTTCCCTGCAACAAACCTATGACCGCATGCACCAGGCTTATACCAATATCTTTACCCGCCTGGGCCTGAACTTCCGCCCGGTTGAAGCCGATACCGGCTCCATTGGCGGTACCGGCTCCCACGAATTCCACGTGCTGGCCGCCTCCGGTGAGGACGACATCGCCTTCAGTACCGCGTCCGACTATGCAGCCAACATCGAGAAAGCCGAAGCCCTGCCCCGCGAAAGCGAGCGCCCGGCACCGGCACAGGAGCTGCAATTGGTCGACACGCCAAACGTCAAAACAATTGACGACCTGGTGCAGCAATTTGATCTGGCCATTGAAAAAACCATCAAGACGCTGGTGGTGCACGCCGCTGAAGAAGGCAAGCTGATCGCACTGATCGTGCGTGGCGATCACACACTGAACGAAATCAAGGCCGGCAACCTGCCCCAGGTCGCCAGCCCGCTGACCTTTGCCAGCGATGCTGAAATCGAAGCCGCCGTTGGCGCCAACCCGGGCTCGCTGGGCCCCAAAGATCTGGCTATTCCTTGCATCATTGACCGCTCCGTTCAATTCATGAGCGACTTTGCCGCTGGTGCCAACCAGGACGGCAAGCACTATTTTGGTCTGAACTGGGAACGAGACCTGCCACTGCCCGAGGTTGCCGACCTGCGCAACGTGCTTGCCGGCGACCCGAGCCCCTGCGGCAACGGCGTGCTGGAAATCAGGCGCGGCATTGAAGTGGGCCATATTTTCCAGCTGGGGCAGAAATACAGTGAAGCCATGGGCTGCACCGTGATGGGCGAAGACGGCAAGCCGGCCACACTGACCATGGGCTGCTACGGTATTGGTGTATCCCGCGTGGTTGCGGCCGCCATCGAGCAGAATCATGACGAACGCGGCATCATCTGGCCCGCTGCACTGGCCCCCTTTCAGGTGGCGCTGGTGCCAATGAAATACGAAAAGGACGAGGTGCGTGAAGCCACTGACAACCTGTATGAGCAACTGACAGCTGCCGGTATCGAAGTGCTGCTGGATGACCGCGACAAAAAAACCAGCCCCGGCGTCAAGTTTGCCGATATGGAGCTGATGGGTATCCCCCACCGCATCGTGGTCAGCGACAAGGGCATTGCCGCCGGCAGTTACGAGTACAAGGGCCGGCGTGACAGCGAGACGACTGCCGTACCGGTAGCCGATGTACTGGCTTTCCTGCAGGAAAAAATCGGCTGAGGCCATTGTTCTGCAGCAACACAAACGCCGCCCGATTGGGCGGCGTTTTGTTTGAGTACCACTATCTTAACGCAGCAGTTTCTGTACCCAGTCCAGCGGATAACCACGGTAGACCAGAAAGCGGGCCTGTTTTGCCCAGGTCTTCTGGTCGACGGGTTTCTCGCCAAACTTGCGCTGCCACAGGTCCTGCATCTGCTCTTGCCAGTCCACATCGGCTTCATCCAGTGCACAATCTATATCCTGCCGATTCAGCCCGCGCCGGTCCAGTTCTTCACGAATGCGTACCGGGCCACGACCCGACAGGCCGCGACTGCGAATATAGCTTTCCAGATAACGCTGCTCGGACAGCAGCCCTTCATCCTGAAGCTTTTGCAGTTCGCTTTCGATCAACTCCGGTTCGGCGCCACGCTGACGCAGCTTGCGTTGCAGCTCCAGAACGCTGTGTTCCCTGCGCGCCAGCAAATCCATGGCAACTCTGCGCACAGCCGTTGGAGTGTCCAGCATAAAGCCTCCTTAACAAAGCAAAACGGCCTGCATATACAGGCCGTTGGCGTGAAACGTTCAAAATTTTCGCACAGCGGGCGTATCGTGGCGGGTATCCATGCTTCCTCTGGCGACCACAGGTCGCCGCTACAACAGGGCTCAATGCCCGCTATCACCAGTCACCGAACCGTCGCGGAGAGCTGCGCTCTCCATGAGAGCCCGCAGACCGGCCTGAAGGCCAGTCTGCTCCGATTCACGCCTGGATTTCCAGCGTTTTATTCCGCCTCGGCAGCTTCTGCTTCTTCTTTCGCTACCGGACCGCTTACGGTGAGCAGCTGGTTGCGAATTTCCTGCTCAAGGCTCTGGCACAGATCGGGGTTTTCTTCCAGGTAGCGTGCCGAGTTGGCCTTGCCCTGGCCGATCTTGGTGCCCTGATGGCTGTACCAGGCACCCGCTTTTTCCAGCAGGCCCAGCTGCACGCCAAGATCGATGATTTCACCGGTACGATAAATGCCGCGGCCATAGAGGATCTGGAACTCGGCCTGACGGAACGGTGGTGCCACCTTGTTTTTCACCACCTTGACCCGGGTTTCGCTACCGACGATCTCGTCGCCTTCCTTGACCGCGCCGATACGGCGGATATCCAGACGTACGGAAGAGTAGAACTTCAGCGCGTTACCGCCGGTGGTGGTTTCCGGGCTGCCGAACATCACGCCAATCTTCATGCGGATCTGGTTGATGAAGATCACCAGGCAGTTGGCGTTCTTGATGTTGCCGGTGATCTTGCGCAGTGCCTGGCTCATCAGGCGGGCCTGCAGGCCGACGTGGGTGTCCCCCATTTCGCCTTCGATCTCGGCCTTGGGCACCAGTGCAGCTACGGAGTCAACCACGATCACGTCAACCGCGTTGGAGCGCACCAGCATGTCGGTAATTTCCAGCGCCTGCTCACCGGTATCCGGCTGGGATACATAAAGGTCATCCACATTAACGCCCAGCTTGCCGGCGTACTCGGGATCCAGTGCGTGTTCGGCATCCACGAAAGCGCAGGTTGCGCCCTGCTTTTGCGCTTCGGCAATCACTGACAGGGTCAGGGTGGTTTTACCGGAAGACTCGGGACCGTAGATTTCCACGATACGCCCCTTCGGCAGGCCGCCAATGCCAAGGGCAATGTCGAGCCCCAGGGAACCGGTGGAGATAGCCGGAATGGCCTGACGCTCCTGGTCACCCATGCGCATCACTGCACCCTTGCCAAACTGGCGCTCGATCTGACCCAGAGCTGCCGCCAACGCCTTCTTTTTGTTCTCGTCCATCACTGTCCACCTCGTGTAAATTCATGTCCGGCTTGCTGTACAAACCACTGTATAATTAACCAGTATTATGCCTGTATTTTTATAAATGACAACAACCGGGCTGGTAAATTTTGGCTGCCAGCCTGGCGCGCCACAGTGTATCCCGTGTTCCGGAGGCTTAACTGTGAAGGGCTGGCTCCCTATACGGCCACGGTCGGCGCTACAGGATGCCGTGCCTCACCGGGAGAGCCTGCAAGCCCGGCCAGGCCTACAGCTCACCCAGCAGCGAGAGTAATCCGCGCAACGCATGCTCCACGCTTTTCCGACGAACGGTTTCCCGGTCACCCGAAAACTGCACACGTTCACTCACCACCCGCTTCCCGTCGCCCCAGGCAAAGCAGACCGTCCCGACCGGCTTTTCCGCAGAGCCGCCGCCCGGGCCGGCAATGCCACTGACGGCCACCGCATAACGGGCCCCGCTGTGCCGCCGGGCTCCCTGCACCATGGCCTGCACCACCGGCAGACTGACTGCGCCATGGGTTTGCAGAAGTTCCTGTGATACCTGCAACATGGCGGTTTTCTGGGCATTGGAATAGGTCACATAGCCGGCTTCAAACCAGAGCGAGCTGCCGGCAATACGGGTGATGGCTTCGGCAATGCCGCCGCCAGTACAGGATTCTGCCGTCGTCACCTGTGTGCCACGGGCCTGCAGGGCCGCACCCAGTCGCGCAGAAAGCTCAGTGATGGATGGCATGGGAAAACCTCATACGGAAAATTACGCTACAGGTGCAATTCCTGCACAGCAGCCGGACCCGGCCACAATGCCGGCAACGCCTGTTGCATTGCTGCCACCTGACCGGTGGTATAAAAAACCGGCTCCCGGTGCGGCGCCGGCGCCAGCAGGCCCGAGTCGCCCAGCAACTGCTGCAACCGGCGGGCCACGGCTGCCCCGGTGTCGATAATGGCCACGTCTTCGCCAACCATCCCGCGCAATAGCGGCTTGATAAACGGATAGTGCGTGCAGCCCAGAATCAGGCTGTCACAGCCGGCTTCCAGCAATGGACGCACATAGCCGGCAAGCAGCTCGCGCGTTGCCGGACTGTCCAGCTCGCCCGCCTCGATGCGCTCGACCAGCCCCGGACAGGGCTGGGTCAGTACCTGTACCTGCGACGAATAACGCTCCAGCAAGGCAGCAAACTTGGCACTGCGCAAGGTACCCGTAGTGGCCAGCACACCGATGCGACCATGGGCCGAGTGTTCCGCCGCCGGTTTCACCGCCGGCTCCATGCCAACAATGATCAATCCCGGCCAGCGCTCGCGCAACAGCTGGATGGCAGCCGCGGTTGCAGTATTGCAGGCAACCACCAGCGCCTTGACGCCCTGATCCAGCAAAAACTCACTGATGCGGATGCTGCGCTCGACGATTTGCGCGGCCGTTTTTTCGCCATAGGGCACATAGGCGCTGTCAGCAACATAGATCAGCGATTCGGCTGGCAGTAACTGGTGTATTTCACGCAGCACCGACAAGCCGCCCAGGCCGGAATCAAAAACACCCACCGGCATGTGCTGGTGCATGGCTACTTACCACAGACCGCACAGTGCGGATCCCGGCTGATACGCATTTCGCGAAACTGGGTGCTGCCCAGGTCGGCCAGCAACAGACGCCCCTGCAGGGTGCGACCCAGCCCGGTAAGAAACTTGATCGCCTCGCCGGCCTGGATACTGCCGATAACACCCACCAGCGGCCCCAGCACACCCGCCTCATTGCAGCCCGGCGCGCTTTCCTCCAGCTCTGGAAACAGGCAGCGATAACAGGGGCTGTCTGCCGCCTGCGGATTGAACAGCGTTACCTGCCCGGCCAGCCGGATGGCCGCACCACTGATCCAGGCAACACCCTGTGTCACACAAACGCGGTTCAGCTCGTCACGGATGCGGAAGTTGTCGGTGCAGTCGAGCACCAGGTGCATGCCCTGCACCAGCGGTGTCAGGCTGTCGGCATCCAGTTGTACATCATGCACATGCAGGTTGATCAGCGGATTCAGCGCCTGCAGGCGGTCACGGGCTGATTCAACCTTGAGTGCGCCCGCGTGCGGCGTATCGTGTACGATCTGGCGCTGCAGGTTGCTGCTGTCAACCACATCAAAATCAGCCAGGTGCAGCTCGCCCACACCAGCGGCAGCCAGATACAGGGACACCGGCGAACCCAGCCCGCCGAGGCCAACAATCAGCACCCGGCCCTGTTTCAGCTTGAGCTGGCCCTCAATATCAAGGCCGGCCAGCAAAATATGCCGGCTGTAACGCAGCAGCTCTTCATCGGTCAGCATGCCACGGCCTCCTGTTTGTGCTGCCACTGGCCCAGGGTGATGCGTTCGTGCCCGGCCAGATCCCGCACGCTGCGTACCTGGCTGAAGCCTGCGTGCTGCATCAGCTCGCGCACACTGTCGGCCTGCTGCCAGCCGTGCTCCAGCAACAGCCAGCCGCCTTCACGCAAATGTGCTCCCGAATCGACCAGTATGCGGCGAATGTCATCCAGCCCGTCGGCACCGGACACCAGCGCACTGACTGGCTCAAAGCGCACATCGCCCTGTTCCAGGTGCGGGTCCTGCAAGGCGATATAAGGCGGGTTGCTGACGATCAGGTCGAATGTTTCACCCGTCAGCGCCTGAAACCAGTCACTGTGCAAAAAACGCACACCGCCGAGTCCGCAAGCCAGTGCATTGTGCTGTGCCAGCTGCACCGCTGCCGGAACGCGATCGACTCCGGTCAGCTGCCAGAGCGGCCGCTCGCTGGCCAGCGCCAGCGCAATGGCGCCGGTGCCGGTGCCCAGATCGAGCACTTGCAGGGCAGAACCGGCAGCAGCCAGCTGTAGCGCTGTTTCCACCAGCAACTCGGTCTCGGGACGGGGAATCAGGGTGTCGGCGCTGACCTGCAAATCGAGGGTCCAGAAACCCTGCTGTCCAAGCAGATGGGCGACCGGCTCGCCAGCCTGGCGGCGGGCAAATAATGTATTGAAAGCGTCCAGCTGAGCGGCATCCACTGCCTTGCCCGGCCAGGTGTACAGATAGCTGCGCGGCCGGCCCAGGGCATGGGCCAGCAGCAGCTCGACGTCCAGCTTGGCACTGGGCGAGTCCAGTTCGCTCGCGCGTTGCAACAGGCAGGCGATGGTGGTCATGGCTTAGTCGTCCAGCGCGGCCAGCTGATCGGCCTGATACTCCACCAGTAACGGATCAATCACCTGTTCCAGCGAGCCCTGGATAATGTCATCCAGCGAGTACAGTGTCAGGTTGATGCGGTGGTCGGTGACCCGGCCCTGCGGATAGTTGTAGGTACGGATGCGCTCGGAGCGGTCGCCGCTGCCCACCAGCGAACGGCGCGCATCGGTCATTTCCTTTTCCGCGGCGGCGGCTTGCTGGTCCTGCAGGCGGGCAGCCAGCCAGCCCATGGCGCGGGCGCGGTTTTTGTGCTGGGAACGCTCCTCCTGGCACTCCACCACAATGCCGGTCGGCAAGTGGGTGATGCGCACCGCGGAGTCAGTCTTGTTGACGTGCTGGCCGCCGGCGCCGGATGCGCGATAGGTGTCCACACGCAAGTCGGCCGGGTTGATGTCAATGGCAGCCTGCTCGTCAGGCTCGGGCAACACGGCCACGGTACAGGCCGAAGTGTGCACCCGGCCCTGGGATTCGGTTTCCGGCACGCGCTG
>CAYMXO010000079.1:0-7637 GCA_964394445.1 uncultured Thiopseudomonas sp.
CAGCATCCCGCCGCAGGCGGGACCAGAGCCCTCCACCCGCACAAGGCAGATTCCGGGCCGGGCAGGGCCGGAGTCAGGCCTCAGCGGTTCGTGGCAGCTCGCTGACACGGACAAGCGCAGACTGACGCAGCGCCTGCCCGGTCCGGCAGCCACAGTGCAAAACCACCCCATCAAGCCAGCCAGAAAAGTACAAATCACTCCCGCCGAACCCTGAACCAGGCCGCATACAAAGCAGGCAAAAACAACAGGGTCAACGCAGTAGCCACCACCAGCCCACCCATGATGGCCACAGCCATGGGGCCAAAAAACACACTGCGCGACAACGGAATCATCGCCAGCACCGCCGCCATTGCTGTCAGCACGATAGGCCGGAAACGGCGTACCGTAGCATCAATAACCGCCTGCCAGGGCGTGTGCCCGGCACTGATGTCGGTCTCGATCTGATCCACCAGAATCACCGAGTTACGCATGATCATGCCGGACAGGGCGATGGTACCCAGCATGGCAATGAAGCCGAACGGCTTGTTGAACAGGAGCAAAAACAGCGTCACGCCAATCATGCCCAGCGGCGCAGTCAGCAGCACCATGAACATGCGCGAAAAACTGCGCAGCTGAATCATCAACAGAGCCATGACTGTCAGTATGAACAGCGGCATGCCGGCGGCAACCGACCTGCTGCCGCGCTCGGAATCTTCCACAGTACCGCCCACTTCCAGCAGATAGCCGGAAGGCAGTCCAGCCCTGATGCCGTCCAGTTGCGGCAGAATCTGTGCGGTCAGGTCCACCGCCTGCTGCCGGCCGTAAACATCCGCCCGCACCGTAATGGTCGGCAGACGGTTGCGATGCCAGATGATGCCCTCTTCAAAACCGTACTCAAGCTCCACCACCTGCGACAAGGGTACGCGGGTACCCAGCGCGGTCGGAATCGACAGCTGCGCCAGGTTATCCGGCTGTCCGCGATCCTCTTCCGTACCACGCAGCAGAATCTCGATCAGCTCGTTGTCTTCACGGTAGTGACTGACCGGCGTGCCCGACAGCGCCCCCTGCAGAAAGCGCGCAACCTCGGCGCTGCTCACACCCAGTGCGCGGGCGCGATCCTGGTCAATGTTCAGCCGCACCACCTTGCTCGGCTCCTCCCAGTCCAGATGCACATTGCTCAGATAAGGATTCTGCCGCATCACCGCGGCCACTTCGCGGGCATGCTTGCGCACCACATCAATGTGCTCGCCGGATACGCGAAACTGCACCGGATAACCCACCGGCGGGCCGTTTTCCAGCCGGATCACCCGCCCGCGCAAACTGGAATATTCATTGTGCAACAGCTCGATCAGCCAGCTACGCAAACGCTCCCGATGCTCCAGGTCTTCGGTCAGTAACACAAACTGGGCAAAACTGGTGGCCGGCAACTGCTGGTCCAGTGGCAGATAAAACCGCGGCGAACCGGTACCCACATAAGCCACATAGTTGACCAGACCATCCTGCCTGGCCAGCTCGGCCTCCAGCCGCTCGACCTGCGCCTGGGTGGCCTTGAGCGAGCTGCCTTCGGCCAGTTTCAGGTCGATCAGCAGCTCGGGACGGTTGGAGTCGGGAAAAAACTGTTTCGGCACCAGACTGAAGCCGGCCAGCGCCACCATAAAGGTCACCAGGGTCAGACCGATCACCCACCAGCGGTGGCCGACGCACCAGGTAACCAGCGCACGCACGCGCCGGTAAAACGGTGTCGAATAGGGGTCATGTTCGCCCTTGGTGCTGCCGTGCTTTTCCGCCTTGATGCGGCCCAGATCCGGCAGCAGCTTGTCGCCCAGATAGGGCACAAACAGTACGGCGGCAAACCAGGACACGATCAGCGACAGCGCCACCACCTCGAAAATCGACCTTGCATACTCGCCCACGCTGGACTGGGCGGTGGCAATCGGCAGAAAACCGGCCGCCGTAATCAGGGTGCCGGTCAGCATCGGGAAGGCGGTGCTGGTCCAGGCAAAGCTGGCTGCCCGCAGACGGTTCCAACCCTGCTCCATCTTGATCGCCATCATCTCCACGGCAATGATGGCGTCATCCACCATCAGCGCCAGCGCCAGCACCAGTGCGCCAAGGGAAATCCGGTGCAGGCCGATACCGAAGTAGTGCATCAGGGTAAAGGTCAGCGCCAGCACCAGTGGAATGGAGAACGCCACCACCAGCCCGGTGCGCAGGCCCAGCGAGAAAAAGCTCACCAGCAGAACGATCACCAGCGCCTCGATCAGCACCTGGACAAATTCGCCCACACCGCGCTTGACCGCCCCCGGCTGGTCCGACACCTTGTGCAGCGCCATGCCCAGCGGCAACTCGTTTTGCAGACGGGCAAAGGTTTCTTCCAGCGCCCGGCCCAGCACCAGAATGTCGCCGCCGGCCTTCATGGATACCGCAATACCCAGTGCATTTTCGCCCATGAAACGCATGCGCGGTGCGGCTGGATCATTAAACCCGCGATAGACTTCGGCCACGTCACCCAGGCGCAGGGTGCGTTCGCCAATACGGATGGGGAACTCGCGGATCTCGCGCACCGACTCGAAACGCCCGCTGATGCGCAGCTGGATCCGGTCGGTCGCGGTTTCGTAAAAACCGGTACCGGTAACGGTATTTTGCGCATCCAGTGCCTGCTGCACCTGTGCCAGCGATACGCCCAGACTGGCCAGCCGCGCATTGCTGATCTCGATCCAGATTTTTTCGTCCTGCAGACCGATCAGCTCGACCTTGCCGACATCCGCAACCCGTTGCAGCTCCAGCTCCAGTCGCTCGGCATAGTCCTTGAGCACCGCATAGTCGTAGCCTTCACCCGTCAGTGCGTAAATGTTGCCGAAGGTGATGCCGAACTCGTCATTGAAAAACGGCCCCTGCGCCTCGCGCGGCAGCGTATGGCGGATATCACCAATTTTCTTGCGAATCTGGTACCAGAGCTCCGGGATGTCTTTGGAGCGCATGCTGTCCCGGGCCGCAAAAATGACCTGCGACTGGCCCGGGCGGGAAAACGAGGTAATTTTTTCGTACTCGCCGGTTTCCATCAGCTTCTTTTCGATCCGCTCGGTAATCTGCCGCGACACCTCCTGCGCGGTCGCTCCCGGCCAGCGGGTATCAATCACCATCGCCTTGAAGGTAAAAGGCGGATCTTCACTCTGCCCCAGCTTGCCGTAGGACATGATGCCGCCCAGCATCACCACCAGCATGATAAACAGCACCAGTGGACGGTTGTTCAATGCCCAGGCCGACAGGTTGAATTTCATGGCCTGGTCTCACCGGTTAGCGGACGGTTGTGCACATCCAGCGCACGGACCTGCTGTCCTTCCAGCAGCAGGTGCACGCCGGCCATCACCAGCCAGTCGTCGGCCTGCACACCCTGCCCGACCAGTACATGTTGTCCGTCATAGCCGCGCACCTGCACCGGCCGCCGTTCAACCTGCCCCGACTCCGGCCGGAAACGCCAGACAAACGCCTGCTGTCCTTCGCCATCCACCGCTGACAAGGGCAAAAACCACTCATTGCTGTCCGCGCCACTGACATGAACCCGGGCGCTTTGTCCCAGCTCCGCCACGGCATCACCCAGGCTGACGCGGGCGCTGTAGGTGCGCGAGCGCGGATCGGCCGCCCGGGCCAGTTCACGGATGCGGCCATCCAGCCGCTGGTGTGGCTGATTCAGCAAACTGACCTGCACCTGCTGGCCCAGTGCAAAGGCTGCATAGGCCTGCTCGGGAATACTGAACTCCACCTCGCGCGGGCCGTCCGCTGCCAGCACAAACACCGGCCGCCCTGCGGCGACCACCTGCCCGGACTCAACCAGGGTCTGCGCAATGATGCCGTCCCGCGGGGCCAGCAGCTTGCTGTATTGCAGTTGATTGCGCGCATTGGCCAGTGCTGCGTCGGCCTGTTCCAGCCGTGCACGGGCGCTTTTTTCCCGGGTTTGCAGGCTGTCCAGCTGCGACTGGCTGAGCAGGCTGCGCTCATACAGTTTCCGGTAACGCTGCAGCTCGTCCCGGGCCAGTGCCAGTCCGGCACGGGCATCCAGCTGTTGCGCCTGCATCGCCTGCACCTGTAACTGCAGGTCGGCCGGGTCCAGCTCGGCCAGCAGCTCGCCGGTTTTTACCTGCTGGCCGGTTTCGGCGTGACGCCGGATGATTTTGCCGCCAACACGAAACGCCAGCTCCGGCTGAAAGCGTGCACGGACCTCACCCGGATACATGCCGGCACCTTTATGGGCCGGCTCCGGCTGGGCCACCAGCACCGGCCGCGGCGGCAGTGGCTGTTCTTCCGGCTGCTCACAACCGGCCAGCAGCAAAGCGCAAAAAAGCCCCGTCAGGACGGAAAAGAGTTTGTTGTTCATGCAAGAAAGCCTGCAGTTTCATCATGCGTTTAAAGAGACACTGAACATGTTGGCAAGGCTGCCGGAAGGTCTGGTAGCAAACAGCGAAAAAGCACAGCTGACTGTCAGCCAGTGTGCGCCCAGCCTGGTTTTTAACCAGATCCCGATAACGCAGCCAAGTATTCAGCGTTTTTTTAATATTTTTATTGAGTACGGCAGGATACCCCAGCGCTTCCCTGACCGGTACCCTTTTTGCCCGCGGCGGCATGACGCGACCGGCAGCAGCCGCATGCCCTGCCCATGGCCCCGGAGCAGCGCGGGCACCAGTTAAACAGCTGCACAGCACAGGCACTGGACGCACCCACACCGGTATCACGCCTTCCACGCAGCCATCTGCATGACTTCAATCACCAGTGGCTGGTATCCTTACGCCCTGTTTTTTGCCCCGGTTGCAGACCATGCTTGAACGCATCTTTCAGCTCAAAGCCCACAACACAACGGTACGCACGGAAATCCTGGCCGGCATTACCACTTTCCTGACCATGGCCTACATCCTGTTCGTCAACCCGCCGATGCTGGCGGAGACCGGCATGGATCTGGGTGCGGTGTTCGTTGCCACCTGTCTGGCCGGTGTCATCGGCTCGCTGATCATGGGTCTGCTGGCCAATTATCCGATCGCACTGGCTCCGGGCATGGGCCTGAACGCCTTCTTCACCTACACTGTGGTGCTGACCATGGGTTACAGCTGGCAGGTCGCACTGGGCGCGGTATTCCTCTCCGGCCTGATCTTCTTTGCCATGTCGCTGTTCAAGGTACGCGAGTGGATCATCAACAGCATTCCGTTGCCGCTGCGCTCGGCCATCAGTGCCGGCATCGGCCTGTTTCTGGCGCTGATCGCACTGAAAAATGCCGGCATTGTAGTGGCCAATCCCGCCACGCTGGTGGGCCTGGGCGACCTGACCCAGCCCGGCCCCATTCTGGCCGTGGCGGGTTTCGTGGTGATTGTGGCACTGGCCTACCGGCAGGTCACCGGCGCCGTCATGGTTGGCATCCTGCTGATTACCGGCATCTCCATAGTACTGGGGCTGTCTTCGCTGGACGGCATTGTCAGCCTGCCGCCCAGTCTGATGCCAACGCTGATGCAGCTGGACATTGCCGGCGCACTGGATGTGGGACTGGTCAGCGTGATTTTTGCCTTTCTCTTCGTTGACCTGTTTGACACGTCCGGCACCCTGATCGGCGTGGCCCAGCGTGCCGGGCTGATGGATGAAAAGGGCCAGATGCCCAAGCTCGGCAAGGCGCTGCTGGCCGACAGCACCGCCACCATGGCCGGCGCCTGCATGGGCACCTCGACCACCACCAGCTTTGTCGAGTCGGCCGCCGGTGTAGCTGCGGGTGGCCGTACCGGGCTGACGGCCTGCGTGGTTGCCCTGCTGTTTTTGCTCAGCCTGTTTTTCGCCCCGCTGGCGGCCGCCATCCCGGCCTACGCCACTGCGCCGGCATTGTTTTTTGTCGCCGTGCTGATGACCGAGGGACTGGCCCGCATCGACTGGCAGGACCTGACCGTATCCGCCCCCGTCGTGGTGGCGGCGCTGACCATGCCGCTGACCTTCTCCATTGCCAACGGTATTGCTTTCGGCTTCATCAGCTGGACGGCCATCAAGCTGCTCAGCGGTCGCTTCCGCGACATCAACAGCGCCCTGTGGATCCTGTCCATCCTGTTTGTCATCAAGCTGGGCTTTTTCCCCTGATTTTGCGGAGCTTGCTACGTCATGTATTCGACCACCGACTTTTCCGCCCCGGCCTACGCCGGGCAGCTGCAGGCCAAACAGCAGCATCTGCAGCAGCTGCTGGCACCCTTTGCGGCACCGGAAACACAACTGTTTGCCTCCGCACCGGAGCATTTTCGCCTGCGCGCCGAGTTCCGCATCTGGTTTCAGGACGGCACCGGCCACTATGCCATGTTCAACCCGGGCGACAAGCGCACACCCATCCTGCTGGAGCAGCTACCCATTGCCAGCCGGCGCATCAACCAGTTAATGCCGCAGCTGCAGGCCGCCTGGCAGGCCGACCACGAGCTGTCACACAAGCTGTTTCAGGCCGAATTTCTCACCACCCTGTCCGGTGAGGCACTGGTTACCCTCTGCTATCACCGGCCGCTGGATGCCGCATGGGAAGCCGCTGCCCGCCCTGTCGCCGATGCGCTCGGCATCCAGCTGATTGGCCGCTCCCGCGGCAAACGTCTGGTGCTGGAAAAAGATTACGTCACCGAGCGCCTGAGCGTGGCCGACCGTGAATACAGCTACCGCCAGCCCGAAGGCGCCTTCACCCAGCCCAACGGCGGGGTCAACCAGCAGATGCTGGGCTGGGCTTATGCAGCACTGGGCCCGCGCGAAGACGATCTGCTGGAGCTGTACTGCGGCAACGGCAACTTCACCCTGCCGCTGTCGACCCGGGTGCGCAAGGTGCTGGCCACCGAAATCAGCAAGACCTCGGTCAATGCGGCGCTGGCCAACCTGGACGAAAACGGCATCGAAAATACCGAACTGGTACGCCTGTCCGCCGAAGAACTGACCCAGGCGCTGAATGGCGTACGCGAATTCCGCCGCCTGGCCCACATCCGGCTGGGCGACTACCGCTTCGGCACCGTATTCGTCGACCCGCCCCGTGCCGGCATGGATCCGGACACCTGCGAGCTGGTGCGCCGGTTCGACCGGATCCTGTACATTTCCTGCAACCCGCAGACGCTGGCCGACAATATTCGCCAGCTCAATGACACCCACCACATGACCCGCTGTGCATTGTTCGACCAGTTTCCCTGGACCGAACACATAGAGGCCGGGGTTTTGCTGGAGCGGCGATAGCGAATTTGTTCTTGGCAGACCCGGCCACAGTCAGGGTGGTCAGACTAAACGTCGGTCGCGGCTAAAGCCGCTCCTTGTATGATCAGAACCGTTACATTGAAACAGTTACCGGGGAAGCCGTTCGCTCCTTGAGGCAGTGTTTGCTGACCTCGTATGTAGAGAGGCACCCCGCCAGAGCCAATTTGCTTGTGGCAGACTTGACGTTATGACACCCGGGCCGGGCAAGACACAGCGACAGCACCCCGCCATCCACGATAGCGGGGCCAGACCTTCCAACCGTACAAGGTAAACCTGGATTCGGAGGTGTGTTGTATCAGGCCTTGGCGGTTCGTGGCAGTTTACTGACACGGACAAGCCTTCAGCCTGATACAACACACCGCCGGACCCGGGCTCCGCAGGACAAAACCCACGCTCCACAGCGTAAAACCATTTCATCCTAA
>CAYMXO010000080.1:0-7554 GCA_964394445.1 uncultured Thiopseudomonas sp.
GGCTATTTTACCAAGATATGCGCTGGGGATGGGGTTTGTTCAGCGCCTCCCTATGAACAAAATATTTCACGCAAGCCTGATCGCGATCGCAGTTGCAGCCAGCAGTCTGGCTTACGCAACCGAGCCCCAGAGCATAGCCCTGACCAACAATATTCGTTTCATTCCCGAGCTGTCGGTTGATCTGCGCCATGACGACAACTTTCGCGAAATTGAGCGCAATAGAGACTCGTCCTGGATTACCAACATCCGTCCGACATTTACCCTGGATGCTTTCAGCAACAAGGCCCAGTACCAGCTGAGCTACAGCCTGGACCGCGAAATCGTCCATTCATACAGCAAAGATTCGAATACCGACCACTTTTTGGATGGCAAGGCCGGCTTTGAGTTCAACGCCCGCAACAAACTTGTACTGGACGCAGGCTACAGCAAGATCCGAAACACCACCTCCAAGGTCTGGAGCAGCACTCCTGCCGACAATCATGATGAAGGTGACAAGTACACTATTCGTCATGCAGGCGGCATCTATACCTTCGGCGCAGACAGTGCACGCATCCAGATCGAGCTTGGCGCCAACCATGCCAGGCTGCGTTATGACAACAGCGGCCACCTGAACCAGGACCGGGATCTCGACACAACCCGGTTGCACAGCACCCTGTACTACCGTGTAACACCCAGAACCCGCATTCTGGGCGAAGTACGACACACAGATTATGACTACAAAAGCAACAAGACCCTGGACGCCAAGAACAACGCCCTGCTTGCCGGTGCAGTCTGGGAAGCAACCGCCAAAACGACCGGAACTGTAAAAGTCGGCCGGGAAAAGAAACGCTTCAATAAAAATATCGAAAAAGACCAGTCAGGCAGCATCTGGGAAGTGGCAGTCAACTATGCCCCGCTCACCTACTCAACCTTCGAGCTGACCACCGGGCGTGCATTTATCGAAGGAGAGGACGAAGCCTCGGCAGTTCGCCGCACCCACGCCGGCCTGAGCTGGAAGCATTACTGGCTGGAACGTTTCTACAGCAGCACATCCTACAGCTACAACAAAGACAAATACTTCGCCGGCGACCGCAATGACAAGCTGAACGACTACAGTCTTGGCTTCACTTACGAGCTGCGTCGCTGGCTGGACCTGGGCCTGACTTACAGCCACGCAGACAATGATTCCAACGTCCGCGGCCACAACTACAAACGAAACATCTACATGCTCAGCGTGAAAGCCAGTCTGTAATCATTTTACAAACGGGGATCCGTGATAGTGGGCAGGTCAAAGATCCTGCCCGCCATTTGCCTTACAAGAGATAACTTATATGTACAAATATCTGGCACTTTGTGTATTGGTTGTATTTTCGTGGCTTGGCCAGGTACAGGCACAACCTTCCCAGGACTCTACCAGCTACCAGCTCTCCGCCGGAGACATTCTCAGGATCAGCGTGTTCGGCGAACCGGACCTGAGTTTTGAAGAGCTCAAACTGAATGATGCCGGCACTTTCAACTACCCATTTGTAGGTGAGGTCCGGGCAAGGGGGCTGACCGTTGCAGAGCTTGAACGCCACATAGTCGCACGCTTGCAGGGCGACTTCCTCGTCGACCCCAAGGTGTCGATCAGGGTTTTGCAGTACCGCCAGTTCTATATCAGTGGCGAAGTAAAAAATCCTGGTGGCTACCCCTATCAGCCTGGTCTGACACTGCGCCGTGCCGTCGCTCTTGCAGGCGGCATGACCGAGCGTGCCAGCAGCAATCGAATCAGCATTATCCGGGATACCGATGACCGCAAGGCAGAGCGCGCCACACTGGATACCGAGGTTATGCCTGGCGACACCATTACAATCAATCAGGGCTTCTTCTAAAGGTTTAACTGGCTATGGAAATTAAAACAAACGTACCTGAACGAAGCTTCGCGCAGCGCATGGACAAACGCAACAGTGAAATCGAGTTGCGCAAGCTCTGGCAAAGCCTCTGGCACCGCAAGTGGCGCATCGTGCTGATCACACTTGTCGCCATGCTGATTGCCGCCCTGGCAGTCTTCAACATGACACCCATTTACCGCGCAGTCGCCACACTGTTGATCGAACAACAGTCTGCCCGCGTGCTCAGTATCGAGCAAATTTACGGCCAGGAAAGCAAAAGCAACGAGTACCTGCAGACACAGTTCGAGCTGCTCAAGTCCCACAGCCTGGCTGAACGCGTAGTGCGTCAGCTCGGCCTGACCGAGCACCCGGAGTTTGACCCGCGCCAGCGCTCCGAGCCGCTGATCAGCTCAACTATCAGCAAACTGTTGGCCAGCCTGGGGCTTGGCAAACAGGAAACTGCCAACCCGCTTGAAACCCTGGCAGAAAGCGGGCTTTCAAATGAAGCCAAAGTTCTGGAAAGTGTCACCCGCCGCTTTATCACCGCCATCAATGTCGTGCCCGTGGGCCGCAGCCAGCTGGTAAAGATCGAGGTCAATATGGCCGACCGGCATATGGCAGCCCGTGCCGCCAACGCCCTGGCTGAAGGCTTCATCGAGTCCCAGATGGAAGCCAACATGGAGATTTCAGCCACGGCTGCCAGCTGGATGAATAGCCGGCTGGTCGAGCTGCGCGAAACTTTGCGTGCCGCCGAAGACAAGCTGCAGGCGTTCCGCGAGCAAGAAAACCTGGTTGACGTGGGTGGTGTCGCCACCATTGCCGCAGCCGAGCTGAGCAAAACCGGCGACCGCATGATTGATGCCCGCAGCGGACGTTCCGAAGCTGAAAGCCAGTATCGTCAGGTCCAGAACATGCGCAGCGGCGGCTGGGAAAAGCTGGCATCCCTTCCAGCCGTGCTTGGCCACCCGTTAATTCAGCAGTTCAAGTCCGAACAGGCCCGCGCTCAAGCCAAAGTCGACGAGCTATCCAAACGTTACGGCCCGCGTCACCCAAACATGCTTGCAGCCCAGTCTGACCTGAGTGCTGCCCAGGCCAGTTTGCGCGGACAGGTGGAGCAGGTTGCTGCCGGTATCGAGCGCAACTACCAGCTGGCCGTAGCCAACGAACGCTCGCTGCGCCAAAGCTTCGAAGACAACCGCTCTCAAATACAGGAGATCGCGCGTAAAGAATTCCAGCTGCGTGAACTGCAACGTGAAGTGGATACCAACCGTGTGCTGTATGACACCTTTCTCAACCGCCTGAAAGAAACCACTGCTACCGCCGACCTGGAAGCATCCAACGCCCGCCTGGTTGACCGTGCCGTAGCGCCGCTCTTTCCAGACAAGCCTAAAAAGCCACTGATCATTGCTGTTGGCGGCTTGCTGGCAGGCTTTATTGCCGCAGGTCTGGTTCTGCTGCTGAACGCCCTGAACAACACCTTCAAGGGTACCGAAGAAATTGAAAGCCATCTGAATTTGCCGGTACTGGGGATTGTGCCGCTGCTCAAGGGCAAGAAGCCCAAAGAGCTGGCACGGCAGTTTGCCAGCAACACAGACAAAGCCTTTAGCGAATCCATACGCACAATCCGTACCAGCGTGATGCTGTCCGGCATGGACGGCAGCAAAAAAGTCATGGTGGTCACCTCCTCGGTTCCCCGCGAAGGTAAAACCACAGTTGCAAGCAACCTGGCCATAGCCCTGGGTCAAATCAAAAAAGTCATTTTGATTGATGCAGACATGCGCCGCCCGACCCTGGCGAAGAAACTCAATCTGCCGCCAGAAACACCCGGGCTTGCCAACCTGATTGCCGGAACAGCAAAAATCGAAGATGCGATTCAGCAGGTGGAAGGTATTGATGTCATCACCGCAGGTGATGCACCACATGATCCGCTGGAGCTTCTGTCATCGCCACGTTATGCAAAGCTGCTGGAGTACCTCACCAGCAAGTATCAGCACGTTATTATTGACTCGCCGCCCATCCAGGCTGTAAGCGATGCAAAAGTGCTGAGCACCCATGCGGACTCGCTAATCTACGTGATACGTTCCGATCACACTGCCATTGCACAGGTTGAGCGTGGCCTTGACGCCCTGCTGCAAAGCAACGCACCTGTGACCGGTATTGTGCTCAGTCAGGCCGATGTGCGAAAGGCTCAAAAATACGGCTACAGCTACGGCGGCTACTACGACTACTACGGTTACAGTGATAACAAAAACGTCAGCACCTGAACATGTACGACGTACACAACCACCTGCTGCCGGGCATTGATGACGGCGCACCCGACCTGGAAACGGCCCTGGCACTCGCCAGGGTCGCGGTGCGTGACGGGATCACCCACATGGTATGCACGCCGCATATTCACCCCGGGCGTTACGACAACACCCCTTCCAGCATCAATACCGCCTTGCAGCAAATGCAGCAAGGTCTCGTGGCTGCCGGCATCGGACTGCAGGTCCGCGCGGCTGCCGAAGTCCGCTTCGGTATCGAACTGATGATTGGCGTAATAGATGGCAACCTGCCAATGCTGGGCATATGGCAGGGCAGGCAGGTGTTGCTGCTGGAGTTTCCCCATGGCGGCATCCCCTTCGAGGCAGAAAAACTCACCGACTGGCTGATAAAACGCAAAATCACCCCCATGATCGCTCATCCCGAGCGCAACAAGCGCCTGATGCGGGAGCCGTCCCGCCTGAAGCCTTTTCTTGATCAGGGGTGTCTGCTGCAGGTTACCGCCGGCTCAGTTGCCGGACGGTTCGGTAAAACCGCACAAGAGCTTGCCAGCGAGCTGCTGCAGGCAGGTCATGTTACCTTGCTGGCCAGCGACGCCCACAACCTTGAGCACCGCCCACCCGTGCTTAGCGAAGGGCTTCAGCATGCCGCCGCACTCATCGGCCCTGCAGCGGCAGAAAAACTGGTGCTGGACAATCCGGCACAACTGAGCAAAAGCCTGTTTGCCTGAGCTCTGGCTCATCCGTCAGGCAACCACACCCACTCCCTGCACGCGAAGCCCCTGACGCATACTGGCTTGAACATGCTCGGGGGTTGTTTGCATAATCCCTTCCTCCATCTCGCAAATGCCGGCCTGATACGGGCCTTCCCGTCAAACTGGTCACGGTAAACCTTCAAACGAGCCGCCATGAAAATTCCCAACAAGATCCGTCTCAACACCGCAAACAACCAGCTGGAGCTCGGCTATGCCGGCAACGAGCAATTTGCCCTGCCGGCCGAGTTCCTGCGTGTGTTGTCTCCCTCCGCCGAAGTACAGGGTCACGGCAACCCGGTGCTACAAAGTGGCAAGCAGTTTGTCCGTCTGGATAAAGTGGAAGCTGCCGGCAATTACGCCCTCAAACTGACTTTTGACGACGGACACGATACCGGCCTCTACACCTGGGACTACCTGTACCGCCTCGGCAGCCAGCAAGACCAGCTCTGGCAGGACTACCTCGACCAGCTCCAGGCAGCCAACCAGTTCCGTGACCCCAACCAGTCTGCCGTCAGGATCATGCTCTAAACGCCAGTCTGCCCACCCCTGCACAAGCGAATGCACCCGCAACCGCAGGCGGGACAAAGCCCTCTCTCCGCACAAGGCAAATTCGGGCGGGCGGGACCGGAGTCAGGCATCAGCGCAGCGCAGCCTGACGGAGCGTCCCGCCCGGTCCAGCCGCCACAGTGCAAAAACCATCACGGCTAAAACTGCTCCTGCAAAAAAACAGCCCAAGACACCGCGACAGCATCCCGCCAGCGGCGGGACAAACCCTCCCCACCCGCACAAGGCAAATTCGGGCGGGCGGGACCGGAGTCAGGCATCAGCGCAGCGCAGCCTGACGGAGCGTCCCGCCCGGTCCAGCCGCCACAGTGCAAAAACCATCACGGCTAAAACTGCTCCTGCAAAAAAACAGCCCAAGACACCGCGACAGCATCCCGCCAGCGGCGGGACAAGCCTTCCCCACCCGCACAAGGTGAATTCGGGCCGGGCGGAACCGGAGTCAGGCATCAGCGCAGCCTGACGGAGCGTCCCGCCCGGCCCAAGCGCCGCAGTACAAAAGCCACAACGCAAAAATTTCAACAAAACAACATTCCTGACCTGCATCATGCACAAACAAGACAAAGCGACCCCGTGGCAGTAGAATATGCGCCATTCTTACAAAGGTGCAGGAACGATGAACGATACACGCCAGGACTCCACCACCCATTTCGGTTACCAGACCGTTGAAGAAAGCCGCAAGGCAGAAAAAGTGGCCGAGGTTTTCCACTCGGTCGCCTCACGCTACGACCTGATGAATGACGTGCTCTCCGGCGGCATGCACCGCCTGTGGAAGCGCCAGACCATCGAAATGTCCGGCGTGCGCCGCGGCAACCAGGTGCTGGACATTGCCGGTGGCACGGGCGACCTGACCCGCAAGTTCTCCAGCCTGGTCGGTCCCGAAGGCCAGGTGGTACTGGCCGACATCAACGACTCCATGCTCAAGGTTGGCCGTGACCGCCTTCTGGACAAGGGCGTAGCCGGCAATGTGCGTTTTGTCCAGGCCGATGCCGAATGCCTGCCCTTTCCCGACAACCACTTTGATGTGGTCACCATCGCATTTGGCCTGCGCAACGTAACGCGCAAGGAAAAAGCCATCGAATCCATGCTGCGGGTCCTCAAGCCCGGCGGCCGCCTGCTGATCCTGGAGTTTTCCAAGCCTGGCAATCCCCTGTTGTCGAAGCTGTACGACACCTACTCGTTCAACTTCATGCCACTGGCCGGCAAGCTGATCACCAACGATGCCGACAGCTATCGTTATCTGGCAGAATCCATCCGCATGCACCCGGATCAGGAAACCCTCAAGGCCATGATGGAAACTGCCGGTTTCGCAGGCGTCAGCTACCACAACATGACCGGTGGTATCGTCGCCCTGCACCGCGGCATCAAGCCCTGATGCCAGTCCAGCTGTTACTGGCGGCGGCCGACAACGGCATCAGCGCCCTGCTGCGCCTCGATCCGCCCAGCCTGCAGCGTATCCGCGCGCTGGCCGGCCAGGTGCTGGCAATACAGGCGCGGGAGCCGGATTTTACCCTGTATGTGATCCTGCACCGGGAAGGCATCCAGCTTGCCCGGCAGTGGCAGGGCGCGGTCGACTGCAGCCTGAACGCCAGCGCTGCCGAACTCTGGCAGCTGGTTACCGCAGACGACAAAGCCGCTGCCCTGTACCAGCCCGGCGTCAGCATCGAAGGCAACAACGCGCTGCTGGTGGAACTGTCCGGCATCATGCAGGACATGGAAATCGACTGGGAATTCCAGCTACAGCCATGGTTCGGCCCCCTCGCCGCCGGCCTGATCGGCAGCCATCTGCGCCAGCGTGGCGGCTGGGCTGCGGCCAATCTCGCCAGCCTGCAACAACGCACACAAGACTGGCTGGCTGAAGAGGCCCGCCTGCTGGTCGGCAACAACGAAGCCGAAAGCCGCTTTGCCGAGCTGGATCAACTGAAACTGCAGCTGGACCGCCTGGAAGCCCGCACTGCCCTGATCCGCCAACAGCTGGAGCCCGAATCCGAATGAAATTTCTTGCCGTGCGCCGCCTGTTCAGCATTCTGCGCGTGATCATCCGCTACCGTCTGGACGACTATCTGTTTGCGCTGAACCTGCCCTGGTATCTGGCCATCTGGCAACGCCTGCTGCCCTGGCGCTGGC
>CAYMXO010000081.1:0-7200 GCA_964394445.1 uncultured Thiopseudomonas sp.
ACATTGCCGAGTTTGAAGCCCGCCGTGCCGAGCTGGAGCGCATTGCCGCCGAGAAACGTTCTGCTGCCGAAGCCCGTGCTGCCCAGCTGAACGAGCTGGTAGTGACCATCACTGCCAACGTTGGTGAAGAAGGCAAGCTGTTCGGTTCCATTGGCACCCAGGACATCGCCGATGCCCTGACCGCCAGCGGCATCGAAGTAGCCAAGAGCGAAGTGCGTCTGCCGGAAGGCACCATTCGTCAGACTGGCGAGTACGACATCCAGCTGCAACTGCACTCCGAAGTGGATGCAGAGATCAAGCTGATCGTTACTGGCGAAGGCGAAGCATAAGCCGCAGCCTGTCGACACTGCAGTACCGAAGGCACCTGTCATCCGGCAGGTGCCTTTTTTGTCTGTGCCGGAGTTACAATGTCTGTCCGCTGGTTGCCAGACAACGGGTGGCAGCTTTACACCGGATGAAGTTTGGTTTTTTTTGACGGTCAGGGACATGCAAGAAATAGAAATTGCACCGCAGTATGATCTGGAAACCGTGGCGCTCAAGGTGCCGCCGCACTCGATCGAGGCCGAACAGGCCGTGCTCGGCGGCCTGATGCTGGACAACTATGCCTGGGAGCGCATGGGCGACCAGCTGGTGGATGCCGACTTCTATCGCCATGATCACCGCCTGATCTTTCGTGCCATCTTTACGCTGGCCGAGCGCAACGAACCCTTTGATGTGGTCACCCTGTCCGAATACCTGGACAACGAAGGCACCCTGAGCCAGGTGGGTGGCCTGGCTTACCTGGGCGAGCTGGCCAGCAATATTCCGTCGGTGGCCAACATCCAGGCGTATGCCAGGATCATTCGCGAACGCTCGACCCTGCGCCAGCTGATCTCGGCCAGCAATGAAATTGCCGACATGGCTTACGCGCCCCAGGGGCGCCAGGGCGAGGAAATCCTCGACGAGGCCGAGCGCAAGATTTTCCAGATCGCCGAGTCCCGGCCAAAAACCGGTGGCCCGGTGCCGCTGCGCGAAGTGTTGCTGAAAACTGTCGATACCATTGATACGCTGTTCCACAGCGATTCGCAGATCACCGGCCTGACGACCGGCTTTGCCGATCTGGATGACAAAACCAGCGGTCTGCAGCCGGCCGATCTGGTTATTGTTGCCGGGCGTCCATCCATGGGTAAAACCACCTTCGCCATGAACCTGGTGGAAAATGCGGTGATGAACAGCGACAAGACTGTTCTGGTGTTTTCGCTGGAGATGCCTGCCGAATCGCTGGTGATGCGTATGATTTCATCGCTCGGCCGCATCGACCAGAGCAAGGTGCGTTCGGGCAAGCTGGATGATGACGACTGGGCGCGCATGACCTCCACCGTGTCCCTGTTACAGGATGCCAAGCTGCACATTGATGATACTGCCGGCATCAGCCCGACCGAGATGCGTGCCCGGGCGCGCCGGGTCGCGCGTGAGCATGGCGCGATAGGCCTGATCATGGTGGACTACCTGCAATTGATGCAGATTGGTGGCAGTGGGAGCGAAAACCGCACCAACGAAATTTCCGAAATTTCCCGCTCGCTGAAGGCACTGGCCAAGGAGTTTGACTGTCCCGTGGTGGCCCTGTCGCAGCTGAACCGTTCGCTGGAACAGCGCCCGAACAAGCGCCCGGTCAACTCCGACCTGCGTGAGTCCGGTGCCATCGAGCAGGATGCCGACGTAATCATGTTTGTTTACCGGGACGAGGTGTATCACCCGGAAACCGAGCACAAGGGTATTGCCGAGATCATCATTGGCAAACAGCGAAACGGCCCCATTGGCACGGTGCGGTTGATGTTCCATGGGCGCTACACCCGGTTTGATAACCTGGCACCGGGGGACTATCAGTTCCACGACGATTGATTTTTCGCTGTGGTGGTGTTTTGCACTGTGGCGGCTGGGCCGGGCGGGGCGCTCCGTCAGACTGCGCTGGTCCGTGCCAGCAAGCTGTCACAGACCGCTGAGGTCTGACTGCGGTCCCGTCCGGCCCGAAATCTGCCTGGTGCGGGGGGAGGGTTGGCCCGTCTGTGACGGGCTGCTGTCGCGATGTCTGGAAGTTGTTTTGCGTGGATAGTATAGCCGTGTTCGGTGCTGTGCCATGGCGTTGGAACTGGGTGTTTTGCACTGTGGCGGCTGGGCCGGGCGGGGCGCTCCGTCAGACTGCGCTGGTCCGTGCCAGCAAGCTGTCACAGACCGCTGAGGTCTGACTGCGGTCCCGTCCGGCCCGAAATCTGCCTGGTGCGGGGGGAGGGTTGGCCCGTCTGTGACGGGCTGCTGTCGCGATGTCTGGAAGTTGTTTTTGCGGGAACGGTATTAGGCGTGAACAGCGGCCGGGCAGGATATCAGTCGAAAACGCCACCACCTATGTTTGGCCGAAATACTGGCCACGAATGAGTTTGATCCTATGGGGGCAGCATGTACCTTGGGCTCACAAGCTTTTAGTGGCCGTAAAAAAAGGCAGGGGATTTTTATCCGCTGCCCTTTTTGTTACTGGCGAGCCAGGTTCGCGACCTGCTTCTTTTTTTGCTACTTGCCCTGCTCACGCTCCACGGCGCGGTAGCCGATGTCCTTGCGGTAGAAGCAGCCTTCCCAGTCGATGGCGGCAGCCAGCTTGTAAGCGTTGGCCTGGGCTTCGGCGACGCTGTTGCCCAGGGCAGTGGCGCAGAGTACGCGGCCGCCGCTGTTGATGATGTTGCCGTCAACCAGGCTGGTACCGGCATGGAAGACCTTGCCGTCGAGTCTGGCGGCAGCGTCCAGACCGTTGATGACCTGGCCTTTTAGGTAATCGTCCGCCGGATAGCCGCCGGAGGCCAGAACCACGCCGAGGCTTGGGCGCGGGTCCCATTGGGCTTCGACCTTGTCCAGTGCCTTGGCCATGGCTGCCTCGACCAGCAGTACCAGGCTGGACTCCAGGCGCAGCAGGATGGGCTGGGTTTCCGGGTCGCCAAAACGGCAGTTGTATTCGATGATTTGCGGGTTGCCCTGCTTGTCGATCATCAGGCCGGCGTAGAGGAAGCCGGTGTAGACGTTGCCTTCGGCCGCCATGCCGCGCACGGTGGGGTAGATGATCTGGTCCAGCACGCGCTGGAACACTTCGTCGGTGACTACCGGAGCCGGAGAATAAGCACCCATGCCGCCGGTGTTGGGACCGGTGTCGGCATCGCCAACGCGCTTGTGGTCCTGGCTGGTGGCCATGGGCAGTACGTTTTCGCCGTCAACCATGACGATAAAGCTGGCTTCCTCGCCATCCAGGAAATCCTCGATCACCACGCGCGAGCCGGCTTCGCCAAAGGCATTGCCGGACAGCATGTCGACAATGGCGTCTTCGGCTTCTTGCAGGGTCATGGCAACAATCACGCCCTTGCCGGCAGCCAGACCGTCGGCCTTGACCACAATCGGTGCGCCTTTTTCACGCACATAAGCCAGCGCCTGCTCCACGTCGGTGAAGTTGGCGTAGCCTGCGGTCGGGATGTTGTGGCGGGCCAGGAAGTCCTTGGTGAAGGCCTTGGAGCCTTCCAGCTGGGCTGCCTTGGCCGTCGGGCCAAAGATGTTCAGGCCCTCTTCGCGGAATGTGTCCACCACACCCAGTACCAGCGGGGCTTCAGGCCCAACGATGGTCATTTCTACGTTGTTGGCCTTGGCAAATTCGGCCAGTGCAGCAATGTCGGTAACGGCAATGGCCACGTTCTCGCACTTGGCTTCGGTGGCGGTACCGGCGTTGCCGGGGGCAACGAAAACCTTGACTACCCGTGGGTCCTGGGCAATTTTCCAGGCCAGGGCGTGCTCGCGTCCGCCGTTACCAATAATCAGAATGTTCATTCAGCAGTCCTCAAAAATCAGTGACGGAAGTGGCGCATGCCGGTAAATACCATGGCAATCCCGGCTTCGTCGGCAGCGGCAATGACTTCCTCGTCACGCATCGAACCGCCGGGCTGGATCACGGCACGGATACCGGCAGCCGCCGCGTTGTCGATGCCGTCACGGAAGGGGAAGAAGGCATCGGATGCCATCACTGCACCTTCGACCTGCAGGCCGGCGTGTTCGGCCTTGATGGCGGCAATACGGGCCGAGTTGACCCGGCTCATCTGGCCGGCGCCGACGCCCACGGTCTGGCGGTTTTTTGCGTAGACAATAGCATTGGACTTGACGAACTTGGCCACTTTCCAGGCAAAGATCAGGTCGTGGATTTCCGCCTCGGTGGGCGCACGTTTGGTGACCACTTTCAGGTCGGCCGCGGTAATCATGCCGATGTCGCGGCTCTGTACCAGCAGACCGCCGTTGACGCGTTTAAAGTCCCAGCCGGCGGCGCGCCCGGCTGGCCACTGGCCGCACTCGAGCAGGCGTACATTGGCCTTGGCGGCCACTACGGCACGGGCGTCGGCGGAAACGGACGGGGCAATGATCACCTCGACAAACTGGCGCTCGACAATGGCCTGGGCGGTGGCACCGTCCAGCTCGCGGTTAAAGGCGATGATGCCGCCAAAGGCCGATTCGCTGTCGGTGGCGTAGGCCAGATCGTAGGCCTTGCGGATGCCGCCATCCGCGTCAGGTACCACAGCCACGCCGCAGGGGTTGGCATGCTTGACGATGACGCAGGCCGGCTTGGTAAAGCCCTTGACGCACTCCAGCGCGGCATCGGTGTCGGCCACGTTGTTGAAAGACAATTCTTTGCCCTGGATCTGGCTGGCGGTCGCAACGCTGGCCTCGACCGGATTGGCTTCCACATAGAAAGCCGCGTTCTGGTGCGGGTTTTCGCCATAGCGCATGTCCTGCGCCTTGATGAACTGGCTGTTGAAGGTCTGCGGGAACAGGTTGCGGCCTTCGGTGGACAGGGTAGCGGCGCTCTGCTCGATGGTGCCCAGGTAGTTGGCGATCATGCCGTCATAGGCTGCGGTGTGCTCAAAGGCTTTCAGGGCCAGGGCAAAGCGCTGGGCGTAGCTCAGGCCGCCTTCTTTCAGGGAGGCAACAATGGTGTCGTAATCGCCGGTGTTGACCACGATGGCCACGTCTTTGTGGTTTTTCGCGGCGCTGCGCACCATGGTCGGGCCGCCGATGTCGATGTTTTCGATGGCGTCGGGCAGGGTGCAGCCTTCTTTGGCCACGGTCGCGGCAAAGGGGTAGAGGTTGACGGCAACCAGATCAATCGGCTTGATGCCGTGCTGGTCCATGACTGCGCCATCCAGTGCGCGGCGACCGAGAATGCCGCCGTGGATTTTCGGGTGCAGGGTTTTCACCCGGCCATCCATCATTTCCGGGAAACCGGTGTAATCGGCCACTTCCACGGCAGGGATGCCGTTGTCGCAGAGCAGCTTGAAGGTGCCGCCGGTGGACAGGATCTCCACGCCCAGTTCGTTCAGGGCGCGGGCAAAGTCCACTACGCCGGTTTTGTCGGAAACACTAATCAGTGCACGGCGCACCGGGGTTTTGGCAGTTTGGTCAGTCATCAGCTTTTCCAGTTTGAATCCGCTGCTCCGGGCAGCACTTGGGGTTACAGAAGGTTGTGTTCTTTGAGTTTCTTGCGCAGGGTACCCCGGTTCAGCCCGAGGATTTCGGCAGCCTTGCTCTGGTTGCCGCCGGTATGTTGCAACACAGTCGCCAGCAGGGGGGCTTCCACTTCGTTCAGAACCAGCTGGTAAACGTTGGTCACCTCGGTACCGTCCAGGTGCGCGAAGTAGTTGTGCAGGGTCATTTCTACACAGCTACGCAGGCTCAGCGGCTGGCTTGCGGCCGTGCTGAAAGGGCGGGTTGAATGTTGGCTCACGGTGTTATGTTCCATAATTCTAGTGGCGAAACTCAGGCTGCATGTTCGATGCCGAGCTCCTGTAGCCGGGCAAAAAATTGTTCGATGGCCTGTTGTTGCAGGCCCGGACAGTCAAGGCTATTGAAGCGGGTACGAAATTCCTGTGCCCCGGGCATTGACTGCAGATACCAGGCCAGGTGCTTGCGAAAGATGCGCACACCCATAACCGGGCCATAGAAACCGTGCATTCTAGCAAGATGCTGCGTCAGGGTCTCTTGCATTTCGCCCAGCGGCATCGGTGGCAGCAGTTCATTGCTGGCCAGGTAGTGGTTTATCTCGCGAAACAGCCAGGGCCGGCCGCGTGCCGCACGCCCGATCAGCAGGCCGTCGGCTGCGGTATGGTCCAGCACCTGACGGGCTTTTTGCGGGCTGTCGATGTCGCCGTTGGCCAGCACGGGAATGCCGACTGCCTGCTTCACCGCGGCGATGGTGTCATATTCGGCCTGTCCGTTAAAGCGGTCGGCCCTTGTCCGCCCGTGAATGGCCAGTGCGCGGATGCCGCTGTCTTCGGCAATGCGGGCGACCTGCAGGGCGTTTTTCTGGTTGCTGTCCCAGCCGGTGCGGATCTTCAGGGTAACCGGCACTTCCACGGCAGCGACGACCGCGCGCAAAATATCGGCAACCAGCAGCTCGTCACGCAGCAGGGCAGAACCGGCGGCCTTGTTGCAGACCTTCTTGGCCGGACAGCCCATGTTGATATCGATAATTTGTGCACCCATGGCAGCGCAGCCACGCGCGGCTGCAGCCATCTGTTCGGGCTCGGAGCCGGCAATCTGGATGGAGCGCGGTTCGGCATCGCTTTCATCAACCAGGCGCAGGCTGGACTTGCGGCTATGCCACAGACTGGTATCGCTGGTGACCATTTCGGCCACTGCCATGCCGGCGCCATATTGGCGGCACAGCTCACGAAACGGCCTGTCACTGATGCCGGCCATGGGGGCCAGAATCAGGTTGCTGGACAGTTCAAGAGTGCCGATACGCAAGAGGGGCATGCGAACCTCAAAGCAAAACGGGCGCAACCGGTTGCGCAATGGTAAAAGGGGAGACGTTGCCCGGCCGGGCAACGCCGTCAGTTGTTGGTGCCGAAGTCGTAATCCATCGCCGCACTCGGGCCCTGTAGATAATGGCCCTGGATGTAGTTGACGCCGGCCTGCCACAGTACCGACAGGATACTGGCGCTTTCCACGAAGGGCACTATGGTTTGCTTCGCCTGGTTGTGCAGGGCTGCCAGCATTTCCTTCAACGCATCCTGGCTTTCCTGATCGTTCAGCTCGCTGGTGAAGGAGCCGTCGATTTTTACGTAATCGACATTCAGGTGGTTGAACGTGTTGAACGGATTGACCGCACAGCCAAACTGGCCCAGAGCGATCTGGCAGTGCAGG
>CAYMXO010000082.1:0-7121 GCA_964394445.1 uncultured Thiopseudomonas sp.
TCGAGTCCATCAGCAAGGCCGCCAATACCGGCAAAATCGGTGACGGCAAGATTTTCGTCACCGCGCTGGAGCAGATTGTGCGCATCCGTACTGGCGAAACCGGCAGCGACGCGATCTAATACCGCCTCACCGTGAAAGAGCGCCTGCCTTGTGCAGGCGTTTTTTATGGCGGGCCAGTGGCTGACGGCTTTTTTGCCAGCGGCGGTGCAAGAGAAAAAATGTATCAATATGGCCATGGTCATTTTTGTTTTTGCGCACTAAAATGCGCGCCCTGAACTGCTCGGTGAGCACGATTTTGCAACTTGGAGACTGTGTGGCAGCCTGGTGCTGCGAACAAGGGTGACGCATGTTTGACGATGAAATAGAAGACGAAGAACTGGACAGCCAGGAGGCTTCCGACGATCTGGAGATCGACGAAACGGAAGACGATTTCTCTGCGGCTGATGGTGCTCTGGACGTGGACGAGGTGGATGCCACCGAAGACGAGGGAGAGGCCCCCGTACGCAAGGCCAAGGCGGTGGCCCAGGAAGAAGAACTGCCTTCTGTAGAAGCCAAGCGCAAGGAACGCGATGCGCTGGCCGATGCCATGGCCGCCTTTCTGGCGCGTGGCGGCAAGATCCAGGCTGTCGAGTCTGTCGAAGACTGACAGGCAGCCCGCCGGCAGGCGGGATGCGCAGCCTTACGGGCTGACCGGGCCGGTCTGGATGGAACGGTAGCGGTCGGCCAGCTCCAGACGGATTTCCCGGCGCTGCAGGGCATTCTGGTAGCGCCTTTTCTGGTCGGCCGTTACCGGTTCCAGTTTGGGGACCTGAATGGGCCGGCCATCTTCTCCCACGGCAACCATGGTAAAAAAGCAGCTGTTGGTGTGCCGTACCGATTTTTCGCGGATGTTTTCCGTGATCACCTTGATGCCCACTTCCATGGAGGTGCGGCCGGTAAAATTGACCGAAGCCAGAAAGGTGACCAGTTCGCCCACATAGACCGGCTGGCGGAAGGTGACCTGGTCCACCGACAGGGTGACCACATAGCTGCCGGCATAGCGGCTGGCACAGGCGTAGGCCACCTGGTCAAGGTATTTGAGAATGGTGCCACCGTGAACATTGCCGGAAAAGTTGGCCTGATCCGGGGTCATCAGCACGGTCATTGAAAGTTTTGCAGAATCCAGTTCCATCATGCGCTCTCTTTTGATTGTTGTTGGTGTGTAAGAGGGCAATCTTTATACCTTGGTCGTAGGCCGGCTGCAAGCCGGGCCGCAAGGGTCAGCCGGCGTGCTCCAGCCAGTAGTCGCGTGCCCAGTGCCACACAGACTCCCACTCATCATCCAGATAGTCACCTTCGCGGACCGACCAGCACAGCACCTCGCCGTCCGGCTCCACGGCAAAGTACAGATCGCCTTCCCGGCACAGCGGCACCAGATGGCGCGGCAGGCCCAGATCCCAGGCGGTAGCGGCTACTTCGGGCAGGTAGGTATGGCTATGCGGATCGCTGGCGGTGACCGGCTCCAGATGGCCATAGACCACGTCGCTGACTTCCAGCAGAAACTCGCGCAGCTCGTGGGGCAGGTGGATCAGGATTTGTTCCTGTACATCCAGCAGGTCGTCATCGGTGGGCAGTTCCAGCGGCACGGGGACCGGCTGGTTGTGTTCACGCAACAGTTCGATTACGTCTTCCATAGGACTGGCTCGGGTAAAGCAAAACACCGCCGGATGGCGGTGTTTTGTGGTCATTGTTGATCAGGCGTTCTGGCGGATGCCGGCAATCAGCCAGGGCTGGTTGTCGCCGTGCTTGCGCTCCATGCGCCAGCTTTCGCTGAAGGCTTCGCCCTGCTGGTCAAAACGTGAAGTCTTGCTGACACCGGTAAAGCTCAGGGTGGCGACTGTGTAGTCGTCCAGCTCTTCTACGCCGTCCAGTTGTACATCCAGGTTGTCAATGTAGGTGGACTGGTAGCCGTCGCCCAGTTCGGCGCGTTCGCGCTGCAAAAAGCCGAGCATGTCCGGAGTGACAAACTCGCTGATTTTGTCCATTTCATTGGCATCCCAGTGCATTTGCAGCTGTTTGAAGTGCTCGCGGGCGGCAGTCAGGAAGCTGTCGGCGTTGAACCAGGCCGGAGCCTGCATCACCGGTGCGGCGCTGGCTGCAGGGGCTGAGCTGCCAAAACCGCCAAACGGGTTGTTGCCGGCAGGCATGCCGCGCTGCATGGGCGCACCGGCTGGCATGGGCTGCACCTGGGGCTTGCGACGTGAGGCCAGTAGCTTGAACAGCAGGAAGGCAATACCGGCAAAGATCAGGATGTCCATGATCTGCAGGCCTTCAAAGCCGTCACCAAACAGCATGGACGCCAGCAGGCCGCCGGCGGCAATGGCAGCCAGCGGGCCCAGCCATTTGGCGGCACCGCTGGTCGCAGCTGCCGGTTTGCCGGCGTTCTGGCCCTGCTGGGCAGCGGGTTGCTGCTGTTGCTGGCGCTGCTGGGGTTTGGCTTGCTGGTGTTTGGGCGCGGAGCCAAAGGATTTGCCGCCACCGAAGCGGCGGGCTTCGGCGTCGAAACTGAACGTCAGGCCGATAAACAGGGCCAGGGTTATGCTAAGGAAACGCTGCATGGGGCATAGCCTCTTGAGTCGTGTTGAAAAAGTGGCCGGTCATCTTGCCTAAAAAACAGTCTTGACGCCAGCGCTGATAGGGTTATTTGTCGGTGATGCACGCCGTACGGGCTGCAACGGCTAGTGATCACGCGGGAATTTATAGGCATCCGCGGCGTATTGTTGGCATTGCCCTTGCGTAGCTCATGGTACACGGCAGCACGTATCAGCATCATCAGCACCGTTGAGGCGGCCACTAGCGCAGCTGGAACAGTTCCTGATGAAAGTTGCGCAGGTCCATGCCCAGCTTTTCCATTCCGTGCCTGAGGCTGTCGGAAAAAGCCGCCGGCCCGCAAAACCAGACTTTGACCGCAGCAGTCTTGCCTGCCAGCAGCTGCTCTGCTGTCAGGTAGCCATCCCGCTGGCTGAAGTGAAGATGCAGGGTGATACCGGGCAGCCGTTCGCACAATTGCTGCAAGCGTGCTGCGAATACGGCTTCCTGCTCGTTTTTGGTGCAATAGTACAGGCTGGCTACGGGGGTTGCTGCGGGCGAGTCCTGCAAGCCTTCCAGCCAGGCGATGAAAGGTGTCACGCCAATCCCGGCAGCAATCCAGATCTGCTCCTGCCCGTCTTCCGGCTGCGGGGTGGTGAAGCATCCATAAGGGCCTTCGATGGTAACCGGCTGGCCGGCACGGATGCTACTGACCAGTTGTTCGGTGTAGTTTCCCAGTCCCTTGATGGCAAACCTGACCTGGCCATCCCTGCAGTCCGAGCTGGCTATGGTGAAGGGATGCGGGCCCTCCAGCCGGTCGAAGGTGACAAAGGCAAATTGTCCGGGGGCGTGCCGCCAGTTGCGGCCCAGCTGGCACACTACTTCAAGCGTATCTGTCAGCAGCTGGCGCACGGCGAGTACATGACCTGTGTGGGTGCTGGTGCGGCCAATGCGCCCTGTCAGGGAGATGAGGGCACACCCGCTGCCTGCGATGCTGGCCGCCAGGATTAGCGCGCCGCCGGGTTGCAGCCACCATTGTGCGGGAGTCAGCACAATGCCGTGATAAACGATGATCAGGTAAAATACTGGCATTGCTTTATGCACGTAGCGCCACAGGTGATAGGGCAGGCGCTGCCATAGCGCCAGCAGGATCATCACGGCAAAGATCCACACCGACCATTCGCCGAGGTCCTTGGCGCTGCCGCGGAAAACTTCCAGAAAGGTCCTGATGCGCTGCTCCCCGGTGGCCTCGCCGAACAGCGTCAGCATGGGGCCTTTGGCCAGCTTGATGCCGTAATGCAGCAGCGCAAGCACTACCGACCAGATGCCGGCCCACTTGTGCAGGCGGTACATCTTGTCCAGGCCGCCGAGCGGTTTTTCCAGCCACTGTGGCCTGACCGCCAGCAGCATCACCAGCGTCATCAGCAAAAATGACGCCAGTCCGGTGAAGTAAATCAGTTGTTTGCGCCAGGCCCAGATATCCCAGCCGGCGAACAGGCCAGCCGCCGGCAACAGCCAGGCAGCTAGTGCAACCAGTACGGTACCCCAAATCAGCTTTTTCATCGGAAGCTCCTTTTTTCTACTGATTACAGGATAGGCCCGGCGGCTTAAATCAAGCTGAATGGCCGATTCAGGCTCGCTTCAGCTTGCGGCTATACGCTTGTGTGCAGATCAGGCAGTTGTGGATATCAAGATGCATAGGTTCTTTCCCATCATCGGCTTGCTGGTTGCAGTCAGCAGCCAGGCTCATCATCTGGATCATGAGCAGGCATTGCGCATGAGCCGGCAGGGTGAGATCCTGCCCGTGCAGCAGTTACTGGACTCTGCCATTGCCAGCCATCCGGACGCGCGCTTGCTAGATATGAAGCTCAGGCACAAGCATGGCCGTTACCTGTACAAGCTGCAGCTGCTGGATCGCAGTGGTCAGGTGTACAAGCTGTATTTCGATGCGCAAAGCGGTGAGCTGGTCAAGCAAAAAATATACGAGGACTGAACATGCGCCTGTTACTGGTGGAGGATAACGTGGCCCTTGCCGATGAGCTGTGTGCCAGCCTCAAGCGGCAGGGGTATGCGCCCGACTGGCTGGCCGATGGCCGTGATGCGCTGATTCAGGGTGCCGTTGAGCCCTATGACCTGGTGATTCTGGATCTGGGCTTGCCGGGACTGTCCGGACTGGACGTGTTGCGTCAGTGGCGTCGTGACGGCCTGGACCTGCCGGTCCTGATCCTGACCGCCCGCACCAGCTGGAGCGAGCGCATTGACGGGCTGAAAGCAGGTGCCGATGACTATCTGTGCAAGCCCTTTCATCCCGAAGAACTGCTGTTGCGCATTCAGGCGTTGTTGCGGCGCAGCCATGGCCAGAGCAACAGCAGCCAGCTGCATGTCCATGGCATCACTCTGGATGAAGCCTGCCAGTGTGCCATGCTGGACGGGCAACGGGTTGAACTGACTGCGGCGGAGTTTGCCCTGCTGCGCTATTTCATGCTGCATCCCGGGCAGTTGCTGAGCAAAAGCCACTTGCAGGAACACCTGTATGACGGTGAAACAGAACCGGACTCCAATGTGGTCGAGGTGCATGTCAGCCACCTGCGACGCAAACTGGGCCGGGAATGCATTGAAACCCGTCGCGGCCAGGGGTACCTGTTTGGCGGCTTGCCGGCATGAAAGGCTCGATTGCCCGCTATCTGTTGTCACGGCTGGTGCTGATGCTGCTGGTGGCCGGCGTGCTGCTGGTCCAGTTCGGCCTGCTCTGGCTGGATCACAGCCTGCGCCAGTACACGGGCCAGCAGCTGCAACAGCAGGCGCAAAGTCTGTTGTTTTCCCTGATTCGGGATGAGGATAACGAGTTGGTGGTCAATTTGCGCCACCATGATGCCCGCTACCTGCAACCTTTCTCCGGGCAGTATTTCATCATCCGCATCAATGATGAGGAGTTTCGCTCCCGCTCGCTGTGGGATTTTCCCTGGCCGTCACAACAACCGGCGCAAGGCCAGCTGTTTGCCGGTCCGGACCAGCAGCAGTTGCTGAGTTACCAGGCCCGTTACCGGCTGGATGACAGCGACGTGCTGGTGACCGTGGCCGAGGATTATCAGCCGCTGCTGGAGCGTTTCCAGCGCCTGCGTATACGGGGGCTGGCCGGGGGCGCACTGGCATTGCTGGTCATCGGCCTGTTGCAGTGGTGGTTGATTCGTCGGGCGCTGAAACCGCTGGAGCAGGCCAGACAACAGCTGCGGGAGCTGGAAAGTGGCCAGCGCCGCCAGCTGACCGGGCAGGTACCGGAGGAAATGCAGCCTCTGGTCAGGCAGGTCAATCATCTACTGGCACATATTGACGAGCAGCTGAAACGCTCGCGCAGTGCCGCCGGCAATCTGGGCCATGCCTTGAAAACACCCCTTGCGGTGTTGAACAGCCTGCTGGCCAGGCCGGAGTTGCAGCAACAGCCCGAGTTGGCGCAATTGCTGCAGGAACAGTTGCAGATGATTGAACAGCGTATCGGCCGTGAGCTGAGCCGCGCGCGGATGGCGGGCGAACAGCATGGCGGGCTGCTGTTTGTCTGTGACGAGGAAATTCCCGCCTTGCTGCAACTGCTGCAGCAGATACATGGCAGTCACGTGCGCTTCGACTACCAGGCGCAAGCCGGCTTGCGCCTGCCCTTTGATCGTGATGACCTACTCGAATTACTGGGCAACCTGCTGGACAATGCCGGCAAGTGGGCTGCCGGGCAGGTACGGTTGCGGCTGTCGGTATCAACCCGGCAGTTGCTGCTGACTGTCGAAGATGACGGCCCCGGTATTGGCCCCGGGCAACGTCGGCAACTGGTGCAGCGTGGCCGGCGTGCAGACGAGCAAACACCGGGGCACGGCCTCGGGCTGGCCATTGTGCAGGATATCGTCAATGCCCTGCATGGCCAGCTTGAGTTGCAGGACAGCGAGCTGGGCGGGTTGCTGGTGAGTGTCCGCCTGCCGCTGGCCGGGCCACTTCCTCCACCAGCGGCAAGGTATTGAGTCAGGCAGGGCGAGGCCGGAGCAAAGCATCAGCAACAGGATCGAAGCTTGCTTCGAGACTGGCAGCGTAGCTTTGCGCAGCGCCTCACCCTGCCGGCCACACCGAAGCCAAAATTAAACCGCCTCCAGTTTGGCAAACGACAGCATCAGCCATTTGCTGCCTTCGCTGGCGAAATGCACCTGCACCCGGGCCTGGGCGCCGGCGCCTTCGAAATTGAGAATCACGCCCTCGCCAAACACCGGGTGGCGCACGGCCTGGCCCAGGGTAAAGGGCGTGTCCGGCACGCTGCTGCCCTGGAACAGGTTGCTGACCGGTTTGCCAAAGGCAGGGCTGCGGCTGCTGTTGCTTTGCATGCGCACCGACTGCACCAGCTCCGGCGGAATTTCGCGCACAAAGCGTGATTGCGGGCTGCTGCTTTCGCTGCCGTGCAGCCAGCGTACTTCGGCGCAGGTCAGGTACAGTTGCTGCATGGCACGGGTGATGCCGACATAGGCCAGCCGGCGTTCCTCCTCCAGCCCGTCGGCACCGTCCATGCTCATCTTGTGCGG
>CAYMXO010000083.1:0-7029 GCA_964394445.1 uncultured Thiopseudomonas sp.
TTCCGCCTGCCGTCGGCGCTGGACAACCGGCCCATGCGCTTTGACGAGTGGGAAGCGGCCAGCCCGCAGGCGATCTTTGTTTCTGCCACGCCCGGGCCTTACGAGGCCGGGCACGCCGGGCAAATTGTCGAACAGGTGGTGCGCCCGACCGGGCTGGTCGATCCCGAACTGGAAATCCGCCCGGCGCTGACCCAGGTCGACGACCTGTTGTCACAAATCCGCGCGCGGGTGGCTGTTGAAGAGCGGGTGCTGGTAACGACCCTGACCAAGCGCATGGCGGAAGACCTCAGTGAATACCTGGGTGAACACGGTGTGCGCGTACGCTATCTGCACTCGGATATCGACACCGTGGAGCGGGTGGAGATCATCCGTGACCTGCGCATGGGCGTGTTTGACGTGCTGGTCGGCATCAACCTGCTGCGCGAAGGGCTGGATATGCCGGAAGTGTCGCTGGTGGCGATTCTCGATGCCGACAAGGAGGGTTTTTTGCGCTCGGAACGCTCGCTGATCCAGACCATTGGCCGTGCCGCTCGCAACCTCAACGGCAAGGCGATTCTCTATGCCGACCGTATTACCGGCTCAATGCAGCGCGCGATTGACGAAACCGAGCGCCGCCGCGCCAAGCAAATAGCCTTTAACGAAGAACACGGCATTACGCCACGCGGCGTGAAAAAAGACATCAAGGACATTCTGGAAGGTGCCACCGTGCCCGGCTCGCGCAGCAACAAACGCAAGGCCCAGGCCCGTGCCGCCGAGGGACCGGGCGACTACAGCCAGTTGCGTTCGGCCAAAGACATCACCAGGGAAATTGGCAAGCTGGAAGAGCAGATGTTCAAACATGCCCGCGATCTGGAGTTTGAGGCTGCCGCCAGTCTGCGCGACCAGGTGGCTGCACTGCGCCAGCGTCTGATCGATATCAGTTAGGCAGGGACGCACGGTGTTGCGTCCTGCCGAGGGTTCTGCCGCACAGGTCACCTGTGCGGCAGTGTTGAAGCCGATACTGCCGAGAGGCCGATGCTTTCGCGCAGATAGTGCTCCATTTCTTGCGCACATAAGGGTTTGCTGAAATAGAAGCCCTGGATCTGGCCGCAACCGTATTCTTTCAACAGGCGAGCCTGGGTTATGGTTTCCACGCCCTCGGCAAGTACGCTAATGGACAGCTGGCTGGCCATCTGGATGACTGCGGTGACGATGGCCTGGTCATCGGGGTTGGTATCCATTTCACGGATGAACTCGCGGTCGATTTTCAGCTTGTCAATCTTGAAACGTTTCAGGTAACTGAGGGACGAGTAACCGGTACCAAAATCATCGATTGATAGCTTGACACCCAGCGTATGCAGCATTTGCACCCGCTTCTCGGATGCGTGCGGGTTTTTCATGGCAACTGCTTCAGTCAACTCCAGTTCCAGCAGGTGGGGCGGGATACCGCTGGTTTCCAGCAGCCGGGCAATTTGCTCGACAAAGTCTTTCTGATCAAACTGGATGGCGGAAATGTTGACTGCCATGGTCAGCTCCGGCAGACCTAAATCCAGCCAGGTACGCAGTTGCGAAACAGCAGTTTCCAGCGCCCAGTTGCCAATGGAAAGAATCAGGCCGCCAGATTCTGCCAATGGAATGAAGTCCTCGGGCGAGATCAGTCCCCAGTCCCGCGAGTTCCAGCGTGCCAGAGCCTCGACGCCCACCACGCGGTTATCCGCCAGGCAGACTTGTGGTTGAAAAACCATCATTAGCTCATGGTTGGAGATTGCATGTTTCAGTGCGCTGCTTTGGGCAAGGCGCAATGCAGCTTTTTCCTGCATTCTGGCTTCATAAAACTGATAGTTGTTGCGTCCGGCCGCTTTGGCTTTGTACTTGCTGATTTCAGCTTTTTGCAGCAGCTTGGGCAGATTGTCGGCATCACCGGGATAAACCGCCACACCAATGGAGGCTGTCAGGGACAGAACCTGGCTAGGCAGTTCGAAGGGGTGGGCCAGCACCTTTAGCAGTTGCTGGATGCGCATGACAATTTCGGCCTGGTTGCTGCTGGGCAGTAGAAAGGCAAAATCGTCACCGGAAACCCGGGCAACCAGTTCCTGCGCTTGCAGGCTGTCTTGCAGGCGGTAACCCGCTTGCTTCAACAGGGCATCGCCGTTGGCATGTCCCAGTGCATCGTTGACTTCCTTGAAGTTATCCAGGTCCAGCCAGAGCACGGCGAGAAACTTGTGATCAACGGTCAGGCGATTGAAGTGCAGCTGCAGCATTTCACGATTGGGCAAGCCGGTCAGCTGGTCATGCCGGGAAAGCCGCTCCAGTATTGCGGCGTAGTTTTTCTTTTCACTGATATCTTCCGCCATCGACAGGAAACCGGTTATTTCGCCGTTTTGGTTGCGGGACGGAAAGATGCGTATCAGGGCGGTGAAGGATTTGCCGTCCTTGCGCATGCATTCAAGCTCGCCAGACCAGGAATTACCTGTCAGTACCTGCTGCCTGATTTTTTGCATCAGCGCATGCCCGGCGGGCGACGCACTCAGAAAGACGGGCGAACGCTCCAGGATGTCATCCTGGGTATAACCGGCCATGACGGTGAAAGCATGGTTTGCCTGCCGGATTTTCAATTCGCTGTCGTGTACCAGCATGGCCAGCGGGTTGTGTTCAATTGCATGCGACAGAGTGCGCAGGGACTGCTCCGCCAGGTATTTGTCGGTAATGTTGCGTGACGCCACAAGAAATGTCACGGGTTGCTCCTTGTGCGGCATGTGTCTGGCAACGGAAACTTCAAACCAGCCAGTGGAGCCACCTTGCGTTTGCAGAGCAAAAGCCTTGCTGCGCGATCTGCCATACCGGTTCGCATCATGGATTGCCTGCAATACGGCGTCAGCGGATTCCGCTGGCATGACATCCCTCACGCTGCGCCCCGTCAGTGATGCTGTCGGCGACTCGATGGCAGCCCGCGCCGGAGTGAAAACATGCAGGTAGTGACCGGCCAGGTCCATTTCGAACAACAGGTCCGGCATGGCCCCCAGGGTTGCATCAAGCTGGTTGCGAGAGTCGTGTAACAGCTGATAAGGCTTTTTGACTGCTTCGACAAATACTGCCCGGTACAGAAAGAATAGTCCGGCAACTTTCCACAGGTGCCCGGCCAGGGCATAGACATCGTTGAATTTGGCGTAAAAATTAAAGAAAAACTGCCCTTGGGCGAGTAAAACGGTCGCTGCGAAGAAGCTGGCAACATTGAAATGACGAGGCTTGCGTAATTGCAGGAAAAAAACCAGGGCCGCAGCGAGAAAAATACCAGTGATTATCTGGTCAGTGACGACCTTGATGGTGGTGGCGCCGCTACCTGGTATGAAAAAGCGGGGTAGCCACTGGGGAAACCACAGAACCAAAACATGGGTTATCAGCAACGTGCCGATTGTCAGTCCCAGCAATATGCGCGAGCGTCTGATGACAATCGGCTGCTGCCAGCTGTTCAGGGCGACGGAGAGCAGGCCGACAGCTGCAAGAAAGCGGGCTGTCAGCCAGAAAATGATGGCTTTTTCGGTGTCGCCAGGCGTCACATAATCCGGCATGCCGGGGAATGACAGCATGTGTGAAAAATCCAGCACCCCGGCAGCCAGAGAGCTCAGTGCAATGACCACCAGATTGCAAGACAGGCTTTCGTTACGGGTACTCCAGATGATGGCGAAAATCATTAATGCGATGATGCTGGAGAGGGTTTCCAGCAAGATATGCAGGGGCAGATAGCCGGAAAAGGAGCTGATGCTGCTGGTGGTAGCCCAGGTCGTGACTCCGAGCGTAAGCAGAATGCCTGTCAGGCTTGCCAGAAATGCAATCCTTGCTTCCGGTTTATGGGTATCGTGAATCAACATCGGTCTCTCCGGCAGACTCTGTTTATTCGCAGGATCAGTCTGGATGGATTTCAATTTTAGGAAACGGGGTCTGCCTTTTAGAAAGCCTGGCAGTTGTCAGCAATCGGTCAGTACCTGATTGCATTTTTGACTTTGACTTAACAAAGAGCAGTATCAGCAGGCTTCAACAGGGCGTCCGGTTTCATGTCCGGAGTAGCAGCATTGTATGCCGGGGCCCCGATGCTAGCAGTTATGTGGCGATACGGGGAGTGCGATGGCATGATTTTCTGCCTGGCGACTGTCTGAGCGGTTTTTCCTGCTGTCTTCCCGGCTACCGTAGCGCCGCTGGTATTTGACAACATCGGCGCAAAGTCTTTGCCGCCGTATCCTGCAGTGAAGTCGAAGGAGCCGGGCATGGCTGACAAGTATACAGGCATGAAGCGGGGGTTGGTCACTCAGCTGATGGTGGCCGCCATTGTAACCTCTGCCACAAACGGCATGGCCATCAGAATGACGCAATGTTGTTCTGCTGGCGCCGGACTGCTGGTGTAGGTGTCCGTTTAGTCGAGAATTTGCAGCTCGCGTGCCTTGGTGTAGATGTAGCGGATTTTTTCGTACTCGAAAGGTGAATTGAGCTGCCCGTATTCCAGTTCGGTGATGTAGCGGGTATCAACCACCTCAAGAACATGGAGCTCCGGATAGCGCTGACTGGTGTTTGCATAGTCGAGCCAGTTGATGTCTTTTGCCAGCAGGAAATCACTGGCTATCCCGCCTGTATCACGCACACTGGAAGGACCCAGAAAAGGTAGCATCAGGTAGGGGCCGGGCTGGACACCGTAGTAGCCCAGAGTCTGGCCAAAGTCCTCCCGCACCGGTTCCAGCCCCATCGTGCTCGCAACATCCCACAGCCCGCCCACACCGAAAATACTGTTAAACAGCAGGCGGGCGGTACTGTGCATGGCGCGCTTGCCCTTTAGCTGGAGCAGGCTGTTGGCAATGGTGGGTACTTCTTTCAGGTTGGCGTAGACGTTGCTCACCCCCTTGCGCAGTGGCCGGGGTACCGCTTTGCGGTAGACCCGTACCGTAGGCAAAAAAACATACTGGTCAAACCTGTAATTGAAGTGGTAGATGCGCCGGTTGAAGGGTTCCAGCGGATCGCTGACCTGCAAGGCATCCAGGGTGGCGCGCTCAAACTGGTATTGCTCCAGACTCTCACTGTATTTCAGCTGTTGCAGCGGCTGGACAAACGGATAGTCCGGCTGCGCACTGGCCTGCGCTGTTAGTGTCAGCAACAAACCGGCCAGTAGCCACTTAACGGTTGTCGGCATGGAAGAACTCCAGAATATCGGCAGCATTTTGCACAAACAGCATGTTGCCCAGGTGACCGCCGCGCGGGTACAGCATCAATCGGGAGCCGAACACGTTGTCGAGGTATTCCAGATCACCCTCGCCAAGGATGATGTCGTCGGCGTTGTGCATGACGGCCAGTTGTTTTGTGCTGCGCAGATGGTTTTCCAGTGCGTACAGGCTGGTGTCATGCACCAGCTGTTCGAGGCTGCCTTCGGGCTGATAGCGTTCGCGCCAGAAGGGCAGCAGCTGGTCACGCAGGTAGCAGTTGAAGTCACACAGCAGTGCCAGCTCGAAAAACGGCGTCAGGCTAGTGCCGTCGCTGATGCGCTGGCCGGGCCGGACAATCAGCCCGCGGCGGTTGATCAGGTCGGAAACAAAGCCGATGTCGGCGGCGGCAAAGCGGAATGCGCTGGCAATCAGCATGGCCAGTTGTTCGTTGTTGAGCCGCTCGCGGGACTGCTGGAACTCGAACAGTATGGCCTCGTTGAGGTCGAAACGGCCCTTGCGCTCAAAAAAACGGGCCAGCCGGTCAAACAGTGACTGGTAGAAGGAATCCCCGGCCTGTACCTCGCCCAGATCGACCCGGGCCATGCGGTCAAGATTGCTGACCGAGGTGAGCAGGTTGACCGGCGGGTTGATCAACAGGGTGCGCCGAAAACCTATGGCCTGCTTGCGGCTGTCGAGCTCACTGACAAAGGCCGCCTGCAGTGCGCCCAGACTGTAGCCGGTCAGGTGCCAGCTGCTGACCGGCAGGCCGGTATGGCGCTGGCGGATTTTTTGCATGATGGCGTAAAGCTCGGCCGCATCGCGTGGCGAGTAGCCGGGCGTGGCGTACTTTGACGCCGACACCATGAAATCATAACTGGTTGGCGAAGACAGTTGTACAACGTGAAAGCCGGCGCCATAGAACAGTTTTTTCAGCTGCTCCATGCTGGTGGCGTCGTAGGCTGCGCCGGTGCCGGCGATGATGAAAATCAGCGGCGCCTCGTGTTTTTGCCTGGCCAGCCGGTACTGGAAACGCTTGACGGCCCAGAAATTGGCCGGCAAGCCGTGCTCACGCTCGGGGCGAAGGCTGAAACTGTAGTCTTTTTGCCTGATGTCCCGGCTGGCCGGCAACTGTGGCATTAGCTGCCCCGGAGTGCCGGCAATGGTGGCCTCGAAAGGGTTGGCCAGCGGGTAGCCATAGGATTCGGCCGCCTGTGCGCTGGGCAGGGCGCATAAAAGCAGCAATCCGGTCAGTAGAGGTCGAATGTGTCTGGACACCATGGCCGGATCCCTTGTTGTTCCCCGGGTTGTTGAAGACAGGATGCGTGTCTTGCATATCCTTGTTTTGCGCAGTGTTCCACCTGTAAGCCGGGAATCAGAGGCATGCTGTACGCCGGGCCAGGACACGGCGTGCCTGGCAGGATCAGCTGATCCGTTGCCCCGGCACTGCACCGCTATCCGGGCTTAGCAGGAAGATGTCCTTGCCGCCAGGACCAGCCGCCAGTACCATGCCTTCTGACACACCAAACTTCATCTTGCGCGGTGCCAGGTTGGCCACATAGGCGGTCAGGCGGCCTTCGAGTTTTTCCGGCTCGGGGTAGGCGCTCTTGATACCGGAAAACACGTTGCGGGTTACGCCGCTGCCCAGATTCAGGGTCAGGCGCAGCAGTTTGTCAGCACCTTCGACAAACTCGGCTTTTTCGATCAGCGCGATGCGCAGGTCCACTGCGGCAAAGGCGTCGAAGTTGATCTCTTCGCTGAGCGGATCCTTGTCCAGCTCGCCTGGCTCGCCACTGGATTGAGCCGCGCTGTCTACTTCTTGCAAATCTTCTTTGGCCGCTTCGGTCATGGCTTCTACCTGTTTGGC
>CAYMXO010000084.1:0-7027 GCA_964394445.1 uncultured Thiopseudomonas sp.
TTACGGCGAGATCCAGAAAGAGCTGTCCGAGCTGTCCAGCAGGTTCTCCAACCAGCTGCTGGATGCAACCCAGGCCTGGACCAAGCACATTACCGATGAAACGGCCCTGGCCGGCCTGCCCGAATCCGCACTGGGCCAGCTGGCGCAAGCGGCGGCTGAGAAAGAGCTGGACGGCTGGCTGGTGACGCTGGAATTTCCCAGCTACTACGCCATCATGACCTACGCCGACGACCGCGCACTGCGTGAAGAGGTCTACACCGCCTATAGCACCCGTGCTTCCGAGCAAGGCCCGAATGCGGGCGAGTTTGACAATACGCCGGTGATGCAGCGCACCCTGGAGCTACGCCAGGAGCTGGCCGATCTGCTGGGCTTTGCCCACTACAACGAGCTGTCGCTGGCCACCAAAATGGCGCAAAGCCCGCAGCAGGTACTGGATTTTCTCAATGATCTGGCCGTGCGCAGCAAACCCTATGCCGGAAAAGACCTGGCCGAGCTGCAAGCCTTTGCCAGTGAACAGGGCTGTGCCGACCTGCAAAGCTGGGATGTGGGTTACTTCAGCGAGAAACTGCGCGAGCAGCGTTACAGCATTAGCGAGGAAGAAGTGCGCCAGTATTTCCCGGTGGATCGGGTACTGGGTGGCCTGTTCCAGATTGTGCAGCGGCTGTTCGGCATCGAAATCAGCGAAGAGCATAATTTTGAGCGCTGGCACCCCGATGTGCGTTTGTTCAGCATTCGGGAAAATGGCCAGATCATAGGTCGCTTTTATTTTGACCTGTATGCCCGCAGCAACAAGCGTGGCGGCGCCTGGATGGATGGTGCCCGTGACCAGTTCCGCAATGGCAAGGGTGAGCTGGTGTTGCCGGTGGCTTATCTGGTGTGCAACTTTACTCCGGCGATTGGCGACAAGCCGGCCCTGCTGACCCACGATGAAGTCACGACCTTGTTCCACGAGTTTGGCCATGGTCTGCATCACATGCTGACCCGCGTTGAACAGCTGGGCGTGTCCGGCATCAATGGCGTGGCCTGGGATGCGGTCGAGTTGCCCAGCCAGTTTATGGAAAACTGGTGTTGGGAGCCGGAAGGGCTCGAGCTGATTGCCGGTCACTGGCAAACCGGTGCGCCTTTGCCCGCCGAGATGCTGGAGCGCATGTTGGCCGCCCGCAACTTCCAGTCCGGCATGATGATGGTGCGCCAGCTGGAATTTTCCCTGTTCGACTTCGAGCTGCACGGCAGCCAGGGGCAGGGCCGAAGCGTGCAGCAGGTACTGGATGATGTGCGCAAGCGCGTGGCAGTCATGACACCACCAGCGTGGAACCGTTTCCCGAACAGCTTTGGCCATATCTTTGCCGGCGGTTACGCTGCCGGTTATTACAGCTACAAGTGGGCTGAAGTGCTGTCGGCGGATGCTTTCTCGCGCTTTGAGGAAGAGGGCGTGCTGAACCCGCAAACCGGCCGTGCCTTCCGTGACAGCATCCTGGCCAACGGCGGTGCCTACGAGCCGCTGCAGCTGTTTGTCGAATTCCGTGGCCGTGAACCACAGATTGATGCCCTGCTGCGCCATAGCGGCCTGGCCGCATAACCACTCACGGGATCCGCTTTAGCCCAATGACTGCAGGAGCCACTTCTAGTGGCAACCAGCGCTTGTTCATGGCACCGTTCGCCACTGAAGTGGCTCCTGCAATGGCTCTTGCAGTAGCTCCTGCACTGCCCAGATTCACGACCGATTTTAGAACCCACAAACCCGGGAACCCGACCCATGACAACCGAACAACCTGCCATCAAAAAACAGTTTATCGCCGGAGCGGTTTGCCCCGCCTGTGAGGCCATGGATACCATCCGCATGTGGCAACAGGATGGCGAGCAATACCGTGACTGCGTTGAATGCGGCTTTGCCGACAAGCTCAATGCAGACGGCAACTCGATCCCTCTGGAGTTGCCAACCCGGGTGACCGGTGACCGCCCTAAACCGGTCAAAAAAGCCAAGGCCATGCAGTTTTTTCCCAATCCCAAGCTGAAGAAAAAAGAAGAATAACCGGCCTGATACAGGCATAACGAGTCTGCGCTGCAGCCCGTTCTTCGGAGCGATATGCCGGACGGCAACCCGGCCCGCAGAAGGCAGTCGCACGCTCTGGCAGGGTGGGGCTGGCGCTGATCCGGACTGCCCTTCCCGGGATACTTCCATAACGATGTGACTGTCTTCGGTTAGAGCCGTAAATACGCTATACTCGTGCGTTTCTGCCCTTTCTAACCAACGGATAACCACAGTGAGCCAGAGCAATTCCGCCCCGCGCACCTTTCAGGACCTGATCCTTGCCTTGCAGAGCTTCTGGGCCGAGCAGGGCTGTGTGGTGCTGCAACCCTACGACATGGAAATGGGTGCAGGCACCTTTCACACCGCCACCTTCCTGCGGGCCATCGGCCCGGAAACCTGGAACTCGGCCTATGTGCAGCCGTCACGCCGTCCGACCGATGGCCGGTATGGCGACAACCCCAACCGCCTGCAACACTATTACCAGTTTCAGGTAGTGCTCAAGCCCAACCCCGACAACATCCAGGAGCTGTATCTGGACTCGCTGCGCCGCATTGGCGTCGATCCGCTGGTGCATGACATCCGTTTTGTCGAAGACAACTGGGAATCGCCTACGCTGGGCGCCTGGGGTCTGGGCTGGGAAGTCTGGCTCAACGGCATGGAAGTCACCCAGTTCACCTACTTCCAGCAGGTGGGCGGTGTTGAGTGTTATCCGGTCACCGGTGAAATCACCTATGGCCTGGAGCGTCTGGCCATGTATCTGCAGGGCGTGGACTCGGTGTATGACCTGGTCTGGACCGACGGCCCCTTCGGCGTGGTGACCTACGGCGACGTGTTCCACCAGAACGAAGTGGAGCAGTCCACCTACAACTTCGAACACGCCAATGTGGAAAAACTGTTCGAGCTGTTTGATTTTTACGAAAGCGAAGCCAACCGCCTGATCGGGCTGAACCTGCCGCTGCCCACCTACGAAATGGTGCTCAAGGCATCGCACACCTTCAACCTGCTGGATGCCCGTCGTGCTATTTCCGTGACCGAGCGTCAGCGTTACATTTTGCGTGTGCGTGAACTGGCCCGTGCCGTGGCCCAGAGCTACCTGCAGGCCCGTGCCAAGCTGGGCTTCCCCATGGCGCCGGAGCACCTGCGCGACGAAGTACTGGCCAAGCTGGAGGCAGAACAATGAGCACACAGGATTTTCTGGTCGAGCTGGGTACCGAAGAGCTGCCACCCAAGGCGCTGAAAACCCTGTCACAAGCCTTTACCGGCGGCATTGTCGCCGGCCTGAAAGCGGCCGGCCTGAGCCACGGCAAGGTGCACAGCTATGCGGCACCACGCCGCCTGGCCGTACAGGTTGAACAGCTGGCGGTACGTCAGGCTGACCGCCAGCAGCGTATGGATGGCCCGCCGGTGCAGGCCGCTTTTGCCACCGACGGCCAGCCGACCCAGGCTGCACTGGGCTTTGCCCGTCGCTGCGGTGTCGAGGTGGACCAGCTGGACCGCAGCGGGGCCAAGCTGAGCTTTACCCAGACCATTGCCGGTCAGGACAGCAGTGCCCTGCTGCCGGGTATTGTTGAGCAGTCGCTGGACAAGCTGCCGATTCCCAAGCGCATGCGCTGGGGTGCGCGCCGTGAGGAGTTTGTCCGCCCGACCCAGTGGCTGGTTATGCTGCTGGGCGAAGAGGTGGTGGACTGCACCATTCTGAGCCAGCAGGCCGGACGCCTGTCCCGTGGCCACCGCTTCCATCACAATGAAAACGTCAGCATTGCCAAACCGGCTGACTATGTTGAAGCGTTGCGTGCGGCCTATGTGCTGACCGATTTTAACGAGCGCCGCACCCTGATCGAGCAGCGGGTGCAGGAACTGGCCGCCGCCGAACAGGGCAAGGCCATCATGCCTGCCGCCTTGCTGGATGAGGTCACTGCACTGGTTGAATGGCCGGTACCGCTGGTGTGCTCCTTTGAAGAGCATTTTTTGCAGGTGCCACAGGAAGCCCTGATCATCACCATGCAGGATGACCAGCGCTATTTCTGTCTGCTGGATGCCAGCGGCAAGCTGCTGCCACGCTTTATTACCGTGGCCAACCTGGAAAGCCGTGATCCGGCCCAGGTGGTGTCAGGTAACGAAAAAGTGATCCGCCCACGCCTGACCGATGCCGAGTTCTTTTACCTGCAAGACCTGAAACAGCCGCTGGACAGCTTCAACGAACGCCTGAAAAGCGTGGTGTTCCAGGCCGATCTGGGCACCGTGTACGAAAAAGCCGAGCGTGTTGCAAAGCTGGCGGCGCTGGTGGCGGAAAAAATCGGCAGCAACGCCGAACATGCCGCCCGTGCCGGCATCCTGTCCAAGTGCGACCTGGCCACTGAAATGGTCGGTGAGTACCCGGAAATGCAGGGTATTGCCGGCTACTACTATGCCCGTGCCAACAACGAGCCGGGCGATATTGCCCCGGCCCTGAACGAGCAATACATGCCCCGGGGTGCCGGTGCCGGGCTGCCCGCCAGCAAAACCGGTGCGGCGGTGGCTGTGGCCGACAAAATTGATACCCTGGTCGGCATCTTCGGTATCGGCATGCTGCCGACCGGCAGCCGTGACCCCTATGCGCTGCGCCGCGCTGCGCTGGGTGTGCTGCGTATCCTGATCGAGAAAGAGCTGGAGCTGTCGCTGAGCGAATTGCTGCAAGCCAGCATCGGGCTGTACGGTAGCCGCATCAAGGCCGATGGCCTGCTGGAGCAGGTGCAGGAGTTTATCTACGACCGTCTGCGTGCCCGCTATGAAGATGCCGGTGTCGAGGTCAGCGTGTATCTGGCTGTGCGTGCCGTGCATCCCGACTCGCCGCTGGATTTTGACCAGCGTGTGCAGGCGGTACAGCACTTCCGCAGCCTGGCTGAAGCCGAAGCCCTGGCCGCTGCCAACAAGCGTGTGTCCAACATTCTGGGCGATGCCGAGGGTGGCGAGGTGCAGGAGCCGTTGCTGGCTGAAGCCGCCGAAAAGGCTCTGTTTGCTGCGTTGCAGCAGGCACAGCAGGATGTGGCACCGCTGGCTGCTGCCCATGACTACACCGGTATCCTGACTCGCCTGGCGCAGCTGCAACAGCCGGTCGATGCGTTCTTTGATGATGTCATGGTGAATGCTGATGACAGCGCGGTGCGTGCCAACCGTCATGCCCTGCTGGCGCAGTTGCGTGGCTTGTTCCTCAGCGTGGCGGATGTTTCTGTATTGGGCTGATGATTGTGTGCCTTGTGCCTTGTGCCTTGTGCTTGGGCGCCGGACAAGACGCTCCGTCAGGCTGAGGCCGCCACTTTGAGCAAGCTCAAAGCTGTCCGCCAAGGCCTGACTCCGGTCTTGTCCGGCGCCCTGCAGAGGTTTTTGCTGTGGCTGGCTGTGATGTATTGAGCTGATACATTCTGCAAGACGCTCAACTACATGCGAAATCCATGTTCTGGCTTGCTTTGTATGCGGCCAGATAGTGCGGCATCCAGGTGGTTACACTCCTGCACAACTGTCTCGCATAGATAATTCCAGAACTCGGGATGATCAATTGAAGTGTTACGAATGCTGGCCGGTAAAAAACGACTCATTTCGTGCGTAAAGTCCTGGCGCACAGTTTCGTTATCCGGGGTTAGCCAAGCTAATTTTCTGGCAAGCTCTGTGCGGTAGTCGGCGAGGCTGATATCCCTCATATCCAGCTTGGCCCTTACCATTTCGGGGGAGCGTTGCACATTTTCCTGGCGTAACCAGGCGATATCCCACAGGTCACGAGGTTTTATCCGGTTGCCTCTGAGTATCAGGGCCAGCATTTTGTCTGCCAGTATTTCCTCACGGGTTTGTACCGGAATTGGCAAAGAAGCGAACGCCGACTCAATACCGTAATGGCTGCGCACCGGCCTGACTGTAGGTTGAAGCGAGTCATAGGCGCAGATGTCGATGTGGAGTCGCTGCCCAGGAAGATCCCGCCGTTTGCCACGGGTCTGTAAAGTGACTTTCCAGGTGGATGTGTCGCCTTTGTCCAGCTTGGGTTCAGTAGCTACAACCGGCACCTGGTACTTGTTTTGTAAGAAGGTTTCCAGTCGTTCGGCCAGTCCGGCAAAATCTCCGGGTGAAAAATGGCATCCACCCGTGAAGTCCAGATCTTCTGACAGTCGGGATGAGTTGTAGCAGAGTCGCAGCGCCGTTCCACCCATGAAGGTCAGTTGCTCCAGGTAACCTTCAGCACCCAGCAGAGATAAAATATCCAGGTGCAGAATTTCTTTCTCGACAACAGCAGCCATCCCTGTCAGTTCAGGGTTTGCCATGATGGCTTTTTGTGACAGTTCAGCAAGCATCTTGAAACTCCTGATCGACCATATCCAGATTTCGGCCTACACGGCGCAGGTCTCGTAATGCCAGTTCGGGTGTGGCGCGGAAAATACCGGCATCGGTGTCGTAATACAGCTGTTCCCTGATTTGTTGTATGTCTTTGCTTGTGTGGGTGAACTCTATGGTACCCAGCGTGGTTTTGTGAATGCCGCTGCGCCCTGTGGTCATTACTGTCAGATAGTCGATGGTTGCCTGTGAAATAAGGCCCAGCCGGCTTAACTCGGTTTCCAGGCTGACATAATTGAAGGCATTGGCTCTAAGCCGCATTGCCAGGCGTTCCAAGCGGTATGCGTGGTCGGGGCGGGCAAGCGAGCATGCGTAGAAACCTCGGGTAACCCGTTCGATCGGCGTGCTGTTCAAACACCTTGACAGCAGTTGCCGAAAAGCCTGGTCAACAGGCCTTCGTAGCAGGAAAGCCAGTTCGTTAACCGAGAAAACACCCAGATGGCCGTCTTTTTTGGCTTGTACCATGGCTGTAACGAGCTCAAGACAAGGATTCATCATGCGTACCTTTTATAACGGATAGCGTTATATTCTGTTCAGGTAATGCAGAAGTCAAGTTGGCTAATAAACGAGTAATCGTCATAGGTGCCGGCCACATGTATCGTACGCTGCCGATTTTGTCACCCTGCGTGTAGTCGT
>CAYMXO010000085.1:0-6978 GCA_964394445.1 uncultured Thiopseudomonas sp.
CCACCAGCACGTCACCGGCAGCCACCTTGCTGCCGTCGATGATGTCGGCTTTTTCCACGACGCCCACGCAGAAACCGGCCAGGTCGTAATCTTCGCCTTCGTACATGCCGGGCATCTCGGCGGTTTCACCACCGACCAGGGCACAACCGGCCTGTTCGCAGCCTTCGCCAATGCCGGTGACCACATCGGCCGCTACATCCACATCCAGCTTGCCGGTGGCGTAATAGTCGAGGAAAAACAGCGGCTCGGCACCGCACACCACCAGGTCATTGACGCACATGGCCACCAGGTCGATGCCGATCTTGTCGTGGCGGTTCAGGTCGATGGCCAGACGCAGCTTGGTGCCCACACCGTCAGTGCCGGAGACCAGCACCGGCTGCCTGTAGCCGGCAGGGATTTCACACAGGGCACCAAAACCGCCCAGGCCGCCCAGCACTTCGGGGCGCGCAGTACGCCTGGCCACGTGCTTGATGCGCTGGACCAGGGCCTCACCAGCGTCGATATCAACACCAGCGTCTTTGTAGCTCAGGGAGGTTTTTTGTGTGCTCATGCGGGAACCTTGCCGTCAGAAAAACAGAAAGGCGCAATTTTAGCAGGCTTGTCAGCAGGGGGCTATGGCAGGAGCGGGTTGTCGCCGCCTTCATCGGTATCCGTCGCCAGACGCAGCTGTTCCTGCTCGCGGATCAGCTGCTCAAGGTGTTGGTGCAGGCGTTTTTCCAGCTCGGCAGTGATTTGCGGGGCAAAGTCGCGGACCACCTCCTGCAGCAGGTGCCCGGCGCTTTGCATCAGAAGTGGGCGCAGATGCTCAAGGCTGCTGCCTTCCGTCGGCGGGGCGGGAACGTCAATCACGTCTTCCAGCAGGGGAATGGCGCTGTGGTCGTCGGCAAGCGGCTCGGACAGCAGATCGTGCAGGCGGCTCAGTTCGGCCAGCAGGTCTGTGGGGCGTGTGCGGTCGTTGGATTCCATGGCGCGCCTCAGAGTTCAACACGCTGGGGTTGCAGGCCCAGTGTGCGGTAGTGCATGAAGTTGGTCCTGCTTTGTTGCAGCAGCTCGGGAGTCTGGCAGACCAGTTCCAGCACGCGGTTGAGCTGGGCAAACTGCGGCACGGGCTGCATGCACAGGTTGATCAGCACGCTGTTGTCCTGCGTTGGCCAGCAATCGACACCCAGCACGATGGGCGCAGCCGGGTTGTCGTCAAAACGGCTGTGCGGCATGAAAAACTGCGGCCGCACATGCCAGAGCAGATCGTCCATGGCGGCCAGCTGCTGCTCGTCGCTGCACAGTACGAACACCGGCAGGCCGGCCTGCCAGGCGCGGCGTACCAGCCGGCAGGCGAGCGTCAGGCGCGCCTGTGGCTGGTCGTCGGGGCTTACATAAAAATCAACGCGCACCGGCCTGATCCAGCAGGAAACGGGTCAGCAGGGGAACCGGGCGGCCGGTGGCGCCTTTTTCCTTGCCGCCGCTGATCCAGGCGGTGCCGGCAATGTCCAGGTGCGCCCAGGCGTAGTCCTTGGTGAAGCGCGACAGGAAACAGCCGGCAGTAATGGTGCCGGCCTTGGGACCACCAATGTTGGCCATGTCGGCAAAGGGACTGTCCAGCTGCTCCTGATAGTCGTCAAACAGCGGCAGTTGCCAGGCAACATCACCGGCCCGTTTGCCGGCCGCCAGCAGCTGGCCGATCAGTTCGTCGTTGTTGCCCATCAGGCCGCTGGTCTTGTCACCCAGGGCGACAATGCAGGCGCCGGTCAGGGTGGCGATATTGACCACGGATTTGGGATTGAAGCGCTTGACGTAGGTCAGGGCATCGCAGAGCACCAGCCGGCCTTCAGCGTCGGTGTTGAGGATTTCGATGGTCTGGCCGCTCATGCTGGTAACAATGTCGCCGGGACGGCTGGCACCGCCGCTGGGCATGTTTTCAGCGCAGGTCAGCACGCCAATCAGGTTGATTGGCAGCTTCAGCTGCAGGGCAGCGGTCATTACGCCCAGTACGGTGGCGGCACCGCACATGTCGTATTTCATTTCGTCCATGCCGGCGCCGGGCTTCAGGCTGATGCCGCCGGTATCAAAGGTAATGCCCTTGCCCACCAGTACATGGGGTTGCTGTTCTGCATCAGCGCCGCGGTAGTTGAGCACAATCATGCGTGGCGGCTGCTCGCTGCCACGGGCCACGGCCAGCAGGGCGCCGGCGCCAAGCTCGCGCAGCTGCTCTTCTTCCAGTACCTCGACCACCAGCTGCTTGTTGTCGGCAGCCATTTGCTGTGCGCGCTCGGCCAGGTAGCGTGGGTGACAGATATTGGGCGGCAGGTTGCCCAGGTCGCGGGTGACCTGCATGCCGGCAACAATGGCCAGTGCTTCGCTGCTGGCCTGGCGCACGGCAGCTTCGTTTTCGCTGTCGGTCAGCAGTTCGATATGCTCAAGTTTGGCCGGCTCGGCTTTCTCGCTCTTGAACTGGTCAAAACTGTACAGGCCGCTGGCCAGGGTTTCGCAGGCGAGGGCGGCGGTGCTGGCGCTGGTGCGCCCTTGTACCGTAAAACTGTCCAGCAGCAGGGTGGCCTGCCCGCTGTTGAGCGGCTTGAGCTGACCGAGTACTGCGTTCATCACGCGGCGCAGGTGGCGGTCGGCGAGTTGTTTTTCCTTGCCCAGACCCACCAGCAGGATGCGTTGCGCAGTCACGCCGGGCAGGCCCTGTATTAGCAGGGTCTGGCCGGCCTTGCCCTGGATGTCACCGCTGTCCAGCAGGCGTGCCAGGGCACCTTCGCTGGCCCGGTCGAGCTGTTGGCCGGCCGGGCTGAGAGCCAGGTCTTCGCCAATGCCCAGCACCAGTGTGCCGGTTTTGAGCTGCTGTACGGATTCCAGGGTTACGGAGAAATGCATGGTCAATCTTCCTCAAGACAAAGGATGCTAGATGCTGGATAATAGCAGGCTGTCGTCCATTAATGCATCCCTGCCTGCTGCACACGGAGTGGATTCCTTGATTGTTTTTCGTTACCTGGCCAGAGAAATCTTCCTGACCCTGAGTGCGGTCAGTACGGTGTTGCTGGTCATCATCATGAGTGGCCGCTTTATCAAGTACCTGGCCCAGGCTGCCCAGGGACTGCTGGACCCGGGCGTGCTGTTTCTGATCATGGGCTACCGCATCCCCGGCTTTTTGCAGCTGATCCTGCCACTGGGGCTGTTTCTGGGCATTTTGCTGGCCTATGGCCGGCTGTATCTGGAAAGTGAAATGACGGTGCTGACCGCCACCGGCATGAGCCCGACCCGGCTGCTGGGGTATACGCTGGTGCCGGCTGCGTTGATTGCGGTCATTTCAGCCGTGCTGAGCTTTTCCCTGACACCGATGGGCGTGCGTGGCGTGGCCAGCATCCTGCAGGAACAGGATGCGCTGACCGAGTTTGATACCCTGGTACCCGGCCGCTTCCAGTCGATGAAGGATGGTGTGCGGGTCACCTATGCCGAAGAACTGGTCAACGGCCGCGAACAACTACAGGGCGTGTTCATCAGCGATATTGGCAGCAACACCCGCGGCAAGGACAACAAGATTACCATTCTGACCGCACCCTCCGGGCATCAGCAGGTGCTCGAGGATGGCAGCCGCTACTTGATCCTGGAACACGGCTACCGCTACGATGGCAGCCCGGGCGCAGCCGATTACCGCATGATCAAATACGATACCTATGCGGTACTGCTGCCCAAGCCTTCGGTGGCCCTGTCGGCCAGCGACCGCGAAAGCATGCGCACCCGCGAGCTGATGGCCAGCAATCAACAAAAAATGCATACCGAACTGCACTGGCGCCTGTCGATCCCGGTGCTGGCGTTTGTGGTGACGCTGCTGGCCGTGCCGCTGTCACGGGTGAACCCGCGTCAGGGCCGTTTCCTCAAGTTGCTGCCGGCGATATTCCTTTACATGGCCTACCTTGGCTTGCTGATTGCCAGCCGTGATGCGCTGGACAAGGGCCGCATGCCGTCTGCGCTTGGCATGTGGCCGGTGCATGGCCTGTTTTTGCTGATTGGCCTTGCCCTGTTGTACTGGGACAGCCTGCGCCGCCGTCTGAACCGTATGCGTGCCGGCAAGCAGGAGGTGCAGCATGCGTAAACTGGACCTCTATATAGGTACCACGGTGCTGGGCTCGATTGTGGCGGTGCTGCTGGTGATTACCGGGCTGGCCGTGCTGTTTGCCTTTATTGACCAGCTGGGTGATCTGGAAGGCGGTTATACCCTGAAAGAAGCGCTGGTTTATGTCGGTCTGACCACACCGCGCCGGCTCTATGACGTGCTGCCGATGTCGGCGCTGATTGGCTGTCTGGTCGGGCTGGGCAGCCTGGCCAGCAGCAGCGAGCTGACCGTGATGCGGGCGGCTGGTGTATCGCTGGCACGGATTGTCTGGGCAGTGATGAAGCCGCTGTTGCTGTTGATGGCGCTGGGACTGGTGATCGCCGAATATGTGGCACCCTGGACCGAAGTACAGGCGCAGGCGCGCCGTTCGCTGGTGCAGGCCGAGGGCAAGACGCAAAGCTCAAGGCACGGCATGTGGCACCGCCAGGGTCAGGAGTACATCCACATCAACTCGGTGCAGCCCGATGGCCGGCTGATTGGCGTGACCCGTTACGAGTTTGACGATCAGCGCCGTTTGCTGCGCTCCAGCTTTGCCCGGCGGGCCACTTTCATCGAAGAAGGCCAGTGGCAATTGCAGCAGGTGGTGGCCACCCGTTTGCATGAACGCCACAGTGAAACCGAGCAGCTGAAAGAAGAACGCTGGGATATCGCCCTGACGCCGGAGCTGCTCAATACCGTGGTGATGGAGCCGGATGCATTGCCGATTTCCGGGCTCTGGAGTTATGGCCGTTATCTGGCCGGACAGGGCCTGAACGCCGGACGCTACTGGCTGGCGTTCTGGGAAAAGCTGTTGCAGCCGGTGGTCACCGGCGTGCTGGTGTTGATGGCGATTTCCTTTATTTTCGGACCGCTGCGTTCGGTGACGCTGGGGCAACGGCTGTTCACCGGCGTGGTGGTCGGATTTGTCTTTCGCATTGTGCAGGACCTGCTCGGGCCGGCCAGCCTGGTGTTCGGTTTTGCGCCGCTGCTGGCGGTGCTGGTGCCGGCGGCGATTTGTGCGGTGATTGGCTTGTGGTTGTTGCGGCGGGCAGGATAAGAGTTTTTTGTTTGCCTGTGGTGTCGCGTGCCGTGCGAGTCCCGCGCAAAGCTGACGCTGCCACAGCCTGCGGCCATGGCGCTGATGCTTTGCGCAGGACTCCCCCGGCACGCTGATATACCCCGGCCTTTGGAGGAGGGTGTGGCCCGGCGTGGCCGGGCTGCTGTCGCGATGATCGGCCTAGAGTTATTGCGCAGGGCCGGGTAGGCCGGTCCGTGATGTGGATGCGAACTCATTCGCACGCGTCAATGCACACTATGGCGGGTTGGCTGCGAAATGAGTTCGCAGCTGCGGGCGCGCACAGCAAGCGGCTGCGGTTGCCAAATAAAAGTCAGCTGGTTAAAGTGACTGCCCCTGATTTTTGCTCAAGAACATACAGATGACCCCTCTCGAACGCTACCAGCAGGATTTGCAACGTCCCGACTTCTTTCGTGATGCCGCCCAGGAAAATGCGGTACGTCACCTGCAGCGGTTGTATGACGATCTGTTGAGAGTGGAGCCACCGCAGAAGAAAAGTGCGCTGGCGCGGATGCTGGGACGCAAAGAGACGGTGGCACCGGTCCGGGGGCTGTATTTCTGGGGCGGAGTGGGGCGTGGCAAGACCTATCTGGTGGATACTTTCTTTGATGCACTGCCGTTTGATGACAAGCTGCGCACCCACTTTCACCGCTTTATGAAAAGCGTACATGAAGAGTTGCGCCGGCTGGCCGGTGAAAAAAATCCGCTGACCACCATCGCCCGCGGCTTTGCCGACCAATACCGTGTGATCTGTTTTGACGAGTTTTTTGTTTCCGACATTACCGACGCCATGATTCTCGGCGGTCTGTTCGAAGAACTGTTCAAGAACGGCGTAACCCTGGTTGCCACATCCAATATCGTGCCGGACGGCCTGTACAAGGACGGCCTGCAGCGCGCACGTTTCCTGCCGGCGATTGCGCTGATCAAGGAACACACCGAAGTAGTCAACGTCGACAGCGGCATTGACTATCGCCTGCGAGCGCTGGAACAGGCCGAGCTGTATCACTGGCCGCTGTCGCCGGAAGTGGATGCCAAGCTGGAAAAGAGCTTCCGCAGCCTGCTGCTGGAAAACTGCAAGATTCTGGAAAATGAAACCCTGATCGTGGAAAACCGCGAAATTGTTGCGCGCAAGATCGGCAATGACGTTGCCTGGTTTGATTTCCGGGCCATCTGCGACGGCCCGCGCAGCCAGAACGACTATATCGAACTGGGCAAGATTTACAGTGCGGTGATCCTGTCCGGTGTCGAGCAGATGGACAGTTACAACGAAGATGTGGCGCGGCGTTTCATCAACCTGGTGGACGAGTTCTACGACCGCAACGTCAAGCTGATCATTTCTGCCGAGGTGGAGCTGAAAGACCTCTACACCGGCAACCGCCTGCAGTTCGAGTTTCAGCGTACGCTGAGCCGGCTGCTGGAAATGCAATCCCACGAGTTTCTGGCGCGTCCGCACAAGCTCTGAATGATCCGGCGGGCGCGTTGCCATGCAGGAAGTGCACACACTGTTACCGCACCTGCAAGGTTTTTGCCGCCGGGTGCCGCTGTAAATGCTGCAAATCCGGGCTGTGTGTGGAACAAGAAGCAGCCCGGCCAGGCCCTGTCGCATAAATGCTCCGCGGCTTTGCTACACTGGCATCCCGTACATCCGCAAAGCGGAATCACCTGTCGAATTCCAAGGAAACTCCCATGGCCACCATTGGCAAAATCAACCGTCTTCCCGTCCTGCGTCATGTGGATTTTGGTCTTTATGTGGACGGTGGCGACAGCGGCGAAATTTTGCTGCCGCGCCGTGAAATTCCAAAAGATGCCG
>CAYMXO010000086.1:0-6848 GCA_964394445.1 uncultured Thiopseudomonas sp.
ACGCCGGCGCCGGCCAGATTGCTGATCATTTCGCCAAGGGAGGCGTTTTTGCCACCCACCCGCTCAACGTCGTGATTGCCGAGCTTGTCGAGGGAAACTACGTATTCAACCAAGGTGATCTCTCCACGTTTATTTGCAAGGGCCTGTTGGCCAGCGACAGATTTTAGAGCAAACCAGGATGAATGTCATGATCTGGATCCCGTTTTGCCATTAATGGTTGCTGCGGGCTTGCCGTTCGGTCTGCTTTATGCTTTTGTTATTTCTTTCATTCGTCACACGCCGCATGGCTTGAATGCATGCGTAAATATGCAACTGTGCATATACTAGCCCAGAATTGTCTTTTGCCCAGGATTTTTATTCTTATGAAACGTACCGCTCTCTTTATCTCGGATGGAACTGGAATCACTGCTGAAACACTTGGGCAAAGCCTGCTGGCACAATTTGACGGAGTCGAGTTCCGTTATGTAACCCGCCCCTATATAGATACCGAAGAAAAAGCCCGCGCCCTGGTGGTGGAAATCAATGAAATCGCCAACACTGAGGACGGCCGTCCAATTCTCGTGGATACAGTAATCAATACGCAGATCCGTGACATTCTGGAAGAGGCGGATGCGTTCCGGGTGGACATCTTTGCCAGTTATCTGGGACCGCTGGAACAGGAGCTGGCAATCCGCTCCAGTTATTCGGTGGGCAAGTCGCACTCGATTGCCGATAGCCGCAACTATATGGAACGTATCGATGCGGTGCACTATGCGCTGGATAACGATGATGGCGGGCGTACACGCCACTATGATTCCGCCGACATTATTCTGGTTGGGGTGTCACGCTGCGGCAAGACTCCTACCTGTTTGTATATGGCCATGCAATACGGCATCAGGGCGGCCAACTATCCGCTGACCGAAGATGACATGGACAATATTTTGCAGTTGCCCAAGGCGCTGCAGGAGCATCGCGAGAAGCTGTTTGGTCTGACCATTGATGTTGACCGCCTGGCGGCGATCCGCAACGAACGCAAGCCCAATAGCCGTTATTCCAGTTATGCGCAGTGCGAGTTTGAAGTGCGTGAGGTGGAAAACCTGTTTACGCGGGAGAACATCAAATTCATCAATACCACGCATTTTTCGGTGGAAGAAATTTCCGCCAAGATTCTGGTTGATAAAGGTATCGAGCGGCGCTTCAAGTAGGTTTTTGTCCTGAGGTGTTTTTTTGGGGGGTGCCCAGCGGTGTCGAGGTCGGGCAGGGCGCTCCGTCAGGCTGCGCTGCGCTGATGCCTGACTCCGGCCCCGCCCGACCCCAATCTGCCTTGCGCGGCGGGAGAGGTGAGACCTGCTCGCGGCGGGATGCTGTTGCCGTGGTTGGGGGTTGTCGCGACGTCTGGACTTGTCTTTATCTGTAGGCGCGAGCTTGTTCGCGACCGGTGTAACGCCTACATTTCGTTATTGCCCCGGTTTTGGTGTCTTGGCCAGCTTCGCTCGCGGCTGAAGCCGCTCCTACAAAAGCTGCAGCACGGCCTGCCGTGCAAAACCCTGTAAGACTGACTTCAGTCGTGACCGGAAAGCGCTTAAAAATCGTTCCAGCCGCCCATGCTTTTCCAGCGGTTGACGATATCGAAAAACAGCTCGGCGGTTTTTTCGGTATCATAGCGGGCGTTGTGGGCCTCGCGGTTGTCAAACTCGATACCGGCCGCTTCGCAGGCTTTGGCCAGCACGGTTTGTCCGTAGGCCAGGCCGGCCAGGGTGGCCGTGTCGAAGCTGGAAAACGGATGGAAAGGATTACGCTTGATCTTGCAGCGTTCGGCTGCAGCCTGTACGAAGCCAAGATCAAAGTGACTGTTGTGGCCAACCAGAATGGCTCGTTTGCAGCCGGCACTTTTCATTGATTTGCGGATGCTTTTAAAGATCTCGCCCAGGGCATGCTCTTCACTGACAGCCATGCGCAGGGGGTGATCCAGCTTGATGCCGGTAAACTCCAGCGCGGCTGCTTCGATATTGGCGCCCTCGAAGGGCTCGACACGGAAAAACAGGCTGTGCTCGGCGTACAGCAAGCCGCGATCATCCATGCCGGGTATGACCGCGGCAATTTCCAGCAGGGCGTCGGTGGCGCTGTTGAAACCGCCGGTCTCAACATCCACAACAACCGGCAGATAGCCGCGGAAACGCTGTGCCAGGGGGGAAGCCGGTTTGCTTCTGCCCTGGCCCTGTTGTACAGCTTCCGTGCCTTCGTAGTCGTCGCACGCATCCATCTCCTGACTCATGCCGGGCTCTCCAGCAAACGCCACTCGAGCGTGTCTCCGGCGCACAGTGGAACCACTTTACTGTCACCGAAGGGGAGGCTGGCCGGAACCTGCCAGGGGTCGCGCACCAGGGTGATGGTGTCTGTGTTGCGTGGCAGGCCATAAAAATCGGCGCCAAAGTGGCTGGCAAAAGCCTCCAGCTTGTCCAGTGCATTTTCTTGCTCAAAAGCCATGGCATACAACTCGATCGCTGCAAAGGCGCTGTAGCAGCCGGCGCAGCCGCAGGCGGCTTCCTTGGTGTGCTGTGCGTGCGGTGCCGAGTCGGTACCGAGGAAGAACTTCGGCTTGCCGCTGGTGGCGGCCTGCAACAATGCCTGCTGGTGCAGGTTGCGCTTGAGAATTGGCAGGCAGTAAAAATGCGGCTTGATGCCACCGACCAGCATGTGGTTACGGTTGAACAGCAGGTGATGAGGCGTGATGGTGGCTGCCACGTTGTCAGGACAGGACTCGACAAACTGCACGGCATCGGCAGTGGTAATGTGCTCCATTACCACCTGCAGGCCGGGAAAGCGCTCGACCAGTGCGGCCAGCTGGTCATCGATGAAGCGCTTTTCGCGGTCAAAAATGTCCACTTCGTCGCGGGTTACCTCACCGTGTACCAGCAGTGGCATACCAACTTCGGCCATGGCTTGCAGGGCAGGATAGACATGCTCGAGGGCGGTGACACCGGAATCAGAGTTGGTGGTGGCGCCGGCCGGGTACAGTTTGGCCGCATGCACAAAACCGCTGGCTTTGGCGGCGCGGATGTCTTCGGGACAGGTCTGGTCGGTCAGGTAAAGTGTCATCAGCGGCTCGAACGAACGGCCTGCCGGCACGGCGGCGAGGATGCGTTCGCGATAGGCGCCGGCTTCCGCAACGTTGCGGGCCGGTGGCACCAGGTTGGGCATGATGATTGCGCGGGAAAACATGCGGGCGGCATCGGCAACCGTATGTTGCAAAACTGCGCCATCACGCAGGTGGATGTGCCAGTCATCGGGGCGAAGAATGGTCAGGCGATCGGTCATTGGCTGGCTCCCGTGAGCTTATAACTGTAAATGCCGACGAATCCTACCGTAAAACGCCGGATTAATCATCCTGCGGCGCTGGTGGCTCAAGTTTGCCGTTCTGCTGTCGATAGTTCTGACATGGGTTTTGTCAGGAGAAGATTGCATGCGCCGGCTAATTTTGTTGGGAGTGATGCTGTGTCCTGCTCTGGCGCATGGTCTGACCTTCCAGGAGCGCATTGAGGACGCCGGCTGGACGGTTGAGGGAGACCGTTTTGAGTGTCGTCTGATTCAGCCGGTCTCCCGCTTTGGCCGGGGCGAATTCGTGCGCAGGGCGGGGGAAAAACCGGTGTTTCGCGTGGTGGCGGGCGAGCCCTGGCTGGCCCGCGGCGAAGCAACCCTGTACGCGGCAGCCAGCAACTGGAAAGTTCGGGAAAGTGACCTGCTGCTGGGCCGTATTCCGGTAACCGGCAATGAGCGCTCGGCACAGTCCAGCCAGGATCAAGCGGCCCGGCTGCTGGTCGGCATGCTGGAGGGGCGGGCGCCGGTGGTTCGACATAGAACCGCGCAGGGAGAACGTCTGGAAATACGCCTGCAGCCGGTCAACGTCAAGGATGCCTACCAGCGTTACCTGGATTGCACCAGCGGGCTGTTGCCGGTCAACTTTGACCAGGCCAGGCTGACCCTGGTGCGTTTCGAGGGCGGTGGCCATGAGCTGAGTGAAAACGCCAGGGCGCACCTGGATATCCTGCTGGATTACATGCGCGAGGACAAAGCCGTCAACCGCATCCGTCTGGACGGCTATTCGGACAGCAGCGGTGACCGCTTGCTTAACCGCGATGTTTCGCGCCGGCGTGCGCTGATGGTAAAAAACTATCTTGTTGCCCACGGCTTTGACGAGGATGCCATCATTGTCCGCTTCCATGGTGAGCGTTATCCGGCCAAGCCCAATACCAGCCCTGCCAACCGTGCCGCCAACCGCCGTGTGACCATTCAGCTGGAGCGGGTGGATGACAGCTACGCACTGACGGAAGAGCAGCAGCAAGACCGCATTGACCTGTAATTTGCATGCTTTGGTCGGTGGTGCGCAGTTGCCGGGTTTATCGAAATGTAACCTCAGTTCTGCCTGAAGTAAGCGTAGGTCCGGTTCAGGATCAGCGGGCTAAGCAACAGCAACGACATCAGGTTGGGTAACGCCATCAGGCCGTTCAGGGTGTCGGCCAGCAACCAGACGCTGTCCAGCTGGGTCAGCGCGCCGAGCGGAATGGCGACAATCCAGATCAGGCGATAAGGCAGGATGGCGCGGTGGCCGAGCAGGAACTGCCAGCAACGTTCGCCGTAGTAGCTCCAGCCAAGAATGGTGGTGAAGGCAAAGATCATCAGTGACAGGCTGATCACATACCGGCCAAAGCCCGGCATGGCCGCTTCAAAGGCAATTGACGAGAGCACGGCACCACTTTCTCCCGAGGTCCAGACGCCGCTGCAGATGATGGCCAGTCCGGTCATGCTGCAAACGATGATGCTGTCGATGAACGTACCCATCATGCCGATCAGCCCGGAACGGACCGGGTCATTGCTGGTACCGGCGGCCTGTGCAATACCCGCGCTGCCAAGACCGGCTTCGTTGGAAAAAATGCCCCGGGCCACACCGAACCGGATTGCTGCCATCATGGCGGCGCCGGCGAAACCGCCTACGGCCGCCTGGCCGTTAAAGGCCGAATCAACAATCAGTACAAAGGCTGCCGGCACGTCGCGCCAAAAATAGAGCAGCACCACCAGTGCCGCCAGGCAGTAGGCAACGCACATGAACGGCACCAGAGTCTGGGCCACAGCACCAATGCGTTTGATGCCGCCAAGGGTGACCAGAGCCACGGCGATCATGGTCAGCACACCCGTGAGCCAGAGCGGCAGGCTGAAGCTGCTTTCCAGGCTGACGGCCATGCTGTTGACCTGCACCATGTTGCCAATGCCAAAGCTGGCCAGTCCGCCAAACAGGGCGAAGGCAGCGCCAAGCCAGGCCCAGTGCGGGCCAAGGCCGTTCTTGATGGCATACATCGGGCCGCCGACAAAGTGTCCCTGTGCGGTTTTTTCCCGGAAGTGCACGGCAAGGAAAACTTCACAGTACTTGGTGGCCATACCGACAAGTGCGGTGCACCACATCCAGAACAGGGCACCCGGGCCGCCCAGGGCGATTGCAGTGGCAACGCCGGCGATGTTTCCGGTACCAACGGTTGCTGCCAGTGTGGTCATCAGGGCGGCAAAGGGGCTGATATGCCCGGTTGACTCGTCACCCAGGCTGCGGCCATGCCACATTTCGCGAAAACCACGGCCGATATTGCGGATCGGCATGGCTTTGAGTGCCACGGTAAGGAACAAGCCGGTGCCGAGAATGATCACCAGCATGGGAGTGCCCCAGACCAGGTTGTTGACCTGTTCGATCAGTGTATAAATGAAATTCATGCGCAAGCTTCCTTTTTGAGCGTGCAGGATTACTCCGATGCCGGATGATTGCAAGAGCAGAAACGGTTTATCCGGCAGTCAGCAGATTTCTCCGCCACTGTTGTTCTGGGCTAGAATGTGCTGTTTCTTGCAGAAGCGGGCGCTACACATGATCAAACGCGGTTTTTTGCTGGCCGGACTTTTGTTGCCGGGCAGCCTGGCCTGGGCTTTTCCCTTTGAGGTCAGCGAGACAGTCAAGGGAGTAAAGGTTGCTGTCGATACCATGGATCTGGGGGATAACACCGGAGCGGTTACCCTGGAAAACTACGGCACGGTTGCTGCGCAGTGCAATGTGCGCTTTCGCAGCGGCCCGGGAGTACCCGTGGTGCGTAATGCGCGGCTTGAGTCCGGGCAGAAGGCGCATCTGACAGCCGGTTTCAATCATCAGGTGATCCGGATGCGGGTGGATGTGCGCTGTAAGCCGGCAAAGGCAGGCAAATAGGCATGGCGGATATCGTAAAGCCGTTTTGGCAAAGCAAGGCCCTGAGCCAGATGACGCAGGAGGAGTGGGAGTCGCTGTGTGACGGCTGTGGCCTGTGTTGCTTGCAGAAGCTCGAGGATGCCGAGGATCCGGACAGCATTTATTACACCCGTATTGCCTGCAAGCTGCTGGATCTGGGTACGGCCCGTTGCAGTAATTATCCGGAGCGGCAGAAGTTTGTTCCCAACTGTATTCAGCTGCAACCGGCCGACATTGTATCCTACAACTGGTTGCCGAATACCTGTGCCTATCGTTTGCTGAGTGAGGGCAAGCCGCTGCCACCCTGGCATCATCTGGTTTGTGGTAACCGCGATGCCGTGCATGCCGCCGGTATTTCGCAGCTTGGCCGGATGTTGAGTGAAGAGGAAGTGCCTGAAGAGGAATGGGAGCAGCATCTGATTTTTCGCTGCTGAGTTTTGGGTTGTTTTTTCACTGTGGCGTCTGGGCCGGGCGGAACACTCCGTCAGGCTGCGCTGCGCTGATGCCTGACTCCGGTCCCGCCCGGCCCGAAATCTGCCTTGTGTGGGGTGGGTTATGGTCCCGCCGGTGGCGGGATGCTGTCGCGATGTGGTTTTGTGCTGTGGCGGCTGGG
>CAYMXO010000087.1:0-6670 GCA_964394445.1 uncultured Thiopseudomonas sp.
GCTGCAACTCTGGCTCAGGGAAATTCGTGACGAAGCCTATGTGGAGATCAAAGAACCATGACCCTTCGATTTGCCCTGACCCCTGGTGAGCCAGCCGGTATCGGCCCCGATTTGTGCCTGATGATGGCCCAGGCGGTACAGCCTTACCCTGTTATCGTCATCAGCAATGCGGCCATGCTGCGTGAACGTGCCCGCCAGCTGGCGCTTGAAGTGCAGGTCATCGAGGTGGATCCGCAGCAAATGCCTGACCAGCCTGCCGCAGGCGGAACCCTGTACGTGTGGGATACCCCGCTGTATCAGCCGGTTGTGGCCGGACAATTGAACGAGGCCAACGCCCAGCATGTGCTGGAAACCCTGACCCGCGCCGGCCAGGGCTGTCTGGACGGCCTGTTTGATGCCATGATCACCGCTCCGGTACACAAGGGCATCATCAATCAGGCCGGTGTCCCCTTCTCCGGACACACCGAATTTTTGCAGCAACTGACCGCAGCCCCGCAAGTGGTCATGATGCTGGCCACGCACGGTCTGCGCGTTGCCCTGGTGACCACCCATCTGCCGCTGCGCGATGTGGCCGACGCGGTGACTGCCGAACGCATTGAAAGCGTAACCCGCATCCTGCACCGCGACTTGCAGGACAAGTTCGGCATTCGCGACCCGCACATCCTGGTCTGCGGGCTCAACCCGCACGCCGGTGAAGACGGCCACCTGGGCCGCGAAGAGCTGGACATCATCATTCCGGCACTGGAGCAGCTGCGCAGTGAAGGCATGAACCTGACCGGCCCGCTGCCGGCCGACACCCTGTTCACCCCGATGAACCTGAAACACTGCGATGCCGTGCTGGCCATGTACCACGATCAGGGCCTGCCGGTGCTGAAGCACAAAGGCTTCGGCGCAGCGGTCAACATTACCCTGGGCATGCCGATCATCCGCACCTCGGTTGACCACGGCACCGCACTGGATCTGGCCGGCACCGGCAACATTGATACCGGCAGCCTGGAAATCGCCCTGGTCACCGCCTTCCAGATGGCCTCAAGCCGGTAAATCTGCAGCCCACTAGGCGGTTTCAGCTGCGAGCCGTGTCGCCTCGGCCAGGCATTGTTCGCCACTAAAGTGGCTCCTACAGTGGACCAGCCCCGGCAGGGGTTTCAGTTGCGAACTGTGTCGCCCCGGCCAGGCATTGTTCGCCACTAAAGTGGCTCCTACAGTGGCCAGACGGCCTCTCCTGCAGAAGCGTCCTCAGTAGCGATCAACAACACCAAGGCAAACAGATACAAAAAAGCCTCTTGCACATACCATGCAAGAGGCTTTTTGCTTTCAGCAGTCAAATTCCCATCAGTGCTGATGCCCGCCTTCACCGTGGGCATGACCATGCGCCAGCTCTTCTTCACTGGCAGCACGCACACTGACGACCTTGACCTTGAAGTTCAAACGCTGACCGGCCAATGGATGGTTGCCATCTACAGTAACCTGCTCGCCGTCAATATCACGGATGGTAACAACCTGCATGCCGCCGTCCGGCGCCGATGCATGAAACTGCATGCCCACCTGCAGCTCGTCAATACCTTCAAACATGCTGCGGTTTAATGTCGCGACCAGCTCCAGAGTATATTCACCATAAGCATCTTCTGGCTCGACGCTGACTTCCAGCTCATCACCGGCACGCTTGCCGGCCAATGCCTGTTCCAGGCCCGGAATGATGTTGGCCGCCCCGTGCAGGTAGGCCAGAGGCTGCGCACCGTCGGAGCTGTCAAGAATTTCTCCCTCGTCATTGCGCAATGTGTAGTCAATGGCCACTACTGCGTTATCGGCGATTTGCATAATTTAAAACCCGTGTTTTATGAATGATTGTGCAGTGTACCTGCTGAAAAAAACGAATGCGACTTTAGATTAACTAGACCTATAGCAGTATTGACCTTGGATGATGTCCCCCCGAACATTAGGCCTATTTTTTGGGGACCACAGCCGCCCGACAACAACAAGACACCGGCAGGTCAGAACATAACCAGTTTTATAATTACAAACCAACCAAACGAGAACGATATGTCCGGACGCAATATTCTAGTCATCAACAGCGGTAGTTCATCCATCAAGTTCGCCCTGGTCAACGAAGACCGCGACGACTTCATCATCGAGGGCCTGGCCGAACGTATTGGCACCCCGGAGGCCGAAGTTACCTGGAAGGAAAACGGCGAGAAAAAACACCTGCAACTGGGTAATGCCGACCACTCGGAAGCCCTGGCGCAAATCCTGCCGCACGTACAGAAAGCTGCCGGTACCCTGACCGGCATTGGCCACCGTGTGGTGCACGGCGGCTCACAGGTGCACGAAGCCAGCCTGCTGACCCCCGAAGTGATCGGCGTAATCGAAGCCAACGCTGCCCTGGCTCCGCTGCACAACCCGCCCGGCCTGATGGGTATCAACGCTGCCATCAGCATCTACCCCGACCTGCCGCATGTCGGCGTGTTCGACACTGCCTTCCACCAGACCATGCCCGAGCATGCCTATCGCTACGCGATCCCGGAAGAGTTCTACACCGAGCACAACATCCGCCGTTACGGCTTCCACGGCACCAGCCACATGTATGTCAGCCGCAAGGGCGCGGAAATGGCCGGCTTGCCGGTTGAGGACAGCTGCTGGCTGGTAGCCCACCTGGGTAACGGCTGTTCCGCCACCGCCGTGGTCAATGGCGAAAGCCGCGATACCACCATGGGTCTGACCCCGCTGGAAGGTCTGGTCATGGGTACCCGCAGTGGTGATGTTGACCCTAGCCTGCAGGTCCACCTGCACCGCACCTTCGGCTGGGACGCCCAGGAAATTGAAACCCTGCTGACCAAGAAGAGCGGCCTGCTGGGTGTATCCGGCCTGTCCAACGACATGCGCACCCTGATTGAAGCCAGCGAGCAGGGCAACAAAAAAGCCGCCCTGGCCATCGAGATTTTCTGCTACCGCCTGGCCAAGTCCCTGGCCGCCCTGTCTTGTGCCCTGCCGCGCCTGGACGGCCTGCTGTTCACCGGCGGCATTGGCGAAAATGCCACCCTGATCCGCAAGAAAACCCTGGACCACATGCGCGTCTTCAACTTCAAACTGGATGACGCCGCCAACCAGGAATGTGTGCGTGGCAAAGGTGGTAAGATCAGTGCCGATGGTCATCCGCTGGTGCTGGTGGTTCCCACCAACGAAGAACGCCAGATCGCCATCGAGACCCTCGAAGTCATTGACGGCAAATAACCCTGATGGCCGGCACTTCGCCGGCCTTCTTTATTGACAGTTTGAAACAGGACCCCAGAATGCATACTTTCTTGCTTGCTCCGACGGGCTTTGGTGTAGGTCTGACCTCAGTCAGCCTCGGCATGGTGCAAATCCTGCAAAATGCCGGCCTCAAGGTCGGCTTTCTCAAACCGATCGCCCAGCCGCACCCCAGCGAAAGCGGCGCCGAACGCGTCAGCCGGCTGATGGCCAGCCTGTACAACACACAACAACCGGCCAGCCTGAGCCTGAACCATGTCGAGCGCATGGTCGGCGGCGGACAGATTGACGAGCTGATGGAAGAAATCGTCAGCATGCACCAGGACATGGCCGATCAGTACGATGTCATCATCGTTGAGGGCATGACTCCTTCACGCCAGGCCCAATACGTTGAGCGCATCAATGCCAGCCTGGCCAAAACCCTGGATGCCGAAGTGATCCTGGTCAGCGCCCAGCAAAGCGACGACCTGGACGAAATCTCCGACCGCATCGAAGCCCAGGCCCAGCTGTTTGGCGGCACCAGCGATCCCAAGGTGCTGGGCGTGGTCATCAACAAGGTAACCAGCCCGTCCCTGAACGGCTTTGCCGAGCAGCTCAAGGGCCACCTGCCTGCACTGCGCAAGGGCGACCTGCACCTGATTGGCTGCATCAATGCCCGCGAAGAGCTGAATGCGCCACGCACCTCCGACTACGCTGCCTTCCTCAAGGCCGACATGCTCAACAAGGGCGAACTGGAACAGCGCCGTGTACAAAAGGTCATCCTCTGTTCTCGCACCGTAGCCAACATCGTGCCCCTGTTGCAGGACGGCGTGCTGGTGGTGGTACCGGGCGATCGTGACGATGTCATCCTCGCCGCCAGCCTGGCCGAGATGAGCGGCGTACGCCTGGCCGGCCTGCTGCTGACCGGTGGCTACACGCCCAACGCCAGCATTCTGGAAATGGGCAAAGGTGCCCTGCAGGGTGGCCTGCCGGTCATGAGCGTTGCCACCGGCTCCTACGACACCGCCTATCAGGTAACCCGCCTGCCCCGTGCCATCCCGGTCACCGACCTGGAGCGCGCACGCAACACCAGCGAGCACATTGCTTCCTATCTGGACCAGGCCTGGCTGACCGGCCGCTGCGCCACCGATCGCGTGCCCCTGCTGTCGCCACCTGCGTTCCGTTACCAGCTGGTCAAGCGTGCCCAGGCCGCCAACAAACGCATCGTACTGCCCGAGGGCAACGAGCCGCGCACCATCCGCGCTGCCGCCATCTGTCAGGAGCGTGGCATTGCCAACTGCGTGCTGATCGGCAACCCGGACGAAATCCGCTCCGTGGCCCGGCAACAGGGTGTCAACCTGCCTGCCGGTATCGAAATCCTTGATCCCGAAACCATCAAGCACAAGTACGTTGCGCCCATGGTCGAGCTGCGCAAGAGCCGCGGCCTGACCGAAGAGCAAGCAGCCGAGCAGCTTAGCGATACCGTGGTACTGGCCACCATGATGCTGGCTGAAGACGATGTCGACGGCCTGGTTTCCGGCGCCGTTCACACCACCGCCGACACCATTCGTCCGGCCTTGCAGCTGATCAAGACCGCACCCGGCTACAGCCTTGTTTCCTCGGTATTCTTCATGCTGCTGCCGGATCAGGTACTGGTCTACGGCGACTGTGCCGTCAACCCTAACCCGAACGCCGAGCAGCTTGCTGAAATTGCCCTGCAGAGTGCCGAATCGGCCCAGGCCTTCGGTATCGAGCCACGCATGGCCATGATCAGTTTCTCCACCGGCAGCTCCGGCGGCTCCGGCGCTGAAGTCGAAAAAGTCATGGAAGCGACCCGCATTGCCCAGGAACGCGCTCCGCACCTGGCCATTGACGGCCCGCTGCAGTACGACGCCGCCAGCGTGGAAAGCATCGGCCGCTCCAAGGCACCTGACAGCAAGGTTGCCGGCCGCGCCACCGTGTTCGTCTTCCCCGACCTGAACACCGGTAACACCACCTACAAGGCGGTACAGCGTAGCGCCAACGTAGTCAGCGTCGGCCCGATGCTGCAGGGCCTGCGCAAGCCGGTCAACGACCTGTCCCGTGGTGCACTGGTTGAAGACATCGTCTTCACCGTTGCCCTGACTGCCATTCAGGCAGCCGCACAGGACTGACAGCCGGGTTGCCAGGACAAAAAAGCCCGGCCTTGCAGCCGGGCTTTTTTTTGGGTGGCCTGTAACGGCTACCCTGGCAATGGCTGGCCTTACATGCTGCAGTCCAGCCCCTGTTGCCAGAAAGCGATTTCCAGCCGGATGGCATCGCGAAAAATGCTCACCAGCTCCTCAAAGCGGCGTGGTGTCACCTCCGCCAAGCGCTCGTTGAGCCAGGCTTCTTCGGCACGGCGGGCGGCTTGAAAGCCTTCGCTTTCATACATTCTGATCCAGGCTTCGTAGGGGTTATCGTCACCACGGAGGGTTTCAGCACGGGAATTAATCCAGTCTGCAATCACGGCATAGCCGATCAGGCAAGGGGCCAGCGCCACGTGCATGTCCAGCAGGTCGCCACGGTTGCCGGTGTCCAGCACATAGCGGGTATAGGCCATGGTTGCACTGGCCTCGGGTAAAGCGGCCAGCTCGTCTTCGCTGATTCCCCACTCGCGGCAATAGTCCACATGCAGGCCCAGTTCCAGATCAATAATGGTTTTCAGGCCATCCAGACTGTGGCGCAGCTCGGTGATGTTGCGGCTCTTGTAGGTCGCCAGCGCGTAAGCGCGGCCAAAGTGGACCAGAAACAGATAGTCCTGCTTCAGATAATGGCGAAAACACTCGCCATCGAGGGTGCCCTCACTCAGCTGGCGTACAAAGTCGTGTTCAACATAGGCACGCCACTCGGCGCTGCAGGCAACGGTCAGGTCAGCAAAACGATAACTCATGATACCTCCTACCTCCGGTAGTAAAACGATCCGGAGACAGGCGCATATCGGCAGGAAGACCCGAGCGGCTGGTTCCATGCATAAGGAGCCCGGGCCCACTGCTTGATTCCTACGCCGGTACTAACCGGATCAGGTTCAACAGGACCAGCGCTCGGGTTTGCCCCCTGCGCCATCTCAGCCGGAATTACCGGCACCCTGTCAAGCAAGTGCAATGAGTGTAGCAAATTAATCCACCCGGTTACCGGCCAGAAGCCGGGCCTGCAGCCGGACTCCGCCCTGTACGAAGGGGCTTGCCCCCTGAGAAACCCGGACCTGCACAAAACAGCCCGGTCCGTGGGGCAATCCGGACCGCCCTCACGGGGCAAGCCCGTTCGCACACAGTCAGGCTGCAAACCCAGCCCAGTTGTACAAGGGCAGGCAGCAAAGCCCAGCCCCGTTGTACAAGGGTGGGCGCAAGGCTCAGCTGCGTTGTGCACACACCTGCAGCCGGACTCCACCCTGTACGAAGGGGCTTGCCCCCTGAGAAACCCGGAC
>CAYMXO010000088.1:0-6622 GCA_964394445.1 uncultured Thiopseudomonas sp.
TGAGCAAAAACGAAATCCTCGAGCTCTACGTCAACAAGATCTACCTGGGCAACCGGGCCTATGGTATCGAAGCAGCCGCCAACGTGTACTACGGCAAGTCAATAAAAGAGCTGAATCTGTCACAGATGGCCATGCTCGCCGGCCTGCCAAAAGCACCTTCGCGCTACAACCCCATTGCCAACCCCGCGCGCAGCACTGAACGCCGTGACTGGATTCTGGGCCGCATGCTGAAACTTGGCCATATCGACCAACAGCGCTACGACGAAGCAATCACTACTGAACAGGACGCCAAACTACACATCAAAAGCCCCGATGTCTATGCGCCCTATGTCGCCGAGATGGTTCGCCTGGAGATGATCAATCGTTATGGCAGCGATGCCTACACCGACGGTCTCAACGTCTACACTACAGTGCCTGCCGGACTGCAGAATCACGCGCAGCAAGCAGTTTTCCGCGGCCTGACCGGTTACGACCGCCGGCACGGCTACCGGGGCGCCGAAACCCATATCGAAAAGCGCGATGACTGGCTCGGCGCCTTGCGCAACAGCAAACGTATCAACCGTTTCATTCCGGCCATTGTCAGCGCAGTTGCCGATGACGGTATTTTCGTCATGCTGGCCGATGGCAGCGAACAGCATGTCAGCTGGCAAAGCATGCGCTGGGCTGCGCCATTTCTCAGCAACTCCAGCCGTGGTGCCTCTCCACGCAATCCGGCAGCGGTAGTCAAAGTTGGCGACCTGATTCGCGTTGAGCAAAACGAAGACGACAGCCTGTCCTTCTCCCAGCTACCCAAAATCCAGGCCTCGCTGATTTCGCTGAACCCGCACGATGGAGCAATCAAGGCCCTGGTGGGCGGCTTGTCCTTCGAGCACAGCCATTACAACAGGGCAACCCAGGCACAGCGACAACCGGGCTCCAGCTTCAAACCCTTTATCTATAGCGCCGCCCTCGATGCCGGCTACACAGCGGCAACACTGATCAACGATGCCCCTATTGAAATATTCGAAGCCGGCATGAAAGAAGCCTGGCGGCCGAAAAACTCAGACAACAACTTCCTCGGCCCGATCCGGCTGCGCGAAGGCCTGTACCGCTCCCGCAACATGATATCCATCCGGATCCTGCAGGACATCGGCATTCCCTACACCCGCGATTACATCAGCCACTTCGGCCTGCACAAAGGCAGCCTGCCCCCCAACCTGTCTTTGTCGCTGGGCTCTACCACCCTGGTACCCATGGACCTGACGGCAGCCTGGGCTGTTTTTGCCAACGGTGGCTTCAAGATCGAGCCCTACATGATCAAGCGCATCAGTGACCGCGACGATCAACTGCTGTTTCAGGCCCGTCCGGCCGTCACGCCACATTTTGCTGCCCGCATGAGTGAAAACGAGTCCGCAACAGCGCTGGACGCTGACGTCGAAGAGCCGCAGCTGGCCGAGCCGGTAATAGATGAGCGCACAGCCTATCTGGTGACCGACATTCTCAAGGATGTGGTCAAGCGTGGCACCGGCCGCCGCGCCCTGAGCCTGCAGCGCACTGACCTGGCAGGCAAGACCGGTACCACCAACGACTCTTTTGACAGCTGGTTCATCGGCTACAACTACAGCCTGCTGACCTCGGTCTGGGCCGGCTTTGACCAGCCGGAAACCCTGGGTCGCCGCGAGTACGGCGCCACCATTGCCCTTCCCATCTGGGTCGACTACATGGGCGAGGCGCTGGCTGATTCACCCGCCAGCAACCAGCCAGAGCCGCGCGGCCTGAGCGTTTTACGCGTAGACCAGGAAAGCGGTCGTCTGGCTTCGGCCAATAGCGCCAACAGCTATTTCGAGCTGTTCAAGCAGGAAGACACTCCGCCACGCATGGACGACGAGTTCAGCCCGGTGTTTGACTTCGCTCCGCACGACGGCGGACACGGCGGCTCCACAACAACGCCGCAAGACAATCTGTTTGATCTGTTCTAGCCGCATGGCGACTGCCCCAGACATGAAAAAACCGGCATTCAAGCCGGCTTTTTCATGTCAGCACCAGGGCTACGTTCAAGCCTTGAAAACATCCTCCACTGCCTGCAGCGGATAGTTCTCCGGATATGGCAGGGTCGCCACGCCACTGTCGATGGCGGCACGTGCCACCGCATCAGAAACCAGCGTGATCAGGCGGGCATCAATCGGCTTGGGCAAAATGTAGTTGCGGCCAAACTCGAGTTTCTCCAGACCATAGGCCGCGCAGACTTCAGCCGGGCATGGCAGCTTGGCCAGTTCACGCACCGCATGCACGGCTGCGATCTTCATTTCTTCATTGATGCGGGTCGCACGTACGTCCAGCGCTCCACGGAAAATGAACGGGAAGCACAGCACGTTGTTGACCTGGTTCGGGTAGTCGGAGCGGCCAGTGGCCATGATGACATCCGGACGGGTTGCATGTGCCAGCTCGGGACGGATTTCCGGATCCGGGTTGGAAGAGGCAAACACAATCGGCTTTTCTGCCATGCGTTTAAGGTTTTCCGCACTGAGCAGATTCGGACCGGACAGGCCAACAAAAATGTCCGCACCTTCCATGGCCTGTTCCAGCGTGTGCTGATCGGTCTCATGGGCGAAAGCTGCCTTGTACTGGTTCAGGTCATCACGGCCGCTATGGATGACGCCCTTGCGGTCCACCATGAAGATATTTTCCAGCTTGGCGCCCAGACTGATCAGCAAGCGCATGCAGGCAGTTGCCGCAGCCCCGGCACCCAGACAAACGATTTTTGATTCTTCCAGCTTCTTGCCGGCAATATCCAGCGCATTCAGCATACCGGCCGCTGTAACAATGGCGGTACCGTGCTGGTCATCGTGAAACACCGGAATGTCACACTGTTCAATCAGGGCCCGTTCGATTTCAAAGCATTCCGGCGCCTTGATGTCTTCCAGGTTGATGCCACCAAAGCTGATGGAGATGCGGCGTACGGTATCAATGAAGGCTTGCGGGCTTTCCGAGGCAACCTCGATATCAAACACGTCAACACCGGCAAAGCGCTTGAACAGAACAGCCTTGCCTTCCATCACGGGCTTGGATGCCAGCGGCCCCGTGTCACCCAGCCCCAGTACAGCGGTGCCATCAGAAATCACTGCGACCAGGTTGCCCTTGTTGGTGTACTTGTATGCCAGTGATGGCTCACGGGCAATCTCGCGCACCGGCTCGGCCACACCCGGACTGTAAGCCAGCGCCAGGTCGCGGGCACTGGAAGTTGGCTTGGTCAGCTCAACGCTGGTTTTGCCCGGCCGTGGTGACATGTGATATTCAAGGGCTGCAATCTTAAGGTCTGACATGATGGACTTTCCGCTAGAAAAAGAATGGTGGGCCGACTGCTTCGCTGACAGTCCTTCCTTGTATTTTTTAGGGTATTGAGCATACGCAAGATGTCAGTATTCGACAAGCGTAACAGAGACCACCCGGCCAACTTTCGCCCACAAAAAAAGCGCCGGTTCGGGCGCTTTTTTTGATAATGCAGGCACTTACTTGCTGGTGAAACCACCGAAGCGCTGCTTGAAGCGGTCGATGCGGCCACCTACGTCCAGCACCTTCTGCTTGCCGGTGTAGAAAGGGTGGCACTCGGAGCAGACATCCACGCTGATGTCCTGGCACAGGGTGGAGCGGGTCTTGATGACATTACCGCAGCTGCAGGTGGCGCTAATGTCGGCATAATTTGGGTGAATATCAGCTTTCATGGTGTGTCCTCAAATATGAATTCGTGCCGCCATCCAACCCCATTGTTGAATACCGCACTTGACAAGGGCGCAAATGATACCAGAGCAACAAGCAGATGCAAGGAAATATTCTGCTTTTATGGTTAAATAGACAGGTTAATTTTCAGGGCGCGCCTCTGCGCGCCACTGCTTCAAGGAGCTTACCGTGACCAACACTGCCCAACGCCTGTTTCCCGCAACCCGCCTGCGCCGCAATCGCCGTGACGTTTTTTCCCGCCGCCTGGTGCGCGAGAACCGCCTGAGCGTGGACGACCTGATCCTGCCCGTCTTTGTTCTCGACGGCAGCAACCAGCGTGAAGCGGTACCCTCAATGCCCGGCGTCGAGCGCCTGTCCATCGACCTGCTGCTGCAGGAAGCCGAACGCTGGGTAGAACTGGGCATCCCGGCACTGGCATTGTTTCCGGTAACGCCGGCCGGGCACAAGTCACTGGATGCGGCCGCGGCCTGGGATCCAGACGGCATTGCCCAGCGTGCCACCCGTGCCCTGCGCGAGAAATTTCCTGAACTGGGCATCATCACCGACGTCGCACTGGACCCCTTCACCACCCATGGCCAGGACGGCATTCTCGACGACAACGGCTATGTCCTCAATGACGAGACCGTCGATGCCCTGGTACGCCAGGCGCTGTCCCATGCCGATGCCGGCGCCCAGGTAGTGGCACCCTCCGACATGATGGACGGCCGCATCCAGGCCATCCGTGAGGCGCTGGAAAATGCCGGACACGTCAACACCCGCATCATGGCCTACTCGGCCAAGTACGCCAGCAGCTACTACGGCCCCTTCCGCGATGCCGTGGGCTCTGCCGCCAACCTGGGCAAGGCCGACAAGTTTACCTACCAGATGGATCCGGCCAATGGCAACGAGGCCCTGCATGAAGTGGCGACCGACCTGGCCGAAGGCGCCGACATGGTCATGGTCAAGCCCGGCATGCCTTACCTGGACATTGTCTGGCGGGTAAAGGAAGAGTTCAAAGCACCGACTTTTGCCTATCAGGTCAGTGGCGAATACGCCATGCACATGGCCGCCATCCAGAATGGCTGGCTGGGTGAAGAAGTCATCATGGAGTCGCTGGTGGCGTTCAAGCGTGCCGGTGCCGATGGCATCCTGACCTACTTTGCCGTGCGTGCAGCAGAGCTGTTACAGAAATAAATTTTTCCGGGACACCGTACCCGGACCTTGATCCGAGGATCGCCATGAGCGAAACCAGCAGTCAGGAACATTTGCCAGCCGTTGCCAGCCTGGACGACAGCAGCCTCTATCTCAACCGTGAGTTGTCGCAGCTGCAGTTCAACATCCGTGTGCTGGAGCAGGCTCTGGATGAAAATGTTCCCCTGCTGGAGCGACTGAAATTCTTGCTGATTTTTTCCAGCAACATGGACGAGTTCTTTGAGATCCGCGTGGCCGGGCTCAAACGCCAGGTCACTTACTCGCGACCGCGCATCAATGCCGATGGCCTTCAGCCGCAGCAGGCGCTGGCCAAAATCAACGAAGTCGTCCACGAGCAGGTCGCCCGCCAGTACCGCATCCTCAACGACACCCTGCTGCCGGCCCTGGCCGAGGAGGGCATCCGCTTCGTGCGCCGGCGTCACTGGACAGTGGCAATCCGCCGCTGGGTAGCCGACTTCTTTCACACCGAAGTTGCGCCCGTGGTGACACCAATCGGACTCGACTCGGCCCACCCATTTCCGCTGCTGGCCAACAAAAGCCTCAACTTCATCGTCGAGCTGGAAGGTACTGACGCCTTTGGTCGCGACTCCGGGCTGGCCATCCTGCCCGCCCCCCGCAGTCTGCCCCGTCTGATCCCGGTTCCCGCAGAAATTTCAGACGAAGGCGTGCAGCATGTGTTTTTGTCTTCCATCATTCATGCGCATGCTGACGGCCTGTTCCACGGCATGAGCGTCAGGGGCTGTTACCAGTTCCGCCTGACCCGCAATGCCGACCTGTCCATGGACGTTGAAGACGTTGCCGATCTGGCCAACGCCCTGCGTGGCGAGCTTTATGCACGCCGCTTTGGTGATGCCGTCCGGCTGGAAGTGGCCAACAACTGTCCGCAGCACCTGGTTGATTATCTGCTTGGGCAATTCAATCTGGGCCCTGACGAACTGTATCTGGTGCACGGTCCGGTCAACCTGACACGCCTGTTTGCCATTACCGAACTGACCAGCCATCCTCACCTGTGCTTCCCTCCCTTTACTCCGGCAATTCCCAGGGCCGCGCTACGTTCAGCCGACCTGTTCCAGGCCATCGCCCGGCAGGACCTGCTGCTTTACCACCCCTATGAGTCCTTTACTCCGGTCATCGATTTTCTGCGCCGCGCCGCCCAGGACCCGGGCGTACTGGCCATCAAGCAAACCCTCTACCGTTCCGGTGCCGGCTCGGAAATTGTCGACGCACTGGTCGAAGCTGCGCGCAACGGCAAGGAAGTTACCGTAGTCATCGAGCTGCGCGCCCGTTTTGATGAAGAGTCCAACCTGGCTCTGGCCAGCCGCCTGCAGGCAGCCGGTGCGGTGGTCATTTACGGCATGCTCGGTTTCAAGACCCATGCCAAGCTGGCCCTGGTTCTGCGCCGCGAGCAGGACCGGCTGGTGCGCTACGCCCACCTGGGAACCGGCAACTACCATGCCGGCAATGCCCGCCTGTATACCGATTACAGCCTGTTGACCGGCAACCACGCGCTCTGCGAAGACGTATCCAGCCTGTTCAACCAGCTGGTCGGCATGGGCAAGGCCAAGCCCATGCACCGGATGCTGCACGCCCCCTTCACCTTGCGCAACAGCCTGATGGAAATGATTACCCAGGAAGAAAGCAATGCGCTGGCAGGTCTGCCCGGGCATATCGTCATCAAGGTCAACGCCCTGACCGATGCAAAAATGATCAAGGC
>CAYMXO010000089.1:0-6595 GCA_964394445.1 uncultured Thiopseudomonas sp.
TTTTGTCTGGTTGCGGGAGCAGGATTTGAACCTACGACCTTCGGGTTATGAGCCCGACGAGCTACCAGACTGCTCCATCCCGCGGCGCCAATTATACGCAAAATGTGAACTCTGTCAAATTTTGTTTTTGCGGGACGATGAGCGCTTCGCTTGCCGGCGCTTCCAGCTGCGGGCTACCCACCAGCGCCAATAGAGCAGTGTGCCGAAATAACCTGTGATTGAAAGCACTATGGCAGCGACCAGTGAGCCGAAGTAAAGCGGCTGCCAATGGGTGGTAGTGACTTCCATTACCCATTGCAGGCTGAACTGGTCGGGCATGCTGACCGATGGTGTCCCCAGCAGCCAGGCCCCCAGCTTGTAGGTGGTATAAAAAATGGGCGGCATGGTGATGGGGTTGGTCAGCCAGACCAGACCAATGGAGAGGGGCAGGTTTGCGCGCAGGAGAATGGCTACCAGAGCAGAGGCCAGCATTTGCATGGGGATGGGAATCAGGGCCCAGAACAGACCCACGGCAACGGCCCGGGCAATCGAGTGCCGGTTGAGTTGCCATAGGTTAGTGTCATGAATCAGGTTGCCCAGGAAACGTAACGATCTATTGTGTTTGATGGTTTCCGGGTCGGGCATGTAGCGTTTGAACAAATCGCGCGGCATCGTGATAACCAGTCTGGTAAGCCGGAGCATTATGGCACTTGTGGCCATAATAATCTGTGGCAAGATGTAACCACTTTTTATTGCATTGTGCCAGCATCCGGCAAAGGGATTGCTGCGGCAGCAAGGAATGGCAGGCAAAAGCTACAGGGAGGTGGCTTATGAATGCATGTGTATTGACGTTTTGTCTGGGCGTATTGCTGCTGCGCTTTTTGCCGGCGGTACCACCGGGCTGGTTGCTGCTGGTTTTTGGCCTGACGGCACTGCTGTTGTTATGCACGCGCCGCACTATCGGTTACTGGCTGGCGGCCCTGTTGCTTGGGCTGTGCTGGTCTGGCTGGCAAGCCGGAAACCTGTTGGAGCAGCGTCTGGCACCCGAATGGGACGGGCAGACGCTATGGCTGGAAGGACGTGTGACCGGCTTGCCGCAATGGCAGGCCGAGGCTGACTGGCAGGTGGTGCGCTTCGAGCTGCAGGATGCCACCTCCCGCCGTACCGGTTTGCCGTCCCGTTTGCGCCTGTCCTGGCGTGATCCGCCACCCTTGCATGCTGGCGAACATTGGCGACTGGCGGTGCGACTGAAGCGGCCGGACGGGTTGCTTAATCCCCATGGCTTTGACTATTTGCAGTGGCTGACGGCCCGCGGCATCGGCGCAACCGGAACGGTAAAAACGGGCCAGCGCCTGTCTGACGGCCAGGGCATGGGTGCCTGGCGCGAGCAGTTGCGTGCACGGTTGCAGGGCATCTTGCCGGACAATCCGGCTCTGGGTGGCCTGCTGGCGTTGTCGCTGGGCGATGGCTCGGTGCTGACGCGGGAGCAATGGCAGCTGCTGCAAGACTCGGGCACGGTGCATCTGTTTGTCATTTCGGGGCAGCATGTCAGCCTGGTGGCGGGACTGGGTTATGGACTGGTGGCGTTGCTGGTACGACTCGGGTTGTGGCCGACCCGTTGGCCCTGGTTGCCGGCTGCCTGTGCACTGGCGCTGACCGGAGCCTATGTCTATGGTGCGCTGGCCGGTTTTGCCGTACCGGTACAGCGTGCGTTGATCATGGTGACTGTTGTTCTGCTGTGGCGGATGAGCTATCGGCCGCTGTCCAGCTGGAAACCCTGGCTGTTGGCGCTGGCTGCAGTGCTGGTGCTGGACCCAATGGTGATATTGCAGCCGGGCTTCTGGTTGTCCTTTGCTGCGGTGGGTTGTCTGGTATTGATGCTTGCTGCCCGGCTTGGGCGCTGGCGCTGGTGGCAGGTTTTGGGACGGGCGCAGTGGGCAGCTGCAGCTGGTTTGCTGCCCTTGCTGCTGGCAACCGGTTTGCCGGTGAGCTGGGTCGGGCCGCTGGCCAATCTGCTGGCGGTGCCCTTTGTCAGCTTTTTGTTGCTGCCGCTGGTCTTGCTGGGACTGATGCTGAGCGGCTGGCCGCTGCTGGGCGGCCCGGTGCTGCAGTTGGCGGCGCTGGCTTTGCAGGCGCTCTGGTGGCTGCTCGAATGGTTGGTACAGGGTTGGCCGGCCTGGCAGGGAGCGGTACCGAATATCTGGGTGCTGTTGGTAACGGCTTTGGCGGTATTGTTGCTGTTGTTGCCTGTGGCCTTGCGCCCGTTGTGGTTGCCGCTGCTGTTGCTGATGCCTTTGCTGTGGCCTTTCCAGCAAAATGCCGTGTCTAGCGGGCAGGCAAATATCTGGATGCTGGATGTGGGTCAGGGCCAGGCCATTGTGGTGCAGACGGCTAGACATGCCTTGCTGTATGACGCCGGACCGGCCATGGGTGGCAAGGATCTGGGCGAGACAGTGGTGGTGCCGTTTTTGCGGGGCGAACGTATTCGTTTTTTGGATCGGCTGATTTTGTCCCATGCGGATGCGGATCATGCCGGTGGTGCCGGTGCGGTCATGCGTCAGGCTGGAGTTGGCAGACTGATTAGTGGCGAGCCGCAAAGGCATCGACAGTTCCAGGCAGAAGGTTGCGCAAGTGATAGCTGGGAGTGGGACGGGGTGCTTTTCCGGCAATGGCAGTGGCAGGGCGCGACCGACGGCAATGCCGCCTCTTGTGTGCTGCTGGTGGATGCCGCTGGCGAGCGTTTTCTGGTCACCGGTGATCTGGATGTGGCCGGCGAGCGCGCACTGCTTGAAGCCTGGCCGGATTTACAGGTGGACTGGCTGGTGGCCGGCCATCATGGCAGCCGCACTTCCACGGCCCAGTTCTGGTTGCAGCAGCTCAGGCCGCACTCAGTGCTGGTTTCCCGTGGCAGGCACAACAGCTATGGTCATCCACACCCGCTGGTGCTGGCGCGGATTCAGCATAACCGGATGCAGTTGTATGACACCGCTGTGGACAAGGCATTGCGCATTCGGCTGGGCGCGCGCGAGCCGCTGTGGCCGATGGCGCAGCAGCGGCGATTCTGGCGCTGAGATGATTTGTTTTTGGTAGCCGGGGTTTTTTGGCCCTGTCTACGGCCTGTTTTTCATGCCAGCCCGGGCACAGGGGCTGCCTGGAGCAAAATGCGAAACAATCCTGCCCGGCTGCGTTCATCCTTGTGGTAGAGTTGCGCTTATTTTTTGCAAATGGAGCCTGCTGTGTGGGAGCTGATTAAATCGGGTGGCTGGATCATGCTGCCGATTATTGCCTGTTCTGTGATTGCCGTGGCGATTGTGGCCGAACGCCTGTGGACGCTGCGTGCTTCGCGCATCAGTCCGCCACACTTGCTGGGTCAGGCCTGGCGCTGGGTGCAAGCGCGCGAACTGGATGCCGGCAAGCTCAACGAGCTGCGCAGTGGTTCACCGCTGGGACAGATTCTGGCCGCCGGGCTGGCCAATTCGCGCCATGGTCGCGAGATCATGAAGGAAAGCATTCAGGAGGTCGGCAGCAAGGTTGTCACCGATCTGGAGCGCTTTTTAACGCCGCTGGGCACGATTGCTGCAATTACTCCCTTGCTCGGCCTGCTCGGTACGGTACTGGGCATGATCGAGATTTTCAGTGCCTTCATGGGCTCGGGGATGGCCAACGCGCCGCAGCTGGCCGGTGGCATCGCCAAGGCGCTGATTACCACGGCGGCGGGCCTGATTGTGGCCATTCCGGCGTTGTTTTTTCACCGTTTTTTGCAGCGCCGTGTGGATGAGCTGGTGGTCGGCATGGAGCAGGAAGCCATCAAGCTGGTGGAGGCAGTGCAGGGTGACCGCGCTGTCGAGCTGAGCGAGGCGCCCGAACGCAAAGAAGCGGCGCCCCGCAGAAAAGGGAGCAAGAAGGCGTGAAGTTTCCCCGCAAGGCGCGTGAACCGGTTGATATCAACCTGGCCCCGCTGATTGACGTGGTGTTCATCCTGCTGCTGTTTTTTGTTGTGACCACCACCTTTACCCGGGAAACCCAGCTCAAGGTTGATCTGCCGGAAGCGGTCACCGGCACCCCGCCGGAAGAACGCTATGAGCAGCCGCTGGAAGTGCTGGTGGATCAGGACGGGCGCTATGCGGTGAACGGCCGGGCGCTGGCCAGCAATGACCTAAACGCCATCATGGGCGCATTGATCGAAGCCTCCGAAGGGCAAAAAGACGTACCGGTGACCTTGAGTGCTGACGGCAAGGCGCCGCACCAGGCGGTGGTGACGGCGATGGATGCAGCATCCAAACTCGGTTTTGTGCACTTGCGCATTACCACCATTGAGGCACAGGACGGGCCGTGAAGGCGGCCGATCGTCTGCTGCGGGCCTGGTATGACGGACATGCCGGGCTGGCCGCACTCTGGCCGCTCGAAGCCCTGTACCGGGCCGTGGTGCGGCGTCGGCGCAAGCGTTTTTTAAGTGGCCGGCTGGACAGCTACCGCGCTCCGCTGCCGGTCATCATTGTCGGCAATATCACCGTGGGCGGAACCGGCAAAACTCCGCTGATTCTCTGGCTGATCGAGCACTGTCGCGCCCGCGGGCTGCGTCCGGGGGTGGTCAGTCGCGGTTATGGCGGTGAGCCGCCCCGGTTGCCCTGGCGGGTGTGCGATAGCGATGACCCGGCGCTGGCCGGCGATGAGCCGGTGTTGCTGGTGCAGCGCACAGGTGTGCCCATGGCGATTGATCCACAGCGTTCACGAGCCATTGAGCTGCTGCTGGAGCAGGAACAACTCGACCTGATTCTCTGTGATGACGGCCTGCAGCATTATCAGTTGCAGCGTGACCTGGAGCTGGTGCTGATTGACGAGGCTCGCGGGCTGGGCAACGGTCATTGTTTGCCGGCAGGGCCTTTGCGTGAGCCGGCCGGACGTTTGCACGAGGTGGACGCGGTGCTGTTCAATGGCGCAACAGCGGACAAGGATCAGGGCTATGCCATGCAGCTTGTACCGGCCGGGCTGGTGCATGTGGCCACTGGTGCGCAACAACCGCTGAATTATTTTCCCGCCGGACAGGCGGTGCATGCGCTGGCTGGTATTGGCAATCCGCAGCGTTTTTTCCGCACGTTGCGCGAGCTGGGCTGGCAGCCACAGGAGCATCCTTTTCCCGACCATGCCCGCTATGTTGCCAGCGATTTGCAGTTTGGTGACGATCTGCCGGTACTGATGACCGAGAAAGATGCGGTAAAATGCCGGGTCATCGCGCCGGACAACGCCTGGTACCTGAAGGTTGATGCACAGCCTTCGCCGGCCTTTGTTGACTGGTTTGACGCCTGCCTGGCGCAACTGTTTCCCGAACCCCGAGGTGAAGAATGATGGATGCCAAACTGCTGGATCTTCTGGCCTGCCCGCTGTGCAAGAGTGCGGTGCAGTACGACCAGAAAAATAACGAGCTGATTTGCAAGGCCGATGGCCTGGCGTTTCCGGTGCGCGACGGGATTCCGGTGATGCTGGAAAGCCAGGCACGCACCCTGACCACTGACGAGCGTCTGGAAAAATAGCATGCAGCAGCCTTTTTATGTGGTGATACCGGCGCGCTATGCGTCCAGCCGTTTTCCCGGCAAGCCGCTGCAGGATATTGCCGGCCAGCCGATGATTCAGCGGGTCTGGCAGCAGGCGCAGAAAAGTGCGGCGCAGCATCTGGTGATTGCCACCGATGACCAGCGTATTTTTGATGCGTGCAAGGCGTTTGGTGCGCAGGTGGTGATGACCCGGGATGACCACGAATCCGGTACTGACCGTTTGGCCGAGGTGGCGACCATCATGGGCTGGCCGGCGGATGCCATTGTGGTTAACGTGCAGGGCGATGAGCCGTTGATTCCGCCGGCGGTGATTGACCAGGTGGCAGTCAATCTGGCGGCCCATCCGGAAGCGGCCATGGCGACGCTGGCCGAGCCGATCGAAGATATGCAGACCCTGATGAATAATAACGTGGTCAAGGTGCTCAGTGATTGCAATGGCCTTGCGCTGACCTTCAGCCGGGCACCGTTGCCCTGGGCGCGGGATGCGTTTGTGGCCCAGCCGGATGAGCTGCCGACGGGTGTGCCGTTTCGCCGACATATTGGTATTTACGCCTATCGTGCCGGCTTCCTGCAGCGTTTTGTCGAGTGGGGGCCCTGTTGGCTGGAGCAGACCGAATGTCTGGAGCAGCTGCGTGCGCTCTGGCATGGCGAGCAGATTCACGTGGCCGATGCGGTGGAAACACCTCCGCATGGTGTGGATACGCCGGAAGACCTGGAGCGCATTCGCGAGTTGTTTGCCTGATCTGTTGTAGGAACGGCTTTAGCCGCGACCGGAGCGCCAGGCGGTTACCTCACGGGCAAGCCCGTTCGCACAGAAAGCGGCCGGAGCCATGTGCAGCCACGGCTGTTTAAATCCGCTTTCTGTAGGAGCGGCTTCAGCCGCGACCGGAGCGTCAGGCGGTTACCTCACGGGCAAGCCCGTTCGTACAGAAAGCGGCCGGAGCCATGTGCAGCCACGGCTGTTTAAATCCGCTTTCTGTAGGAGCGGCTTCAGCCGCGACCGGAGCGTCAGGCGGTTACCTCACGGGCAAGCCCGTTCGCACAGAAAGCGGCCGGAGCCATGT
>CAYMXO010000090.1:0-6225 GCA_964394445.1 uncultured Thiopseudomonas sp.
ATGAACCAGCTGGGCATGAACCCGCACAACCTGCACAGGGAGCTGTTCAGAATACGTTAACCACTCGGCTGTTCATCCAGGCGCATACAGTTTGGGTGACTGCCAGCTAAAACAAAGCCCGGATTAGATAAGAGTCCGGGCTTTGTGTGTTTTGGGCAAGGTTGTTGCGATCAGCGTAGATATCAGTGTGACAGGTCGATCGCTTGCCAGCCCTGGTGGTCGAAGAAGTCGCCGTAGCTGTTCAGCATCTGGGCAATACCGACCACCCCGTCAGTGGGTGATTTGTCTTCGGCCTTGCCTTCAACGGCTTCCAGGTCATGCATGACATTGGCCAGCACTATATGCAGCTGGGCATCAGCATCTGCCGGCAGCTCGCAGTTTTCGAAGATATACGCCAGCTGTTCGTTGATCTCTGTGGTCAGCTGCTGATAGCCGCTGGCTGACATCTGGTTTGCGTGGATTTGCTCAATTGCACCGGCAACACTGCCGTGAATTGCATTCATGCCCTGGCGCAGCGGCGCATCAATGGCCCATTTTTGGCCCTGATTCAGTTCCAGGGTAGCGCTGGACAGGTCGTGGTGATCATGTGCGTCAGCATCAGCCCAGACTGGCTGGGTAGCAAAAGCGAAAAGCAGTGGAGCAGACAAAATGGTTGCCCGGGTAAAGAGCTTGATGTTTTTCATTGGTACTCCTTGAGTAGTCAAGTAAGGGGTGCTTGATATTTCGGGTTCCGGTTAAAGCCAGGCTGGGCCTTTGCAGAAAATAACACAATGATCTGAGCAATCAGTTGTTTGTGCGCATCCATCAGGGTGCGCTTCATTTTCTGACCGGTTCGTATTGCAAAAACCTGGTATCACCGATAAGTTAGTAATAGCTTACTTACTTTACTATGAAGACCATATGAATACCAAACCCAGACAGCTTACTGCCGCCGAGCGCAAAGAGCTGACCATAGAGACGGTGGTCGAGCTGGCGGCTGAACAGAACCCGGCAGAAATCACCACCACTGCAATTGCCCAGCGCATGGGGCTGACTCAGGGAGCACTATTTCGGCACTTCAGCAGCAAAGAGATGCTGCTGGAAGCCACCATGCAGTGGGTCAGCCAGCGCTTGCTGGACCGGGTGGACCGCGCTGCCGCCAAAGCAGGTTGTCCACTTGCTGCACTGGAAGCGATGTTCATGGCTCATACCAGCTTTGTTGCCCGGCACCCGGGTGTGCCGCGCCTGTTGTTTGGAGAACTGCAGCGTCCCGGTAAAACGCTGATCAAGTCCATGGTGGAAACCCTGTTGCAGGAGTACAGCCAGCGCTTGCAACTCCATTTGCAGCAGGGCATTGAGCAGGGTGTCTTTTATCCGCAACTGGACACCCGGGCCGCAGCCAGTCTGTATATCGGCAGCATTCAGGCGCTGGTCATTCAGGCGACGGTAAGTGGTGAGGCACAGTTGATCAGCCAGCAGGCCCCTGCAGCTTTTGCACTGTTTCGACGTAGCCTGGAGGTTCACCCATGAGTGCTGTCAAACGCAGGCTTCCCGTTGTTTTATTGATACTGCTGGCAGTTGCGGCAGTGCTGTTTTATCTGTGGCAGCAGCAGGCTGAGGACCGCAGTGATCGTCTGTTGCTGTACGGCAATGTGGATATCCGTGAGGTGCAACTGGCGTTTCGTCAGCCGGGCCGCTTGCAGACCCTGAATTTTGATGAGGGTGACCGGGTTGCCGAAGGCACCTTGCTGGCCGAGCTGGATGCCCAGCCCTACCGGGAGGCGCTGGCGGTTGCCAGTGCCAATACCTGGCTGGCCCGTACCGAGCTGAACAAGCTGCAGGCCGGTTTGCGCCCGCAGGAAGTCGAGCAGGCGCGGGCTGCGTTGAACCAGGCACAGGCCGTTGCCCGTGATGCCCGGGCCAATCATCAGCGTCAGCAAGTGCTGGTCAAGGATGGTGCTGTCAGCCGCAGCATGGCGGATGCGGCACAGGCTGCCCACGAGCAGGCGCAAGCCCGGGTCCATTCTGCACAGGCAGCTTTGTCGCAGGCGATCGAAGGCTTTCGACAAGAAGACATTGCCGCGGCGCAGGCCCGGCTGACCGCTGCCGAGGCTGCCGAGGCCCAGGCAGAAACCGCCCTGGCTGATACCCGCCTGCTGGCACCGGCCGATGGCGTGATCCTGGCTCGGGTACGGGAAGCCGGCAGCATGCTGGTCAGCCAGGCTGCTGTGTACACATTGAGTCTTGAACATCCGGTGTATGTACGTGCCTATGTGGGCGAGCCCGATCTGGGCCAGGTAGTGCCCGGACGCCAGGTGCTGATACACAGCGATAGCAGTGAGCGTGTCTATCAGGGCCAGATCGGTTTTGTTTCGCCACGTGCCGAATTCACCCCGAAAACGGTAGAAACCACTGACCTGAGAACCGAGCTGGTATACCGGCTGCGGATTGTGGTCAGCGATGCCGATGATGCCCTGCGCCAGGGCATGCCGGTTACCGTCGAGCTGCAGAGAACCGGCGCGGATGAATGATCTGCTGGCGAGCAACAGTGCACCTGCGGTGCAGCTGACGGAGCTGAGCAAGAGTTTTGGCCCCGTGCAGGCCCTGCATAGCCTGAGTGCGCGGGTGGAATACGGACGTCTGACCGGGCTGGTCGGGCCGGATGGCGCCGGCAAGACCACCCTGATGCGCATCCTGATCGGCTTGCTGAACCCTGACAGTGGCCAGGCCAGTGTCGCCGGTCTGGATACGGTGCGTGAGGCCGAGGCGATCCATGCGGCAACCGGCTATATGCCACAGCGCTTTGGCCTGTATGAAGACCTGAGCGTGCTGGAAAACCTGCGCCTCTATGCGCGGCTGCGTGGTCTGGATGCAAGCCAGCAAAGCGGCTTGTTCAAGGAGCTGCTGGACTTCACCCGGCTGGCGCCTTTTACCGCCCGTCTGGCCGGTCAACTGTCGGGCGGGATGAAGCAGAAGCTGGGACTGGCCTGTGCCCTGATGGCGCGGCCACGGGTACTGCTGCTGGATGAGCCCGGCGTTGGCGTGGATCCGGTCAGTCGGCAGGATCTGTGGCGCATGGTGCAGACGCTGACCGATGAAGGCATGGCAGTGATCTGGGCGACTGCCTATCTGGATGAAGCAGAGCGCTGTGAGTCGGTGCTGCTGCTGGATCAGGGCCGGCTGCTCTATCAGGGCGCGCCTGAACAATTGACCCGGCGCCTGCGTGGTCGCAGTTATCGGCTGGAAAATCTGGACAGCCAGCGCCGGCAACTGCTGAGCGAGGCGCTGGATTTGCCATCGGTCAGCGATGGCGTGATCCAGGGGGCTGGTGTGCGTGTGGTACTGCGTGATGGAGCCGGGCGCACGGACATTGAAGCGCTGGCCAGCCGGGCAGGGGTGCCGTTGCAAGCTGTCGAACCCCGTTTTGAAGATGCCTTCATTGATTTGCTTGGCGGCGGACCAGGTGGAACCTCAGCGCTGGCCGAACGACTGGAACCGGTCCGGCTGGCTTCGGACATTGCCGTATCCTGCAATCAGCTGACCAAGCGCTTTGGCAATTTTACCGCCACCGACGTGGTCAGTTTCGAGGTACGCAAGGGCGAAATCTTCGGTTTGCTCGGCCCCAATGGGGCCGGTAAGTCCACCACCTTCAAGATGCTGTGCGGACTGCTCAAGCCGACTTCGGGCGAGGCCCGGGTGGTAGGGCTGGACCTGCGTCGTGCCAGCGGTGCCGCCAAGGGGCAGCTGGGCTACATGGCGCAGAAATTTTCCCTGTATGGCCTGTTGTCGGTCCGGCAGAACCTGGAGTTTTCAGCCGGCGTGTATGGCCTGGAAGGCAACGAAAAGAACCAGCGCATTGCCCAGATGGTGGAAACCTTTGATCTGGAGCCCTGGCTCGACAGCGCGCCGGATGCATTGCCACTGGGCCACAAGCAGCGCCTGGCACTGGCCTGCGCCTTGATGCACCGTCCGCCGGTGCTGTTTCTGGATGAGCCGACTTCCGGTGTGGACCCCATCACCCGGCGTGAGTTCTGGACCCATATCAACGGGCTGGCACGCAAGGGCGTCACCATCATGGTGACCACCCATTTCATGGACGAGGCGGAGTATTGCGACCGCGTCGCCATGCTGTCCCAGGCACGGCTGATTGCCCTGGATACGCCTGATACGCTTAAACGTCAGGCCGCCACGGCCGATAACCCGGACCCCAGCATGGAAGATGCCTTCATTCATCTGGTTGAAACCGCAGAGCAGGCGACGCAGGTGCAGCCATGAGTCATCGTCGTTTATGGGCGCTGGTGCACAAGGAAAGCCTGCAGGCAGTGCGTGACCCGTCCACCCTGTTGATTGCGCTGGTACTGCCGGTGATCTTGCTGCTGCTGTTTGCCTATGCCGTATCGCTGGACGCAAAAAATGTGCCGGTTGCAGTGGTCAACGAGTCAAGCAGTGCCAAGGCGCAGCAGTTGGCCGCTGCGCTGGCGGCAACAGCCTATTTGCAGCCGGAGTTTGTGCAGGACCGGCGCACGGCAATGCCTGCACTGGTCTCGGGGCAGGTGCGTGGCTACATCGTCATTCCCGCCGACTTCGAACAGCGTTTGTCTCAGCGAGGCGAACAACCCTTGCTGCAGGTGCTGACCGACGGCTCACAACCGAATACGGCCAACTATGTCGAAAACTACACTCTGGGCGTACTGCAAAGCTGGCGGGCCGGTTTGCCGGAAGCTGCCGCGGCGCAGCAGGGCGGTATTCAGCTGGAGCCAAGATTCTGGTTCAACCCGGAGCTGGAAAGCCGGCGGGCGCTGGTGCCCGGCGCCATTGCCATTGTCATGACCATTATCGGCACCCTGCTCACCGCGCTGGTGGTCGCCAGGGAATGGGAGCGCGGCACCATGGAGGCCATCATGTCGACACCGGCCTCGGTCAACCAGATCCTGATCGGCAAGCTGCTGCCGTATTTTGTGCTGGCCATGCTCTCCATGCTGGGTGCTACCCTGCTGGCGGTGCAGGTGTTTGACGTACCGTTACGCGGTTCACTGTGGGCGCTATTGCTGTTGTCGGCAGTGTTCATGATTCCGGCGCTGGGACAGGGATTGCTGATTTCCTCGTTGACGCGTAACCAGTTTCTGGCTTCACAGATCGCCCTGTTTTCCGGCTATTTGCCGGCCTTTATCCTGTCGGGCTTCTTGTTTGAAATCGATGCAATGCCCGCTGTCGTTCGTGCTCTGACCTATGTGATTCCGGCCCGTTATTTCGTGGATTCGTTAAAGACAGTGTTTCTTGCGGGTGATGTCTGGGCGGTATTTTTGCCCAATCTGTTGGCCATGGCAGGCATAGGGCTATTGTTCTTCGCCCTGGCCAGGCGGGCCACCCGCAAGAATCTGGAGGGTTGAATATGCGAGGCATCATTGTCTGGCCACGCTTGCGTGCCCAGTTCATCAAGGAAGTGCTGAGTATCCTGCGTGATCCGCGCAGTCGCATGGTGGTGTTTGTCCCCCCGATTTTTCAGCTGCTGGTGTTTGCCTTCGCGGCCACCCTGGAAGTACGCAATATCGAGCTGGCGGTATATAACCAAGACCACGGCCGCTGGTCGGTCGAGTATCTGCAACAGCTGCATGGGGCCGGTTTTGTCAGCCGCATCCATCAGGCACAGAGCCAGCAGCATCTGGGCCAGATGCTGGAGCGGGGGGAGGTGATTGCCGCGCTGAGTTTTCCGGCGGACTTTTCCCGCGCCATCAGTGCCGGCGAGCCGGCCAGCGTACAGGTGCTGGTCGATGGCCGGCGCAGCAACGCAGGGCAGATCAGCCTGGCCTATCTCAACCGGATCGCGGCCTCGGTCAATGCACAAACTCAGCACGAGCTGAGCGTTCCCGAGCCGGCCGCGGTGCGCCACCTGTTCAATCCGAACCTGATCTATCGCTGGTTCACCGTACCCGGGCTGACCGGTATTCTGGCGCTGTTCAGTGCACTGCTGATCACCTCGCTTTCCATTGCCCGCGAGCGGGAAATGGGCACCTTTGACCAGCTGCTGGTGTCACCCACCACAACCACCGAAATCATCCTGGCCAAGTCATTGCCTGCCTTGCTGATCGGCACCCTGCTCGGGCTGGTAATGATCGCCGCCGGGGTCTTCCTGTTTGGCATTCCCTTTACCGGATCATTTGGCTGGCTGCTGTTGAGCCTGATCCTGTTCATCCTGTCGGTGGTTGGCATCGGGCTGATGCTGTCGGCCATCAGCATGACGCAGCA
>CAYMXO010000091.1:0-6107 GCA_964394445.1 uncultured Thiopseudomonas sp.
TGCCCAGCCGTGAAATCATCGCCGACTCGGTCGAATACATGGCCAACGCCCACTGCGCCGATGCGCTGGTGTGCATCTCCAACTGCGACAAGATCACCCCCGGCATGCTGATGGCTGCGTTACGCCTGAACATTCCGGTGGTATTTGTTTCCGGCGGCCCGATGGAGTCGGGCAAGTCCAAACTGTCGGTCAACCCGCTGAACCTGGTCGACGCCATGGTCATTGCCGCCGAAGACGATGCCAGCGACGAAGAGGTTGCCGAAATCGAGCGTAGCGCCTGTCCCACCTGCGGCAGCTGCTCCGGCATGTTTACCGCCAACTCGATGAACTGTCTGGTCGAGGCCATGGGCCTGGGCCTGCCCGGCAACGGCACCACCCTGGCCACCCACGCCGACCGCGAAGAGCTGTTCCTGGAAGCCGCGCGCACCATCGTCGACATCACCCAGCGTTACTACAAGGACGGCGACGAATCGGTACTGCCGCGCAACATCGCCAACTTCAAGGCGTTTGAAAACGCCATGACCATGGACATCGCCATGGGCGGCTCGACCAACACCATCCTGCACCTGCTGGCTGCGGCCCAGGAAGGCGAGGTGGACTTCGACCTGAAGGACATCGACCGTCTGTCGCGCAAGGTACCCGAGCTGTGCAAGGTCGCACCGAATATCGAAAAATATCACATGGAAGATGTGCACCGTGCCGGCGGCATCTTTGCCATTCTCGGCGAGCTGGCCCGTGGCGGCCTGCTGCACACCGACCTGCCCACCATTCACAGCAAGACCATGGCCGAAGCCATCGCCAAGTGGGACATCACCCAGACCGACGATGCAGCCGTGCACGAGTTTTACAAGGCCGGCCCCGGCGGCATCCCGACCCAGACTGCTTTTAGCCAGGCGACCCGCTGGCCGACGCTGGATCTGGATCGTGAAAAAGGCTGTATCCGCAGTGTCGAACACGCTTACAACCGCGAAGGCGGACTGGCGGTGCTGTATGGCAACATCGCCGAAGACGGCTGCGTGGTGAAAACCGCCGGCGTCGATCCATCCATCTGGGTGTTTGACGGCAAGGCGAAGATCTTTGAAAGCCAGGATGACGCCGTACGCGGCATCCTCGCCGACGAGGTCAAGCCCGGCGATATCGTCATCATCCGCTACGAAGGCCCCAAGGGCGGTCCGGGCATGCAGGAAATGCTTTACCCGACCAGCTACCTGAAATCCAAGGGTCTGGGCAAGGAATGTGCGCTGCTGACCGACGGCCGTTTCTCCGGCGGCACCTCCGGCCTGTCCATCGGCCACGCTTCACCGGAAGCGGCTGCCGGTGGCGCCATCGGCCTGGTGGAAGAAGGCGACCACATCCTGATCGACATACCCGCGCGCAAGATCGAGCTGCAAGTCAGCGATGAAGACCTTGCAGTGCGCCGCCTGGCCCAGGACAAGAAAGGCTGGAAACCGGCCAAGGCGCGCCCGCGCAAGGTCAGCACCGCGCTGAAAGCCTATGCCCTCCTCGCCACCAGCGCCGACAAGGGCGCCGTGCGCAACAAGGAGTTGCTGGACTAATTCCTGCACCTTGCACATTGCAACAACACACGCCCGGCTCTTTAGCCGGGCGTGTGTATTTGTACGAAACACCATTGCCCAGTCCCGGCCTGAACCATGCTGGCCGGGATTTCTGCACCCTGCTGCCCCGTCCTGCCGCTTGCGCTCAGCTGCAGTAGACCTGCTGCCCAATCTGGCGACAAACGGTACCGTCCGGGCCATAACGGGTGTTACCAATCCGGCGCACGGTGGAGCCGTCCTGGTTGTACAGAGTATTGCCGATCTGCCGCGAGGGACTGCCATCAGAATGAAAGATGGCGTTACCAATACGTCGCGAGTGGCTACCGTCAGAGCTGTAGGTGCTGTTGCCGATCCGGATGTGAACGGTACCATCAGAACCGTAGACGCTGTTGCCAATACGGTTATAGCGGGTGCCTGGCTGGCCCTGATACAGCGGCTCCCCGGCGCAGGCAGCGCCCACCATAAGCATGGTAATGGCTACGACAAACAAACCGGTTGTCATCATCTCTCCTGCGCGCAGATGCGAGCGTATTGTCCAGTAAGTTACCACACCCGCACCCGGCGATAGCTATTTGCCATCATGGATATTTATTTACATCCCGCTTCTTTCTGCCTAAGGTACTGCAGTAGTGGCTGCGACACAGGTATGGCGGGCTTGTCGGACACACGGATGCCGCTCAGCCACAGCTACAAATGCTCATGGGGCCATGCAAGACTGCTTGCCGTGTTTTTCACCTGCTTACCGGATCAAACCCAGTTCCATGCCAGTAAAGTCCTACCGTAATTCCCTGAAATTCAAGCTGCTGCTTCCTTATATCCTGCTGATCCTGCTGCTGACTTTTTTGCTCGGCTGGTTGTCTTGGTGGGCCGGTAGCCGCAACGTGGCAGATCTCAGCGAACGGCTGATGGGGCAGATTACCGAGCGTATTGCGCTGGCGGTTGACCGTCACATGTACGGCACCCGTGCGGTACTGGAAACCGCCTTTCCCGAACAGATGCGTGCACCGGATGATATCGAACCGGTGCTGGACAGCCTGCTGACCCGGCTGTACACCGCAGCCTCCCTCTACACAACCCCGATGGATTACGTCTACTACGGCAACGAGCTGGGTCAGAACGTCGGCCTGCAAAAGCTGGTAGACGGCAACTCACAGGTACGGCTCAAGCTCAAAGCTAACGCCAGGCGGGATTTTTATCTGCAATACGGGATCAGCGGCAGCCTGGATTACCGGTTTACCGAGCAAAGCGTTTTCGATCCGCGTACACGCATGTGGTATCAGCAGGGTCGTGACGCACGCCAGCACACCTGGACAACGGTTTATCTGGACTATGGCTCGCGCGAACTGGTGGTAACCCGTGCACGCAAGGTCCTGAATGAGCGCGGCGATTTTGCCGGCGTAGTAGCCAGCGACCTGTTCCTGTCCAGCCTTGGCAGTTTCATTCGTAACCTGCAGACCAGCGAGAACGGCCGTGCCTTCATTGTTGAGCCCAACGGATTGTTGATCGCAGCCTCCAGCGTCAACAGCATCAGGGATACCCCAGATGGGCAGACCGTGCGGGTACGGGCCGGCGAAACTGGCGATAACCTGATTGATGCCGCCTGGAGCAATCTGCAGCCGATACTCGCAGATGACTCGTTCCGCCCGGATACCCTGCAACACCTGCAACTGACCGATGAGCAGGGCAACGTGTTGTTTGTGTCGCTGAAAAATATCCGTGATGAAGCCGGCCTGAACTGGTACGCCATGGTTGTGGTGCCCTCGGAGGACATTCTGCAGGGGTTGCGCGCCAACCTGCTCTGGGTCACCCTGATCGGTCTGCTGGCCGCCCTGCTCGCCCTGTTGCTGGGCTTGCTGCTGTTTGGCCGGGTCGCAAGGGATGTCTCCCTGCTGTCACAGGCGGTGAAGAAAACCGGACAAAACATACACGATGTTTCAGACCAGGTCCGGCGCAATGACGAAATTGGTGTACTGGCACGCAGCTTCAGCCAAATGCGTGAAGAACTGCTGACCGACCGCCTGACCGGAGTCGCCAACCGCAGTGCACTGGACTACCGGCTCGCCAGCCTGCTTGACAAGAACCAGACTGAGAACACATCTTTTGCCCTGCTGTTCATCGATCTGAACAAGTTCAAACCGCTAAACGATACCTATGGCCACGACAAGGGCGACCAGGCCCTGATCGAAACCGCCAGCCGTATCCAGTCGATATTGCGCGGCCAGGATCTGGTCGCTCGACTGGGCGGCGACGAATTTGTTGTGCTGCTGCACGATACCAGCAAGCGCGAGAACGTAAAGCAGCTGGTGCAACGCATGCAGCTGGAAATCTCCCGGCCACTGGACTGCTGCGCAGACGTTGCAACAGACGATGCAGGCGTGTGCCTGGGTGCCGCCATCGGCATGGCCCTGTATCCGGAAGACGGCATGACCGCCGAAGATCTGCTCAAGCACGCGGATGAGGCCATGTATGCAGCCAAGGCACAGCCGGGGGCAGACACAGACAGGTGACACCAGAGTCCGGTATCTGTGCGCCCGGCTTGTTAACCCGGGCACGGAGAGAAGCCAAGCGCTATAACGGATCATGGCACAGCTACAGCAAGGAGCAACAGCGCAGTATCAGTGTCTCGAGCATCAAAGCCGGCTAACGGGGGCTGCACAAACGGTCATTAGTGCTGACTCTGCCACAGATACCAGCTGGCCACCGAGCAATAGGGTGACCAGCGCGGTTGCAGGTCAATGAGGGTGACATCTTCACCATAAAGACGGGTCACCGCACGGCGCAAAGCGGCATCACCCGGCGCCAGCACATCGGGCCGCCGGTAACCAAACAACAGAACCATTTGTGCCGTCCAGGGACCGATTCCGCGGATTGCGGTCAGCTGCCGGCTGATTTCTGCATCCGGCTGGTCGTGCAGGGCCTCCAGCCCCAGTTCGCCGCAATGCTGCATGCGGCTGATCTGCTGTATATAGTCTGCTTTACGCGTTGATAAACCCGTGCTGCGCAGCTGCTGCAGATCCAGCTCTGCCAGGATCTCCGCCTCCAGCCGAGGCGCCATGGTTCGTACGCGTGCCTCAATCGCATCGGCAGCCTGCCGGGAAATCAGCTGGCGGATAATGGCTGTGATCAGCTGTACGAACGGGTCGGCACAGCGTTCAAGCAGCCGGCACGGACCGTGGCTGTCGATCAGCCGTGCCATCACCGGGTCAACGCTGCGCAGATGCTGTTCGGCCTGCTCAAGGCTCCAGCCTGGTGCAGCAACGCTACGCCCGACAGCGGTTTTTTCCGTCATAAAACAGCCCCCTGCCCTGCAAACTGCACCTAGCCCATCGACATGCCCGGCAGGATCTGCGAGGCGATATACAGGTAAATCACCACCCCGGAGGCGTCACACACCGACGTAATCAGCGGTGCACTGGCGCTGGCCGGGTCAAGGCCGAACTTGCTCAGCACAAACGGCAGGCTCATGCCGATGACGCAACCAACCAGAACAATGGTTACCATGCTCAGTGCCAGCACCAGCGCCACCAGCGAGTCGCCGCGGATATAGCCCAGCAGTGATACCGCTGCCGCCATGGTCACACCCAGCAGCAGGGCGACCAGCGATTCACGACCCAGCAGCTTGAACCAGTCTTTCATCACCACCTCGCCGGTGGCCATGGCCCGCACCATCAGGGTCGACGACTGCGATCCCGCGTTACCGCCACTGTCCACCAGCAGTGGCAGGAAGAACACCAGCACCAGGTTGGCGGCAATGATGTCTTCAAAGTGGGCGATTCCGGCACCGGAAAACAGGTTGCCGAACACCAGCAGCACCAGCCAGAACACCCGCTTGCGGTACAGCAGGCCGATGGTGGCGTCCTTCATGTTACCCACCGAAGTGGTCACACCGGCCGATTTGTGGAAATCGTCGGTGGCTTCTTCACTGGCCACGTCCATGGCATCGTCGTAGGTTACAATTCCCATCAGACAGCCCATTTCATCGGTAATCGGCAGGGCCAGCAGGTCATAACGGGTGATGCGCTTGGCAATGTCTTCCTGGTCTTCGCTGACCTCGCCGCTGACCACGTCGGCGGTCATCAGCTGGTCAATGGTCTTGTCCGGATGCGCCAGGATCAGGTCACGCAGCGATACTACGCCCAACAGTTTGCGCGCATCATCAATCACATAGGACTGATAGATGGTTTCTGCATCCGGCGCTTCACGGCGCAGGGCTGCCAGTGCCTGGGCGACCGTCATGTCAGCCTTGAGCATGGCGTAGTCGGACGTCATCAGGGCACCTGCAGTGCCCTCTTCATACGATGACAGTTTGCGGATATCTTCCCGTTCAGCCTGGGCCAGGGCCGGTAACAGTTCATCTTGCTGTTCCTGGTCCAGCCGTTTGAACAAGTCGGTACGTTCGTCCGCCGGCATCTCGCCCACCAGCCGCGCCAGCGTGGCACGCGGAAACTCGCGGGCCAGCCTGACCTGCTCTTCGGCATCAAAATAGGCGTAGATTTCGGGCTCTTCGCATTTAAGGGTGTAGAAAAATCCTGACCGGCTGGAAAAGGTGCC
>CAYMXO010000092.1:0-6075 GCA_964394445.1 uncultured Thiopseudomonas sp.
ATAGAGTTCTTGTAGAGTTTATCAGAATCTACCGCCATGTCGCCTGCTAACCATAAACATGCCCGTGTCTACTTCCTGTGAGCACAAAAAAGCCGGCCTTGTGGCCGGCTCTGCAGTCTGAGTGTTCCGGGTCAACCTTTCAGTGGTACCAGGCGCGGGGCAATCATGTGTTCGGGCTTGAGGATGTCGAGCAGCATGTCTTCGTCCAGCAGACTCTCCTCGCGTACCAGTTCCAGCACGCTACGGCCACTGGCCAGCGCCTGCTTGGCGATGCGCGAAGAGTTTTCATAACCGATGTATGGATTCAGCGCGGTCACCAGACCGATGGAGCGTTCCATCAGCTCACGGCAATGCTCTTCATTGGCGGTAATGCCTTCGATGCAGTGCTCGCGCAGCATGTCCATGGCGCGGCGCAGCAAGCGGATGGAATCAAACATTTTCCAGGCAATCAGCGGCTCCATGACGTTGAGTTGCAGCTGACCGGCCTCGGCAGCCATGGTCAGTGCCAGGTCGTTGCCCACCACCTCGAAAGCCACCTGGTTGACCGCCTCAGGAATGACCGGATTGACCTTGCCGGGCATGATCGAGCTGCCAGGCTGGCGGGCCGGCAGGTTGATTTCGTTGATACCGGTACGCGGGCCGCTGGATAGCAGGCGCAGGTCGTTACAGATCTTCGACAGCTTGGTGGCCGTGCGCTTGAGCATGCCGGAAAACAGCACAAAAGCACCCATGTCATAGGTGGCTTCAATCAGGTTGGGTGCAGGCTTGATCGGATGACCACTGATGACTGCCAGACGCTCCACCGCCAGCCCCTGATAACGCGGGTCCGCATTGATGCCGGTGCCAATGGCCGTACCGCCCAGGTTGACCAGACAAAACAGCTCCTGCGCCAGGGTGCGGAAACGGCCGAGGTCTTCGCTCAGGTTGTGGGCAAAGGCTTTGAACTCCTGCCCCAGGGTCATGGGTACCGCATCCTGCAGCTGGGTCCGGCCCATCTTCAAGACACCGGAAAACTCTTCGCCCTTCTGCTCGAATGCCTTGATCAGACGATCCAGGCTCAGCAGCAGCTCATGGTGCCCCAGCATCAGGCCGACGCGGATGGCGGTCGGATACGCATCATTGGTGGACTGGGCCATGTTGACATCGTTGTTCGGGTGCAGAAACTCGTACTCGCCCTTTTCTTTGCCCATGTGTTCCAGCGCAAGGTTGGCAATAACCTCGTTGGCGTTCATGTTGGTCGAGGTTCCGGCACCGCCCTGGATCATGTCCACGATGAACTGGTCGTGATGATAGCCCTGGATAATCTTGTGGCAGGCGCTGGTGATGGCGGCATGCTTTTCGTCATTCAGGTAGCCCAGCTGATGGTTGGCGTCAGCCGCTGCCTGCTTGACCATGGCCAGCGCGCTGACAAAGTCGGGATAATGGGACAGAGGCACACCGCTTAAGTTGAAGTTGTGCATGGCCCGCAAGGTCTGGATTCCATAATAGGAATCCTTCGGTACGGGCAGCGAGCCCAGCAGGTCATGTTCTGAACGAAACGATGTGGTTGACATATTTACTTAACCTTGTCTGCCTGTATTGAATGACGCCATCATCCCTGGGCGTTTTAAAATCCGCCGGTAACTTTAAGCCTAGCGGGGCCTTTGTTCAAATACTTTATAAGACTTTTTTGTACTGGCAGCTGCCAGCCATGTCATGGCTGCGGCTCCCGGACCGGTCCGGCATCCTCTTCCTTGTCCACCCCCATTTCAGCAATGGCCTTGAGACGGGCGACCACTTTACCGTTGATGCTTTCCTCCGGAAAAGCGCCCTGCCCATCGGCTGCTCCGGGCTCCTCTCCACTGAGCAAAGCCAGTGCCTGCTGCACGTGGTCGACCACATGCACCGCAAAATCTCCAGCAGCCACTGCGGCAATGACCTCATCACTGAGCATCAGGTTGTTCTGGTTGGCGCGCGGGATGATCACCCCTTGCGTACCGGTCAGGCCGCGCTCGTTGCACAGCTTGAAAAAACCTTCAATTTTCTCGTTGACCCCGCCAATCGCCTGCACCTCGCCAAACTGGTTGATGGAGCCGGTAATGGCAAAACACTGCTTCAGCGGTACCCGGGCCAGGGCTGAAATCAACGCACAAACCTCACCCAGCGAGGCACTGTCACCGTCCACATAGCCGTAAGACTGTTCCAGCGCAATGCTCGCTGAAATTGCCAGCGGGTACTCTTGCGCGTATTGGCTGCCCAGGTAGCCCGTCAGGATCATCACGCCTTTGGAATGAATCGGCTGACCAAGCGTGACTTCACGTTCAATATCGACAATGCCGTTACTGCCCGGATGCACCGTGGCAGAAATACGGGCCGGCACGCCAAACACCGAATCACCGGCCTGCAGTACGGTCAGGCCGTTACACTTGCCGATGGTGGCGCCCCCGGTGTCGATCAGGATCACTCCGGCCAGCATGTCATCCAGAATGTTGCGCGAAACCCGGCCGGTGCGCCGCATACGCGCACCGATGGCTTGCTCCACGTGCCCGGCACAGGTCAGCTCCTGTCCTTGCTTGCCACGTAAAAAATCCGCCTCACTGACGACCTGAAACAGCTCGGACAGATGCGCCGACAACCGCCTCTGGTGCTCCGCCAGTCGCATGCTGTAGCGGGCCAGCTGTTGTACGGCACAGCGGCTCAGCGGCGCCATGCCCTCTTCTGTGGTGCGGTTGCGGATCAGGCGGGCAAACTGCAACAAGCTGTCCCGCTGCAGCGGCAGGTCTTCCTCAAAGTCCACCAGCACACGGAACATGTCCTGAAAATCCGGATCCAGCTCCTGCAGTGCGTAGTAGAGATCGCGTGAGCCGATGACGATTACCTTGACCTGCAGCGGAATCACCTGCGGGGTCAGGGTCACCGCTGCCATGCGGGTCAGCTCCAGCAACGGCGATTCCATTTTCAGCTGCCGGGAGTGCAGGGCCCGTTTCAGCGCCTCCCAGACAAAAGGCTCTGGCAACAGTTTTTCCGCTTCCAGGATCAGATAGCCGCCATTGGCCCGGTGCAATGCGCCAGGGCGCAGCTGCCGATAACTGGTATACAGCATGCCCTGATCAGAGCTGTATTCGATGCGCCCGAACAGGTTGTCATAAGTCGGGTGCGGCTCGAACACCACAGGCGCACCGCCATTGTGGCTGTGCCCAATGACCACGTTGGGGCTGTACTGCTCTTCCAGCAGTTTGCGCCGCACGCTGTCACTGTGCTCTTCGTCCACCAGCTGCTCGACCACGGTCTTTAGCAGGTTGCCCTGCATGGCTTGCAGGTAAGCCTGCACGCTGGGGTAATCGCCATACTTCGCCGCCAGCACGGCCATGCTGGACTCCAGCGCCAGGCTGATGGTTTCCTCGTTCAGTTTGCGCAGCTCGTTACTGGACTCGCGCTTCCACAGGGGCAAGCTCGACAGCTCGGTATTCAGCTGCTCTTCGAGCCAGGCAATATCGGCATGAAACTGCTCGCGTTCGGCTTCCGGGCGCTGGGCGAACTCGGCCTCGTCCAGCGCCCGGCCCTCGAACATCGGTGTGAAGGCAATGTTGGTACTGTCGCGATAGAGCGCAATGTTCTTGTCCAGCGCCAGCTTTTCAATCCGGTCCAGCGCCTTGTCGTATTTTTTATTGAAGGCCCGGTCAATGGCGCCCTTCTTCTGCTGCCAGCTGGGAGTTTCAAACACGGCCGGAAATGCCGACAGGATGGTATCCAGCAAGGCCGAAATATCACGGCAAAACTCGCTGCCCATACCCGCCGGCAATTCAATGGCGTGGGGCTCGCGCGGCTCGTCAAAGTGGTTGACATAAAGCCAGTCGGAAGGTGATTGTGCTTGCCTGGCAACCCCGTCCAGATAGCGTTTGACATAGGAGAAACGCCCTGACCCTGGTTCTCCCATGACAAAAACGTTATAGCCGGAGCGCGGCATGGCAACACCAAACTCCAGCGCCTCAACCGCACGGGCCTGCCCCAGCACACCATTAAAGGGCTCGAGCTCGTCGGTGCGCTGAAACGGGAACATGTCTTCTGGTAACAGGCGGGTCAGGCTGGCAGCCGGCAAACCCGGCTTCTGCAGCTTGGTATCAGACATGGAGAGTCTTGTCCTCGGAAAAAAGGTTGCCGCAACGGGCAAAGAAACAAATCAGCAGGAACGGGCGTACGGATCACCATGGTTCCGGGCAGCTCATCCGGTTCTTGTCCGCCCCTGCGGGTTGGGTAACGCCAGGCTCTGCTGAAAATCAGACAATGCCCTGGGCCAGCATGGCATCCGCTACCTTGACGAAGCCGGCAATATTGGCACCTTTAACGTAGTTGACCTTGCCATTCTCCATGCCGTAGTTCACGCATGAAGCATGAATGCCCTGCATGATGTTGTGCAGCTTGGCATCCACCTCACCGTCGGTCCACAGCAGACGCATGGCGTTCTGGGTCATTTCCAGACCACTCACGGCCACACCGCCGGCGTTGGACGCCTTGCCGGGCGCATACAGGATGCCGGCATCCTGAAACAGGTCGATGGCTTCCAGCGTGGACGGCATGTTGGCGCCTTCGGCCACGCAGACACAGCCGTTCTTGATCAGCTGGCGGGCATCATCGCCGTGCAGTTCGTTCTGTGTGGCGCACGGCATGGCAATGTCACACTCGAGATGCCACGGACGCTGGCCGGGGAAAAACTGTGCGCCAAACTCCCTGGCCATCTCTTCAATACGGCCACGGCGTACTGTCTTCAGGTCCATCAGGTATTTCCAGTGCTCGCCATCCATGCCCTCAGGCATGTAGACGGTGCCGCCAGAGTCTGACAAGGTAATCACTTTCCCGCCCAGCTCGATCACCTTTTGTGCCGCATACTGGGCCACGTTGCCGGAGCCAGAAATGGCCACACGCTGCCCTTCCAGCCGGCGCTTGATGCTCCTGAGCATCTGCTCGGCAAAATACACACAACCATAGCCGGTTGCTTCAGGGCGAATCAGGCTCCCGCCGTAGGTCATGCCCTTGCCGGTAAATACAGAAGTGAACTCGTTGGCCAGGCGCTTGTACTGGCCAAACATGTAACCCACTTCGCGCGCACCCACGCCGATGTCCCCTGCCGGCACATCCAGGTGCTGGCCAATATGGCGATACAGTTCGTTCATGAAGGACTGGCAAAACCGCATCACTTCCTGTTCGGATTTACCCTTCGGGTCAAAGTCCGCCCCGCCCTTGCCACCCCCCATGGGCAGCGAAGTCAGGGAGTTCTTGAATACCTGCTCAAATGCCAGAAACTTGAGTACACCCAGGTTGACTGACGGGTGGAAACGGATACCGCCCTTGTATGGCCCGATAGCACTGTTCATCTGGATACGATAACCACGATTGACGTGCACCTTGCCGGCGTCATCCACCCAGGGTATGCGGAACAGGATGACACGTTCTGGCTCAACCATGCGCTCAATAATGCCTTCTTGCATGTAGCGTGGATTTTCCAGCAGGAAAGGCCACAGCGTACGTAAAACTTCTTCAACCGCCTGGTGAAACTCCGGCTGTTCCGGATCACGCTGTTTGATATGGTGCAGAAAGGAGTCAAGGCTGTATGACATGGTGTGAGTCCCAAATATGCGTTGTATAACAAGAAACGGACAGCTCGGCCGGAGCAAAAAGCAGATTGCGCATCTGGATTACGGATATCTAGGGCGCGGCGGCAGAAAAATAACCGCCGTGTGAGGATGGCAACTGCTGAATCCAGCTCAATCCAGCCCCCCAGGTAATCCGGATGCTGATCCCAGCACCCAGCCGACAGACTTTAGCAGTCTCGCTATCATAACGATAGCAATAACTGGCAAATTATATACCAGACCCGACGGTCAGTTCCGGCAAATCCGTTAGTGAAAAGTATTTAACAATCCCTGACAGCAACCGTACCGGCGCTAAACAATGCAACACAACACCGCAAAATTGCCCAGCCGCTACTGGCCAGCAATCAGCTTGCAACGTATAATTCCGCCGTGCAGGAGAGTGGTGCTGGTCACCCGCCGAAGGCGCAAACTCCCATAAACGCTCAGGCTCAAGTACTGCACATTC
>CAYMXO010000093.1:0-6056 GCA_964394445.1 uncultured Thiopseudomonas sp.
TGGCCATTTCTGCTGCCAGGTCCGGTTCCGGGAACGGATACAGCTGCTCGATACGAACGATCGCTATGTCTTCGCGGCCTTCGGCACGACGCTTTTCCAGCAGCTCGTAATACACCTTGCCACTGCACATGACCATGCGCTCGACCTTGTTTGCATCCAGGCTGTCAACTTCGCCGATAACGGTCTGGAAGCTGCCGCTAGCCAGATCTTCCAGGCTGGAAATGGCCAGTTTGTGACGCAGCAAGGACTTGGGTGTCAGGGCAATCAGCGGCTTGCGCAGCGGACGGATCACCTGGCGACGCAGCATGTGATAAACCTGTGCCGGAGTCGTTGGCACGCAGACCTGCATGTTGTGCTCGGCACAAAGCTGCAGATAACGCTCCAGGCGTGCTGACGAGTGCTCGGGGCCCTGGCCTTCGTAGCCGTGCGGCAGCAGCATGGTCAGCCCGGACAGGCGTCCCCACTTGGTCTCGCCGCTGCTGATGAACTGGTCAATCACCACCTGGGCACCGTTGGCAAAGTCGCCAAACTGGGCTTCCCAGATCACCAGCGCATTGGGCATGGTGCCGGCATAGCCGTACTCAAACGCCAGCACCGCTTCTTCCGAGAGGAAGGAGTCATGGATGGTGAAGCTTGGCTGGTCGTCAGACAGGTTCTGCAGGCCCACATAGGTCTCGCCGTCCTTCTGGTTATGCAGCACCGCATGACGGTGCGAGAAGGTACCGCGGCCCACGTCCTGGCCGGTGATGCGAATCGGGTGGCCTTCGTGCAGCAGGGTTGCATAGGCAACGGTTTCGGCAAAGCCCCAGTTGATTGGCAAGGCACCTGCAGCCATCTTGCGACGGTCTTCCAGGATGCGCGACACCTGACGCTGAACGACAAAGCCTTCGGGAGTCTCCTGCAGCTTGCCGGCCAGCTCTTTCAGGGTCTGAATGTCAAAACTGGTGTCATGTTCTGCTGTCCAGGCGTGGCCCAGATAGGGTGTCCAGTCAACAAACAGCTCTTCGTTCGGCTCGAGCACCAGGCTCTTGGCTACGTGCTCGCCGTTATCCAGTGCATCACGGTATTCTTCAACCAGTTGCTGCGCCTGTTCGGCACTTTGTACGCCTTCTGCAATCAGCTGGTCAGCATAGAGCTCCCGGGTAGTGCGCTGCTTGGCAACCTTCTGGTACATCAGTGGCTGGGTGCCACTTGGCTCATCCGCCTCGTTATGTCCGCGACGACGGTAACAGATCAGGTCAATCACGATATCGCGCTTGAACTGCATACGGTAATCAACGGCCAGCTGGGCAGCAAAGATTACGGCTTCCGGGTCATCACCGTTGACGTGCAGGATCGGTGCCTGAATCATCTTGGCAACGTCGGTAGAGTACTCGGTAGAGCGGGTATCTTCCTGCTTGTTGGTGGTAAATCCTACCTGGTTGTTGATCACGATGCGGATGGTACCGCCGGTCTTGTAGGCGCGTGTCTGGGACATCTGGAATGTCTCCATGACCACACCCTGGCCGGCAAAGGCCGAGTCACCATGAATGGTGATGGGCAGAACCGTGTCGCCAACCGGATCTTCACGGCGGTCCTGGCGGGCACGTACCGATCCCTCAACCACCGGAGAGACGATTTCCAGGTGCGACGGGTTGAATGCCATGGCCAGGTGGATCTCGCCACCGGGGGTCATCACGTTGGACGAAAAGCCCTGGTGATATTTGACGTCACCGGAGCTCAGGCCTTCGACACGCTTGCCATCAAACTCGTCAAACAGATCCTGTGGATTTTTGCCATAAGTATTGACCAGCACGTTGAGGCGGCCGCGGTGCGCCATGCCAACCACAATCTCCTTGGTGCCATAGGAGCCCGAACGCTGGATGACTTCATCCATCAGCGGAATCAGGCTCTCGCCGCCTTCCAGACCAAAACGCTTGGTACCCGGATACTTGGTACCCAGATATTTTTCCAGGCCCTCACCGGCAGTCAGACGCTCAAGGATGTGGATTTTTGCTTCGGCAGAAAACTGCGGACGGCTACGCACGCTTTCCAGTCGCTGCTGGAACCAGCGGCGTTGTTCGGAATCGACGATGTGGGTGAACTCGGCACCGATGGTGCGGCAGTAGGTTTGCTGCAGCGCATCCCGAATTTCACGCAGGCTTGCTTCAGGCTTGCCAATGGCCAGGTCTGAAGTATTGAAAACGGTATCCAGGTCGGCATCAGTCAGGCCGTAATGTTGTACGGTCAGGTCCGGCTGTACGGGACGAACCCAGATTCCGAGCGGATCAAGGGTGGATGCTTGATGACCACGCATGCGATAGGCCTGGATCAGGCGCAGTACTTCAACCTGTTTTTTGTCATGATCGGAGCTTACAGCACCCGCAGAAACAGGCTGGGCACGACGCTGGTTTTTCGCCAGCAAGACGAACTGATCGCGAATGGTCGCATGGGAAACATCAGAGCTTGGACCACCAGCCTCGGCTGGCAGCTTGTCGAAATAGGAGCGCCACTCCTCGGGAACGGCATTTGGATCATGGAGGTAGAGCTCATACAGCTCTTCTACGTAAGCAGCGTTGCCACCTGATAGGTGGGCGCTGTCCCACATGCGTTGCATAACGCTTTGTTGCATGCTAGTCACCCTTGATAAGGGAAACACTACCGGCATGGAAACTCGGTGACTCTTGAAGCCATCAAGCAGCGACTTCAACAAGTCACTACGGATCCCGCAGATAGTCTGGGCAGTACCCAGGAGTCCCTGCTGGTCGTCAATAACTTTCAAAACAGCCTGATAAGCCGTTTTTCATAGAGTCCATTTGCCCGGGCAAGCCCGGGCAAATGAAGTGCAACCCGGATCAGGTCGCGTTCTGTAGCAACATGCTGCGAATCTTGCCAATGGCGCGGTTGGGGTTCAAGCCCTTCGGACACACATTGGTACAGTTCATGATGTCGCGGCAGCGGAAGACACTAAACGGATCTTCCAGGCGAGACAAACGCTCGCGGGTCTGGGTATCACGGCTATCGGCCAGGAAACGGTAGGCCTGCAGCAGTGCGGATGGACCCAGGAACTTGTCCGGGTTCCACCAGAACGACGGGCAACCGGTGGAGCAGCATGCACAGAGAATACACTCGTACAGGCCGTCCAGCTTGGCACGGTCTTCCGGGGTCTGCAGACGCTCGATGGCCGGAGCCGGAGTGTTGTTCTGCAGGTACGGCTGCACCTTTTCGTACTGCTGGTAGAACAGGCTCATATCCACAACCAGGTCGCGGATAATGGGCAGTCCAGGCAGCGGGCGGATCACCAGGACACCATCCTTGCCGATTTTCTGGGAGATGGGCGTGATACAGGCCAGGCCGTTCACACCACCCATGCACATGCCGTCCGAGCCGCAAACGCCTTCACGGCATGCGCGACGGAACGCCAGAGTTTCATCCTGCTCTTTAATCAGCTGCAGGACATCCAGCACCATCATGTCTTTGCCGTCAATCTTGACGTCAAAGTTTTGCATGAAAGGTGCCGCATCCTTTTCAGGATTGTAGCGATATACGCTGACTTTCAAAGTATTTGGCAGTGACATTATGCAAACCCTTAGTAAGTACGCTCTTGTGGCTCGAAAGCAGGAACTGTTTTCGGTGAGAAGTTGACGGCACGCTTGCCAACACGCTTCTCGCCAGGGAAGTACATGCTGTGGCACAGCCAGTTTTCGTCATCACGGTTTTCGTAGTCTTCACGGGCGTGCGCACCGCGGGACTCTTTACGCGCTTCAGCGGCAATGGCGGTAGCCTCGGCAACTTCAAACAGGTTTTGCAGTTCAAGTGCCTCGATACGGGCAGTGTTGAACGCGCTGCTCTTGTCGTTGATCTTGACCTTCTCGACGCGCTCGCGCAGGTCGGCCAGCTCGGCGATACCCTTCTGCATGTACTCGCCGGTGCGGAACACACCGAAGTAGTTCTGCATGCAGTTTTGCAGCTCTTTACGCAGCGGAGCCACGTCTTCGCCTTCGGTACGCTCGTTCAGGCCGGCCAGGCGTGCCATGGAACGCTCAATGTCGGACTCGCCAGCGTTACGGGTATCGACACCTTCGCGCAGAGCTTTCTCGAGGTACAGACCGGCAGCACGGCCGAACACCACGAGGTCAAGCAGCGAGTTTCCACCCAGACGGTTCGCACCGTGTACGGAAACCGAGGTGACCTCACCTACGCCGTACAGGCCATCAACGATCTTGTCTTCACCGTTGGCATCCTGGGCAATTGCCTGACCATGAATGTTGGTGGCGATACCACCCATCATGTAGTGACAGGTCGGCACCACAGGAATCGGCGCAGTCACAGGATCAACGTGGGCAAAGGTCTTGGACAGCTCACAGATGCCGGGCAGGCGGCTGTGCAGGACTTCCTCACCAAGGTGGTCCAGCTTCAGCATAACGTGGTCGCCATTCGGGCCACAGCCGTTACCGGCCAGGATTTCCTTGACCATGGAGCGTGCAACTACGTCACGGCTGGCCAGGTCTTTGGCGTTCGGTGCGTAACGCTCCATGAAGCGCTCACCGTGCTTGTTGATCAGGTAGCCACCCTCGCCACGGCAGCCTTCGGTAACCAGTACACCGGCGCCGGCAATACCGGTCGGGTGGAACTGCCACATCTCCATGTCCTGCATCGGAATGCCGGCACGCAGTGACATGCCAACACCGTCACCGGTGTTGATCAGGGCGTTGGTGGTTGAGGCGTAAATACGGCCGGCACCACCGGTTGCCAGCACAGTGGCCTTGGAGCGGACGTATACGGTCTCGCCGGTTTCAATGCAGATGGCAATTACACCAACACAGGCGCCATCCTGGTTCATCACCAGGTCCACCGCGTACCACTCGTTGAGGAACTCGGTGCCGTGCTTCAGGTTGGCCTGATACAGGGTGTGCAGCAGCGCGTGACCGGTACGGTCAGCCGCGGCACAGGTACGGGCAGCCTGGCCGCCACGACCGTAGTCCTTGGACTGGCCACCGAAAGGACGCTGATAGATGCGGCCGGTTTCGGTACGGGAAAATGGCAGACCCATGTGCTCCAGCTCATATACAGCTTCCGGACCTACGGAACACATGTACTCGATCGCATCCTGGTCACCGATGTAGTCGGAGCCCTTGACGGTGTCGTACATGTGCCAGCGCCAATCGTCGTTCGGGTCATCAGAGGCAATGGCACAGGTAATGCCGCCCTGGGCTGACACAGTGTGCGAACGGGTTGGAAACACCTTGGTTACAACGGCGGTCTTGTGGCCACCCTGGGCAAGTTGCAGAGAGGCGCGCATACCGGCGCCACCGCCACCTACGATGATGGCGTCATAAGAAAGAGTACGAATACCGGACATGGATCAAATTCCCCACAGGATCTGGATGCCCCAGACAAAAAGAATAAACATCAACACACCGCAGAGGGCCTGCACTACAAAACGCACCATTCCTGCCGCCTTGCCAAACGCCATTGGAGTCAGGTAGTCGGTAGAAACAGTCCACATGCCGACCCAGGCGTGCGCCGCCAGCGCAACCAGTGCCAGCAGGCTAAAAACGCGCATCCAGCCCTGGGAGAACAGAGCATGCCACTGGGTAAAATCAAGGCTCGGATTGGCCACTACGTAGCCGAGCAAAAACAGTGTGTAAACAGCCAGGACTACAGCAGATACACGCTGGGCCATCCAGTCATACAGCCCGGAGCGAGAAAAGTTCGTTACGTAAGTTACCATATCCACACTCCCGCGAGCAGAATCAACACAGCAGCAATCACCAGAACAGCTTTGGAGCCCAGCTTGCCGGCCTCCATGGTTTCACCAACCAGGCCCATGTCCATCAGGACATGCTTGATACCGGCCACCAGGTGGTACAGCAGGGCAGACAACAGCCCCCACATTACCAGCTTGGCAAAACCGCCACTCAGGCACTCCTTGACTTCAGCGAAGCCCTGCTCGGATGCGAGGGACTTATCCAGACCCCACAGCAACACAATAATACCGAAGAACAGGATGACTCCGGAAATACGGTGCAGAATGGACGTATAAGCTGTGATGGGCAGCTTTATTGTCATCAAAT
>CAYMXO010000094.1:0-5880 GCA_964394445.1 uncultured Thiopseudomonas sp.
GAGCCAGAGCCAGAGCCAGAGCCAGAGCCAGAGCCAGAGCCAGAGCCAGAGCCAGAGCCAGAGCCATCTGTTGAAGCGGATTTGTCCGCGACCACGGCCGTAGCGGGCACGGAGGATAACCGCACGGATGGCGAATCGATGGCTGCCGACACTTCAGCCATGGACAACGCCCCTGCCGCCACAGACATTTTTGAAGCCGAAGCCGAAACTGTCACAGAGCAGGAAGAGAAAAAAGGCTGGTTTGCCCGCTTGCGCCAGGGGCTGGCCAAAACCGGAGCCAACTTTGGCGAAGGCGTTGCCACCCTGTTTCTTGGCCGCAAGGCCATTGACGACGACCTGTTCGAAGAGCTGGAAACCCAGCTGTTGATGGCTGATGTGGGGGTCGAGGCCACCACTGAAATTGTCGAGCGTCTGACACAAAGGGTCAGGCGCAAAGAGCTGGCTGACAGCGATGCCCTGTTCAAGGCTTTGCAGGATGAGCTGCAGGAGCTGCTGCAACCGGTCGAGCGGCCACTGAGCCTTGCCGGCAAGGCGCCGCAGGTGATTCTGGTGGTCGGCGTTAACGGTGCCGGCAAGACCACCACCATCGGCAAGCTGGCTTCGCGCCTGCAAAAGGAAGGCAAGAAGGTCATGCTGGCGGCCGGGGATACCTTCCGTGCTGCCGCCGTTGAGCAACTGCAGGTCTGGGGTGAGCGTAACAACATTCCGGTCATCGCCCAGCACACCGGTGCCGATTCCGCATCGGTAATTTTCGATGCCGTCCAGGCTGCCCAGGCCCGGGGCATCGATGTGCTGATTGCCGATACCGCCGGCCGTCTGCACAACAAGGACAACCTGATGGAAGAGCTGAAAAAAGTGCAGCGCGTAATGTCGCGGCTGGACGAGTCGGCTCCGCATGAAGTGTTGCTGGTACTGGATGCCGGCACCGGCCAGAACGCCATCAACCAGACCCGGCAGTTCAACGAAGCCGTGGCTGTTACCGGTCTGGTGCTGACCAAGCTGGACGGTACCGCCAAGGGCGGGGTGATTTTTGCCCTGGCCAAACAGTTCGATATCCCGGTGCGCTTTATCGGTGTCGGCGAAGGCATTGATGACTTGCGGCCCTTTGTAGCGAAAGACTTTGTGCGTGCATTGTTTGCCCGCAAGGATGGCGAATGATCCGCTTTGACCGGGTAGCCAAGCGCTATCCCAATGGCCATGTCGGCCTGCATGAACTGAGTGTGCATGTGCGCCGTGGCGAATTCCTGTTTGTTACCGGACACTCCGGTGCCGGCAAAAGCACCATGATGCGCCTGTTGCTGGCCATGGAGCGCCCGAGTGCCGGCAAGCTGCTGCTGGCGGGGCAGGATCTGGGCAAGATCCGCAACTCGCAGATTCCTTTTCTGCGCCGCCAGATTGGTGTGGTATTCCAGAACCACCAGCTGTTGTTTGACCGCAGCGTATTCGAGAATGTGGCGCTGCCCCTGCATATCCTCGGCTTGTCGCGGGACGAGATCAACGCCCGCGTCAGCCTGGCGCTGGAGCGGGTCAGCCTCAAGGACAAGGCCATGCAGTCACCGTCGGACCTCTCCACCGGCCAGCAGCAGCGGGTCGGCATTGCCCGGGCGGTGGTGCATCAGCCGGCGCTGCTGCTGGCAGACGAGCCGACCGGTAACCTGGACCCAAAACTGGCGGCAGAAATCATGGGTGTATTTGAAGACATCAACCGGCTTGGCACCACAGTCATCATTGCCAGTCACGACCTGGCCCTGATTGCCCGCATGCGCCACCGCATGCTGACCCTGCAACGTGGCCGCCTGATAGCCGACGGCGAGGCAAGCTGATGAGCGCACAACTGACTCCGGACCAGCCGGGCAAGCGTATTGGTGCCACCGAACGGCGTTATGTTGACGGCCCGCCCGAAGAGGCGACCGAGGCACGGGTCCAGCTGCAAGCCTGGCTTGCCAGCCACAAGGCCAGTTTTCTGGACAGCGCCCTGCGCATTGTGCGCCAGCCCTTTGGCAGTTTTTTCACCTGTCTGGTGATTGCCGTAGCGCTGAGCCTGCCGATGGGTCTGACCCTGCTGCTGAACAACCTCAACCAGCTCGGTGCTTCCTGGCAGCAGGCGGCGCAGATTTCGGTGTTTTTTCAGCTAAAAACCAGCGACGAGCAGGCGCGCCAGCTATTGGCCGATCTTGAGGCTCACGAGGGCATCGCCGAGGTGCAGTGGATCAGTCGCGAACAGGCGCTGCAGGATTTTTCCAGTTTTTCCGGACTGGGCGAGGTGTTGCAGGAGTTGCCCGACAACCCGCTACCGTCCAGTCTGCTGATCACGCCGGTACAGGTGGACCCGGAACAGCTGCAGGATCTGGTACACAGTCTGGAAAACATGCCGCATGTGCAACAGGTCCAGCTGGACCTGCAATGGGTCGAGCGGCTGGCCGCCATGCTCCGGCTGGGCGAACGCTTTATTTTTGCCCTGACCCTGGTGCTGATTGCTGCCCTGCTGTTGGTGGTGGGCAATACCATCCGTCTGCACATTGAAAACCGTCGCACCGAGATCGAGGTGGTCAAGCTGGTGGGCGGCACCGACGGCTATGTACGCCGCCCGTTTCTGTATATGGGCGCCCTGTACGGCATTGGTGGTGGCTGTCTGGCCTGGCTGTTGCTGATCTGGGGGTTTTCCTGGCTGAACGGCTCGGTCATCGAGCTGGCCAGCCTCTACGCCAGTGATTTCCGCCTGGCCGGCGTATCACTGGACGATGGATTTTCTTTGCTGATTGGTGCAGTATTACTGGGTTACATTGGTGCCTGGATAGCCGTGGCGCGCCATCTGCGGGAGCTTTTGCCGAGCTGATGAATCATCCCGCTATCGCATGAAATGTAATGTTTTAATGAACTTATCCACAGAGTGACAGTCTCACTTTTCAGATAACGAGACTGCAAAACGCCGAAGTGGCGTTTTAACCTTGGGGGATTTTTGCAAATGAGCACTTCAACTGCCCTACAACCCGTACAGCTGTTAAGCCCCGGCGCGAACCTGCAGGCTTATGTACACTCGGTGAACAGCATTCCCTTGCTGACCGTTGAGCAGGAGCGCGAGTTGGGTGAACGTCTGTATTACGAACAGGACCTGGATGCCGCCCGCCAGCTGGTGATGGCGCATCTGCGTTTTGTCGTGCACATAGCCCGCAGCTATTCCGGCTACGGTCTGGCCCAGGCCGACCTGATCCAGGAAGGTAACGTGGGCCTGATGAAAGCCGTCAAACGCTATAACCCGGAAAAGGGTGTGCGTCTGGTGTCCTTTGCGGTGCACTGGATCAAGGCTGAAATCCACGAGTTTGTCCTGCGCAACTGGCGCATTGTCAAGGTGGCCACCACCAAGGCGCAGCGTAAGCTGTTCTTCAACCTGCGCAGCAAGAAGAAAGGCTTTAACTGGCTGACACACGACGAAGCCAGTGCAGTAGCTGACAGCCTGGGTGTCGAAGTGCGGGATGTCCACGAGATGGAAAGCCGCCTGACGGGTCGCGACATGGCCTTTGACCCGCTGGATGCTGACGACGATGATGCAACGTTTGCTCCGGCACAGTACCTGGAAGACCCCAGTCACGATCCGGCTTTGCGTTACGAAACCGAACACACCGCGCAAACAGAAAGTGCCAGCTTGTATGAGGCGCTTGAGCAACTGGATGAGCGCAGTCGTGACATTGTCCAGCAGCGCTGGCTCAATGAGGAAAAAGCGACGCTGCACGAGCTGGCCGCCCAGTATGGCGTGTCTGCCGAACGCATTCGCCAGATCGAGCAGGCGGCGATGAAAAAGCTCAAGGGGTCGATCCTGGCGTAAGCCGGATCTGACCATCTATAAAAAAGCGGCCTTTATGGCCGCTTTTTTTGTGCCCGGGCAACCGGCTGTACGGGTGCATAGTGCTGTTCGCCCGCGTCCGGGCGGCTCGGTTTATCCACGCAAGGGTGCACGGGATGCCAGATAGCACAGGGCAAATGCTGCCAAACCAAAGCCTGTCATGGCGGCTGGCAGGGTCAGCAGGGTGGCGGGCGCGAGGTTGATGACAAAGCCCAGTAATCCTGCCAACAAGAATTGCAGCATCCCCATCAGCGATGAAGCTATGCCGGCAAACTGTCGGGCGTAGCCCATGGTCACTGCGGTCAGGTTGCCGGTGATCATGCCGAGCATCGACAGCCCGAGTCCAAGGATGACCGCATAGCTCCAGACGTCAGCCAGCCCCGTCAACACCAGAACACCCAGCGTGGCCGATGCCCCGATCAGACCTGCCAGGCCCATATACAGCACCTCCAGGGGCTTGTACAGGCGCAGCAGGCGCAGGTTGATCTGGCCGGTCAGGATCATGGCGCTGGCACTGGCGGCAAACACCAGACTGTACTGTCCCGGCGACAATCCGTATTGCTGGATAAAGACAAAGGGTGAGTTGCTTATATAGGTAAAGAGCGCGCCAACGGTAAAGCTGGAGGCCAGGGTAAACAGCAGGAAACGCGGATGCGCCAGCAGTTTGAAATAGTTACGCAGGATGCCGCGTATCGAAATCGGTACGCGTCTGTCGACCGGCAGGGTTTCCGGCAGCATGCGCAGGCTGAACAGCCCTGACAGTACGCCGGCCACCACCAGAACCCAGAAGATCAGCTGCCAGGGTCCCACCAGCAGCATGGCACCGCCAATAATGGGAGCGGTGATGGGAGCGATCATCATGATCTGCATCAGCATGGAAAATACCCGTGCGGCGGTATCCACATCACAGGTGTCGGCCACGATGGCACGTGGCGTGACGGATCCGGCGGCCGCCCCCAGCGCCTGGATGAAACGGGCCAGCAACAACAGCTCGAAGCTGTGCGCCAGTGCGGCCAGCGCCGAGCCCAGGGTGAACAGCAACACGCCAACGAGCAGTGGGTGGCGCCGCCCATAGCGGTCCAGCAGCGGTCCATAGACACCCTGACCCACCGCCAGGCCGACCAGAAAGACGGTGAGGGTTTGCTGAACCTGCCCGGCGCTGATTTGCAGGTCGGCGCCAATCGCCGGATAGGCCGGCAGGTACATGTCGATGGCTGCGGCAACCAGTGCGTTCAGGGATGCCAGCAGGATAATCAGCCTCAGACTGATGCTTTGCGCAGTAGGGGTCATGGTATGCCGTGGTTGTGGTGTGTAAGGAAATTATACCTGCTTGGTGACATCGAAATATGCCGGGGCCTCGCCGGAGGCCAATGCATTCAGGTAACGGGTTGCATCGGGACAAAGTTTGATCAGGATCAGTTGTTTTATGGTTCTTGGCGCGGCGGATGAAAGCGGTAATAACAGCTTCTGCCTGCACTAATCGGTCGCAAAGTCTTTGGTGAAAAATTTCCAAAGTTCTGCTAGTTATTGATATTAAAGGGATTTGTAAAAGTTTGTGTGTGTGCTGACAGTGCGCCTGGATGGCAAGGACGTGTTTTCTTTCGCAGAAAGGCGACACTTGCGACAATCTGTCACTTTGTGGATGAAAGGTCATATTGGCCATTATTCATACACACTAAAGTCGTAGCAGGACTGTGCAATGCCTCACTGTGTTTCCAGCAGGTGTAACGGATTGCAAAAGGGTTCACACGCAAAACTGCGGCTTTGCCATACAAGTTTCAAGATACGCCGCACGGGAGCGTGAAAAATGTTCAGCCAGTATTTTGGGCGTCTTTCGATAGTTTTCACCCTGTTGTTTACCCTTCTTGGGTTGCCTGCTCTAAGCCAGGCAGCACCACCCGGCGAGCTGGAACAGGAGCGGATTGATGTTGTCCTGCCGGGGGTTACCAGCATTTCGGAGCAGGAAGGCGAGTTCGGAGTGCGCACCCTGAAACAGGGTGACGAAATTGTCGGTTACGCCTTCGAAACCATCAATGTTG
>CAYMXO010000095.1:0-5811 GCA_964394445.1 uncultured Thiopseudomonas sp.
CGCAGTACCTGTTTACCGCCTTTGAGAAATTTGCCACGGGCGAACGTACCGATTACGTCATGAGCAAGCTGGCAACCAGCCTGTCACTGGAAGAACGGATCAACATCGCACTCTACTTTGGCATGCAAAAAGTCATTGAAAAGACGGCCGAACGCCCTGATCTGGCCGAAAAGGGCAAGGTCAAATTCCTGCAATGCCAGGCCTGTCACGGCACTGACGGCAGCGGCAGCTTTGACAAGCCCAGACTGGCCGGCCAGCGTGCCGGCTACATCCGTCACTCCCTGCAACTGTTTCGCAGCAAGGACCCGAGCCGTCCCAACTCGGAAATGGCCCCCATCGCAGCCACCCTGTCCAACGCCGACATAGAGATGCTGGCGCACTACCTGCAGGGACTTAATCCCTAGCATCAACCACAAGGGGGCTGATCGCCAGGCCGAACGCCCACACCCACTCCGGCTTTACTTAACGCGACTGGTAATGCCGACGCAGCAGGCGGTAGGCATCGTGTAGCGCGCGGGTTTTTTCATTGGCACGCTGCACCTGGTCCTCGCTGGCGCCGGCACCGATCAGGCGGTCCGGGTGATGCTCACTCAGCAATTTACGATAGGCCTTGCGCACACGGGCAAAGTCCTCAACCGGCGGCTGCAGCCCCAACAGTGCCAGGGCACGGTCGCGCTCGCCAAGGCGCACCTGCATACCCCCGGGCATGCGGGATTTGGGCCTGACCTGCTGTTCCAGCTGCAACAGCCGCTCAGTGCTGACCGACAGCCAGCCGGCACACTGCCTGAGCACCTGATACTGCTCGCGACTGGAACGTCCCTGGGCCCAGACCAGCCGCCAGGCACTAAGCAACAGCTGCTCGGCAGCCAGCTCCTGGCCAAATGCACGCTGCAAGTCACGGCGCAGCGCTTTCAGCTCCATGCCCTTGCCCTGGTTGAATGCAGCGATTGCTGCCTGATAGGGATAGCCGTCCAGACCCAGCTTGCGCATTTCCATGCGCGCCTGCTGGATGTGCGCCGGCAATACCCGGCCATTCAGCTTGGCCAGGTGGCCCAGCAGCATGAACTGTACCTGACTGGTAGTGGCATTCGGTTTGTGGGCCGGCCTGCCGCTGCGCAGCTTGTCGTGTAGTCGTGCCCAGCCCTTGCTGCCCAGTCGCTGGTCGAGCCAGACGCCGAGCAAGGTGCCCAGCAGCAGGCCCGGGATGCTGGCCAGCCACCAGCCCAGCAACGCCAGAACAAAAACCAGCAACGCGGGCAGGATCATCTGTGCAGTACCATCTGTTCGGCCTGCGCCAGGCGCTCGACCGTACCAACATCCAGCCAGCGTCCGGTGAAGTGCTCGCCACTGACCTGCCCCTGTTCCATGGCCGCCCGCAACAACGGTGCCAGACGGAACGCCCCCGGCCGGCAACCGGCAAACAGCTGCGGATGCAGTACGGCTATTCCGCTGTAAGTCAGACGATCCGTGCCAGCCGCGCCAACACGCCCGTTGCTGAGGGAAAAATCACCCTGTTCATGGTGTTGCGGATTATCAACCAGCACCAGATGGGCCAGGCCGTCCGCTGGCTGCAGTAAACGGGAAAAATCAAAATCGGTCCAGATGTCTCCGTTAACCACAATAAAGGGCGCATCACCGAGCAGCGGCAGCGCACGCAAGATACCGCCACCAGTTTCCAGTGGTTCGTTTTCCGCGGAATAAGCGATGCGCACACCATAGCGGCTGCCATTACCCAGCCTTTGCTCAACCTGAGCCCCCAGCCAGGCATGATTGATGACCAGCTCGGTGATGCCGGCGGCAGCCAGCGCCTCGATGTGATATTCAATCAGCGCCTTGCCGGCCACCGGCAGCAAAGGTTTGGGCGTGTGCAAGGTGAGGGGCCGCATCCGTTCGCCCTTGCCGGCCGCCAGAAGCATCGCCCTCATCGACAGGCCTCCGGCAGCGGCAGGCTGTCCAGCAACTGCTGCAAGGGCTTGAGTTCCGGGTAACGCGCCAGCACCGGGCGCACATAGGCGAAAAACCGTGGTACATCCTGCAAATAACGCGGCTTGCCGTCGCGGTGACAGATCCGGGCAAAGATGCCGATCACCTTGAGGTGACGCTGCAGCCCCATCCAGTCACAGTCACGGGCAAACTGTGCAAACGAAGCCGGCACCGGCAGGCCCGCCGCTGCAGCCCGGTCCCGGTATTGGCCCAGCCAGCCATGCACGCGCTCTTCCGGCCAGCTGAGAAAAGCGTCCTTGAACAGACTGATGACATCGTAGCTGACCGGTCCAAGCACCGCGTCCTGAAAGTCCAGCACGCCCGGTTCCGGCTCGCTGACCATCAGGTTGCGCGGCATGTAATCCCGGTGCACCAGCACCCCGGGCTGCGCCAGTGCTGCCTGCACCAGCAGATCGCAGCCTTGCTGCCACCAGACCTGCTGGTGCGCATCCAGCTCAAGGCCAAGCGCATGCCGCACATACCAGTCCGGAAACAGCTGCAGTTCCCGGCGCAACAGCGCCTCGTCATAGACCGGCAGGTTGCTGCCGGCCACGTCAATCCGCTGAATGCGCACCAGGGTATCCAGTGCTTTGGCAAACATGCGGTCAGCGTTGTCAGCATCGAGCACCTGCAGCCAGGTCTGCTCGCCCAGGTCAGTCAGCACCAGAAAACCCTGCTGAACGTCCTGCGCCAGCACCTGCGGCACATTCAGGCCGGCAGCGCCCAGCATTTGCGCCATGCGCACAAAAGGCCGACAGTCCTCACCCGGAGGCGGTGCATCCATCAGCACCAGCCGCAACCCTTGCGCCCGCCAGCGAAAATAGCGGCGAAAACTGGCATCACTGCCGGCCGCCTGCCAGTCGCCATCAGGCAGCTGCGGCAAGTTGAGCCTGGCCGCCAGATGCGGTCCTTGTCGTAAAAACCAGTCCTGTAGCGCGTTCAGGCGTACATCTTCGCCTTTCGCCTGTGGTAACGGCATCTTCAATTCTCCAATGGATGCTGGCCGGAAAGCGGGCCATGCTTTATTATCCCTTATCTTCATCCCGTGTTCGAGTTGCGCGGGAACCTCAGCCCCTGAAATGCAGGTCGTACGGATTCAGACACGATGACTCATCCTTACAAGGTTTTACGCCCCAGCGCACTGGCTCTGGGCGTTTTCGCCGCGCTTCATCCATTTTCCGCACAGCCGGTACTGGCCAACGAATTTAACTGTACTATCGGCCCCAATGGCCAATGGTTGTGTGTTACCGAAGAAAAAGCGCGGGTAGCACCACGCCCTGCTCCGGCGGCCTCTTCTGCTGCCGACAGCAAGCAGCAAACCGTCAGCGCCACCGCTACTGCGCCACAGCCCGGCGCCACAGACGAGCTGCCACAAATCCGCCGCAGCACGGCAGCCAACCCTTACGCCCACCTGGACTGGGTTCCGCGCGAGCAGCTCAGCGCCGCCCAGCTGGAAGAAATCGCTCCCTACTGTGCAGGAACCTATGTCGAACCCGCACGACTTGGCAAGGATGATGATACCCCGCTCAATCAGGCACCCATTTTTGCCAGTGCCGACAGCTCCAGCTACAACCAGCCCGGGCAAACCACCGTTCTGGCCGGCAACGTCATCCTGCACCAGGCCAGCCTGCAGTTTACCGGTGACCGCGCCGAGCTGAACCAGCAAACCAATCTTGGCCAGCTGGATGGCAATGTCAGCTTGCGTGACCGCGATGTGCTGATTGTCGGCGATCAAGCCAGGATTCAGCTGGATTCCGGCGAAGCCCAGGTCGACAATGCCGAATATGTCCTGCACGACATGCAGTCGCGTGGCACTGCCAGCTACATCAAGCGCCAGGAAGAAGGCATCATCCGCCTGAAAAGCGGCAGCTATACCAGCTGTACGCCGGGCAACAACGACTGGCATCTGCAGAGCAACAACATCACGCTGAATCCGGAAACCGGTTTCGGCACCGCCACCAACGTAACCCTGCGGGTGAAGAACATTCCGGTGTTCTACACGCCTTACATTTATTTCCCGATTGATGACCGCCGCCAGTCCGGCTTCCTGCCGCCGACTGTCAGCTACAGCCGGCGCAAGGGTGTGGACCTGACCACCCCTTACTACATCAACCTGGCACCGCACATGGATGCGACCCTCTACCCCAACTACATGAGCAAGCGCGGCCTGCTCACCGAGGGTGAATTCCGCTATCTGACCAAAAAGAGCGATGGCCTGGTTGGTGGCGCCTGGCTGGGCAGCGACCGGGAAAAAGAGCGCAAGCGCCAGTCCGAATACAAACAGGACCGCTGGATGTACACCTGGCAACACCAGCACGGTTTCAACAACCGTCTGCTGGCCGAGGTGGACTACACCGACATCAGCGACCCCTATTACTTCCAGGACCTGTCGTCGAACATCCGCGAATCATCCGAAACCACGGTTGACCAGCGTGCCGGCTTGCGCTGGCGTGGTGACAGCTATACGGCCGGTCTCAGCCTGCACCAGTACGAGCGGGCCAACGTCACCGATGTGACTCCCTACAACAAGCTGCCACAGCTGACCCTGAACGGCCGCGTGCCTGGCGAGTGGGGCGGCCTGCAACTGGCCTACCAGAGTGAAATGGTACGCTTTGAGCGTTCGCTGAAAAAGGGCTCCTACATCGGCCGTGACGGAGAAAGCTATACCTGGCGTGACAGCCGTCTCAGGGGCCTGGACCGGGCCGAAGGCAACCGCCTGCACCTGCAGCCCACCCTGAGCATGCCGATGAACTGGAGCTGGGGTTTTGTCAAACCCTCGCTCAAGTACGCGTACACCCGCTACGACCTGGATCTTGATACTGCCGGCAAGGAATACCTGCAGAACAGACAGCGCAGTTTCGACAAGAGCCCAAGCCGAAGCCTGCCCATTGCCAGTATCGACAGCGGTCTGTACTTCGACCGTCCGTCACAACTGTTTGGCAAAAACTATACCCAGAGCCTGGAACCGCGCCTGTACTACCTCTATGTACCGCACAAGGACCAGCGAGACATCCCGCTGTTTGACAGTAGCGAAAGTTCCTTTACCTATTCGAGTCTGTGGCGCGACAACCGTTTCAGTGGCCGTGACCGCATTGGCGATGCCAACCAGGTTTCGCTGGGCCTGACCTGGCGCTGGATCGACGAAGCCGGCTCTGAACGGCAGCGCGCTGCCATCGGTCAGGCATACTACCTGTCGGACCGCAAGGTGATGCTGTCTGCGATCGACAAGGATGAATACAAGAAGCACTCGCGCAATACCGCCAGCCGCTCGCCCTATGCCATGCAGTATCTGCTGCGCTTCAACCAGGACTGGCGTCTAACTGCCGACTGGGCGTGGGATCCGAACGAGCACATGACACGCACCGGCAGCCTGATGCTCAACTACCAGGCTGCCGACAACCTGAACAAGATCGTCAACTTCGGCTACCGCTACCAGAACGACGGTGTCCATTTCGACGAAGACTTGCAGCGCTATGTCAGTGGCAGCAGGAACTACCGGGATCCAAAAACCGGAAAACTCTACAAAGACTTCTACAAAATCAACCAAACCGATGCCTCCATCATGTGGCCGATCCTCCAGCGCTGGAATGCCATTGCCCGCTGGCAGTTTGACTACAACCGCAGTCGTACCCTGGATGCCTTTGGCGGTTTCGAGTACAGCAACTGCTGCTGGAAGGTCCGCCTGATCCAGCGCTACTGGATCGACTACGACGAACGCACCATGTCGCCCGAACACAACCGCCTGCCAGACCGCGGCATCTTCCTGCAGGTCGTCCTGAAAGGACTGGGTGGCGTGACCGGCAACAAGGTAGGCACCTTCCTGGATGA
>CAYMXO010000096.1:0-5795 GCA_964394445.1 uncultured Thiopseudomonas sp.
TGCCGCCTTCTACGCTATTGCTGGGCTACAGGGCATAACGGGAATTGCTGCTGCGAAATGGACACCATTATGGAAGTTGCCAAACGCCACCACCTTCGGGTAGTTGAAGATGCTGCCCAAGGCTTAATGTCGTACTACAAAGGACGTGCGCTGGGCAGTATTGGTGATCTGGGAACATACAGCTTTCATGAGACAAAAAATGTCATTTCCGGAGAGGGCGGTGCATTATTGGTCAATGATCCTGACTTGAAGCTGCGTGCAGAAATCATCCGTGAGAAAGGGACGGACCGCAGCCGTTTCTTTCGTGGAGAAATCGATAAATATACCTGGCAAGATATAGGTTCTTCATTTTTACCAGGAGAGTTGATCGCCGCTTTCTTATGGGCCCAGTTTGAAGAAGCCGAACGTATCACAACGCAACGGCTGGCAAGCTGGCAGCACTATCACGGTCAACTTGAAACGCTTGAGGCCAAGGGAGTACTGCGTCGGCCAATCGTACCAGAGTCCTGTCAACACAACGCACATATGTACTACGTACTGCTAGCACCGGAAATTAACAGGCAAGAAATTTTAGCCAAGTTGAAGCAACAAGGAATTTTGTCTGTATTCCACTACATCCCCTTGCACTCTTCACCTGCTGGCTTAAAGTACTGTAAGACTCATGGTGATCTCGAGGTAACGGTTCGTCAATCCGAACAATTGATTCGATTACCGCTTTGGGTAGGTCTTTCTACCATGCAGCAAGACAAGATTGTTGAAGTTTTATGTGATGCAGTAAGTTGATATTATCGTCATGAACCTCAAAATGCCCGGATCCCCCAAGCTCGGTATTGCCCAGAGAAGCCTAACGCAAAGACACACGCCAAAATATGCTACAATCAGTAAAAAAAGTTACTAGAAAAAAATAAAATAATTCAATATCAAACACCCATGCAACTTTAGAGGGGAGCATTTCATGGAGAGGCACCGGTCAAAAATCACGGCTGACTCAGTGGTATCTGTATCAAGCGCGGTAGACAAATCTGGCTCATCACAAAACACCATATTATTTCTCGGTGCCAGTTCCCAACAACTGGCACCGATCAATTATGCACGGCAAGCCGGATTTAAAATCATTACATGTGATAATCGACCTCATAATCCAGGCCACAAACTTGCCCATTGTTCTTATGATATAAGTACAACTGCTTTGCAGGACATTTGCAATAAAGCTGAAGAACAGAAAGTTGATGCCATCATTGCCTATGGCACCGATGTCGGTGCACCCACCGCGGCCTGGGTAAGCGAACGCCTGGGCCTGAATGGCAACCCATACAATGCCGTCATCACCTTGACCGATAAAGGCAAATTCCGCCAATTTCAGAAAGAGAAAAAGCACTTTACTCCCAAGTTCTTGATTTTAAATCAGGAGCGCTTGAAAAATGAAGCCGACTTACCTGCAAAGATTCTTGAAGAACTGGATCTTCCCCTTATTATCAAGCCGGTTGATGCCAGTGGTAGCAGGGGTATTAACCGTGTCCATGAAAAGGAACAATTGCAAAATGCCCTGGCACTTGCCGCTGAAAACTCAAGAAGTGGCGACATCATTATTGAAGAGATGATTCCCTATATAGGCTATCAAATCTGTGGTGAAGGTTTTTTGCATAATGGAAAAATTATCTTTCATGCATTTGCCGATGAACACTTTACACCTGGTATATCACCCCCCGTTGGTGAAACCTTCCCCAGTTCAGCAAGTGAAGCACAGGAGCAAAAAGCGGTTGGCGTCCTCCAGGACATTTTCAGTACATTAGGCATGCGCAAGGGGCCATTTAATTTCGATTTGTTTTACCTGCCCAATGGTGAAGTATTTGTTATTGAAATCGGTCCCCGTAACGGTGGCAACCGGATGCCGGAAGCCATTGCCAATGCTTACGGGGTCGATATGATCGCAGCAACCGTCGAGTCTGCTCTGGGTAACGATGTCCAACTTGAAAGGCAATGGCTTCGTTATAGCGCAACCTATTCTGTCCATAGTAAAAAACCAGGCATATTTGAACGTGTTGAATACGATCCAAAAATCCAGCCACATATCGTCAATGAACAAATGTTTGTCAAACCCGGTGAAAAGGTACAAAGGTTTTCACAGGGCAGTGACATGCTCGGCTGTCTGATTCTGACATTCGACAGCCAGGATCAAATGATCTCAATGATGCAAGACATGGATCAGCTTATCCAGGTCTTGGTTAATGATGAGGATATCCACTGATATGACAGTACCTGAAATATCCATTGTTGCAACCATGTATAAATCACAGGACTACGTAGTTGAATTTTGTGAGCGTGTGAATGCAGCCATGAGCCTCTTGGGCAAATCCTTTGAAATCATTCTGGTCAATGATGGTTCCCCGGACCGTTCTGCAGAAATCGCCAGGGAATGCTGTGACAGATTCGGAAATGTTATTCTCGTCGACTTGTCGAGAAACTTCGGCCATCACCAAGCAATGATGGCGGGATTACGTCACGCAACAGGCAATTACATTTTCCTGATCGACTCCGATCTCGAAGAAGAACCGGAATGGATCCTACAGTTCTGGCCAAAACTGTTCGAAGATAACTGTGATGTCATTTACGGTGTACAAGCCTCACGTCGAGGCAATCTAATGTCCAAAATAAGCGGGCGACTTTATTACCAAGCCACCCGACTTCTCACGGGTCTGCCAATGCCTTTTGACCTGGTTACCGCACGTCTGATGACACGTAAATATGTCGATGCACTGCTTCAATTTAAGGAGCGTGAAATAGACATTGCTGCGCTTTGGGTATTGACGGGCTTCAAGCAGCAAGCCTTTCCCGTCACCAAGCACGACAACAGTCCGACCACATACACGCTAAGTAAAAAAATCGCCCTGCTAATAGACTCCATTACTTCCTATAGCAATCGCCCATTGCTTGGCATTTTTTATTTTGGCGCCATCATGGCCATGGTTTCCAGTGCCTTCGCGTTTTACCTTATCCTTAACCGTATTTTCTTTAATTCATCACTTGAAGGCTGGACTTCGGTCATGGTGTCTATCTGGCTGATTGGCGGCTTGATTATTTCTTTCATAGGAATAATCGGAATCTACCTGGCCAAGGTTTTCTCGGAAACCAAACAACGCCCACTCATGATCGTCAAAGAAATATATCCAGGTAAGCACTTGAGCAACCAAGGGAAGAACTATGATTAACGAGTACCTGAAACAGAACCGGTCTGTTATTCAACGTGCCCAAACCTTCAATAATGACCAGCTTAAACGTCATTCCGTCTCACCGCAGGGAGTTGGCTGGAACGGTCTGGAATCACAGTCTGTCCGTTATGAGCAATTACTTCGTATTTTACCGCCTGCCCCCGATGCAGGCATTACCATCAACGATGTAGGTTGTGGTTATGGCTTCCTGTGGCACATGTTATCCGACAACAGTGATATTGTTAAATATCGCGGCTATGATATTTCAGACAATGCGCTGGTAACCACTGCACGAGAGCAGATGAGCGCAGCCGATGACCGGGTTGGGTTCCACCATTTGTCTAATATTGAAGTTGCCGATTACTCGGTCGCCAGCGGAATTTTCGGGATGCGGTTTGACTTCGATCAGGCCGAGTGGCATTCATATATTCTGGATACGCTTGATGTGCTGGATCAATACAGTCGTCATGGATTCGCATTCAATATGCTAACTTCCTACTCGGATCCAGACAAACTGAAGAATGATCTATACTATGCGGATCCCTGCCTCTACTTCGATATCTGCAAGCGCAAATACGCCAGAAATGTCGCATTGCTGCATGATTATGGACTTTATGATTTCACACTTTTGGTAAGAAAAACGTGAGCATATCCACCCGGTTCAACTCTTCCCCTGAAGATCTGCCTGTTTACTTAACCATTGATGTTGGTCCCACTGATGCGGTAATGGGTCATGGTCATGCTGCAGCCCCTTCATGGGAAGTCACCTTCCAGGGTCTTGAATCCCTGTTCAAAACCATTCCCTTCCTTGAACAACAGATACAACGTGCTTTGCCAGTCACCTGGTTTGTCAGGGCTGATCGATTTATTCATCATCAGTTCGGTGATCGCCTCGCTATTATCAATCGTTTCCTGGATAACATGGGCAAACTGATCCATGATGATGGGCATGAATTGGGCTGGATGCCACAATTACCTTCCGGTCAGGCCAATGGGATCATGTATGAAGACCTGCTCAACACTTGCCAGGCTGTTAGAAGCATTGTGCCAACTCTGAACAGTGTCCGCATGGGGGATTGCTACCATGATAATACCAGCATGCAAGTGCTCAATCAGCTGGGCATTCGCTTTGATAGCTCTGCCCTGCCTGGCCGGGTGAAACATGATGCTGGCTGGTGCATGGATTGGCAAAAAACGCCACAATTTGCCTACCATCCTTGTCATGATGACTACCGTCTTGCCGGGCACCCCGCAATGGACATACTGGAAGTGCCACTGTCAGTCGCCCCCATTTTGGCTCCTTACGATTCAGTAGCCTTATTGCGTTACCTGAACCCCTGTTATGGTACTGATATCTGGTCTCAGGGATTCAATGAACTCATTGCAACAGCACCTTATATGGTGCTTATTTTGCATCCTGATGAACTGGTATCACGCAACACTCCGGGCCATCCACTTGTATCGTACTCACAAGAAACCCTCATCAACAATATCCTTAACATGATTGATAGAGCGTCCCTCCTGGGGCGAAAAATCTCTTTTCAAACCATCGGCCATTTTAACCCGGCAAACCAATTCACTACTTATTGAACTTCCTCCACCCACAAGCTTAACAAAATCCAAAGGATCAACCATATGCCATTTCGTTTCACTGACCACCTCTACATTTTTGCGACCATCGCCTTCACCGTCTATGGGCAGCTAATCCTTAAATGGCGAATGGTACAACTGGGTGAGATGCCTGTCGCATCTGCTGCGAAACTCAAGTTTCTCATCATGGCCGTATTTGACCCGGCTATCTTTTCAGGCTTTTTCGCCGCGTTCCTGGCTTCTCTGGCATGGATGGCGGCAATGACGAAATTTGAACTCAGTTATGCTTATCCTTTCATGAGCCTGAATTTCGTCATCGTTTTACTGCTCAGTGCATGGTTACTGCATGAACCAATCACCATGAATAAAACCATTGGAATGGTGCTAATTGTTGCAGGCACCATCATAGCAAGCCGAACATAACGCGATGGAAAGGTAATCACCCCATTTTTAATAGCAGTTGGCAGTAGAATTATTTAATTTATGTTGATGTAATTTTTGCCTCGGTGTGATGCCACCTAATGCCATGTTGGGGCGTTCGTTATTATAAGTCCAGAGCCAAGCAGTCGCTCCGTGCTGAACTTCTTCTAGACTGTCGAAGAGATTCTGGGTTAACCAGTCATAACGTACCGTCCGATTATAGCGCTCGACATACGCGTTTTGTTGTGGATTACCGGGCTGAGTGTGAATCAACGTGATATGCCGCTTAGCTGCCCACTCTAGGAGTGTTTTACTAATGTATTCCGGCCCCCCCTCTGTCACACTAGTTGTCTGATTTTCTGATTTTTATATTTCATGTAATTGAGGGAGCGGTTAGTGTCTTACAATGTCATCTTACAGTTCAGAATTTAAAGCGCAGATCGTTAAAAAAATGATGCCACCGAATAACCAAAGTGTGGCTCAAATTAGCCGAGAAAGTGGTATTCACGTATCCACTTTATATCAGTAATGTCCGGTTAAGAAATTGCATGGAGACAATGGATAAAAAAGTATCGT
>CAYMXO010000097.1:0-5783 GCA_964394445.1 uncultured Thiopseudomonas sp.
AAACACCGGAATGCTAAGGCTGAGATTCTGGTTTAACCAGCGTAGTTTTTTCATGGGGATCACCTGCCTGTTACGGCGAATACTCTATGTTCGCCGATACTATACAGCAAAGCGCCGTCCCTTCTGCACCCAATGCCGGGCAGATACTCCGGGCCGTCCGGCCACAAACCGCCCGTCATGCAGCCGCCACAGGGGTCGCCCTGTAAAAAACAGCCGCCATGCGTTATAGTGTCGCGCCGGTAGCAAGCTAAAATGGCTGCTGCCATCCCTTCCCTGATGTGATCAAACCCGCTCCGTGTCTGCCCAGCTCTCCAACATCTTCGCGACTGTTTTACCCATCGTGCTGTACTTGCTGGCCGGTTACCTGGTGGGCAAACGTCTGCCAAAAACTGCAACAAAACCCTTGATCCACGGCATTACGCCGGTGGTCTGGGTGATCCTGTTCGTGATTGGTCTTGAATCCGGCGAGGCGTTCAGCAGCTTTGCCTCGGGCATGCATGTGCTGAAACAGGCAGCGATCTATGCATTTACCATCAGCGTGGTAGTGTTTGTCTGCCTGCTGCCGCTCAACCGGCGCGGCACACAGCAAAACGATGACTTCAGTGGCTGGCAGGCGCTCTGGTATCCGGTCAAGGAATGCCTGATCGCTTTCGGGCTGGTATTGCTCGGTGCCCTGGCCTACCGCCTGCACTGGCATGACAGCGCTGCCGGCACCTGGCTGTTCAACATCTCCTGGTGGCTGTACGTACTGCTGTTCCTGATTGGCCTGGATCTGGCCCAGGTGGCCATCAGCCGCTCCTGGCTGGCTCCAAGGGTGCTGAAAATTCCGCTGGTGGTGATGCTCGGCTCCATGCTGGCTGGCGTGCTGCTCAGTTTCATGACCGGCGAGCGTCTAGCCGTATCCCTGGCGCTGAGCACCGGCTTTGGCTGGTTCAGCCTGTCCGGCGCCATTGCCGGCCAGCATCTGGGCGAAGCCTACGGCAGTGTTGCACTGCTCAACGACCTGATGCGTGAACTGATCGGCCTGACCGTGGTGTTCATGCTTGGTCGCAACTTTGCCAACAGCAGCATCGGCGTGTGCGCCGCCACCGCCATGGACACCACCCTGCCCTTTGTGCGCAAGGCCTGTCATTACGAATATGTACCCACGGCCATCATCAGCGGCCTGATCCTGACCATTGCCGCGCCGTTTTTCATGTTGTTTTTCCTCAGCTTTGCTGGCTGATGACGGATTTGACGCGAAACCTTACTACGCCCCAGGTCAAATGCTGACGCTTTGCCCTGCATTGGTCATTACCTGCAAAATCAGTTCTTTCAACCACATCACTGCCGGATCCTGCTCTGCCCGCTGAGACCAATACAGGTGCAGTGTCAGCACCGGACTGGGGAAAGGCAAGGGCAAAAACGGCAACCCCAGCTGAAGTGCCAGACGCTCGGGCAGGGTGGCAGCCAGGTCGCTCTGACCAATCAGCGGCTGCACCAGCAAGTGATGTCGCGCGCGCACACTGATCTGGCGTTGAACACCCAGCTGCTCCAAATGCAGGTCAATATGACCCGCTCCCTCGCGCCGCCCGGAAATATGTACATGCTGCAAAGCCAGATAGTTGTCCATGTTCAGCCCTTGCCCCAGCAACGGATGGTCCGGGCGCAACACACAGACATAGCTATCCTGCAGCAGGGGCACATGCTGCAATAAAGGTTCGCGGCCTGGCTGCGGTACATCAATAGCCAGGTCCAGCTGGCCGGCATCCATCTGCTGCAAGATATTGCTGCGTTCTACCGGATAGCTGTGCAGGCGACATTGCGGTGCCTGCCGGGCAAACACAGGCAAACACTGCGGCAACACGACCGCCTCAACCACATCTGCCATGCTTAACTGAAAGGTCCTGCTGGCCTGCTCTGGCGCAAACTCCACTGCACCCTGCAGACTCCGGCTAATCATGCCCAGAGCCTGGCGTACCGGCCCAACCATCATCTGCGCCCGCGCCGTTGGCTGCATCCGCCGACCACTGCGGTAAAACAGCTCGTCATTACAATGCTTGCGCAGCCGTGCCAGTGCATTGCTGACGGCCGGCTGGGTTATAAACAGCACCTGGCTGGCACGGGTGATGCTGCCATGGGTATAAATGGCTTCGAAGACCACCAGCAGGTTCAGATCCATACGGTGTAGCTGCATCAAGGCTCTCCAACAATAAAGCCACTACCTGGCATTCATAAGAAAAATAGTAACTCATAAATTTAATAAAGTGGATAAATGCAAAGGCAGGTCCTACCCTCCTGTAGCACCTACAGCAATAATAAAGAGAAAGCCCATGCAACAAGCCCGACTTGATACGCTGGAACGTTATCTGGCCAGCCAGCTGCCAGGCTTCCAGGGCCCGCTGGAAGGCCAGAAATTTGCTGGCGGCCAGTCCAATCCCACCTATCTGTTGAGCGCAGCCAGCGGCCACTATGTGCTGCGTCGCAAGCCTGATGGCATGCTGCTGCAATCCGCTCACGCCGTAGACCGTGAATTCCGCGTTATTGACGCCCTGCGCAACACGCGGGTACCCGTACCGGATGCCCTGCTGCTGTGCGAGGACGCCCAGGTGCTCGGCAGCATGTTCTATGTCATGAGCTACGAGCCGGGACAGATTTTCTGGGACCCGGCCCTGCCGGAGGTGCCACAAGAGCAGCGTAACGAGTACTATCGCGCAGCCATCAACACCCTGGCCACCCTGCATAATGTGGACCTTGAACAAACCGGCCTGAAGGACTTTGGCCGTGCCGAAAACTACTTCGGACGCCAGCTGCAACGCTGGGTCCAGCAATACCGCGCTTCGGAAACCGGCACCCTGCCAGCCTTTGAGCAGCTGATTGTCTGGCTGGAAGAAAACCTGCCGGCAGACGATGGCCAGGTCAGCCTGATCCATGGCGACTACCGTTTCGACAACCTGATCTTTCACCACGGCCAACCACGCATCCGCGCCATCCTTGACTGGGAGCTGTCCACTCTGGGTCACCCGCTGGCCGACATTGCCTACTTCTGCATGTGCCTGCGCCTGCCGTCCGCCGGCAGTTACAAGGGCCTGCACCAGGTTGACCGTGCCGCTCTCGGCTTGCCAGGCGAAGCCGAAATCCGCGCACTGTATTGCCAGGCCCGCGGCATCGACTCAATCGAACACTGGGTTTTCTACGTCGCCTTCAGCTTTTTCCGCCTGGCCGCCATTTTGCAGGGTGTCTACAAGCGCGCGCTGGACGGCAACGCCTCCAGTACCCAGGCGCTGGCCGTCGGCAAGATGGCTGGCCCGCTGGCGCAAATGGCCCTCGACATGATCGCTACAGAACAATAACAAGGAGCTCTACCCATGAACGACCCACTCTTTGACCTGACTGGCCAGATCGCCCTGGTGACCGGCGCCAGCCGCGGTATCGGCGAAGCCATTGCCCGCCTGCTGGCAGCACGCGGTGCCGAAGTCATCATTTCCAGCCGCAAGCAGGAAGACTGCCAGGCGGTGGCCGACAGCATCAACGCCGGGGGCGGCAAAGCCAGTGCCCACGCCTGCCACATCGGCGACATGGCATCGATTGCCAGCCTGTTTGCCATGATCCGTGAGCGCCATGGCCGGCTCGACATCCTGATCAACAATGCCGCCACCAACCCCTATTTCGGTCACATTCTGGATACCGATCCGCTGGCCTTCGAGAAGACCTGCGAGGTCAATCTGCGTGGTTATTTCTTCATGTCGGTAGAAGGCGGCAAACTGATGCGTGAGCAAAAGTCCGGCTGCATCGTCAACACCGCCTCGGTCAATGCGCTGCACCCGCAGCCCATGCAGGGCATCTATTCGATCAGCAAAGCCGCCGTGGTCAGCATGACCAAAGCCTTTGCCCGCGAGTGCGGCCCGCTGGGCATCCGCGTCAACGCCATCCTGCCCGGCCTGACCGAAACCCGCTTTGCCAGCGGCCTGTTTGACAGCCCGGCACTGTACCAGCAGATCGTCAAACAGATCCCGCTGCAACGTCATGCCATGCCCGATGACATGGCCGGTACTGTGCTTTATCTGGTGTCCGATGCCGCCCGCTACACCAATGGCGCCTGCATCGTGGTTGATGGCGGCCTGACCCTTTAAGGAGAAACCCGGATGAACTTTGCCTACAGCGAAAAGAGCCTGCAACTGCAAGCCCGGCTTAACGACTTCATGGACGCCCATATCGTACCGCGCATCAGCCAGTGGCAGCAGGAAGTCAGCGCGGGTATCTACCCGGTATCTTTTATGGAGGACCTCAAGGCGCTAGCCAAAGAAGAAGGCCTGTGGAACCTGTTTCTGCCCGATTTACGCGATGACGAACCCGGCACCCGCCTGACCAATCTGGACTATGCGCCGCTGGCCGAAATCATGGGCCGTGTGTCCTGGGCTTCCGAAGTATTCAATTGCAATGCACCCGATACCGGCAACATGGAGCTGCTGCATCTATGTGCCACGCCAGAACAACGCGAGCGCTGGCTGCTGCCGCTGCTCCATGGCGAGATTCGCTCGGCCTTTGCCATGACCGAGCCGGATGTCGCCTCGTCCGATGCCACCAACATCCAGACCCTGATCCGCCGCGATGGCGACGACTATGTCATCAATGGCCGCAAGTGGTTTATTACCAATGCTTCGCACCCACAGTGCGATTTTATGATCGTGATGGGCAAGACCGACCCGGACGCCGACACCCGCCGTCAGCAAAGCATGGTGATCGTGCCCATGGACACGCCCGGCGTGACAGTGGTGCGCAACATCAGCGTGATGCACCACCTGTCACCGGAAGGCCACAACGAAATCGTACTGCGCAATGTGCGGGTTCCGGCCAGCAACCTGCTCGGTGAAGAAGGTTCCGGCTTTGCCCTGGCCCAGGCCCGGCTCGGGCCAGGCCGCATCCATCATTGCATGCGCAGCATCGGTGCCGCCGAGCTGGCCCTGCAACTGATGCTGGACCGCCTCCAGGAGCGCAAGACCTTTGGCCGCTTCCTTTACCAGCACGGCTCGACAACCGAGTGGGTGGCGCTATCACGGCTGGAAATCGAGCAGGCCCGCTTGCTGGTACTCAAGGCTGCCTGGATGATTGACGAGCTGGGTGCAAAGGCCGCCCGCAAGGAAATTTCGATGATCAAGGCGGTGGTGCCACGCATGCAGGAAAAGGTGATCGACCGTGCTATTCAGAGCTTTGGCGCCATGGGCCTGAGCCCTGACACGCCACTGGCCGACCTCTGGATCAACGCCCGCGCCCTGCGCCTGGCCGATGGCCCCGATGAGGTGCACCTGCGCAGCATTGCCCGCATGGAGCTGAAACAGGCGCAGGAACGGCTTGGGCATAGTAGCCGCTATATGACGCCGAAGCAGTAAAACAGGACAGGGGGGTTGCACTGCGGTTACTGCCAGGGCGAGGTATCCCGACCGGCTACGCTGGTTCGGCCTACGGCCAAACCGCTAAATGCCGGCCAGGATACCCCGCCCTGGCAGAGTCCACCTTGTGCGGTGGAAGTATCTGGCCCGCCTGCGGCGGGCTGCTGTCGCGCGCCAGTAGCAGAGTTAGCGCTTGTTATCCTTGAACCAGGCGCTTTACCTTTCTTCCACATTTGACGTTATTCTTCATCATTCACCCCGCACCAGCCCAGCCGCCGCAGAGCAAAACGCCCCCAAAAAAGGAAACATACACAGAATATCCGCCAGATCACCGGACTCCCCGGCCCCACAGCGACAGCATCCCGCCGCAGGCGGGACAAATCCCTCACCCCGCTCCAGGCAGATTCGGGCCGG
>CAYMXO010000098.1:0-4114 GCA_964394445.1 uncultured Thiopseudomonas sp.
GATCTGAAAGACCGGGCACAGCAGCTTGAGCTGGAGCTGGGGGCGGAAACCGACAGGTAACTCTGTGACGGGTACCGCTCGCCGTTCCTGTAAGAGCGAATTTATTCGCGACTGGTGTTGCCGGCAGCCACCGGGTATTGCTCCGGCCCTGTTCGCGGCTAAAGCCGCTCCTAGAAAAATCTGCGCTCGGCATAATGTTTGTGCGTTACACAAAGCCCGACAGCGGGGAGCTGTGCTCTCCACATGGCGACCGCAGGTCGCCGCTACAACAGCCATTTGGCTGTTTACGCCAGCAGTTTTTGCGCAGCCACGCTCAGGCTGACAGCCAGCAGCATCAAGGCAAAGATGCGTTGCAGGATGATACCGCCAAGGCGGGTGGCCAGTTTGTTGCCCAGCAGCACGCCGGTAGCGCCACCGGCAAACAGTCCGCTCAGCAGGTCGGCGGGCGGGCTGGCCGATCCCAGATAAATGATAAAGCCGGAGCCTGAAACCAGTGCAATCACCGCCATGGAAGTGGCCGCCGCGGCCAGCATGTTGAGCGGGCTGAACCAGAGCAGGGCCGGCACAATCAGAAAGCCGCCGCCAACTCCCAGTAGCCCCGACAGCGTGCCAACCAGCAATCCGGTGGCGGCCAGGATGAACGGGCGCATGGGTTGTTTCTGTTTTTCCGGCAGCCGGGCCTGCCGCCACATGCGCTGGGCCGACCAGAGCACCAGCAGGCAAAAAGTCCAGATCAGCAGGGCTTCCGGTATATGGCGGCCCAGTTGCTGGCCCAGCCAGCTGCCGGGAATGCCGGTCAGCACCAGGATCAGCACTACACGCAGATGGATGTCGCCACTGCGCCAGCGACCCAGGGCACCGATCAGCGCCGACAGGCCAACGGCACCCAGGCTGACGCCAATGGCATCGCGCATTGGCAGGTGCAGGCTGAGCAACAAAGGCAGGGCCACCAGCGAGCCGCCGGCGCCGGTCAGGCCGAGCAGGCTGCCAAGAACCAGGCCGATGCCCAGGGCTTCCAGTGGAAATGACATCATGACAGGCAGACGTTGTGACAGAGGTAAGCATGATACCTGTGCCGATCTGTGCCTGCAGGATTTATTCCCCGGTTGCTGCCCGCATCTGCTGTTATGCCGGCGCCAAGACGTTGCGGATGCGCTATCATGCACCCTGGATTTTATCAGGTGTACTATGCAGGAAAGTAATTTGACGGGTAAGGGTAATGGTCGTGGCAGGATCATCGCAGCGGCAGCAGTTTCGCTGATTGCCTGTACCGCCGTATCAATCATTGCCATCATCAATAACAAAATGCCGCTGGGGGGCGTGTTTGCCGTGCTGGCGGTTTGTTCGCATCTGCTGCTCTGGTGGCAGATCAACCAGAGCCACAAGGATCGGGCCGGCACATCAGAACAGGCGGGATAACCGCGCGTGCTGCTGACACTGTTGAATATCATTGTGCCGGTGTTTGCTGTTGCCGGCCTGGGTTATCTGTTTGCGCGCAAGCGCGAGCAGGAACCCGACATGGGCTTTATCAATACAGCCAATGTCTTCCTGTTTTGCCCCGCACTGATTTTTTCGGCAATGCTGGCCAATCCGGTAAACCTGGCGGCCGACTGGGCACTGGTAGCGGGCGGTGTTGCGGTGATGGTTGTGCCCGGGCTGTTGTTGTTGCTGCTGGCACCGGCAGGCATGGACCGCTCGGCCTTCCTGATGACCGGCATGTTCCGCAACACGGGCAACATGGGCATCCCGTTGATGATGCTGGCCTACGGGCGTGAAGCCCTGGGCGATATCATCGTGCTCTTCGTGCTGTCCAATACGCTGCACTTTTCACTGGGTATCTGGCTGATATCCCGTAGCCGGGGTGGCTGGAGCTGGCTTAAAAACCCCAATATCTGGGCTGCCGTGCTGGGTGTTGGACTGGCACCCTGGCGCGAGCAAATCCCGCTTTTTGTGCAAACTACCGCGCAAATGCTGGGTGATGTGGCCATTCCGCTGATGCTGTTCAGCCTGGGGGTACGCATCGCCTCGGGGCGTATCAGTCAGCTGGGGCTGGCCTTGCGCATCAACCTGATGTACCTGGTAACCGGGCTGCTCAGTGTTGCCCTGATTGTCTGGCTGCTGCCGCTAAGCCCGCTCTGGATCAAGATGCTGGTGTTGTCGGCGGCGCTGCCACCGGCAGTGCTGAACTATCTGCTGAGTGAACAATACAAGGTGGATGCAGATACGGTGGCCAGCGTGGTTTTACTGGGGCATCTGCTGTCACTGGCGGTGGTGCCGGCAGTGATTGCGCTGACCCTGGTCTGGTAAGGGTGCGGGATCAAGTTGTTGTGCCGCGGGTTTTGCCGCCTGGCGGCTGCTGTGTTCAACTGGCCGTTTTTTGCAACAGCTGTAATGTGTGCGGCGTAGGACGTTAATGTGAAAAACAGTGCAATAGGCAGCACCTTTATTGTGGCGGGAACCGCGCTGGGCGCCGGCATGCTGGCAATGCCGGTGGCCACAGCCGGCGTCGGTTTCTGGGCTGCGCTGGCCATGCTGTTCGGCCTCTGGCTGGTGATGAGCTATACCGCGTTGCTGCTGGTCGAGGTGTATCAGTTCAATGATGCCAGCACCGGGCTGGGCACCTTGTCGCATCACTACCTTGGGCGTACCGGACAATGGCTGGCCCGGCTGTCGATGCCTTTTCTGATGTACGCGCTGGTGGCTGCCTATCTGGTGGGCGGTGGCGATATCATCACTCTGTCCGTCAAGCGGATATTGGGTGTGGATCTGGCCGGCTGGCTGGGTGTGCTGGCTTTCGCGTTGCTGGGCGGTACTGTGGTATGCCTGGGCACCGGCTCGGTAGACCGGGTCAACCGGGTGCTGTTTGCTATCAAGGTGGTTTTTCTGGCGCTGATGCTGACTCTGCTGCTGCCCCATGTCGAACAGGCCAACTTGCTGGCCATGCCGGTGCAGCAGGCCTTGATTCTGTCGGCCTTGCCGGTGGTGTTCACTTCGTTTGGCTTTCATGGCAGCGTGCCCAGTATTGTCAGTTACATGAACGGGGATACGCGCAAGCTGCGGCTGATTTTCATTGTAGGCAGTGCCATCCCTTTAATGGTCTATGTGCTGTGGCAGCTGGCGACACTGGGCAGCATTGCCACGGATACCTTCCTTGGCGTGTTGGCGCAGCGTTCCGGCATCAATGGTTTGCTGGGAGCCATCCAGGCTGTGGCGCAAAGTGGCAAGGTGGAAACGGCGGTGCGGATGTTTGCCGGACTGGCGCTGGCCACTTCGTTTCTTGGCGTTGCGCTGGGGCTGTTTGATTTTCTGGCCGATACCTTCCGGCGGCAGAACACGGCCAGCGGTCGTTTGCAGACCGGACTGCTGACGTTTTTGCCGCCGCTGTTTTTTGCCCTGTTCTACCCTGGCGGGTTCATCTTTGCTCTGGGCTTTGCTGCCATTGCCCTGTCGGTTTTGTCACTGATCTTGCCGCCGCTGTTGGTGCACCGTTCCCGCCGCATGGACCCGGGTGGCTACCGGGTGGCTGGTGGGGCGCCGGCGCTCTGGGCTGTGTTTGTGCTGGGGCTGGGGATTATTTTGATTCAGCTGTCGATTGTGGCCGGGTGGTTGCCCGACGTCGGGTAAGTTTTGTGCCGGTGTTTGCACTATGGCGCCCGGGCCCGGGCCGGTGCGGGCTCCGGCTTTTCCTGTCGGAGCGGCTTTAGCCGCGACCGGTGTTGGGGGTGATCGCCACTGAAGTGGCTCCTACAAGTGGCTCCTACAAGAGGCTTCTGCAAGTGGTTTCTGCAAGTGGTTCCTGCAAATGGCGGGGCCTGTTTCCGGGAATGTGCGGCTGCCTTCTGGCTGGCCAGGTGCTGGCTCCGGCTTTTCCTGTAGGAGCGGCTTTAGCCGCGACCGGTGTTGGGGGTGATCGCCACTGAAGTGGCTCCTACAAGTGGCTCCTACAAGAGGCTTCTGCAAGTGGTTTCTGCAAGTGGTTCCTGCAAATGGCGGGGCCTGTTTCCGGGAATGTGCGGCTGCCTTCTGGCTGGCCAGGTACTGGCTCCGGCTTTTCCTGTAGGAGCGGCTTTAGCCGCGACCGGTGTTGGGGATGATCGCCACTGAAGTGGCTCCT
>CAYMXO010000098.1:4214-5607 GCA_964394445.1 uncultured Thiopseudomonas sp.
GGAGCGGCTTTAGCCGCGACCGGTGTTGGGGATGATCGCCACTGAAGTGGCTCCTACAAGTGGCTCCTTTAGGGGCTTGTACAGCACGCAAACAACGTGCCGGGCATCGGGTTCTGCACCAGGGAGCTTGCCGCTATGCAGGTGAAAACAAAAAACGGCCGCTTAAAATAGCGGCCGTTTTGCTTTGTGGCGACAGTTTACAGGCGCTGGTACAGGCCGGTGACGTTGCCGTTCTTGTCCAGGCTGAGCACTTCAAGACTGCCGGGTTTTTCCGGGCCCATGCCGGGAGAGTTCAGCGGCATGCCGGGCAGGGCGATGCCGCGGATGTTTTCCGGGCGCTCCTTGAGCAGTTTGTTGATGGCAGCAACCGGCACATGGCCCTCAATGACGTAACCGTCGATCTCTACTGTGTGGCAGCTGGCCGCCTTGTGGGTGCCGAGTTTGCGCTTGACCGGGGACATGTCCTGATGGTCGATGCGCTGGGTCTTGAAGCCGTTTTCATCCAGGTAATCGGCGTATGCGGTGCAACAGCCGCACCACGGGTCTTTGTGCAGAGTGGCGGCAATGGGTTCGTCGGCGCTGGCTAGGCCGGCAAACGTCAGGGTCATGGCGCCGGCCAGCAGTGCGGCAGAAAATAGTTTTTGCATGGTGTTGTCCTCAAGTTTTATCAGAATCAGGTTGTTTGCGGTCAGGCAACCCGTCTGGGAGGGGGCTTGAGGGGGGCATGGGCAAGCAGGAGGCGATGGCTGGTGGGTTCGCTGAACCCGGTCTGATCGCTGGATATGTGGGCAACCAGCGGATTTTGATGAATGCTGGCGCAGCTGCTGCAGCCCTGGTGCACCTGAATGCAGCAGTCGGCGGCATCTTCCGCTGCCACCGCCGGGCAGTCCAGGCAATGGCTGATGCTGGCGGTGGACACTGCATGCCGGGCATCATCAACCGGCAACGGGCCGCCGGCCGTAGCCAGACCGGCTACCAGCAGCAGTTGCAGCAGGATGATGCGCAGCAGTTTACCCATGGTTCAGGTGTCCGTTGCAGGTTTCAGGTGGTCAATAATGGCACATTCCGGGCGCTCGTCGCCATGACAGTGATCAATCCAGTTTTGCAGCTCGTTGCGCATGGCCTGCATCTGGCGAATGGTGTTGTCCAGCTCGTCAATGTACTGCTGGGCCAGGGCTTTTACGTCGGCACTGTGGCGGTTTTTATCCTGCCAGAAGCCCAGCAGCTGACCAATCCTCTCCAGCGAAAAGCCCATGTCGCGGGCGCGGCGGATGAATTGCAGGCGGCGGATGTCTGTGTCGCTGTAATAGCGGTAGCCGGACTCGCTGCGCCTTGCCGGCGGCAGCAACCCGGTCTCTTCGTAGTAGCGGATCATCTTGCGGCTGATGCCGGA
>CAYMXO010000099.1:0-5592 GCA_964394445.1 uncultured Thiopseudomonas sp.
TTCTGGACCCACAACGGCCAGACCCTGGGCATGCAGGCCTGGAACATCCGCGTACAAAACTCCGACGGCAGCCGCATCCGCCTGACCCAGGCGCTGCTGCGCTTTATCATCGCGATTTTTTCCTGGCTGTTTCTCGGCCTGGGTTTCTGGTGGCAGCTGTGGAGCAAGGACAAGGCCACCTGGCATGACACCTACTCTGAGTCCGTCACCGTGCAACTGCCCAAAGGCGCACATAAAAAGTAGCACGGCGAACAACCGGTACTGCATGCATCTGTTACAGCGCCGCAGCCCTGCCATGGCAGCCACTTGAGCCCTGCCGGACAAAAGCCGATAATAACCGGCTATTTTTGCCTGCTTTTATTCCGGAACCACCATGAAAGATCATATTCGCCAGCTTGTTCACACCGCCCTGCAACAGCTCCAGCACGACGGCACCCTGCCGGCCGACCTGCAGCCCAACATTCAGGTGGAGAACGCGCGCGACAAGAGCCATGGTGATTTTGCCAGCAACATTGCCATGATGCTGGCCAAGCCGGCCGGCATGAAACCACGCGAGCTGGCAGAGAAAATTCTTGCCTCGCTGCCCGCCGACGAACAGGTCAGCAAGGTGGGCATTGCCGGGCCAGGCTTCCTCAACTTTTTTCAAAATCATGCAGCGTTGGCCAGCCGTCTGGACCGGGCCCTCGACGACGGCCGCCTTGGTATTGCCTCCGCTGTGCCCGCGCAAACAATCGTTGTTGACCTGTCCTCGCCCAACCTGGCCAAGGAAATGCACGTTGGCCATCTGCGTTCCACCATCATTGGCGATGCCGTGGCGCGGGTGCTGGAGTTTCTCGGCCACGACGTCATCCGCCAAAACCACGTGGGCGACTGGGGAACCCAGTTCGGCATGCTGCTGGCCTACCTGCAGGAAAACCCGCAAGCGGAACAGGGGCAGCTGGCCGATCTGGAAGAGTTCTACCGTGCCGCCAAGCAGCGCTTTGATGAAAGCGAAGAATTTGCCACCCGTGCCCGCGAGCTGGTGGTCAGCCTGCAAGCCGGTGATGAAGAATGCCTGCGCCTGTGGCGCAGCTTCAACACGATCTCCCTGAGCCACTGCCAGCAGGTTTATGACCGGCTTGGGGTGAAACTGGGCATGGCCGATGTGCGTGGTGAAAGCGCCTACAACGCGGAGCTGTCCGGCATCATCGACAGCCTGCGCGAGCAAGGGCTGCTGCGCCAGGACCAGGGCGCCCAGTGCGTCTTCATGGACGAGTTCAGCAACAGCGAGGGCGACCCGCTGCCGTTGATCGTGCAAAAGGCCGATGGCGGCTACCTGTACGCCACCACCGACCTGGCTGCCGTGCAGTACCGCCACCGGACGCTCAAGGCCGACCGGGTACTGTATTTTGTTGACCAGCGCCAGGCCCTGCACTTCCAGATGGTGTTTGCCGCCGCCCGCCTGGCCGGCTTTGCCGATGACCGGATGCAGCTGGAGCACATGGGCTTCGGCACCATGAACGGCGCCGACGGCCGCCCGTTCAAAACCCGTGATGGCGGTACCGTCAAACTGATCGACCTGCTCGATGAAGCCGAACAACGGGCCTATGCGCTGGTCAAAGAAAAAAACCCGCAGCTGGATGACAGCGAACTGAAAGACATTGCCCGCGCCGTTGGCATTGGTGCGGTCAAGTACGCCGACCTCAGCAAGCACCGCGCCAGCGACTACAGCTTCAACTTCGACCTGATGCTCAGCTTCGAAGGTAACACCGCACCCTACATGCTGTACGCCTACACCCGGGTCGCCAGTGTGTTCCGCCGGCTGGACAGGTCCATGCATGACAGCCTGGACGGCAACATTGAGCTGCAGCATCCGGCCGAGCAGGACCTGGCAGCGGCCCTGGCTCGTTTTGCCGAAGTGCTGGCCACCCTGGCCGACAAGGGCACGCCACACATCCTGTGCACTTACCTGTACGAACTGGCCGGCCTGTTTTCCAGTTTCTACGAACAATGCCCGATCCTGTCTGCCGGGCAGGAAGCGACCCGTAACAGTCGCCTGCGGCTGGCGGCCCTCAGTGGCCGCACGCTGCAAACCGGGCTTGGCTTGCTCGGCATCACAACCCTGGAGCGCATGTAACCATGGCTGCACGCAAGAAAGCCGCACCCAAGCGCGGCGCCACCCGTTATCAGGAACCGGCACGCAAGCCGGTACATCCGCTGGTCTGGGTTGTCTGCGGGCTGATTCTGGGCGTCTTTTTCATGTCGCTGTTCAAGCTTGAACCGGGCAAAGACAGTATCAAGCGCGAAACGGCGAAACCGGCGGCCAGCCAGCCGGCTGCCAAGCCGCAACCCAGGCCGGCCACCGGGCAACCGGCTGCCAACAAGCCAAAATATGAGTTCTATACGCTGTTGCCCGAGTCCGAGGTGATCGTGCCGCCCGACGCGCTGCCGGAAAAAGCACCGCCACCACCCAGCGCCCGCGAAGAAGAAGCCAGGCGCAAGGCTGCTGCAGTACGCGCCCAGGCCCTGCTGGACGGCAAGCAACCACCACCTGCACCGCCACGCAAGGAAGTGACCCAGTTCTACCTGCAGGCCGGCTCTTTTCCTGAGCGGGAAAAAGCCGAAGCCGTTCGCGCCCGCCTGCTGCTGACCGGCCAGAACGTGCATATCGAGCCCGGACAGGTAGCCAACAAGACCTGGTACCGAGTACTGGTCGGCCCGTTTGCCAGCCGCGAACAACTGAGCAAGGCGCAGACCCAGCTGTCGCAAAGCGGTTTTAACAACCTGCTGCTGCAACAACGCAAGGCACGCATCTAAAGCACGCAGCCGATTGCAGGCCGGACTTGAGCCAGGCCTGCAATTGCCCTCCCCAATTCATCGCCAGCCCCTGGCACCTGGAAAGGGCCAGCACAGAGAAGTGCCTGCCCTTGAAATTCCCGCACCCTGCCCCCAGATCCCGCTGATACCCTCAATACCCGCTGGAGGCTCTCCCTTGACCACAATCGTATCCATCCGCCGAAACGGCAAAGTCGTCATGGGCGGCGACGGCCAGGTTTCCCTGGGCAATACCGTGATGAAAGGCAATGCCAAAAAGGTCCGGCGCCTGTACCATGGCGAAGTACTGGCCGGCTTTGCCGGCGCCACCGCCGATGCCTTTACCCTGTTTGAACGGTTTGAAGGCCAGCTGGAAAAACACCAGGGCCATCTGGTCCGTGCTGCCGTCGAGCTGGCCAAGGACTGGCGCACCGACCGCAGCCTGAGCCGCCTGGAAGCCATGCTGGCCGTAGCCAACAAGGACGCCTCGCTGATCATCACCGGTAACGGTGACGTGGTGGAACCCGAGCACGGCCTGATCGCCATGGGTTCCGGTGGCGCCTTTGCCCAGGCCGCCGCCATGGCCCTGCTGGAAAATACCGACCTGGGCGCCCGTGAAATCACCGAAAAAGCCCTCAACATTGCCGGCTCGATCTGTGTTTTCACCAACCAGAACCTGACCATTGAAGAGCAGGACAGCGAAACCTGATCCTGCCAGACCTGCATTACCCATGCTTGCCCGGCCTGAGAGAACTTTGAACCGGGCCGGCCGCACAGCTTTCAGCTGTACCCTGACACAGGCCACACAATGCCCGGCTGCCTTCTCAGGCAAGCCCGTCAACGGAGACCCTTCATGTCCATGACACCCCGTGAAATCGTCCATGAGCTCAACCGCCACATCATCGGCCAGGACGAAGCCAAGCGTGCCGTCGCCATTGCCCTGCGCAACCGCTGGCGGCGCATGCAGCTGCCGGCCGATCTGCGCGCCGAAGTCACCCCGAAAAACATCCTGATGATCGGTCCCACCGGCGTCGGCAAAACCGAAATCGCCCGCCGCCTGGCCCGTCTGGCCAACGCGCCCTTCATCAAGGTTGAAGCGACCAAGTTCACCGAAGTCGGCTACGTTGGCCGCGATGTCGAATCCATCATCCGCGATCTGGCCGATGCCTCGGTCAAACTGCTGCGCGAGCAAGAAGTACAAAAGCTGCGCCACCGCGCCGAAGAGGCCGCCGAAGAACGCATCCTCGATGCCCTGCTGCCGGCCGCCCGCAGTGGCTTTGAAGAAGAAGCCCGCGGCGAAGACAATGCCACCCGCCAGCTGTTTCGCAAGCGTTTGCGCGAAGGCCAGCTAGATGACAAGGAAATTGACATTGAAGTAGCGGAAACTCCAGTCGGCGTGGAAATCATGGCGCCACCCGGCATGGAAGAAATGACCAGCCAGCTGCAGAACCTGTTTTCCGGCCTGCACAAAGACCGCAAAAAAACCCGCAAGATGCGTGTTGCCGACGCTTTCAAACAGATCCGCGACGAAGAGGCCGCCCGCCTGGTCAATGAAGAAGAGCTCAAGGCTCGCGCTCTGGAAGCGGTCGAACAAAACGGTATCGTCTTTATTGATGAAATCGACAAGATTGCCAAGCGCGGCAACGTGGGTGGCGCCGACGTGTCCCGCGAGGGTGTACAGCGCGACCTGCTGCCACTGATCGAAGGCTGCACCGTCAACACCAAGCTGGGCATGGTCAAAACCGACCACATCCTGTTCATTGCATCCGGCGCCTTCCATCTGAGCAAACCCAGTGACCTGGTGCCCGAACTGCAGGGCCGCCTGCCGATCCGCGTCGAACTCAAGGCCCTGACCCCGGATGACTTCAAGCGCATCCTCAGCGAGCCACAGGCCTCACTGACCGAGCAGTATGTCGCCCTGCTGGCCACCGAAAAGCTGGACATCGCCTTTACCGACGACGGCATCGAGCGCATTGCCCAGATTGCCTGGCAGGTGAACGAGAAGACTGAAAACATCGGAGCGCGCCGTCTGCACACGCTGCTGGAGCGGCTACTGGAGGAGGTCTCCTTCAGCGCCGGCGATCTGGCCAGCCAGCGCGAGGGCGAACCGCTGCAAATCGATGCAGCCTATGTGGACGAGCACCTGGGCGAACTGGCCAAGGACGAAGACCTGTCGCGTTACATCCTGTAAGCCCTTTGACTCTACAGAGCACCGGAGCGCCGCCCACAGGGCGCCCCGGCAAGCCAGGCATCTCCTCCGGCAGCACTCATCTGACAGCCTGCAACAAGATACAGACACGGAATTTGCCGCGAAAAACTGTTACTGCTGATCATTCCTGCCTGCCAGCCGCAACGCCTCTATGGCCAGCACGCATCTAGCCACCTGTTTGGCACCTCATAACCATGCCTCACACCGCGCACCGCCAAAATTTTGCGCACCAAACGGGCATTGGTCACAAATTTGACCTTCGCATTTGATAACAAAATGTCACTACGCTAATAATGCCAACAGCCCAGCCGGGAACATGGTTGAGTTGGCAGGACGCTATGCACCCAAAGAAATGGCCCCAAACAGCAAATACTGCTGTTAACGCTCACGCACAGTGCTCCGGACGTCCCTGCCAGCACAAGCGCACTGAACAGAGCACGTTTCAGTTCCGGTCCTGGCAACAGTAGTGGCGGTTATGCCGGCCCGAACTGACCACAGATAGTAAAACCACCACTAAAAGAATGTCCTATGGAACCGCTGAACAAATTCGCTCAAGCGAGCGAATTTATCAATTTTACAAATCAGCTCTG
>CAYMXO010000100.1:0-1592 GCA_964394445.1 uncultured Thiopseudomonas sp.
TAGGCACCACCGGCATACTTGAGCGCCATGAACAGCATGGGCTCGGTACGCAGCAGCGAGGCCACGCCCAGCGCCGACAGCAGCATGAGAATGGCATCACCGATAAAAATCCCTGCCGCGGCGCGATAACCGTCGGCAATGCCACGCGCGGCAGCCGTGGCCAGCACGAACAGGGAGTTGGGCCCGGGCAGCAGCACGATCAGGATCGTGCCGATGACATAGGTCCAGAGGTCGGTAATGCCTACGCTTGCCAGCATGTCCGGTCCGTTATGCTTTTTGCAGCAGGGCTACAAAGCGGTCGTAAAAGGCGCTGCTGGTGTTGGGCTCGGCACTCAGGTGCGGTACACCCTGGAAACCAATGGCCGGCTTGCCGTCCACTTCGATACCCTGTACGCCATTATCCGGCAGGGATACGTGGGTCAGTTTGAGGCTGGCCGGCAGGCTATCGGCATCCACGGCAAAGCTGTGGTGCTGGCTGCTGATCATGGCCTGGCTGCTGGCCAGATCTTTCACCGGGTAGTTCACCCCGACCCGTGCAACCGGCATGCGCTTGATCTGTGCACCGCTGGCCAGCGCCAGCAACTGGTGGCCCAGCCCCACGCCCAGCAGGGGTACGCCGGCATCCAGCAGTTGTTTGGTGGTGGTCACAGCCTGTGCGCAGCTACCGGCGGCGCCCGGGCCGGACGACAGCACCACACCATGGGGCTTGCTGGCCAGCACTTCAGCGGCCGGCGTGCCGGCAGGCACTACCCTCAGGTTGCACCCCTTGGCGACCAGGTCACGCAGCAGCGAACGGGAAACGCCGAAGTCGTAAACGGTTACCTGCCAGGGCAGCTGGTCAGCGGCAACTTGCGCGTGGCTGTTGCTGGCCAGCTCCCAGGGTGCTTCGGTCCAGTTGTAGGCCTTGTCGGTGGTGACGGCAGCAACAGGGTTGTGGCCGTTGTCGATATTGTGGCTGCGGGCCAGTTCCAGTGCCTGTTCTTCGCTGGCATCGGCACCGGCCAGAATGCAGCCGGCCTGGGTGCCCTTGTCGCGCAGCAGTCGTACCAGCCGGCGGGTGTCGATATCGGCAATGGCCACGGTGTTATTGGCCAGCAGATAGTCTTGCAGGCTCTGGTTGCTGCGCCAGTTGCTGGCGGTCAGCGGAAGATCACGAATGATCAGCCCGGTAGCCTGCACACGGTCCGATTCACCGTCCTGTTCGTTGATGCCGCTGTTACCGATGTGCGGATAGGTAAAAGCCAAAAGCTGGCCGGCAGAGGCCGGATCGGTCAGCAGTTCCTGATAGCCGGTCATGGCCGTGCTGAATACGACCTCACCCAGTGAATGACCCTCTGCACCTATGGCAGTGCCGTGAAAAATACTGCCGTCAGCAAGGGCAAGAATGGCTGGCTTGGACAAATGGACCTCCCGTTTTGAGACTTTTGCACGCACAGATTCGCAAAAAAGCGGAATGACGTGGGTAGACATCATTCCGCTTTTTTTAATCATTCATGTGGGGTGCGCTTCTAGTGGATACACTAAAGGCGCATTGTACGGGAGTTTTTTTGAAACCGGAAGGACAAATGCAGAAGCCATTGCAGGAGCCCCTG
>CAYMXO010000100.1:1692-5584 GCA_964394445.1 uncultured Thiopseudomonas sp.
CTTCAGTGGCGAACCAGGCTACAACCAGAACACCCGGGGTCGCGGCCAAAGCCGCCCCTACAGGAAACAGCACCCGGCCATCTCCGGGCAAAAGTTACAATCCCAGCACGTCATCCATGCCGTACAGACCAGCCGGCTTGCCTTCCAGCCAGAGGGCTGCACGCACAGCGCCGCGGGCAAAGGTTTTGCGACTGGACGCGCGGTGGGTAATTTCGGTGCGGCCACCATCGGCAGCAAACATCACGGTATGGTCGCCCACCACATCACCGGCGCGCACGGCAGAAATACCGATCACCTCACGTGGGCGGGCGCCAGTCTGGCCTTCACGACCGTAAACAGCAACTTTTTCCAGATCACGACCCAATGCATTGGCAATGATCTCACCCATGGCCAGTGCAGTGCCGGATGGAGCATCGACCTTGTCGCGGTGGTGGGTTTCGATAATCTCGATATCCACTTCGTTGCCCAGTACGCGCGCTGCAGTCTCGACCAGTTTCAGACACAGGTTGACGCCCACACTGAAGTTGGCCGCAAACACAATGGGAATTTCACGGGAGGCTTCTTCGATCTGCTTGCGTTCGGCATTGGTAAAGCCGGTGGTACCGATGATCATGGCCTTGCCGGCCTTACGGCAAATTTCGATGTTTTTGGTAGTAACCGTTGGATGGGTAAAATCTACCAGCACGTCAAAACTGTCAAGCACCTGCTCCAGGTCGCTGACGACTTCGATACCCGTGGTACCAATACAGGCCAGCTCGCCGATATCAACACCAACCAGACTGCTTTCAGGGCGGGCTATGGCTGCGGTCAACAGGATACCCTGGGTTGCCTTGACGGTATCAATCAGGGTTCTGCCCATGCGCCCGGCGGCGCCGGTGACTGCGATTCTCAACATGTCTGCTCCCTCTGGCCGCTCTTTTGAAGCCGGCACTCAACAAAAGGCCGCAGGTGTGCTGCGGCTCAGAAAAAATGGTGGCTTATCCTAGCATGTTTGACGGGTACGATATGCGGCCAATTGCAGCCAGACCGACTTTTGTCGAAGCTTTTGTATTTTGGTACCCCGCCCTGCGAGGGTATGCCAATTGCCGCCAGCAATCCTTGCCAGCCTGCTGATGCGGGTAGCAGAAGCGGCTGCAGCCACGATTCGTGTTTGCCCTGGTATGTATCCTTCGCGACTGAAATCGCCTGCACAGGAAAGGCAACGCTCGAACACCGCGACAGCACTCCGTCATCACCGATGACGGAGCCACCCCTCTCCCGCCCGCACAAGGCAGATTTGAGCCGGGAGGGGTGTGGCGTCAGGCATCAGCGGTCCGGGGCAGCCTGCTGACACGGGTTAGCGTCAGCCTGATGCAGCACCCCACCCGACCCTGACGCCACCGTGCAAAAACATCCCTATTTGTTGTCGCCAAAGAACCGCTTCATGCCGTCAAACCAGCCGCTGGCACGGGGCGAATGCGACTGGTCACCCTGCAAGGACTCGCGCAGCTCTTCCAGCAGTTCGCGCTGGCGTTTGTTCAGTTTGACCGGGGTTTCCACCACCACACGGCAGATCAGGTCACCGACACCGCCACCGCGTACCGGGGTCACACCCTTGCCACGTAGCCGGAACAGCTTGCCGGTCTGGGTACCCTCGGGGATCTTCAGTTTCACGCGGCCGTCCAGAGTCGGTACTTCCAGCTCGCCGCCCAGGGTGGCATCGACAATGCTGATCGGCACTTCACAGTGCAGGTTACGGCCGTCACGCTCGAAGATATCGTGCGGCTTGACACTCACGACCACATAGAGGTCGCCCGCCGGGCCGCCGTGGGCGCCCGCTTCACCTTCGCCGGTCAGGCGAATGCGGTCACCGGTATCGACACCGGCCGGTACCTTGACCGACAGCGTCTTGCTTTCTTCCACCCGGCCCTGACCGCTACAGCTGGTGCAGGGATCGGTAATCATCTGGCCGCTGCCATGACAGCGTGGGCAGGTTTGCTGCACCGCAAAAAAACCTTGCTGCATGCGCACCTGGCCCATGCCGTTACAGGTGGTACAGGTCACCGGCTTGGTGCCCTTCTTGGCACCGCTGCCGTCGCAGGTCTTACACTCGACCAGCGTAGGTACGCGGATTTCTATGGTCTTGCCGCGTACTGCATCCTCCAGTGACAGCTCCATGGTATAGCGCAGGTCACTGCCACGTTGCGGGCCGCCACGACGGCCGCCACCGCCGCCACCAAAGAAGTCGCTGAATACATCACCAAATATGTCAGAAAATCCGGCGCCACCAAAACCTGCACCTCCGCCCATTTGCGGATCAACACCGGCATGGCCGTACTGGTCATACGCCGCGCGTTTTTCTGCATCGGACAGGATTTCATAAGCCTCGGTGGCTTCCTTGAATTTATCCTCGGCGTCCTTGTCATCCGGGTTGCGGTCCGGGTGATACTTCATGGCCAGGCGCCGGTAAGCTTTTTTCACCTCGGCTTCACTGGCCCCGCGCTCAACGCCGAGCACTTCATAAAAATCGCGTTTTGACATGACACTCTTCGCTTGTTGTTCGTGCAAACAACAATGCGGGAGCACGCCCCCGCATTGTTTCCGGTCAGTTGTTGCCGTGCTGCTTCACAGCAGACACCTTACTTCTTGTCGTCTTCTTTGACTTCTTCGAACTCGGCGTCAACCACGTCATCAGCCTCATCAGCCTGGGCAGCACCTGCCTCGCCCTGGGCCGCTTCAGCCTGCTCGGCATACATCTTCTGCGCTACCGGTGCGCTGGCCTGGGACAGGGCCTCGACCTTGGCATCGATGGCATCCTTGTCGTCACCCTTGAGGGCTTCTTCCAGCTCGGCCAGGGCCGCTTCGATGGCCGTTTTCTCGTCATCGCTCACCTTGTCGGCATGCTCGGACAGCATCTTCCTGGTGGCGTGTACCAGCTGGTCACCCTGGTTGCGGGCAGTTACCAGCTCCTCGAACTTGCGGTCTTCCTCGGCATTGGCCTCGGCATCACGCACCATCTGCTCGATCTCGTCATCGCTCAGACCGGAGTTGGCCTTGATCACGATGGACTGCTGCTTGCCGGTCGCCTTGTCCTGGGCAGACACGTTGAGGATACCGTCGGCGTTGATGTCGAAGGTCACCTCGATCTGCGGCACACCGCGTGGCGCGGGTGGAATGTCGGCCAGGTCGAACTTGCCCAGCGACTTGTTCTGCGAAGCCTGCTTGCGCTCACCCTGCAGTACGTGAATGGTCACGGCATTCTGGTTATCGTCGGCAGTGGAGAACACCTGCGACTTCTTGCTCGGAATAGTGGTGTTCTTCTCGATCAGTGCGGTCATCACGCCACCCATGGTTTCGATACCCAGGGTCAGCGGGGTCACGTCGAGCAGCAGAACGTCTTTTACATCACCGGCCAGTACCGCACCCTGAATCGCGGCACCCATGGCCACAGCTTCGTCAGGGTTGACATCGCGGCGTGCTTCGGTACCGAAGAAGTCGGCAACCGCCTGCTGTACCAGCGGCATGCGGGTCTGGCCACCGACCAGGATCACGTCGTTGATTGCCTTGGCATCCAGACCGGCATCTTGCAGGGCAATGCGGCAAGGCTCCAGGGTGCGCTTGACCAGATCTTCAACCAGCGACTCCAGCTTGGCGCGGGTCACTTTCACGTTCAGGTGCTTGGGACCGGTAGCGTCAGCAGTGACATACGGCAGGTTGACGTCAGTTTGCTGGGCAGAGGACAGCTCGATCTTGGCTTTTTCTGCAGCCTCTTTCAGGCGCTGCATGGCCAGCGGATCGCCTTTGAGGTCCATGCCGTTTTCTTTCTGGAACTCGTCCGCCAGGTAGTCGATCAGGCGAATGTCGAAGTCTTCACCACCCAGGAAGGTGTCACCGTTGGTGGCCAGCACTTCAA
>CAYMXO010000101.1:0-5463 GCA_964394445.1 uncultured Thiopseudomonas sp.
CGGCGCAAATGCCAGAGCGGATAGTCGAACAGATTTTCCATCGGATCGGTAAAGGAATGGATCTTCACCTCTCCGCGCACACCATGCACCGCGCCGATCTTGCCCATTACGATAAGTTCGTCAGTGGTCATGTGTGTACCTGCTACTGCTTAGGCGTTGGCCTGGGCGGCAGCTTCTTTCAGCAGCTGCTGAACACGCTCGGATGGCTTGGCACCCTGACCCAGCCAGTAGTTGGCGCGCTCCTGGTCAACAGACAAACGAACTTCTGCACCACGGGCAATTGGGTTGAAGAAACCGATGCGCTCGATGAAACGGCCATCACGGAACTTGCGGCTGTCAGCCACGGTTACGTGATAGAAAGGACGTTTTTTAGAGCCACCACGTGCAAGACGGATAGTTACCATTAAACTTCTTTCCTGTAGTTGTAAAAATGAACAAAGCCTTTCGTACGCGCAGTGCACGCACGAAAGGCCGCATATTCTAAGCGCAAACGCCGTATTTGCAAAGGGCTATTTGCGTTTTATTAGAATTTAGGCATGCCACCCATGCCGGGAATCATGCCGCCAAGGCCGCGCATCATCTTGCCCATGCCCTTGCCCATGAATCTTTTCATCATCTTCTGCATCTGCTTGTGCTGCTTGATCAGCCGGCCCACATCCTGCACCTGGGTGCCCGAGCCCTGGGCGATGCGGCGGCGGCGCGAACCACTGATGATATCGGGGTTGCGACGCTCTTCCGGAGTCATGGAGTTGATGATGGACTCCATCTGCTTGAACTGTTTTTCGGCAGTACCCTGCATGCCCTGCATCTGTGCCAGGTTGACGCCACCCATGTTGGGCATCTTTTCCAGCAGGCCGCCCATGCCGCCCATGTTGTTCATCTGCTGCAGCTGGTCGCGGAAGTCCTCAAGGTCGAAGCCCTTGCCCTTCTTGAGTTTCTTGGTCAGCTTTTCCGCCTTGTCGCGGTCCAGCTTCTGCTCGGCCTGCTCGATCAGGCTCATCACGTCACCCATGCCGAGGATGCGCGAGGCGATACGGTCAGGGTGGAACGGCTCCAGGGCGTCGGTCTTCTCGCCCATACCGAGGAACTTGATCGGCTTGCCGGTAATGGCGCGTACCGACAGGGCGGCACCACCACGGGCATCACCGTCGACCTTGGTCAGCACCACACCGGTCAGCGGCAGGGCTTCGTTGAAGGCCTTGGCGGTATTGGCGGCATCCTGACCGGTCATGGCATCGACCACGAACAGGGTTTCCACCGGATTCACCGCGGCATGCAGCGCACTGATCTCGCCCATCATCTCGTCATCGATGGCCAGGCGGCCGGCGGTATCCACCAGCACCACATCGATGAACTTGAGCTTGGCTTCCTTGATCGCCGCGTTGGCGATATCAACCGGCTTCTGGCTTATATCGGACGGGAAGAAGATTGCATCGACTTCACCAGCCAGGGTTTCCAGCTGCTTGATCGCCGCCGGACGGTAAACGTCGGCAGATACCACCATCACGCTTTTCTTCTTGCGCTCTTTCAGGTGCTTGGCCAGCTTGGCCACGGTGGTGGTCTTACCGGCACCCTGCAAACCGGCCATCAGTACCACTGCTGGCGGCGCCGCATTCAGGGCCAGCTCTTCGTTGGCCGCACCCATCATGGTTTCCAGCTCGCCCTGGACAATTTTCAGGAACGCCTGACCTGGTGACAGGCTGCGTGATACTTCGGTACCCACCGCGCGTTCGCGCACGGCCTCGACAAAGTCCTTGACTACCGGCAGTGCGACGTCTGCTTCGAGCAGCGCCATGCGCACTTCGCGCAATGTGTCCTTGATATTGTCTTCGGTCAGTCTTGCCTTGCCGGTGACATTGCGTAGCGTTTGCGAAAGACGTTCGCTAAGATTGTCGAACATGAAAAACCTCAAATCTGGTCCAGCCGGAAATGGGCGATAGTATACCCGATTCCGGATTTCTCTTTATACCTGCCTGCCACTCACGGATTTTCCGACATGCGCCCACTGGTTCTAGCCTCAGGCTCGCCTTACCGTCGCGAGCTGCTGCAACGACTGCAATTGCCCTTTGTTTGCCGCAGCCCGAATATCGACGAAAGTCCGTTGCCCGATGAAGATGCCACCGCCCTGGTGCAGCGACTGGCCGCTACCAAGGCAGGAGCCCTGCGCAAGCAGTTCTTGCAACACCTGATCATAGGTTCGGACCAGGTTGCCGTGCTCGATGGCCAAATCATCGGCAAGCCCGGCAACCGGCAGGCAGCGATACAGCAGTTGCAGGCAGCCAGCGGCCGCAGCCTGATTTTTTATACCGGCCTGTGCCTGCTCGACAGCGCCAGCGGGCAGCTGCAGGTGGACTGCGTACCCTTCAGCGTACATTTTCGCCAGCTAAGCAATGCGCAGATCGAGCGCTATGTGGACAGGGAAAAGCCTTTTGATTGTGCCGGCAGTTTCAAGTCGGAGGGGCTGGGCATCAGCCTGTTTCGCGCTACCGAAGGCGAGGACGCTACCGCCTTGGTTGGCCTGCCACTGATACGGCTGTGCAGCATGCTGAATCAGGCGGGAGTTGAAATCCCGTAGGGTTCGACTGCTGTAGGTGCTCATACGTTCGCACATTGATAGTACAGCCTTTTGTAGGAGGGGGCTCGCCCCCGACAGCAGGTTCAACGCTTTCTCAGGGGCAAGCTCCTTCGCACAGGTACAACCGCCATCACTCTGCGTGCAGCGGAGCGGAAGCGCAGGATTCATCGCTTTATGGATTCCGCGACTTCACTGCGTTACGCGCGGAATGAGAGTGTTATTTGCAGGTGCGAATTCATTCGCACACAGCCTTATACGGCGGCACCGAACCGCAATTGTCCAAATAAGTTCGGCCCTACAGATCAAAATCGAATCAACAGGTTCAGGATTACTCCGTATCAGCCACCGGCAGGCGCCACAGGTAGGTTGTCACCCCGACCGCCGTGAGCAGCATGGCCAGTTTGGCCCAGACAAAATCAACCCAGAACACGCCAAACAGGATGCTCAGCCAGAGCAGGCTGATGGCCAGATACTTGGCCCGCATCGGCAGGCCCTTGCCGGCCAGATAGTCGGCAATCATCGGCCCGTAACGGTGGTGGGAGGTGATCCAGCAGTAGAAACGCTCCGAGCTGCGGGCAAAGCAGCCGGCAGCCAGCAGCATGAATGGAGTGGTGGGCAGCAGCGGCAGGAAAATGCCCAGCACACCAAGACCTACACTCAGCCAGCCCAGACCAAACAAAAACCAGCGCAGCGCCCGGTTTTCAACCAGCCGCACTTCCCGCCCTGCAGTCTGTCCGCTCACGGATCAGTCACGCGGCTTGAGCAAAACCGGCTTTTCCTCGGGAGCCTGCAACAACAGGAACAGCGTGGTGAGAATGTCGGGGATCTGTACCAGCATGCTGGCAACCAGCTCCTCGTCATTGGCGATTTCGGCAAAATCCGGCTGCTCGTCAAACAGGCCCGAACCGACCATCACCGGCAGCAGCAGTTCGCTGACTTCTTCCTCATCATCCTCGAACCAGATGTCCTCCCGCAGGAAAACACCTTCCATGAAGCCGATGCACCAGGCACGAATATCGGAATCGGCCGGTTCATCGCCCAGATCGAACTCGCAGGGAAACTCGAAGTCCTCGTCGCTGGCCAGCTGACGGGCAATCTGTGCCTTCAGCTGACGCAGGGCTTCGGTGATCTCTTCCTGCTCGGCCGCGTTCTGATACTCCGGCTCCTGGCCAAACAATTCCAGTATCCACTCTTCTTCCTCTACCGGATCGGGCAAGATTGACAGGGCGGTCAGGTAGCCATGTGTCGCTACATAGTCAAGCGCCTCGTCATACAGGTCATCGGCATCAAGAAAAGCACGCAAGCGGGCCTGCTGTTCGGAGAAAGACATGGGCTAATACCTTGTTGGCTTCAAAATGAGTGCCATTGTAGACCAGCACCGGAGGTACGGCCAGAGCCGGCAGAGCCGGAACAACAAAGTTTTGCGGAAAATCGTATAATGCCGGCCGGTTTTGGAGATCATCATGTCAGGGCAAGCCCTCAGCATTCTTAAAAGCGTCTTTGGTTACGACGCCTTTCGTGGCCGTCAGGCAGACATCATTGAACAGGTCGCACAAGGCGGCGATGCCCTGGTACTAATGCCCACCGGCGGTGGCAAATCCCTCTGTTACCAGATTCCCGCCCTGATGCGCGACGGCATTGCCATTGTCATCTCCCCCCTGATTGCCCTGATGCAGGATCAAGTCAGCCATCTGGAAGAAGCCGGCATCAACGCCGCCGCCCTCAACTCGGCCCTGAGTACCGAACAACGCCGTGATATTGCCATCCGCCTGCGCCAAAACGAAATCCGTCTCCTGTATCTGGCTCCCGAACGTCTGCTGCAAGAACATACCCTCGCATTTTTACAACAGCTGCCGATCAGCCTGTTTGCGATTGACGAGGCACACTGTGTCTCCCAGTGGGGTCATGATTTCCGCCCCGAATATTTGCAACTGGGTCAACTGGCCCAGCTGTTTCCAAGCGTGCCACGCATTGCCCTGACTGCTACCGCCGATACCCGCACCCGTCAGGAAATCGTACAGCGCCTGCACCTGGATAATGCCCGCGAGTTTGTTTCCAGCTTTGACCGACCCAATATTTTTTATCGCATCACCCCCAAAAACAACCCTCGCAAGCAGTTGCTGGATTTTCTGGCCCCGCGCAAAGGCGACTCGGGCATCGTTTATTGCCTGTCACGCAAAAGCGTGGAAAGCACCGCGCAATATTTAAGCGAGAAAGGCTACAGCGCCCTGCCTTACCATGCCGGGCTGGACAACGAGCTGCGCGCGTTTCACCAGCAACGCTTCATCAATGAAGAAGGGTTGATCATGGTGGCGACCATTGCCTTTGGCATGGGTATCGACAAGTCCAACGTACGCTTTGTTGCCCACCTTGACTTGCCCAAATCAATCGAAGCCTATTACCAGGAAACCGGACGTGGCGGACGCGACGGACTCGCCGCCGATGCCTGGATGGTTTACGGCCTGCAGGATGTGTTGTTTCTCAAGCAGATGCTGGCCAACTCCGAAGGCGAAGAACGCTTCAAACGTATTGAGCAACACAAACTGGACGCTATGCTGGCCCTGTGCGAAGAAACCCGTTGTCGCCGCCAGACCTTGCTGGGCTATTTCGACGAAGAACTGGCCGAACCTTGCGGACATTGCGACAACTGCGTTGAGCCGCCACGCACCTGGGATGCCACCGAAGCAGCGCGTCAGGCACTGTCTGCCGTATACCGGACAGGACAACGCTACGGCGTCGGTCATCTGCTGGACGTGATGCTGGGTCGTGAAAATGATCGTGTCCGCTCCATGGGCCATCAACACCTGTCAGTATTTGGCATCGGCAAATCTCTCAGTGAACACCAGTGGCGCACATTATTTCGTCAGCTGGTCGCACGTAATCTGGTC
>CAYMXO010000102.1:0-5356 GCA_964394445.1 uncultured Thiopseudomonas sp.
GGCGGCCGAGCGCGCTGCAGCGCAGGGCTGGCCGGCCGCTGCGGTGTCGGTGGCACGGGCACGGGAGGCTGTCTGGGATGACCGCATCCGGGTGGTGGCCACGCTGCGGGCGGTACAGGGTACGCAGCTCAGTGCGCAGATTGCCGGCAACGTAACCCGCATTGCGTTCGACTCGGGCGCCATGACGCGCAAGGGCGATTTGCTGGTGCAGCTGGATGATTCCAGCCAGCAGGCCTCGCTGCTGGCCAATCAGGCCCGGTTGCGGCTGGCCGAAGCCAACCTTGAACGGGCGCGTACGCTGGCGCGAACCAGCTCGATCAGCCGTGAACAGCTACAAAGCAACCAGCGTGACCGTGATGTGGCCGCAGCCGCTGTGGCCAGTGACAGGGCCGAACTGGACAAGCTGCATATCATTGCGCCGTTTGACGGCATGCTGGGTATCCGTCAGGTCAGCCTGGGTCAGTATGTGGCGCCGGGCACGGCCATTGTTGATCTGCAACAGCTTGATCCACTGCTGGTCGATTTTACTTTGCCGCAAGAAGCCAGTGCCCGTTTGCAGGCCGGGCAGCAGGTGCGGTTTCTGACCAGTGCCTGGCAAGGTGAAGAGTTTGCCGGCGCGGTGACTGCCATTGCGCCGGCGCTGGACGCCGAGACGCGAAACCTGTCCGTGCAGGCCCGTCTGGATAATGCCGATGGCAGGTTGCGTCCGGGCATGTTTGGCCACGTCGTTGTTAATCCGGGAACTTCGCAAAGCGGTATAGCCGTGCCGGAAACAGCGCTGGTGTTCAGCACGTTTGGCGACTCGGTGTACACCGTGGTGGATGGCGAATACGGTCCGGTTGCCCACGCCCGGGTGGTGCAGGTGCTGGCCCAGCGTGACGGCATGGTGCTGCTGGGTGCGGGCAGTCTGGAGGCCGGTGTGCGAGTGGTTACTGCCGGCCAGAACAAGTTGCGTGAGGGGGCTGCGGTCGCACCGGATGATGGAGGTGGGCCATGAGCTTTACCGACTTTTTCATCCGCCGGCCGGCGCTGTCGACTGCGCTTAGCCTGATGATTTTGCTGCTGGGCGTGCGTGCCTGGACGCAAATGGAAACGCGGCAGTTTCCCAACATCACCAGCACCCAGATTACGGTCAGCACGCATTTTCCGGGTGCCTCGCCGGAAACTGTGGCAGCCTATGTCACTACGCCGTTGCAGCAGGCGCTGGCGACGGCTTCGGGCATTGACTACATGACCTCCACCAGCGAGCAGGGCAGCTCGACCATTACGCTGGAGATGGAGCTGGGTTTTAACTCGGATGCAGCAGTCGCGCAGGCACTGGCCAAGGTCAACCAGGTACTGAACCAGTTGCCGGACGGCAGCCTCGACCCGACCATCGACTCCAAGGTAGGCGGCGCCGATGCGATGATGTGGATCATGATCTACGGCGACGGGCTGAGCCACGCCCAGATCAACGATTATGTGCTGCGGGTGGCCAATCCGCACATCCATACGGTATCCGGGGTTGGCACCACCATTGTGGTGCCGGCTGGCGTGGATGCCAGTGCCAACGCCTATGCCCTGCGGGTCTGGCTTGATCCGGAGCGCATGGCGGCCCGTGGCATCAGCGCCACCGACGTGACGGCAGCGCTGGCTGCCAACAACTTTGTTTCGGCCGTGGGCCAGACGCGCAACCCGATGCGGCAGGTATCAATCAACGCCAGCACCTCGTTGCATGATGTGGATGCCTTCCGCCGTCTGGTGGTGCGCACGGCGGGCACCCGTGTGGTGCGTCTTGAAGATGTGGCCAGCGTCAGCCTGGACACGCAAAACCACAACCAGATGTCGTTTTTTAACGGACACCGGGCTGTCTCCATCGGCATCAATACCACGCCCGAAGCCAACGAGCTGGATGTGGCCAGCGGGGTGCACCGGGTGCTGGACGAGCTGCGTCAGTCATTGCCGCCGGGCATGCAGATTGGCGTGCCCTATGATGCCAGCCAGTTCATCAACGCCTCGCTGAAAGAGGTGCTGATTACGATCGGCATTACGCTGCTGGTGGTGGTGGCGGTGATTTACCTGTTTCTGGGTTCGCTGCGCTCGCTGCTGCTGCCGGCGCTGGCGATTCCGCTGTCGATTGTGGGTGCCGGCATGCTCATGCTGGTGCTTGGTTTTACCGTTAACCTGCTGACACTGCTGGCCATTGTTCTGGCTATCGGTCTGGTGGTGGATGACGCCATCATCATGGTGGAAAACATTCAGCGGCTGGTCGATGCCGGTCAGGAGCCGTTTGCGGCCGCTTTCCAGGGCGCCAGGGAGCTGACCACGCCGATTCTGGTGATGACCACCACGGTGGTGGCGGTTTTTTTGCCCATTGGTTTTATGGGCGGGTTGACCGGTGCACTGTTTACCGAGTTCGCTTTTACGCTGGTGGCGGCGGTGGTGATTTCGGGCGTGGTGGCGCTGACCCTGACACCCATGCTGTGCGCCCGCATGCTGCGCCAGACGCCCGAGCAGGGGCTGGTGCGTACGCTGGAGCAGGCATTTGTTGCCTTGCGTGGCGGTTATGACCGTTCGCTGGCGGTGGCACTGTCGGTGCGCCCGCTGGTGTTGCTGGCAACGCTGGCAGTGTTTGTTGCCATGCCGGTGATGTTTCTTGGCAGCAAGTCCGAGCTGGCGCCGGACGAGGACCAGGGCACTTTGCTGTATGCCGGCACCGGGCCGGCCACGGCCACGCGTCATTATCTGGATATCTACAATGCCCGGATCGAAAAACTGTTCAGCCAGTACCCGGAAACCCGGGTGGTCTGGCAGATCAGCGGGGTGGCGCCGGAAGGCGGTGCTGGCGCCAACGCGGTATTTGGTGGGGCCAACCTGAAAAACTGGGACGAACGTGAACGCACACAGATGGCCATGACACCGCAGGCCCAGGCGGATTTGAACACCATTACCGGGCTCAATGCCGTGGCTTTTTCGTCATCCGTGCTGCCGGGTGCGTCGGGCCTGCCGATCCAGTTTGTACTCACTTCCGCGCTGGATTATGAGACGCTGGATGCCGCCGCCGGTGAACTGATCGGCAAGGCCATGGCCACCGGCCAGTTTGCTTTCCTGCAAAAAAACCTGAACCTGGACGCACCGGCGATCGAGCTGGATATCAAGCGTGACATTGCTGCCAGTCTGGGCATCAGCATGCGCGATATTGGCCAGAACCTGAATGCGTTGCTCAGTGAGGGGATGAGTGGGCGGTTTGAAATGTCGGGACGCAGCTACCAGGTGATTCCGCTGGTGCCCGACACCCTGCGGGCCGATATCAATGCGCTGGATGAATATTACTTGCGTACCGCTGCCGGCAAGCCGGTGGCGCTGGGTACGCTGGTGGATGCCCGGCAGACGGTGCAGGCCCAGTTTTTGCCGCAGTTCCAACAGTTGAATTCGGTGACCCTGCAAGGCATTGCCGCGCCCGGTGTGCCTCTGGGGCAGGCACTGGTCACGCTGGAGCAGCTGGTGAAAAGTGAGCTGCCCACCGGCTTTGGTGTTGACCATGGCGGGCAGTCGCGCCAGTTCATGCAGCAGGGTAGCAGTGTGGTGATCAGCTTTGTTCTGGCGGTGCTGCTGGTATATCTGCTGATGACCGCCCAGTTTGAGAGCTTCCGTGACCCGCTGATTGTGCTGGTGGCGGTACCGATGTCGGTGTTTGGTGCGCTGGTGTTTGTCTATTTTGAGCTGACCACCCTGAACATCTACACCGAGGTTGGGCTGATCATGCTGATCAGCCTGATTACCAAGCAGAGCATTCTGGTGGTGGAATTTGCCAACGCCATTCAGGTGGATGAAGGGCTAAGCCGCCTCGAGGCGGTGAAGAAGGCTTCAAGCATCCGCCTGCGCCCGGTCATCATGACTTCGGCGGCAACGATTGTCGGTGTGGTGCCGCTGCTGATGGCCTCAGGACCAGGCGCCGTTGGCCGTTTCGCCATTGGCGTGGTGATTGCCGGCGGGATGATCATTGGCGCGCTGATTTCGCTCTATGTGGTGCCGGTGGTGTACACCTATGTTGCCGCTGATAAAAGAGCAGCCCGGAGCGAAGCGGTTGGTGACCCATAATATGCCTGGACAACACAACCCTTTGCGTGCCGCACAGACCGTGTAGAGCGGCTTTAGCCGCGATTCACAGCGCCACTGAAGTGGCTCCTTGTATGATCAGAACCGTTAACACGAACACCGCAGGCTTTTGCAGGAGCGGCTTCAGCCGCGAACGTGCGTGATCCAGCCCCCGGTGGTTGTGAATAACCGCAGTGGTTATCTTCGATACCGGTCGCGAATAAATTCGCTCTTGCATGAACTGGTGTTGCCGCTCGGGGTTGCTACCTGTACGAAAGCTGTACGTTTCCCGTTTTCCCGTAGCGGAGAGCTGAGCTCTCCATGGCGACCACGGGTCGCCGCTACAAGGGTTCGTGTGTGCTCTGCAAGCTACATGCAGGCTGTAAAATCCTGTAGCGAACATGCGCGATCCAGCCACCACTGCAGCCTGTCTTGTCAGCGGCCAGCGAGGCTGTTTCACTCATCCAGAAGGGTCAGCGCTGTTCCCTTGTGTACGGCAATGTGGTCGGTCTTGTCGCTTTTGATTTCATATTGTGGACTGTCCGGACTTGCGCGGCGGTGGTAGCCCTGCCACATGAAATCTTCGGTGTGAATGCGGGTAATGTGCCCACTGACATGGCCTGCTTCGGAGTTCCAGCTGACGTGGTCCCCCGTTTTAAAGATCTTGGTCATGGTTGCCTCCAGCGACATTCGCCATTCATTGATTTGAATCCGTACCTTGCCAGACAAAGCAGGGTATAAGAGTCGATAAACTATTAAACCGCAGGCTGCCGCCTGCCTGATATCCAGTTGAGGAATTCACGCATGAAACAGTTGATAGTTCCAGTCGAAGAATTTACCACTCCCGATCCGCTTAGTGTTGATGAAACAACGGGGCTGGAAGAGCTGCACCGGTTGATGACCAGTGAAGGCATTCGTCATTTGCCGGTGATGCGTAACGGTGAGCTGGCCGGTATCATCAGCGACCGCGATGTACGCCTGTTTGCCGGTATGTCCACGGATGACCGTATCGGTCTGACGGCGGCCGACATCATGACGGAAGACCTGCTGTCCATTGATGCTTCCACCCCGCTGGATGATGCTGCGTTGATGATGTCGGCGAACAAGGTCAGCAGTCTGATTGTGCGTGAGGGTGACGAGTTTCTTGGCATCTTCACCGCTACCGATGCGTTGAATGCGCTGGTCGAGGTGTTGCGCGGGGTGGAGTAGCAGGGCCTGGAGGTTAGCTGCTTCACAATGACCCCGTAAGGGCGAGTTTTTCGCGATCGATGTCGGGTTC
>CAYMXO010000103.1:0-5237 GCA_964394445.1 uncultured Thiopseudomonas sp.
CAAAATATGATAACCATCATTACACCCATCCGCCGCCACATCGGCGCTGGAGAAGAAGGTTCCGCAGTTATCCACGACGGTTTGCTTCCAGCTCAGCTGATAAAAGGCTTCGGCTGACAGACGGTCGGTGATGCTCTGGGAAACATAGAACATGTTGACCGGAATCAGGCCTTCTTTCAGCTCCGCGCCCGGACGACGGAAGGCGGACACATCAATCGGGTTGATCGAGTTGATGGAGTTCATGATGAAGGTGCTTTCACCCCAGCTCACAACTTGCTTGCCCAGTCGCACGGTGCCGGGCTGGTCGCCAATCATGTAGTTGTGGAACAGGAAGGCATCGAGGATTTCCGCACCGCGGGTCTTGGCGCCCTCTTTGCGGCCCTTGTTGCTGATGCTGCGCTTTTGTGGATCAGGGTGGCGCAGGTTCTGGTCCTGCAGCTTGAAGTCGTACCAGTATTTGCCACGCACAAACAGACCGCTGTCTTTATAGCGCAGCTCAAGGTCGTGCAGGCCCTTGAAGATTTTCGAGAAGCTGTCGCCTTTTTTGAAGTTCAGCCGGCCATCATCACCGGTCTGGGTATAGCCGGTGCCGCCGTTAGCGTTACCGATAAATTTTTTGTCTCTGGACGCAGTGGACCAGCTGGCACCGACTGACAGCGAGCTGTCAAAAGAGCCTTCAATTTCCCCTATGTTGAAGTTGATTGCCATGGCCGGCGCTGCCAGCACGGAAGCCAGGCTTACGGCCAGTGGCAACCGGGCCAGTTGCCAGATCTGCTTGCGGGTCGTCATCATCATGCTACTCCGAACGTTCTTTTTTTGGTTATGCCCCGTTTCGTCTCTGGGTACGGGGTTGTTGAAGCAAGTCACAAAACCGTCATAACAACAGCTTTGCTTACTTAAGCCACACTTTAGCAGTAGTTCAATGCAGCTACTGTGCCACAAAAGTATATGACCAGTAAGTCAATTCCGGTCACGTTAACCGGTGCGGCTTTACGCGATGAATTATTTGGAATCGAAACAAAATCCTGACGCCAACAGAGCATACATAGACAGTCTTTTCGACAGCACGCCAGCAAAAGCGCTTCTTTTGGTAACGCCGCGCAACCTTTGGTAGCACTGATTCGCTACAAATGTACTGGATACGCAGAACCACCATCTACGGAACATATGATTTTTCGCTGCAACATCCAGCCAACAGCTGGCCGCTGTGCCCGCGCAACCCTCTAACGGCAACCTGTGCCCACTACACGAAGCGCACGGTCCTGCACTACGAATCCTGTAGCCAGATCAGGCTGGCCATGCGGCCGGTCATGGCATTGCGCCGGTAGGAGTAGAAGCGTGGATCGCTCAAAGTACAAAAGCCGCCACCGTATACCGCGCTTACACCTGCTGCAGCCAGGCGAGTACGTGCCAGCTGATACAGATCAGCCAGCCAGTGGCCGTCCCGTACCGATGGTGCAAAGGCCCCGGCCGCAGCCGCGTGCTGCCTGACAAAGGCATCGCGCACTTCAGGACCGACCTCGTACACCGCAGGGCCGATGGCCGGCCCCAGCCAGACCAGCACGTCGGCAGCCGGAACCTGCATGGCCTGCAGGGTGTTTTCCAGCACGCCGCCGGCCAGGCTGCGCCAGCCGGCATGGGCAGCGGCCACACGGCTGCCGGCCCGGTCACAGAACAGTACCGGCAGGCAGTCGGCGGTCAGTATGCTGCAGGCTATGCCCGGCTCATCTGTCCAGCAGGCATCGGCAAGCGCCACCGGACCAGGCTGCGCCCGTACCACATCCTCGCCGTGCACCTGCTGCAGCCAGACCGGCGTGCATTGCAGCTGCTGCGCCAGCCAGGCGCGGTTGATCTCCACCTGCAAGCGGTCATCGCCGACATGGTCACCCAGATTGAAATGCTCAAAGGGCGGCTGGCTATCGCCATGACTGCGCGTGGTTACACAGGCACGCACACGGGCCGGGGCTGGCCAGTCCGGTCCGATCCAGTCCAGTAGCTGTTTCATGCACCAAAATCCCCGGCATCTTCTTCCAGCAGGTGCAACAGCCAGTCCATATCTTCCGGGCGCTCCACTTGCCAGCTGCAACGCCCACCGCTAGCCGGATGATCCAGCTCCAGCCGCCAGGCATGCAGTGCCTGCCGGGGAAAGCCTTTCAGGGCTTCCACCAGGGTCGGGCTGGCGGCCGGCGGAATGCGGAAGCGGCCGCCGTACAAGGGGTCACCCACCAACGGGAAGCCTTCATGGGCCATGTGTACGCGGATCTGGTGGGTGCGGCCGGTTTCCAGCTGCACCCGCACGTGGGTATAGCTGCGGAAGCGCTGTACGACACGGAAATGACTGATCGCTTGTTTGCCACCCTCGTTCACCGCCATCTTCTGCCGCTGTTGCGGATGCCGGCCAATCGGCACATCAATGGTACCGCCGGAGGTGACCACACCACAGACGATGGCCTCGTAAGTGCGGCCCACGGTCCGTGCCTGCAGCTGCTCCACCAGGCGGGTGTGCGCCAGCAGGGTCTTGGCCACCACCAGAATGCCGGAGGTATCCTTGTCCAGCCGGTGCACAATGCCGGCCCGGGGCACTTCCCGTAGCTGTGGCGCATGGTGCAGCAGCGCATTGAGCAAGGTGCCGCTGGCGTGTCCGGCTGCCGGATGCACCACCAGTCCGGCGGGCTTGTTGAGCACCAGCAAGTGCTCATCTTCATGCACGATATCCAGCGGAATGTCCTGGGCCAGCCACTCGCCCTGGGCTTCCTGTTCAGCTTTCAGCTCAAGCAGGGCACCGCCAAACACCGTGTCGCGCGGGCGCAGCTGCTGTCCGTCCACGGTCAGGCAACCGTCCTTGATCCAGCCGGTCAGTCGCGAGCGGGAGTAATCGCCAAACAACTGTGCGGCGATCTGGTCCAGCCGCTGCCCGCCCAGCTCATCGGGCACCCTGGCATCAAGTTCAATCTGTTCTGTAGCCGTAGACATAAGCGTTCTGTTTTCCTGCCCGTACAGGCTCCGCCACTGGACATGACGCAGGATCCTCTTGCGAATCCTTTGGTTTCCACCTGCAGGTTATGGTTAAATGCACACATTTCCCGCAGCCGTCTGCGGGAGAGCAACTATAACAGGGCAGCTGTCAAACTGCTGCAGTCCGGCTGTTTTTTGCCTGCCCCGCAGCAACCAGCCTGCAGTGCCTGCCCCGATCCGCTTCCATATTTAGGCGATACCCAACCATGCGCGTACAGCATCTGTTCTTTCTGGCTTTATTCAGTTTCCTGGCCGCCTGCTCAGGCAAAAAGGTTGTCGATGAAAACCTCAGCGAGCGCGAGCTCTACGAACAGGCCCAGGTCGACCTCAACAAGAACAACTACTCGTCAGCCATCCGTAAACTGCGCGCGCTGGAGTCCCGCTACCCGTTTGGCCGCTACGCCGAACAGTCACAGCTGGAACTGATGTACGCCCACTACAAAAACCGTGACTACGAGGCAGTCAACGCCACTGCCGACCGCTTTGTCCGCCTGCACCCCCAGCACGAAAACGCCGACTATGCCTATTACATGAAAGGTCTGTCGGCATTCGAACAGGACCGCGGCATTCTTGCCCGTTTCCTGCCGCTGGACATGACCCAGCGCGACCCCGGCGCCACCCGTGACTCCTACAATGAATTCGCGCGCCTGATCCAGCGTTACCCCAACAGCCAGTACGCACCGGATGCCAAACAGCGCATGATCTACGCACGCAACCTGCTGGCCGATTACGAAGTGCACGCTGCCCGTTATTACATCAAGCGCAAGGCCTATGTTGCCGCCCTTAACCGCGGCCGCTATATCGTGGAAAACTTCCAGGGCACACCGGCAGTTCCTGACGGCCTGGCCATCATGGTGCAGAGCTACCGCATTCTCGGCCTGGATGATCTGGCCGATGACAGCCTGGCCACCCTGCAGGAGAACTATCCCGAACATGCCAGCCTGACCAGGCGCGGCAAGAAGCGCAGTAAAAAGCTGGCGCAGCAGGACGGATTTAACCCGGACTACCGCGAATCCGCCTCACGCTCCTGGCTGAACAAAGCCAGCTTCGGCCTGCTGGGCAAAAACAACAAGCTGGAACGGCCACCGGTACGCACCCAGGCCGACAAGGAAATGCAGCGCCAGCTGAAAGAAGCCGAAGAAAGCCTGCCAAAAGAAATCCGCAAGGAAAAATAAACCCGGAAAAAGGCATCTACGGATGCCTTTTTCTTTGTTCGGGTCATTCTTGACCTGCATCAACAGCTGCTTTTTTAACCATGCCGATTAGCCCTTGGTCGCAAACAACCCGGTTGGTTTTCCATTGGCCATCACGTAGAGTGATTGCCCACTGAGTTTGCATGGGTCGCTGTTGAATCAAGACCTGGCGTACTGGATGTAATAAGTATTTGTGTGAAAGCCCGGCTTTTGCTGCACTTAACCAGAGCCGCCCGCGGAAAAAAGGCCGCCCACCCGCTGCCCGTAACCGGATGTTCGTACCACGATGCACAGAGCGAGTCCTGCTCGACTGCTTCTTTGCAACCAGTAGTAAGGCGCAACTGCGCAAGTTTTCATTACAGATACAAAGGATGCACATTATGTCCACTCGCCAGACCGGCACCGTTAAATGGTTCAACGATGAAAAAGGCTTTGGCTTCATCACCCAGGAAAACGGCCCCGACCTGTTTGTTCATTTTCGCGCCATTGAAGGCGCCGGTTTCAAAACCCTGAAAGAAGGCCAGCAGGTCACTTTCGAGGCTGTTGAAGGTCAAAAAGGCATGCAGGCTGACAAGGTACAAGCCATCAGCTAACCGCTGCGACTGTATTGCAAAGCCCCTTACCAAAGGGGCTTTTTTATTGGGCTGGGTATTTTTTCGGCAAACCGCTAGAATTTGCCAGCCACTTGTCTTGAGGTCACCATGTCCAGAACCGCTCCCCGTACCCCGGCCCTGCTGCAGCCGGCAGGCAATTTTCCCCGGGCCGGCCTGATTCGCCGCTTTGCTGCCATGTTTTACGACTTCATGCTGTGCATGGCGCTGATCATGGTGGTGACCTGGATCTACCAGCAGGGCATTTTGCGTCTCATATACGGCGGTGATGCGCTCAGGACCATGGCCGAAAGCGGCGCCATGGACCATGACCCGATCCTGTCCAGTCTGGTACTGCTGAGCCTGTTTGCTTTTTTTGCCAAGTTCTGGACCCACAACGGCCAGACCCTGGGCATGCAGGCCTGGAACATCCGCGTAC
>CAYMXO010000104.1:0-5232 GCA_964394445.1 uncultured Thiopseudomonas sp.
CCGCGCAGGCTGATGACCGGCTGGAACAGCAGGCGGAAACTGTTGGTTTCCAGTGCATGCTGAATCATGGCAATGATGTTGCCACGGCTGGCCGAGGCGGCCAGATCATCTGCCGGATTGTGCACATGCAGGTGATTGCCTTCGCTGTTTTCTTCACTGGCGCGGCGGGCGCGGTCGAGCACTTCGGCAGGCTTGCCGGCTTTTTCGGTGATGGCCGCCACGCCGATGGACAGGGTGGTCTGCGCTGTGCGGCCGGAGATGTCATACAGCTTGTTGGCGACCAGCTCGAGCAGGCTGGCCAGCTCGGGCTGTTGCTGCTCCGGAGTGCTGCCCGGGCGCAGGGCACAAAACACGTTATCGGCCAGGCGGGCCAGCTGGGTGTCCTTGTCCAGGTTCTGGCGCACGGTCTGTGCCAGATCGGCCAGCAGCAGATCGATACCGGCAATGCCCAGCTCGCTGGTCAAGCGGTTGTAATCATCGATCTTGATATAGGCCAGACTGGCATCTTCCTCGTTGTTTACCGCACGTTCGGTGGCGGTATCCAGCAATTCGAGCAGACGCTGGCGGTTGTATAGCCCGGTGGCCAGATCCTGACTGCTGATGGCTTTCAGTTTCTGCTCCAGCTCCGTGTTGTCGCTGTCGGTGCGGATCACCACCTGCACGCAGGGCTCGCCATCGTAAACGGCGGGAGAAAAGTTGATCCGGGTGGAAAACGTCTCGTCGCCGGCCTTGAGACCGCTGCACTGGAAATCGGCAGAATCGGTTTCGCTGCGGTAATTGCGCAAAAATTCCTTGAAACTGGCCTGATCTTCACTGGCGATCAGGTCGATCATCGGCGTGCTTTCCAGGTCATCCGGCGAGTTGTAGCCAAACAGCTTCAGGTAGGCCCGGTTGGCGTAGATGTGCATGCCGTCGTGCACATAGGCGATGGCATCGATGGAGCTGTTGAGCAACAGCTGGCAACGCTTTTCAGCCTCGTGCAGGGCCACTTCGGCGGCACGACGGGCACGGCGCTCGTTCAGGCTGCCCAGCTCGCGCTGTGCCACCAGCATCAGCTGTTCGTCCTGGCCCTTTGGCACTGCATCCCGGGCGCCCTGCTGCAGGGCTTCAACCACCAGGTCGGAGTCCTGTTCCTCGATAATCTGAATAAAAGACAGGTCGCGCTCGGTTTTTTGCAGCAGCTTCAGCGCTGTCAGAACAGGCAGCTCCTCGCAGCCGGAGGAGGCAATGCACAGATCCCAGACGTTGCCGAGGGCTTCTGACAGTGTCTCGGGCGTGTTGGCGCGGTGCACCCGGGTAGGCAACCCGGAGTTGCGAAACAGGCTGACAATGCGCTCTGCTTCGTTTTGCGAGTCTTCAAGAATTAGCAGCCGTACTGCCTTGCGTTCTATAGCCATAAATACCGTTTGCGCACCTGTAGCAGCGCTGGATGGCAGACCGGGCCGGCGTGTTCCGGCTGCGCATCAGGTGCTGGGTGTACCTGTCTGAAAGTTTGGGTTACAGCAAATCCCACAGCGACGTGAAGTCGTCCTGGTCGACTACTTTAGCACGATCGCCGGCAGCAGGTTGCTGGTTGCTGGCCGCTGCATCCGGGCTGTTGTCCTTTTTCGCCAGCGGATTGGCCATTTTGTACTCAAACTGGTTGCTGCTTGCCGTTTGCTGTACCAGCCGTCCGAGTACGATACGGCTTTCTTCGCCTGCGATGTTAAGGGTGACGGTACAGCCCTCACGAAACGGGATTTTAGCAGTAATGACCTGGGCCGGACGTGAAATGGCGCTGATTTCCGGAATGCACAGTGCACGCAGGTAGTTGCTGGCCGCCTTGCCCGAACGCAGCAAACGGGTGCCGCATGGAGTGGCGCGGTGTGCCAGCAGCTCGACGCCGATGCGGGCACCGGTCTGGTTGTTTTGACTAATCCAGCGGATGGTGGCAATCGACCAGTTGCGTGTGCTGTCCCGGCGCACGCTGAGGAGATCTCCCGTCTGCAGGTTGGCCGGAGCATTGGTTGCCCACTCCAGACAGTAACCGCCGGGGCTTTGGTCAATAATGTTTACGTTCAACAGCGGATACTGCGCGGCCAGATCATCCTTGACCGGGGTTTCCTCGCTGAGCGTGCCTTCCGTTAGCAGATAATTGATAGCGCCGCCGTGTCCAGAGCCTTCCTGGAGCACGTCAGCGGCCATGGACCAGATATCGGCCGGGTCCTCGTCCATGCTCATGGACAATTCAGGACCGGTTTCTTCCGGCGGCTGCTGCAGGGTATCTTCAAAGCACTGTCGCTCGGCCAGGTGGTAGTGCACGGAGCTCATGCCCAGGCAGAGCTCAAGCGTTTCACTTGAGTTGTTGCGTGGAAAACCGCGCTTGGCAATGTTGGCCCAGGCATTGGCCAGCTGTTGCAGCAGCTGGGTTGGAATATGCTCGCTGATGGTGTTGTGCTGTTCACCGCTTGCGCGCAGCTCCAGGGCCTCGGTGATGGCCTCGGCCAGTTGCGAGGTGTTCAGGCCAAGAATATTTTTGCGCCCGGCCAGATTCAGCAGCGCCTTGTAGCGTGGCGGGGTATCGGTGGTCAGTGCGGCGGCAAACAATGACCCTTCGTCGCCGACTGCCTGCAGCTTGACCAGCGGGCTCCAGCGCGGCAACACCTCGACCAGGGCCTTGATGTCGCTCTGGCGCATCTGGTTGGCGCGCGAGCTGCCCAGCAACAGCGCACAGCAATAGGCCTGCTCCAGGGTCTGCTCCTGCACCGAGCCAAGCAACGGATCCTTGACCCGCTGCCTGTGCAGTTTGTGGTGGGTTGCCAGGCGGTACATCTGGTGTATTTCAAACCAGAGGCCGGCCGGTACATTGCGGTAGGTCAGATAGGCATGTGCAAGGGTGGCAAACAGGCCATGCAAAGTACGCTGAATGGCCAGAACCAGCAGGGTGCTTCTTTTGCGCTGCATGTCGGCGACAATCTGTTTGTAGCCGCTGTTCAGCAAATGCTGCAGCGTCTGGCACAGGCTGGCAACCTTGTTGGCACGGGAGTTGAGGATGACGCTACTGAGCAGGTGGGTGTTTTCCAGCTGCTTGGTCAGCACTATCACTTCCGGGCGCACCTGCTCCAGCAACTGGATGCGCAGTTCAGGTGCCGCTTGTAGCTTGCTCAGCTCGTTCAGGGCCTGATACAGCTGCCTGGAGTACTCGCCCGTGTTGGCTTTGGGCAGGCTTTGCAGCCAGCGGGCCAGATCCCGCGCAGTGGTTTTGCAAAAAGAGAGCTCACTGATCACGGCCGTTGGCGCTGCAGAAACAGTCTGTGTAACTACTTGTTTTTGCTGGTTCATAATCAGGGCCGCCAATCTGAAAATCCGTATGCCTCAAGTGTAAGGCATTATTTAAACCGGGTGTAGCACAAGCATTACAGCGTTGATTAAGACTGCTTGCACCGCCGGGGCTGGTTTATTGTTGTTGAAGACCCGCTAGGCCGGGCTATCGGCCGGCTGCATGCCGCACAGCTTGCCCATGCTTTGTCCCATGCACACGGAACTGCCGGCAGCCAGCGTGTCATCCCACTGCGCCGCCTGCGGGCCAAACAACACAATGGCCGTGGAACCCAGCTTGAAACGCCCCATTTCCTCACCCTTGGCCAGCGTGACCGGCTGGCGCCCGGTTGTGCTGTAATCGGTCGTCTGCAGGCGCGGACGCACCGGAGCGACCTCGCCGGCCCAGACGGTCTCGATACCGGCCACAATCATGGCGCCGACCAGCACCACCGCCATCGGCCCGGCTTCGGTGTCAAACAGGCACACCAGACGCTCGTTACGGGCAAACAGGCCGGGCACGTTTTCTGCCGTGGTCTGGTTGACGGAAAATAGCTGGCCCGGCACGTAGACCGTTTCTTTCAGCGTACCGGCCAGCGGCATGTGCACCCGGTGGTAATCCCGGGGCGACAGGTAAACGGTGGCAAACCGGCCATCCTGAAACACGCTGGCGCGCTCGCTGTCGCCGCCGAGCAGCTCGACCAGGCTGTAATCCTGCCCCTTGGCCTGAAACACACGGCCATGGCGGATGCTGCCCAGCTGGCTGATGGCGCCATCGGCCGGGCAGGCAATGCCGTCGTGGCTGTCGTCAACCGGGCGGGCACCCTCAACCAGTGCGCGGGTGAAAAAGTCGTTGAAGTGCTCGTAGTCTTCCGGCTGCTGGCGCACCGCCTGGCTCATGTCCACGTTATAGCGCTTGATGAACCAGCGGATCAGGGCGTTTTTGAAACCTGCTTTCCGGCAATTGGCCAGCCGGCCCACCAGGCGCGACAGCGCATGTTGGGGCAGCAGGTACTGCAGGAGAATAAAGACACGTTGGCTAAGACTCATGTTTGGTCCTTTTCAAAATGGGTGGCCGCCATGGCCGTTCAGCGTTTGCCCTGGCGGCTGAGGGTCTTGATGTGTTCCAGCCAGGCCGGCTTGAGTTCGCGCTGTTCCAGCTCCAGCTGCAATGCGCTCATGGCTGCGGCATGGTCGTTCATCTCGCGCACCAGATCACTGGCTGCGCTGGAGTTGCCGTCCAGCTGGTGCATGTGGTGCAGCGCCAGGTGGTAAAAGCGCAGCAGCTGCATGGCTTGCGGGTCCTGGCTGGCCACGGCGTCCTTGAGCTGGTGCATCTGGTTGGTAATGCTCATCAGGCTGCGCTTGAGGCGCCAGCTGTAAACCGAAGCGGCCATCCACGGCTGCTTGCGAAACAGGCCGCCAATCAGGGCGGAGGTCAGCAGCAGGCCGAGCAGTACCCCGGTCAGGTTCCACTTGAAATTGTTGCCGCCGGCTTCGCCCAGCCAGGCCACCAGAGCAGCGGAGATCAGCATGGCCGTGACGGCAAAAACCAGAATGATGCGGATTGAGGCGCTGCGCGTAGCGGCGCGAAAAGCGTCCGGATCATAGTCCTGCAGATGAAAAGCATTTGGCTGTTGCTTGGCTGGCGACATGATAAAACAAACGGGCTCAAAAGAAAGTCAGCCATGATAGCAGGAAACCGTCCTGGAAGCTGCGCCGGTGCTGCATTTTGCCCGTGCTGGCAGGATGCCGGCGGCCGTTTTATTAAGGCTGTTTCCGCGTCCGGCTTGACAGCAGGGTTTTTGGCTCTATAATGGTCGCCGCGGGATGGAGCAGTCTGGTAGCTCGTCGGGCTCATAACCCGAAGGTCGTAGGTTCAAATCCTGCTCCCGCAACCAGACAAATAAAGCCTCGATGATGAAAGTCATCGGG
>CAYMXO010000105.1:0-5080 GCA_964394445.1 uncultured Thiopseudomonas sp.
GAAAGCGGGTATACGGGAGACCGTATCGAGAGTTCGAATCTCTCCTTCACCGCCATATTATATTTTTAAGTCCCTGTTTATACAGGGATTTTTTTTGCCTGTAATTTACGCTTGCGTCCCATCCACTGTTACCGCACCAGCCGGGCAAGACTCTGCCCTAACCCGGATGCCAGAACTGCGGCGGATACTGGCATTTCAGTCGTCCACGCACGATCCCGGTATGCACCATGGCCTGGCTGCCCCGCTGCAACTCGCGCCCGGTGGCTGCCAGCACAGCACAATCGCTGCGATAACCATCACACAAGCTGACGCTCAAGCGATCAAAACTGATCCAGGCAGTACGCTGCTGGTAATTCTTGTCGCTGCGCTGCAGCAGGACTTCCAGGCTTTCGCCCTGCAACAACTCCACAGCAACCGGGTTGGCAGCACGCCACTTTTTTTTGCCCAGATTGATCTGCACATCATTCAACGTACATTGCAGCACATCCCCGGGAATGGCCTGGCGCAGACGCTGCTCGCGCTCGCTGCGCTCACGCTGCTGCTCTTCCAGCAGCAACAACTGCCGGCGCGCATGACGCTCACGCACCGCCTCGTCTTGCCGGGCCTGTTCCATACGGGCCTCCTGCTGCTGTGCGGGGGTCATGCGCTGCCACTGATCTTCCGGTATGCCTAACGGATACATGGTGCACCCAGCCAGCAAAATGGCCGGAAACAGCAGGCACGCCAAGAATCTGGTCAGCATTGTTCCTCCCCTTTTTTGCGCGCCTGCAGCAAAAAGCGGCGTATCCTGCGATACTCCTTCAGCCGCTCCAGATCGTCTTCCTGCGGCTCGGGAATCCGCTTCAGGTCCAGATTGTCCGCGTTGTCGGCCAGCTTGACGGCAAGCGTCAACGGGTTTTGCGCTGCCCGTCTGGCAGCCTGCATGCGGCTTTCTCCCGGCAAGCGGGTCAGCACCTGAACGGCCTGCAACACCTCTGCCGGAAAACCGGCTTCTTCCAGCTGCTCGATTGTCACACTGGTATCTTCCAGCACGTCATGCAGCAACGCGACCATACGTTCGTGTTCGCCGTCCAGCTTCAGCATCATGCGCAACGGATGCAGGATATAGGGCTGGCCGCCCTTGTCTTTTTGGCCAGCGTGGGCCAGCGCTGCAATCACCAGCGCATGCTCAAGAGTAGCCATCATGCCGGACTGTACAGATCAATACTGCCTGTATAGCTGAGTCTTTCGGCCTTTTCTATCAAGCGCTCGCTCAGGTCAAGTGGCTGGTCGCTACTGCAAAACACCTCGATATGCACCCGGCCGTCCAGATAATGCAGAACAACCTTTTCCAGGTCGATATATTTCAGTTCGTCCTCCCAGACCCGGTGCAGATCCTGCATCACTTCGGCGCGCATTGGCAAACGGTTGCTTGGGTCCTGGGTTTCATCATCTTCCGGGTCGATGTGAATCGCCACATCAACAATATTTTTGTTCGATTCGAGCAATATGTGACGTACATGCTCGGAAATGCGATGCCCTTCGGAAACGCTGAGAAACTCGTCAACCTGGATATGCACATCGACTATCGAACTGCCGCCCATGCGGCGAGTGCGCAACATATGTACGCCGTTGACTCCTTCAATGTTGATGATCAGTTGCTTGATCGCCTTCAGTTGTTTCGGATCAAGCCCGGTATCGATCAGCTCGCGAATGGACATCCAGGCCTGATCCCAGCCGATCTTGGCAATCATGAAAGCCACCACCACCGAAGCAAATACATCCAGGTAAACAATGCCCATCAGGCTGCCAGCCACACCCAGCAAAACCACCACCGAAGAAATGGCGTCCGAGCGGTGGTGCCAGGCATTGGCCTTGAGCAGGCCCGAGCGGTGTTTGCGGGCTGCCACCATGGTGTACTGATACAGTCCCTCGTTGGCTACAATCGAAATAAAGGCGATCAGTAGCACAATGGCTGTTGGGTGCATCAGCGTTTCCGGGTTCAACAGGCGGTCAGCCGCATCCCAGGCGATGCCGCCGGCGGTCAGGATCAAAATCAGCCCCAGAGCCACGGTAAACATGGTTTCGATCCGTGCATGCCCATAGGGGTGTTGTTCGTCAGCCGGCTGCGTACTGTATTTGGCGGCAACCCATACCATCAGGTCGGTACTCAGGTCGGCCAACGAGTGCACCCCGTCAGCAATCAACGCGTGGGACTGCCCGACCACACCAAAAATGATCTTGACTACGGTCAACACCAGATTGACCAGTGCACCGACGATACTGGTATTACGCATCGCGCGCTGCCGCTCCACGGCCCGCTGCTGTAAATTCATGGTTACACTTCCTCCTGAACCTTTGTTTCTTATCATAGTCCAGTTTGCACAAGCCTGCGCTTGTCCCCGCTCATCCCCGGTAAACCGGCAACCAGCCGAACAGCAACAAAATCTGGGCAGCAAATACCAGCACTGCAAACAGAATAACAAAACCGATCATCCACTGACCGCCGGGAACCACCCGCTCCCGCTGTGGAAAACGCTGTCTGCTGGCCCGCAGCAACAGGGCTGGCACCAGCACGGCCCAAACAGCCGCCATCAACCCGACGTAACCCATGACGCGGACAAAGCCGGTCGGCATCAGAAGATAAGCCAGCAAAGGCGGGGCAAAAGTCAGCAATGCGGTTTTGCTGCGCCCGTACAGACTGTCCGGCCAACCGCACAGGTCACGCAGATAGTCAAACAGGCCCAGCGTCACGCCAAGAAAAGAGCTGGCGATGGCCATATAGGCAAATGCGGCCAGAAGCAGTCCGGTTCCGCTCGTATCTACATGCACTGACAGGGCCTGCAACAATACTGTAACGTCTCCATCAGCAGCAATCACCGGGGCAAACTCGGCCCGCGGCAGATTGCCCTGTATGGCAACCTGCCAGACGACATAGAGCACCAGCGCCAGTAACGAACCCTGCACAATGCTGCGCGCCACCCGGCGACGGTCCTGCTGGTAATACAGCACAAGGCTTGGCACATTGCCGTGAAAACCGAACGAAGCCAGGCAAACCGGCAAGGCAAACAGTGCAAACTGCCAGTACAGGCAGGATTGACCGCTGCCGTGGTCAAGCAGGACAGACAACCGGCTTTGTTCCAGCAAGCTGCCGGTAGCCAGCACAAAGCTGATCAGCATACCGACAATCAGCAAGGTCGACAGATACCCCACCCAGCGGGTCGAGCTGGCGACACAAACGGCCAATAGCAACAAAAACAGACACGCCGCCTGGGAACGCTCCAGCGCCAGCAATCCCCACCCGGTCCGGCCGGACAATCCATGCAAGGCTTCCTGAGTCAGGCCACCGCCTACATAGATGTAGGCATAAGTCAGCGAGTAAAGCACAAACACAATCGACAACCCGCTGACCAGGTTCCAGCCGCGGCCGAGCAGCTGGCTGACCATGCTGTGAAAACTGGCTCCGCGCGCCAAGCCCAGATTGACCTCCAGCAGCATCAGGCCAGACATGCACATGCAGAACCAGACATAGGCCAGCAACAGGATCGAGCCGCTAAACCAGACTCCCGATGTTGCCGTCGGATTGGCCAGCATGCCGGCGCCAATCGCCGTACCGGCAATGATCATGCTGCCGCTAAGGGTACCTGTGACCCGGGTGGCCGCTGTCTGTTGCGTCATGAAAAAATCCAGTTCCTGTCTTAAAACTGTCGCCGAACACCCTGACTGGCGTCTGCGGTGACACAGGATACTCCACTGGGCTGACAACACCAGCACGAACCGTGCAATGCCGCAGACTGCGTGTCGAATCCTGTCAACGACATTATCTGATGTCGGGCCGCAATCATGCGAGCCGGGCTAGCCATCCTTGAGTGCAGACATCAGGCTCAATGAATGCAGCCTGTCCTCAAGCTCATACAGGTCACAGGTAAAAATCAGCTCGTCGGCAGCGGTATGCTCCAGCAGAACCTGCAGCTTCTGCCGCGCGCTTGCCGGGCTGCCGATGACCGCCATGGAAAGAAAATCCCTGACGCCCTGCTCTTCACTGCCAGACCACAGACCAGCCATCGATTTAACCGGCGGACGCAACAACATGCTGTGACCACGAAACAGGGCCAGAATGCGCTGATAAGTGGTGGTGGCAAGAAATTCGGCCTCCTCGTCGGTATCGGCCAACACCAGAGGAATGCCCAGCATCACCTGGGGCTTGTCCAGCTGTGCAGACGGACGGAACTCGCGCCGGTACAACTCGATCGCCTGCATCATCATGCGCGGCGCAAAATGTGAGGCAAAGGAATAGGGCAAGCCGAGTTTTGCCGCCAGCTGTGCACTGAACAGGCTGGAACCAAGCAGCCAGACGGGCACATTGGTGTTCATGCCCGGCATGGCAACAATACGCTGCCCCTCCTGTCGCGGACCGAGCAAATACTGCAACTCGGCAACCTCCTCGGGGAAGTTGTCGGCATTGACATCCAGGTTGCGGCGCAAGGCACGCATGGTCACCTGATCGGTACCCGGAGCCCGCCCCAGGCCAAGATCAATACGGCCCGGATACAAACTGGCCAGCGTACCAATCTGCTCGGCAACCACCAGCGGCGGGTGGTTGGGCAACATGATGCCGCCTGAACCGATCCGGATATTTGAAGTCCCCGCAGCCAGATAGCCCATCAGCACAGTGGTCGCCGAACTGGCAATGGCATCCATGTTGTGGTGCTCGGCCACCCAGAAACGCTCGAAGCCCAGGTTTTCGACGTGGCGGGCTGTGGCCAGTGCCCGTTCCAGCGCAGGGCCTGCGCCCTGATCGGTGTCTTTCACCGAGGCCAGCTCCAGCATGGAAAAGCTGACGGCATCCAAGTGGCTCATGGTGGTTGTTCCTTCACAATTGGTGGACTGTCCTGATGCAGGACAAGGGGAAACCCGGTGCCTTCGTCAGCAGGGTCTCAAACAAATTCCAGTGATGCAAAACTCGAAACCGGGGTACGGCCTGAAAACTTGCGGGCCCGCTGCGTATTCCTGTGGTTCAAAAAATACAGTTTCGGTTGGCAGAACACCGACCCGCCATGCAAGCCCAATGCCTATCGATATTCCGGATGCCATGTCCAAG
>CAYMXO010000106.1:0-5019 GCA_964394445.1 uncultured Thiopseudomonas sp.
CGGTCCAGCTCTTTTTTCAGCTCGGCCACTTCAGCGTTCAGCGCCTTGCGCTCTTCCCCACTGTTGGAGCCGTTAGCAGATTGCAGGGCCAGGTCACGCATACGCTGCAAAATAGTGGTGGACTGCTCCAGCGCGCCTTCCGCGGTCTGCGCCATGGAAATACCGTCCATGGAGTTTTTCACTGCCACACCCATACCGTTGATCTGGCTGGTCAGGCGGTTGGCGATTTGCAGGCCGGCCGCGTCGTCCTTGGCGCTGTTGATGCGCGAACCGGTGGACAGACGCTGCAAAGAAGTACCCAGCGCGTTGCTGGCGTTGTTCAGGTTGCGCTGTGTATTCAGCGACGCAACGTTGGTATTGACTGAAAGTGCCATAATTCTTGCCTCCAGGGCTGATCGTCAAGTAATCAGACGCGCCGGCGGGCTGTGCCAGTGGCATGCACCCGAATACTTAGCGTTCGTCTTGTTGTCATCCGTGCCGGAAAACCCATATGTCGCTTCGTTGATGTCTCTTTTGTCATCTCTTTGACGCAGAGTGCCCGGCTCAGTTGTAAGCAAGCAGGTTTCATGCCAGCTTACAAAGCCACCTAATTCAGCCGCAGTGCCTGCAACTGCCCTTCCGAGAGACCTGCCAACTGCGCTGGTTTCAGCGCATTGACCTGCCCGACAGAAAACTCAGCAAGCAAGTCTTCGCCCATACTCTTCACCTGTTCAGGCTTCAGGCTGGTAATTTGCTTGGCCTGCAAAGCTGAGATCTGGTTAGTATCCAGCTTGCTAACATCCAGCTTGACCAGCTGGGTACTGCTCAATACGGTCAGTGCGTGGCCAGGCAGCTCTTTAATCTGGTTTTCTGTCAATCCAGCAATCTGCTCAGGTTTCAGGCCCCTGGCTGCATTGGCGCTCAGTGCTTCCAGCGCACCTGCCGCAAGACCCTTAATCACTGACGGTTGCAGACTCCCCATCTGGCTGGCCGTCAGGCGCTCAAAGTGATCTTGGCCGATATGAGCGGCCTGCTCCTCAGTTATGGACTTCATCTGGCTACTGGTTAATGCAGCAAACTGTTGTGGCAGCAAGTTATCAATATCCAGCTTCTCTACCTGCGCAGGTAGCAATGCAGCCAGCTGCAGATCGCCCAGCGCCTGAACCTGACCCTCGGTTAGCGCACCAATGGCATCGGGTTTCAGCGCCTTGACCTGGGCTGAGGTAAATGCTGCCAATGCAGCTTCACCAAACTTGGCCACATCGTCGGCAGACAAGCCGGATAACTGGGCAGCCGTCAGGCCGCGCACCTGTGCCGGCTGCAGTCCTGCGATGTTGTCACCAAGGCTGGACAGCTGGCTGCCGCTCAAGGCGGAAACCTGGGTGTATTGCAAAGCCTGCAACTGCTGTGCTTGCAGCGATTGCACATTCAGGTTTTGTATCTGGGCTTTGCCCAGCTGCTGCAAATCTTCGCCCTCGATCCATCTCACCTGATCCGCGTTTAGCCAGCCCACCTGGGTTGCCGTCAGGGCCCGCGCCTGGGTTGTGCTCAGGTTCTGGATGCTGGTTTCGTCCAACCCCTGAATCTGGTCTTTTGTCAATGCCTTGATCTGCGTCGGTTTCAATGCCTGGAACTGTGTTTCATCCAGCTCATTAAGCTGGTCTGCCGAGAACGCCTGGGTTTGTGCAACGCTGAACATGGCCAGCTGAGCTGGCTTCAAGCCCGCCAGCTGGTCACCCAGCCAACCAATCTGATCAGCCGTCAAACCCTTGACTTGGTTCGCGCCCAATGCTTGCAGCTGGGTGTCATCAAGTGCGTTTATTTGAACCTCAGTCAGCGCCGCCACTTGTTTGGCACTCAAACCTTGCAGTTTGGAGCCGGCAAGATACCCGATCCCGTCAGGACTCAACCCGGCCAGCTGATCCGGTGTCAGTACTTTAAGCTGGGCCGTGGTCATGCCGCCCACCTGGTGTTCAGTCAGGCTGGCCAGAAACGCCGGGCTGGCCTTGCGCAGCTGCGCAGACGTCAGCGCTCCCACATCGCCCACATCCAGCGCGGCCACTTGCGCCTCCGACATTGCATTCAGCTGATCCGGCGATAGCACCCGCACCTGCTCTGCGGTCAGCGCTGTGATGACGTTCTCATCCAGTTGAGCGATATGTGTTGCGGTGAGCCCCTTGATTTGCATGGGCTTGAGTTCGGCAAACTTTTCCGGCGAGATTTGAGCCACTTGCTGAGAAGTCAGTGCAGCAAACTGTTTGGTGCTCAGCACCTGAAGTTTTTCAACCGGTATCTCAGCAAAGTCGCTGTCATCCAGCGCTGCCAGTTGAGCGATACTCAGCGCCTTGAGCTGGGTGGCGGTCAGGCTGGCAACCTGGCTATCATCCAGTCTTTGAAATTGTTCTGCGTTCATGCCGCGCAGGGTGGCGAGACTGATGAACTCGATTCCCTCCGTATTCAGCGCCTGCATCTGTGCTTCATCCAGTGCATTGAGCTGGGCTGCCGTCAGCACCTTCAAGTGGGTCGGCCCGTCCAGCGCAGAAAGTTGCTCCGCAGAGAACGCTGCCAGTTGCTCTGGCTTAAGCGCCTTAACCTGGGTCGCCGTCAGGTTTTCAATATGCCCACCCGGCTTGTCATCAAGCGCCTGGATTTGCTCATCAGACAGCGCCTGAATCTGCTTGGCAGTCAGCACACTAAAGTGCACCGGTTTAACCATGGCGATAGTCGCGCCCAGCGCTGTGATCTGCTCTGGCTTGAGGGCTTTCAGCTGAGCTGCACTCAGGCTTCCAACCTGATCTTCAGTCAGTGCAACCACCTTGTCTTCCGACAGTCCTTTCAGCTGCGTGCTACTCAGATTTTTGATGGTTGCCACATCCAGCTTGGCAAATACCGCATCGTCCATGCCATTCAACTGCTTGGCCGAAAACGCTTGTACCTGCGCCGGACTCAGTTCGGCAGCCTGATCTTCCGATATCCAGCCCATCTGCTCAGGTGTTAGTCCCTTTAATTGAGCCGGTTTGAAAGCTGCCCAGCTGTCTGCCGGCAATGCTTCAATCTGCTCCTGGGTAAGGCGGGCCAATTGTTTGGCACTCAGCCCTTGCAAAGCGCCATCCGTCAGCTCGGCAACAACCTCTGCAGGAATCGCGGCAATTTTCGCCGGGCTTAAAGTTTTCAGCTGGCTGGCAGTCAGCACGGCGCCCTGCCCGGCCACCAAGCCTCCAAGCTGGTCAGCACTCAGGGCTTTCAGTTGCGCAGGTGTCCAATAGCTGATCTTGTCGCCCAGTTCGCCAATCTGCTCAGGCTCTAGCTGGTTCAGTTGTTTGGGTCCCATCGCCTGTATCTGGGCAGGTGTCAGCTTTGCCACAAACTCACCACCCAGTGCCTGCATCTGGCCGGCAGTCAACCCTTTCAACTGGTTGGCCGCCAGCGAGGCCGGGTCATACGTTTGCATGGCTTCGGCCAGCTGATCCACATCAAGCGCCCCCATTTGCTTTGAACTAAGAGTGACAAAGTCGTGGGTTTCAATGGCCGCAATCTGCTCGGCCTGCAAAGCAGCCAACTGGTTTGGCCGCATGGCTTTAAAGTCCTTGGCCTCCAGATCAATAATCTGCTGCGTCGTCAGCTGGCTGATCTGCGTGGGCGTCATTCCACTAATGATTGACATGGGTTTCTCCTGCTTTGTTATAGCGGCAAATTATTCTTGCCAGTTATAAAGCAATACCCATGCCAGATCTTAAAAACACTTCTAACATCATGCTTCAAGCAGTTCTGTTGCGGGGCAGCAAGGATCTGTAGTCGTTTTTTTGACAGACAGGCGATCCCGTGTGAATTTCGATCAGGCCAGGTAGCAAAATCATTGAACTTTAGGAAGTACTGAATAATGTTGGCAAGACAGCCTGGGCATTGACTGATCGCACGCACAAAATTACCGGGAATGCGACAAACAAAAAGAATGTGGGCTACATCCCGCACCGACAGCGCTCGATCACCGGCAGCTATGCCGCCGCGTACGGAAGATACCGGAGCTGACACTGCAACGGGCACACCCCCGGCTGTTGGCCGTAAATCCCTTGCATCAGAATGCGCAGAAGCTATGCTGTGACAGACCAACAGGCTGGCTGATTCCCGGCCAGCGCACAAGGAGGTGCATGGATGAGTCATCATCACGATACCGGTTACAAGGAACTGTTCAGCTATCCTGAGTTTGTCGTCGCTTTGCTCGACGGCTTTATTCCTAGCCAAATCAGCCAGCTGCTGGATTACAGCACGCTAAAAAACGAATCCGAAAGCTATATTACGCCCAAGCTTGAGCAGCGCTTTGAGGATACGGTTTGGTCAGTCATGTTCAGACAAACCGAGCCAGACGGTCAGCCTGTGCGGCTGTTTTTGTATATTTTGCTGGAGTTTCAGTCCGGCAATAACAACCAGATGGCGTTGCGCATGCTGAATTACAGCGCCAGTTTTTATCATCAGCTGCTCAAGCAGGGCCAGTTTCAGGCAAAACGGGGCAGCTTGCCACTGGTTTTTCCAACGGTAATTTACAACGGCAACGACCGCTGGACTGCGGCGCAAAGCATGCAGGAACTGGTGCAGCCGGCGCCGAGGTTTTTGCATTATTACCAGCCCCGCCAAGGCTATTACCTGCTGAACATCGAGGACTATCAACCTGCCGCAGACACGGATAATGACAACCTGCTGCAGCTGGTGTTTAATGTGGAAAACGCCCGGACCGCCGAGCGCATGCAGCGGGTGACGCAACAGATTGCCGATACGCTGCAACGGCATCCACGCCGCGAAATGCTGGAAAAGGCACTGGTGCTTTGGTTTAAACGCTTTTTGTATCAAAACAAGATCACCGTTGATCTTGACGCAATCCACACACTACAGGAGTTACCGCCCATGTTAGCCAATCGTGTAGACAGCTGGTTTGAGCAGTGGAAAGAAGTGGGCCTGGAAGAAGGCCGCAGAGAAGGCCGGGAAAAAGGGGCTCTTCGCATTTAAGGGTGTAGCTGATTTCTAAACCCTCCTGACTTCAGCAAG
>CAYMXO010000107.1:0-4892 GCA_964394445.1 uncultured Thiopseudomonas sp.
CCTCGCGGCTATCTGCAACACCGGTCGCGACTGAAGTCGCTCTTACAAAACTGTGCCTCGGCGCTGGGGTGTGCGGGTCGGCCTTCGGGTCCAGGCGTCGGGTCAGCTGCCAAATCCCTGCTGCCGCCAGGCTTCGTAGACTGCCACGGCCACCGTGTTGGACAGGTTCAAACTACGCGATTGCGGCAGCATGGGAAGACGCACACACTGGTCTGTCGGGATGTTATTGCGCACATCATCGGGCAAACCACGGGTTTCCGGGCCAAACAGCAGGGCGTCCCCCGATTGGTAGGCAACATCCGCATAACCGCGTACAGCCTTGGTGGTAAAGGCAAACAGGCGCGGCTGATCCAGCTCTTGCAGGCAGTTATCCAGGCTGGCATGGCGTTTCACGCTGGCAAATTCCGCATAATCCAGACCGGCGCGGCGCAGACGCTTGTCATCCAGCACGAAGCCCAAAGGCTCGATCAGGTGTAAACTGCAGCCGGTATTGGCACACAGGCGGATGATATTGCCTGTGTTGGGCGGAATTTCCGGTTCAAAGAGAATGATGTGAAACATGGCGCGATCCGATCCGCAAAAAACTGCAGATTCTACATGGCAGGCACTTCCGGTGCGGCAGTGGCGCATCAAGTTTTTTGCCAGCCTGTGCCTGCTGGGCTTTATGGGCGGTCTGATGTTGGGCAAAGTGCTCAGGCCGGAGCCTTCATTGCCACACCTGCTGCACATCAAACCACAGGGTGCCGCATTGCAGTTATGTTTTACGCAGCTGCCGCAAGCAGCAGTGATTACAGAAACGGGGGCATTTGTGATGCTGCTGGCGGTGGAGGCGGTGGACGAACAAACCGGGCGGCTGATTCTGGCTGAAGGTGAATCAGTCAGCTGGCAGCTCACCCCGCGCCGCGATGGCATGCAGTTGGGCGTGGTCGGATTGCAGCCTTTGCAGGCTGTCTGGGAGAAAGACACGGACAATCCGGGCTGTATCCTCATCCAGGTCCGTTCTGCGGCGGGTACGGTTTTGTAGGAGCGGCTTTAGCCGCGAACGGAGCCGGGGCAAGGCGCTGAAATGGGGCTGCAATAGCGGGGTTTGGCAGAGACGCTGTTCGCCACTGAAGTGGCTCCTACAGTAGTGGTTCTTGCAGGGCTTCTACAGGAGGTGGCGGACAGCATTGGGTGTGCAGCTTTGGGGCTGTGCGATGGGCAGGCCAGCGCGATGGCAAGCAGATTAAATATCTTTCATCCGCCGCAAATTGCTGATGACCGATTCCAGCGCGCGATCAAACAGCAGGGCATCGTCCAGCATGCGCAACTGTTCCTGTTTGAATGCCAGGGCCAGCCCGCTACGGTTCTTGTCCAGCACCTTCATGCCGTGGCGGTTGACGAAGATATAGCGACCGGTCACCCGGATGATCGCCGACAGCTTGCAGCGGATGCTCGTGTTACCGTCTTGCTTCAATTCGAACCAGCTACCGGGGCGCAAACGGTCGACCTGCTCAAAAGCCGGGTCGTCATCCGCCAGACCCGTTACCTGTTCATCTGCATCATCGCTGGCTGCATCCTTGCCAGGCAGCTGAATGTCCTCGCTGACCTCAACCATCGCCGGCTCGGCTATTTCGTGCTGGCCAGCCAGCTCTTGCGCCACCTGTTGCAGCGGCTCAGGCAGCTCTTCCGGCAGCAGCTCCGGCAGTTCGAGCGGAGTGGCCGCTGCAGAGGGGGCGGCAGCCTGTCCTGCAAGGTTCAGACGGGCCAGGTTGCGTTTCAGGTTCTGGAATGCCTGTACATGCAGCACTTCCAGCCGGTCCATCAGCGATGAGGTGGCAAAGGGGTCCAGCGCGGCTTCGGCAAAGCCTTCGCGCAGATTGCCGATCAGCTGTGGCACCAGCTGCTTCAGGCGCTCGCCATCCGCTTCGGTATCATGCTCGCCGACACTCCAGACCAGATCTTCCATCAACTGCAGGCTGGCCTGCCATTCACTGCCGTCCGGGCCATATTTCAAGTGGCGCAACAGCAGCACCTGGCTCCAGTGCTCCTGCAGCAGCTGCACCAGTGCTTCCGGCAGGGTACGGCCAGCCAGACAACGGGCCAGTTCCTGCTGGATTTGCTGGCGTGCCTGCTGGGTACGCGCACGGCCCTCTTCGGCGTCACGCACACGCTGCTCGACCAGTTCGCTGCGGCGGCGCTCGGTGCCGTAGAAGCTGGTAAATTCTTGCAGGATATCGGCAAAAATGACCGGATCATCGGTGAACTCGTTAAGCAGCCGGTGCACGATCTCTTCCATTTTCTGGTACAGCCTGTCCTGCTGCTGACTGTCCTTGCCGCTCCAGCCCAGGGCTGCCGAGCCCAGCTGGTTGAGCAGCTGACGGGCCGGATGGCTGGCGCTGTCGAAGAAGCTCTGATCCTGCACGGCGACCTTGAGCATGGGGATTTGCAGCCGGCCAATCAGGGCTTTCAGCGAGTCGGGCAGGGAGCGGTCATCGAGGATAAACTCGAACAGCATGGACACCAGGTTGATTGCATCGTTGGCCACTTCGCCAACCACGCGCGGCTTTTGTGATTGTTGGCTGGCGCGCTGCAGGATGCTGTCGATCTGCTGCTTTACCACACCGCCGGCAAGCTGCTGGTTCTGGATGCTGTGCTGTTGCAGGTGGGTCAGCAGGCGCAGCAGGTCGCCGGAACTGACCGGAACCGCATCTGCTGGTGTAGGGTCTTGCGCACTGCCCAGGCTGCGCAATAGCGGCTGAATATCCTGAAAACTGATTTCAACTGTTTCCGCTGTCGCCGGGCTGTCAGCAGGCAGGGGTGCGGCGTGAGAGGCTGACGGTTGTCTGGAAGCGCCGCGGGTACGCAGCTGTGGCAGGATACCCGCTTCCAGCAGCAGCTGGTTGCAGTCGGCATACAGCAGGCCAAGATCTGCCAGTACGGCACGCTCAAACAGCTTGAGCAGAATCAGCTTGACCTGGATTTCAGCAAAGCCCAGCTGGTTGAGAAGATCGAGAAACCCCCGGCTGAGGTGTTCCGGGCCGAGTGGGTTGTCGTCAGGCTGCAGCTCGCGCTCCAGCACATGGGCCATGCGTGCACTCAGATCTTCCAGCAGATCGGCGTCACTGGTCATGACCCTGCTGGTCATGTTGCTGATGGCGACTTTTTCTTCCAGCTCGTCGGGCTGGACCAGAGTCATGCTGTCCCGATCGGCTACCACGTCCGCGGCGGGCTGTGTTTTCTGTGGGCTGCCCATGCCGGCAAAGGAGTCGTTGAGTTGTTGGAGGTAGCCGTGGCGCAGGCTTTCCTGTTGCAGGCGCAACGTGCGCATGGTTTCAAACAGGCTGGCTTGCTCCTGGTTGCTGATCGCCCTGTCGGCCATGTCGAAAAGGGCGTCATCGGCGCGGGTAAACAGCTCTTGCAGGCGCTCTTGCAGAAACGCGGTTGCCAGATCACGTGTCCGTGTCAGCAAAGGCGACAGCGGATGGCTGGTTGCTGTAGAGCCGGGCCCTATAATGGGTATGAGATTGGCCTTGTTGTGCATGGAGCCTCCCGGGCGATGAATGGCTGAGCCGGTAACGAGCCGGGCTACCTGTATTGTTGCACGGGCAGCAGCAGACATTATAGGCAAACGCCGGACTTAACCCAATTGTCTTGCGCAAGCCAGGACAACAGTCGAGCTTGGCGCCGGGAGGCTGGCATCCTGGCAGTTTGCGCCACCGCTGCCTGCCCCACAGAATGCGGGCATTCCGGCCAGCCCGGCCTTGTACGGGCACAGCAGGCGCAGCCGCTTCTCTGTATGTGAGGGCTTGCCCCTGAAGGGGGCACAGCCACAGAGCGCGGATGGCAAGACAGCATGTAAAAAGAGGTGCACCGGTTGCCGTGCCGTGGCGCACGGTGGTGCCAAGACGCAGCGTTAGCCCGTATACTATGCGCCACGTTGAATTGGAGGGTTTATGGCAAATCTGGTCATTGAGCAGCTGCTGGACGAAGTGCGTGAAAATGTACGCATTGCCCTGGCAGAAGACGTAGGTACCGGCGACATCACCGCGCAGCTGATCCCGGCTGACAAACAGGTGCGGGCCCGGGTGATTACCCGGGAGAATGCAACCGTTGCCGGAACGGCCTGGGTGGACGAAGTGTTCCGCCAGGTTGATGCCGGCGTAAAGGTGATCTGGCGTGTAGCCGACGGTGATCGTGTCGAAGCCAATCAGGTGTTGTTCGAGCTGGAAGGGCCGGCACGCGCACTGCTGACTGGCGAGCGTACCGCGCTCAACTTCATGCAGACCCTGTCTGCCGTGGCCACGCGTTGTCAGCACTACGCCGACATGGTCAGCGATCTGCCGGTGAAACTGCTGGATACCCGCAAGACCATCCCCGGCCTGCGCCTGGCGCAGAAATATGCCGTTACTTGCGGCGGCTGTCACAACCACCGCATTGGCCTGTATGACGTGTTCCTGATCAAGGAAAACCACATCACTGCCTGTGGCGGCATTGCCGAGGCGGTGGAAACCGCACGTCGCATCGCACCGGACAAGCCGATCGAAGTGGAAGTGGAAAACCTGGAAGAATTTACCCTGGCCCTCTCCACCAGCGCGGACATTATCATGCTCGATGAACTGTCGTATGCTGACATGCGTGAAGCGGTGCGGGTCAATGCCGGCAAGGTCAAGCTGGAAGCATCCGGCGGCATCAACGACGAAACCCTGCGTGCCGTGGCCGAAACCGGCGTGGATTTCATTTCGCTGGGTATCCTGACCAAGAACGTCAAGGCCGTTGACCTGTCCATGCGCATCGTTCAGGAATAAGCCGAATTTTGCGGGGTTGTTCGCCACTGAAGTGGCTCCTACGGGGTTTTGTAGGAGCGGCTTTAGCCGCGTCGGGGGTAACTGGTTCGTGGCATGTTCGCCACT
>CAYMXO010000108.1:0-2423 GCA_964394445.1 uncultured Thiopseudomonas sp.
TTGACGTTTCCCCCGGCTTTATTCAGCGTCTCCCTTGGTTTTGCCAGTTTCAGACAAGATCTTGTACGCAGGAAAGCAGCAGGCAAAGGAGCTGCCCTGCCCGGGCGCACTGACAATATCGAGCTGTGCATCGTGGCGTAACAGCACGTGTTTGACGATGGCCAGCCCTAATCCGGTGCCGCCAGTAGCAGTAATGCGGCTGGCATCCGGGCGGTAAAAGCGCTCGGTTAAACGCGGCAGATGATGGGCGGCAATACCGGGGCCGTTATCACAGACCTCCAGCCGTCCGCCCTCTTCTGTTGTACGCCAGTACAGCCTGATTTGCCCTTTATCACCACTGTAATTGATCGCATTAGTGAGCAAATTGGTCAGGGCGCTACATAGCTCGTTCGCATCACCCAGCAAGGTCAGGCCAGCCGGAACCTTCAGCTCGATAGTTTGTTGCCCTTCGGCAGCCAGTCCCGCATTCTCAGCCGCAAGGCTGGCACACAGCAAGTCCAGTCGTACCGGCTGGTGTGGTTGTTGCACCTCGGTTCCTTCCAGCTGTGCCAGCCACAGCAAGTCTGTAATCAACCGCTCCATACGCCTGCTTTGTTCATCCATCCGTTCCAAGGCCCGCAGCAGTGTCGGCTGGCTGGCTGGCGTGCTGTCCAACAGAGCTTCCAGATAACCCTTGAACACAGTCAGCGGTGTTTTCAGCTCATGACTGACATTGGCAACAAAGTCCTTGCGCATCTGCTCCAGCCGGTGCAAGCGTGTCACATCACGAATAAGCAACAGGTATTCACCGGCACCAAAGCGGGTGACACTGTACTCCAGTATGCGTGCTGGCTGCGCCGGTGAAGGCAGGGACAATGGCTGACGAAAATCATCGCCCGCCAGATACTCAACCATCTGCGGCTGACGCACAAAATTGGTAAACGCCTGGCGACGATCAGTTTCCATGCGCAAACCCAAGGCTTGTGCCGCAGCCTGATTCCAGGTCTCAAGCTGCTGGCGACGGTCCAGCAGCACCACGCCATCGCGCATGGCCGACATTGAGCTTTCAGTACGCCGGATCAACTGTGACAAATCATCACGCGCCAAATTTTCCCGTCGCAGCAACCGATACAACCCATTGAACAACTCGCCCCAGGCACCGCTGCTTTCCGGAGGCTCCCAATCATCCGGGTAACGCTGCAACCAGCGCAACAAACGAGTCAGCTGCCACAAATAAAAGCCCAGACAACCGATTAACACCACCACCACCGGCCATAAGCCCTGCTGCCACCAGGATAGCAACCCACCCACAGCCACCACCAACAACAAGCGGCGCGTTTCCTTTAGCAGCAGAGCATTCAATTCATTGATCCCCCTGGACCCGCCCGGTATTAGCAAGACCTTCTGCAGAAAAACGGTAGCCAGTACCGCGCACTGTCTGTAAAAAGTCAGCAAACCCGTGGGGCTCAAGGCATTTGCGCAGACGACGAATATGGACATCAACGGTACGGTCAGACAGGTCGCTACTGTCGCTCCAGACCCGCGCCAGCAACTGCTCCCGGGTAAAAGCCCGTTCTGCCCTGGTCATAAAAAAGGCCAGCAGCCGAAACTCGGTAGGGCCAAGGCTCAAGACAGCGCCATGGGCCGTAATCCGCTGTCCCACTGGATCCAGTCGCAAGCCGTCAATGTCAATCGTCTCTGCCGCCGCCAATGCATTGGTACGCCGCAACACGGCATTGATTCTGGATACCAGCTCACGGGTCGAAAACGGCTTGGTAACATAGTCATCGGCCCCCGCATCCAACCCCTGAATTTTGTTGTCCTCTTCGCCACGCGCAGTCAACATGATAATCGGCAATGACGCGGTCAGACTGTCACGCTTGAGCCGGCGCGCAAGCTCAATACCGCTGGTGCCGGGCAGCATCCAGTCCAGCAGCAACAGGTCGGGCAGCTCATCATAAATCATATTCAGGCCATCTTTACTGGCATGTGCAACCCGTACTCGAAAGCCATCCAGCTCAAGCGCGGTCGCCAGCATTTCGCAAATGGCTGCTTCGTCATCGATAACCAACAGGGAAAATTGGTTCATGTTCAGTATTTCCTTACCGGTCAACGCAAACTGCTAGCGGCACTGGCCGTGGTTTCAGCTACAAAAGGCACTATCATGCGACACACCCCAACGGCTCAAACGTACGCTCTGGTGTCATCATGCGGCAACACATGCGGATCAACTCCGACATAGTCCGGCTCAGGCAAAACCGGCAAGTAGTATGCCAACACAGTAGAGCGTCCCTCCAGCCAGGCTTTTACCACCCTGTGCATGCCATCCATCACTCGGCCTTGCGGGCAGATAATTATCGGATAGGCAAGATCGGCAGCCTGCACCAACCGCATATGCTCAGCAATGGATTTGCAGGTGGGCCGCTCCCCTTCGTGGTCGTACC
>CAYMXO010000108.1:2523-4837 GCA_964394445.1 uncultured Thiopseudomonas sp.
AACTGTTCTGCATTGATGCTGCCCAGCCCGGAGCCGAGAATACTGACTGGCACACTGCGCAGGACGCCCGAAGCCAGACTGATCTCGGCTCCGGCCATCTGGCCGATGGTAACCAGCCGTACCGGCTGCAGACAACACTTGGCAAAGGCAGCCAGCAGCCATTGCACCGGCTCTCCCCAAAGATAGTCCAGTACCACATTAATCGGGGTTTGCTGCTGAATCTGTACTAGCTGCTCAATGATCCGCTGCGGCTCGCCCAGCAGGGAAATACACTGGTCCGCACCCAGTACTCGCAAATAATCCAGCGACTGCGCATTACGACCCGTGACGATAATGCGTGAGGCCCCACGCAAACGGGCAGCCTGGACCGCCATACGGCCAGAGACACCCGTAGCACCATTGATCAGCACCACCTCGCCAGCCTGAAAACCAGCCCGGCACACCAGTGCCGCATCCGAGCCCAACAGAGCATTGGGCAACAAGGCGGCCAGCGCCGCCGGCAGCTCATCCGGTACCGGCACGCAGTCATCCAGCTGCACCAGCGCTTGCTGCGCCAGCATGCCGGTCACGCCCATGGCGTACATGCGGCGGCCATCGGGCAAGCGTCCTACACCATCAACGCCCACCGCCACCGGAAACTGCGCATAGCGGGTATAGTGTTTGCCAGCGGCCTTGAGCTTGTCCAGCTGTTTGATCGATGCAGCCTCGATTTGCAACAGGGCCTGGCCTTCACCAGCAACAGGCACGGGCAGCTGGCCGGGCTGTGGAATCTGGCCATAGTCGTTCAATACAGCAGCAAGCATGGTATTCATTCGGCTTCTCCCAGAAAACCGCCGGACTGGCGTTGCCAGAGGCGGGCATACAAACCATTGTGTTGCAGCAGCTCCTGATGGCTGCCACTTTCGACAATACGGCCCTGATCCATCACCACCAGACGGTCCATCGCGGCAATGGTGGACAGGCGGTGGGCAATGGCAATCACCGTCTTGCCCTGCATCAGCTCATCCAGACTGTCCTGAATGGCCACTTCCACTTCGGAATCCAGTGCACTAGTGGCTTCGTCCAGCAACAAAATAGGTGCATCCTTGAGCATCACCCGGGCAATGGCGATACGCTGGCGCTGGCCGCCGGACAGCTTGACACCCCGATCACCGACATGGGCATCCAGACCCGAACGGCCACTGGCATCACTCAGCGAAGGAATGAATTCGGCCGCCTGCGCACGTGTAATGGCCAGCTGCAGCTCATCCTCGCTGGCCTGTGGGCGACCATAGAGCACGTTGTCCCGCACCGAACGGTGCAGCAGTGAAGTATCCTGCGTAACCATGCCAATCTGTGCCCGCAGCGAGTTTTGCGTGGCGGTGGCAATATTTTGGCCATCAATCAGGATGCGGCCGCCCTGCACATCGTAAAAGCGCAACAACAGATTGACCAAAGTGGATTTGCCGGCACCGGAGCGACCCACCAGCCCGACTTTTTCGCCCGGTTTGATATGCAGATTGAAGTTTTGCATGAACGGCGTGCCGTCCCGGTAAGAAAAGTCGACGTTCTCAAAACGGATTTCTCCACAGCCGACCTGCAAGGGCTGGGCCGTCGGCGCATCCAGCACCCGTACCGGCTGGCGCAATGTATCCAGACCATCGCGCACCGTACCCATGTGCTCGAACAACATGGTCGCTTCCCACATGATCCAGTGCGACAGACCGACCAGCCGCAGCGCCATGGCAATGGCTGCCGCCGCAGCGCCCACACCTATTTCACCACTTTGCCACAGGTAGAGCCCAAGCCCCGCGGTGGCGGCCACCAGCAGCATGTTCAGGGTATGGTTGATAAACTCGAGCAGGGTCACCCAGCGCATCTGTCCGTACACCGTGCCCAGAAATTCCTGCATGGCCTGCCTGGCATAGCGCGACTCGCGGCCCCCGTGGGAAAACAGCTTGACCGTGCTGATGTTGGTATAGGCATCGGTAATGCGCCCGGTCATCAGGGAACGGGCATCCGCCTGGGTTTGTGCCAGCTGTGACAGGCGCGGAATAAACACGCGCAAACACAGCATAAACAGCCCCAGCCAGCCGACGAAAGGCAACAACAACCAGCGATCAAAGCTGGCCAGAATCACCCCGGTGCTGACAAAGTACACCGCTACATAGACCAGCATATCAGCACAGGTCATGACCGTATCGCGCACGGCCAGCGCCGTCTGCATTACCTTGGCAGAAATGCGTCCGGCAAACTCATCCTGATAAAACTGCAGACTCTGGCTCAGCAGCAACTGGTGGAACTGCCAGCGCAACCGCATCGGCAGCACACCTTG
>CAYMXO010000109.1:0-4743 GCA_964394445.1 uncultured Thiopseudomonas sp.
GATTATATCGGCGGGATGACCGACAACTACGCGACCCAGATGGCCAGGGAAATGACCGGGCGCTCAAGCCCGACCTGACCTGCAAGCCATCCAGCCCCGTAGAAGCAGCAAATTTATTCGCGACCGATGTTGCCGACAGCCACTGAGCCACGACCGAACCTCGTTCGCGGCTGAAGCCGTTCCTACAAAAGCTGTGTCCGGCATGCCGGTCAGGCAGCAGACTCGGCAACCGCCACTTCAGTGCCAGTTGCTGTTTGCCTGGTTTCTTTCTTTGCTTCTTCCAGCTGTTCCTGCAGCTGCGCCAGTTTTTTTGCCTGCTTGGCAGTTTTGCGTTTGTAGTGGCCAAGCGGTAGCCAGAAAGTCAGTCCGGCAAAAAAAGCACCAAGCACAAAGCCGGCCAGAATGGTAAATGCCAACGGCAGGGCCGGGCTGGTATAACTCAGAAAAGTCAGTTCAACCGGCTGCTTGTTTTCCAGCGTAAACAACAACACAGCGGCTGCCAGCAACAGACAGACCAGAGCAATAAAAGCACGCCTGATTTTTCGCATTGGATAGCTCCCCTTGGTGGCCCCGTTTGCCCGGGCCGTCAGTCAAATGGATCAGGCTTCGCCGTTGACCCTGTCACGCAGTTCCTTGCCCGGTTTGAAGTGCGGCACATACTTGGCTTCCAGTTGAACCGGCTCTCCGGTTTTCGGATTGCGACCCATGCGCGGAGCCCGATAATTCAGGGTAAAACTGCCAAAGCCCCTGACCTCAATACGACCGCCTTCAGCCAGGGTTTCGGTCATCTGCTCCAGCAGGGTTTTTACTGCCAGTTCAATATCACGTACCGGTAACTGGTCATAGCGGCTGGCGATACGTTCGACGAGTTCTGATTTTGTCATTAAATGTCCCCTGTATCCGGGTTATTGCACATCGACTGGCAAATCGTTGCACAGTTTGCACCCAAGGTAAACACTTATTTATTAAAGGAAAAGTCCGTTTAGCGATAGTAGGCGTTATCGCGGAAGCTGTGGTCGGTGACATCGCGCACGCCCTTGATTTCCGGAATCCGTTCGCACAGGGTGCGCTCGATGCCTTCCTTCAGGGTCAGGTCAGCCTGTCCGCAGCCCTGGCAACCGCCACCAAAGCGCAAAATGGCGATGCCGTTATCAATATCCACCAGACTCACCTGGCCACCATGGCTGGCCAGCCCCGGATTGATCTCGGTCTGGATGTAATAGTTGACCTTGTCTTCCAGCGGACTGTCTTCGTTGACCATCGGCAATTTGGCATTCGGTGCCTTGATGGTCAGCTGACCGCCCATCCGGTCGGTGGAAAAGTCGACCACGGCATCTTCCAGAAAAGGAATGCTTGGGCGATCAATCCAGGCGGTAAAGTCGGCATAGCCGATGACTTCATCCTCGGGATTCTGATCATCAGGCTTACAATAAGCCAGGCAGGTCTCGGCATAGGGGGTGCCGGGCTGGGTGATAAAAATACGTACACCGATTCCTGGCGTGTTCTGTTTGTTCAACAGGTCGGCCAGGTAGGTTTGTGCTGTTTCGGTAATGGTAATAACGCTCATGTCGGCTCCTCGCAAGAATGTGAGCAGTGTACTGAATTTCACATGAAAAATAAAGACCAACCAATTCACTCAAGAATTACGCATTGGCAAGAAAATCAGCCTTCCGTCTACCTTGCATGACCTGCTAGTCGCTGTTTGAATCAAAACGCCTTCTTGCCCTGCCCCATCTGAGAGAACAACAATGAAAACCCTCGAACAGCAGCTGGTCAGTTACGCTGCCTATCATCGTGACCGGCGCAATATCCTGACCCACTTTGCCGGCATTCCGATGATTGTCCTGGCCGTGGCCATCCTGCTGTCACGGCCGGGCATGCAAAGTGGTGGCCTCTGGCTGTCACCCGCGCTCCTGGCGGGAGCCCTGGCTGCCGTCTATTATCTGTTACTGGACTTGCGCTATGGTCTGGTGATGGCTGCATTACTGGCTGTGGTTCTGTGGTTTGGCGCACAGGCTGCGCAGCTGTCCACTGCCGGCTGGCTCGGCTGGGGGCTGGTGCTGTTCATCGCCGGCTGGATCATCCAGTTTGTCGGCCATCACTATGAAGGCCGCAAACCGGCATTTTTTGATGATGTCATGGGACTGGCCATTGGCCCGCTGTTTGTCACGGCAGAGCTGGGCTTTTTGTTCGGTTTGCGCAAGCCGCTGGCTGAAGAAATCAACCGGCAGCTGAACGACGCCACAGTCCGCTAGTAGTCATCAAATTGCGGATACTCGCTGGCCGGATTCTCACCGGTTAAACAACCTTCCTGCCCGGCATCTTGATCCTGCAGGCGCAATACCACTGCACGCGGGTGTTCGCCAGCATCAAACCAGCGCGCCATGCCGGCAGGAATTCTCAACACATCACCCTTTTCGCACATCAGCGAATACACCTGCTCGCCCGCCCGCAGGCTGTGCAAGCCACGGCCGACAACCTGCAGACAGGTTTCTTCTGCATCGTGCACGCGCTCGGCAAGCAGCCTTGTGCGCTGCATGTTGCGCTCTTTTTCTGGCTGGCTTTCATCCAGAACGAGCACATCCGCAACAAGCCGGTCATTCCGTTCACGCAGCTGATTCAGCTGTTCCTGACAGGCTTCCAGCACTTCGGCCTGACTGTTGCGGGCAGTCAGCATAACAGCGGGTTCCATGCGCTCAAACTGCACATTAATTTCGGCCAGTTCACGGGCAATATCGTCGTGATGGTTCAGCAGCCTGACCGGCTGCCGGGTATTGCTGTTATGAAATACGCACAGATGACTCATGTTGTTCCCTTCCCAGACCAAAATACAGAATGCCGGCGGCAAGTGCTGCGGCCGCGCTGGCCACAGCAAATGTCAACGCAGGGCCGGCCGGCTGCCACAGATAGCCGGCATAGAGCGCGCCAACGGCCGCCCCCACACCCGACAATGATACATACAGCGCCTGACCCATGCCTTGACGGCCACGCGGAAATTGCTGCTGTACAAACTGCATGGCGCCGGTATGAAAGCTGCCAAAGGTAGCGGCATGCAACAACTGGATCAAGAGCAGCCAGAGCAGTTCGCCAGCCAGGTTACCCAACATCAGCCAGCGTATGGCTGCCAACACAAAGCTGGCCAGCAGTACCTGGCGCACACTGAAACGCAACAGGATGCGCGGCATGAACAAGAACAGGGCAATCTCGGCCAGCACGCCCAGCGACCAGAGCCAGCCGGTCACTGTACGGCTGTAGTCCAGCTCGCCCAGATAAATGGATAGAAAACTGTAGTAGGGTCCGTGAGACACCTGCATCAGCATGACCCCAAAATAAAATATCAGTACCGGCCGGCGCAGCAGAATGTCCCGGATGCCCTGCCCCGCTACCATGCGTTCACGGCTGGATGGTTCGCCGGACGTCGCCGGCACCAGCAGGCTGCTCAGCAGAATGCCCAGCATGATCAGGCATACCAGAAACGGGTAGCTGCCCAGGCCCTGCAGGTCGAATACCCGGCCCATCAATACTACAGTGACAATAAAACCCACCGATCCCCAGACACGGATTTTGCTGTAACGCTCGGGCTGGTGCTTGAGGTGGGCGAAAGTCAGGACTTCAAACTGCGGCAAAATGGCATGCCAGAAAAAAGCATGCAGCAGCATGACCAGCACCAGCCAGAGGTAGTCCTGACGGATGAAGATCAGGGCAAAACCCAGCAACGTCAGCAAGGCACCCCAACGCACAATCTGCAACCGCTGCCCGGTTTTGTCGCCCAGCCAGCCCCACAGGTTGGGTGCCAGACAGCGCATCAGCATCGGCAGCGCCAGCAGCTCGCCAATTCGTGCCGGACTGAAACCCAGATATTCCAGATACAGCGGCATAAACGGCGCCACCGCGCCCAGCAGGGCAAAGTAGAAAAAATAAAAATTGGATAAGCGCCAATAGGGCATGATGCCTCACGACATTTGCATAAACGTTTCACCGCCGTGCAAAAAACCGGGAACAAACCCCGTCGCACAAAAGCGCAGACACAACACCGCGACAGCAGCCCGCCACAGGCGGGCCAGTCCCTCTCGCCCCGCACAAGGCAAACTCGGGGTCGGGCAGGTCCTCCATCCGGCTGCACTGGTGCGTGCCAGCAAGCTGTCACACACCGCTAAGGCCGGATTGCGGACTTGCCCGACCCAGCCGCCGCCGTGCAAAAACCACCCTAAAGCTGCGACAACACCGGCGTAGACACCCGCACATCCGCATTTTGCGCACGCTGGCGCAGGAAATGATCCATCAGCACCAGCGCCATCATCGCCTCGGCAATCGGCGTGGCGCGGATGCCGACACAAGGGTCGTGACGGCCCTTGGTAACCATCTCCACCGGTTCGCCATCCACCGTAATGGTGCGGCCCGGCACGGTAATGCTGGACGTCGGTTTGAGTGCAATGTGCGCCACAATCGGCTGGCCGGACGAAATACCACCGAGAATGCCGCCGGCATGGTTGCTCAAAAAGCCTTCCGGAGTCATTTCATCACGGTGCTCGGTACCGCGCTGGGCCACTGCGGCAAAGCCGTCACCAATCTCCACGCCCTTGACCGCGTTGATGCTCATCAGTGCATGGGCCAGCTCGGCATCGAGGCGGTCAAAAATCGGCTCGCCGAGACCGGGCAACACCCCTTCGGCAACGACGGTAATTTTCGCTCCCACCGAATCCTGGTCACGGCGCAGCTGGTCCATATAGGCTTCCAGCTCGG
>CAYMXO010000110.1:0-4417 GCA_964394445.1 uncultured Thiopseudomonas sp.
CTTTGATCAGTACGTTGAAGGACTCGGGCATGCCGGCCTCCATGCGGTGATCACCGTCCACGATGTTCTTGTACATCTTGGTACGGCCGTTCACGTCATCCGACTTGACTGTCAGCATTTCCTGCAGCGTGTAAGCGGCACCGTAGGCTTCCAGCGCCCACACTTCCATCTCACCGAAGCGCTGGCCACCGAACTGGGCCTTACCACCCAGCGGTTGCTGGGTAACCAGGCTGTAGGAGCCGGTGGAACGGGCGTGCATCTTGTCATCCACCAGGTGGTTGAGCTTGAGCATGTACATGTAGCCAACAGTTACGGGACGATCAAACGCGTCACCGGTACGGCCGTCAAACAGGGTCATCTGGCCGCTTTCGGGCATGTCTGCAAGACGCAGCATGGCCTTGATTTCGGTTTCTTCCGCACCGTCAAACACGGGCGTGGCCATGGGCACACCGGCACGCAGGTTGTCGGCCAGGTCGAGAATATCCTCATCACCCAGGCTGTCGAGATTGACGCGATCTTCGGCGGCACCACCGATTTCGTTATAGATGGTGTGCAACAGTTTGCGGATCTCGGCAACCTTGCGCTGCTCTTCCAGCATCGCGTTGATTTTCAATCCCAGACCATGGGCAGCAAGGCCCAGATGGGTCTCCAGGATCTGCCCCACGTTCATCCGCGAAGGCACGCCCAGCGGGTTGAGTACGATATCAACGGGTACGCCGTTTTCGTCGTGCGGCATGTCTTCAACCGGCATGATAACGGACACCACACCCTTGTTACCGTGACGACCGGCCATCTTGTCACCGGGCTGGATACGTCGCTTGATCGCCAGGTAAACCTTGACGATTTTCAGTACACCAGGAGCCAGGTCATCGCTTTGCAGCAGCTTGCGCTTCTTGTCTTCAAAGCGCTCGTCCAGCAGCTTGCGGCGGTCAACCAGATACGCCTGGGTTTTTTCCAGCTGCTCGTTCAGGCTGTCTTCAGCCATGCGCAGGCTGAACCACTGGCCATGTTCGATGCCGTCGAGAATGTCCTCGGTCAGCACAGTGCCCTTCTTGACCTTGGCGCCGCCTTCGCACTTGGCACCCACCAGGTGACTGCGCAAGCGCTCAAACGCCGCACCCTCGACAATACGGAACTCTTCGTTCAGGTCCTTGCGGATCTCGTCCAGCTGGGATTTTTCAATCGACAGCGCGCGGCTGTCCTTTTCCACGCCATCACGGGTAAAAACCTGTACGTCAATCACGGTGCCCTTGGTGCCAGTAGGCACGCGCAGCGAGGTATCCTTCACGTCGGACGCTTTTTCACCAAAGATCGCACGCAGCAGCTTTTCTTCCGGAGTCAGCTGGGTTTCGCCCTTCGGCGTTACCTTGCCCACCAGAATGTCACCGGCGTCAACCTCGGCACCCACATACACAATACCGGCTTCATCCAGCTTGTTCAGTGCTGCTTCGCCGACGTTCGGAATATCGGACGTAATTTCTTCCGGTCCGAGCTTGGTGTCACGGGAAACACAGGTCAGCTCATGAATGTGGATGGTGGTAAAGCGGTCTTCTTCCACCACGCGCTCGGACAGCAGGATGGAGTCCTCGAAGTTGTAACCGTTCCACGGCATGAAGGCCACACGCATGTTCTGGCCCAGGGCCAGTTCGCCCATATCGGTGGACGGACCATCAGCCATGATGTCGCCGCGCTGCACGCTGTCACCCTTCTTCACCAGCGGACGCTGGTTGATGCAGGTGTTCTGGTTGGAGCGGGTGTATTTGACCAGGTTATAAATGTCGACACCGGCCTCGCCTGCCTCGACTTCGTCGTCATGCACACGGACTACAATTCGGCTGGCATCGACGGACTCGATAACACCGCCACGACGGGCCACTTCACAAACGCCAGAGTCGTGCGCGACGTTACGCTCGATACCGGTACCCACCAGCGGCTTGTCGGCACGCAGGGTCGGCACAGCCTGACGCTGCATGTTGGAGCCCATCAAGGCACGGTTGGCGTCGTCATGCTCAAGGAACGGAATCAGTGAAGCTGCGACAGAAACAACCTGCTTGGGCGACACGTCCATCAGGGTCACTTCGGCCGGGCCCTTGACCGTAAACTCGTTCTGGTGACGCACGGTTACCAGTTCTTCGGTCAGCTCGCCTTTTTCGTTCATGCCGGCAGACGCCTGGGCAATAACGTGATCCGCCTCTTCGATCGCAGACAGAAATACGATTTCGTCGGTAACCTTGCCATCCTTGACCACACGGTAAGGGCTTTCCAGGAAGCCATATTCGTTGGTGCGGGCATAGGTGGACAGCGAGTTGATCAGACCGATGTTCGGACCTTCCGGAGTTTCAACGGGGCACACACGGCCGTAGTGGGTCGGGTGCACGTCACGCACCTCGAAGCCGGCACGTTCGCGGGTCAGACCACCCGGGCCAAGCGCGGAAACGCGGCGCTTGTGGGTGATCTCGGACAACGGGTTGTTCTGGTCCATGAACTGGGACAGCTGGCTGGAGCCAAAGAACTCTTTCACTGCCGCCGCAACCGGCTTGGCGTTGATCAGGTCCTGTGGCATCAGGCCTTCGCTCTCGGCCATGGACAGGCGCTCCTTGACCGCACGCTCGACGCGTACCAGGCCAATGCGGAACTGGTTTTCCGCCATCTCGCCAACGCAGCGTACGCGACGGTTGCCAAGGTGGTCGATATCGTCCACTACGCCCTTACCGTTACGAATGTTGATCAGGGTGCGCAACACCTCGATGATGTCTTCCTTGTCCAGCGTACCCGGGCCGGTAATTTCTTCACGGCCGATACGACGGTTGAACTTCATCCGGCCAACCGCAGACAGGTCATAGCGTTCGCTGGTAAAGAACAGGTTGTTGAACAGGCCTTCGGCCGCATCCTTGGTGGGTGGCTCGCCGGGGCGCATCATGCGATAGATTTCAACCAGAGCCTCGAGCTCATTGGTTGTACTGTCGATTTTCAGCGTATCGGAAATGAAAGGACCACAGTCGATATCGTTGATGTACAGCGTTTCGATCTGTACCACACCGGCCTTGCGGGACTCTTCCAGCAACTCCGCCGTGATGTCGCTGTTGCATTCGGCGATGATTTCACCAGTCACAGGATGAATGACCGGACGCGCAGTAGTGCTGCCAATAATATACTCGTCGGGCACAACCAGCTTGTTGATGCCGGCTTTTTCCAGCTGGGTAATGTGACGTGAAGTGATCCGGCGACCTACCTCGACAATCACCTTGCCATCGTTGTCGCGGATATCAAAGGACGCAAGTTCGCCGCGCAGACGCTTGGGAACCAGCTCCAGGCTGACTTCCTGATCTTCCAGGTGAAACATGTTGGTTTCGTAGTAAGACTCTAGGATGTCCTGAGAAGAGTAGCCCAGGGCACGCAGCAGGATGGTCGCCGGCAGCTTGCGGCGACGGTCGATACGTACGAATACGCAGTCCTTGGCATCAAACTCGAAGTCCAGCCAGGAACCGCGGTAGGGAATTACCCGCGCGGAGTAAAGCAACTTGCCCGAGCTGTGGGTTTTGCCACGGTCGTGATCGAAGAATACGCCAGGCGAACGGTGCAACTGGGATACGATCACACGCTCGGTACCGTTGATGATAAAGGTACCGTTTTCAGTCATGAGCGGGATCTCGCCCATGTAGACTTCCTGCTCCTTGATGTCCTTGATTTCCTTGACCGCCTTGCTGCTTTCGCGATCAAAGATGATCAGGTGCACCTTGACACGCAGCGGCGCGGCATAAGTGATGCCACGCATGATGCACTCCTTGACATCAAACGCCGGCTGGCCCAGGCGGTAGCCAACATATTCAAGGGCAGCATTACCGGAATAGCTGACAATCGGAAAAACCGACTTGAAGGCCGCGTGCAGACCAATATCGCGGAACTGCTCCTTGCTCACCTCTGCCTGCAGGAACTCTCGATAAGAGTCCAGCTGAATGGCCAGCAAATAAGGCACATCCATTACATTCTGCAGCTTGCTAAAGTCCTTGCGGATACGTTTTTTCTCAGTATATGAGTAAGCCATCAGCGTTCCCCAGCTTGATAATCTGCCTATATGCCCGGAGCGGGCAGCGGCATGTTTGCAAATACAAATTTGCTACCTAGATAGCATTGGAAGGCCCACCCGGGTTGCGTCTTCCAATGCCATCCCTTAACGACAAAAGGCCGGTGGCAAAAGCCACCAGCCATCAGCCTGTGCTTGCGCAAGGGCTGTTTTGCATAGTCGAAAATTACTTGAGTTCGACTTTGGCGCCTGCTTCTTCCAGGGCTTTCTTGGCAGCTTCGGCTTCTTCCTTGGCTACGTCTTCCTTGACCACGGAAGGAGCACCGTCAACTACGGCTTTGGCTTCTTTCAGGCCCAGACCGGTGATTTCACGTACAGCCTTGATCACGTTGA
>CAYMXO010000111.1:0-3123 GCA_964394445.1 uncultured Thiopseudomonas sp.
GGATGTACTTGCGGCGTGTTTGCGGAATCCATCCACCGGCGCTACAGACACCAAGACACCAGTTTTACGACACAACAGAATTCAAGTTACGGGAACAGAAAAATGAGCATCGAAGTCCAGCAAGTGAACAAGGCGTTCGGCAATTTCAAGGCGCTGAACGAGATCAATCTGTCGATCCAGTCCGGTGAGCTGGTGGCGCTGCTGGGGCCGTCCGGTTGTGGCAAGACCACCTTGCTGCGCATCATCGCCGGGCTGGAAAAACCCGACAGCGGTCACATCATCTTCAATGGCGCCGACGTGTCGCGTCGTGACGTGCGCAAGCGCAATGTCGGCTTCGTGTTCCAGCACTATGCCCTGTTCCGTCACATGACGGTGTTCGACAACGTCGCCTTCGGCCTGCGCATGAAGCCGCGCCGCCAGCGCCCGTCGGAAAGCGTCATCCACGACAAGGTGCTGGAGCTGCTGCGCATGGTGCAGCTGGACTGGCTGGCCGACCGCTATCCCGAGCAGCTGTCCGGTGGCCAGCGCCAGCGTATCGCGCTGGCCCGAGCCCTGGCGGTAGAGCCGGAAATCCTGCTGCTGGACGAGCCCTTTGGCGCGCTGGACGCCAAGGTACGCAAGGAACTGCGCCGCTGGCTGGCCAACCTGCACGAAGAAATCAACCTGACCTCGGTGTTCGTCACCCACGACCAGGAAGAAGCCATGGAAGTGGCCGACCGCATCGTGGTGATGAACAAGGGCGTGATCGAGCAGATCGGTACTCCGGCCGAGGTCTATGAAAACCCGGCCAACGAGTTTGTCTACCACTTTCTCGGCGACTCCAACCAGCTGCAGCTGAACGATCAGCAGATCCAGTTCCGCCCGCACGAGGTGTTGCTGTCACGTCAGGCCGATCCTGAGCACCGTGCCGGTGTGGTGCGTGATATCCGTCCGCTGGGTGCCATCACTCGTGTCACGCTGAAGGTCGAGGGCCAGGAATTGCCAATCGAAGCCGAAGTGGTGCGCGATGATGTCAGCCTGAACGGCCTGCAACGCGGCGAAACCCTCTACTTCAAGCCGAAGGCCAGTTAAGCGGTCGCTCCTGCAACCATGGACGGTTGCTTTTTTCCACCAGGGATGCTGGCTTTGTAAAAACAGCCCTGTTGTTTCGTGCTCTTTCGGGTGCAAGTAGATGACTTCCGCAACCGGCAAACAGCGCGCTGCTGCCGGCTTGCCCAAGGCATCCACAAACCCTGTGGATAACATTGTGCACAACCTGAAGGAAACCTCGGCAACAGCCCGTGTTTCAAGGCTTGCAGCCAGTTTGTACAAAAAACCGACAAACCCTTAAAAACACTTGCACTTCAATCAGTTACAGCCAATAACAAAATATAAATCTAGATTTGCCTGCTAATTTGGCGCCTTTTGCAAACTCAGCCTTTCAATGTGCACAACTCTTAAAGTCAAGGTCTTTTTGGCCTTGACTTTATCAGTTTCACTCCTTACTGATCACCCAAAAAAGTGCTTAAAAAGGCCTGTGTGCGCTCTTCTTTGGGCTTGGTGAAGATCTCTTCCGGACTGCCCTCTTCAACAAACTTGCCCTGGTCAAAAAAGCACACCCGATCGGAAATCTGTCGGGCAAACTGCATCTCGTGGGTTACCAGCAAAATGGTCAGATCATGCTGACTGGCCAGATGCTCGATTACCTGTAGCACCTCCCCCACCAGCTCCGGATCCAGTGCCGAAGTGGGTTCGTCAAACAGCAGAATATTGGGGTGCATCGCCAGAGCACGGGCAATGCCGACCCGCTGCTGCTGACCGCCGGACAGCTGGCTGGGGAACTTGTCGGCATGCTCGCTCATGCCAACCAGATCCAGATATTTGAGCGCACGTTTTTTGGCTTTGTCCCGACTCAAGCCAAGTACCTGTCTTGGTGCTTCGGTCACATTACGCATCACCGTCATGTGCGGAAACAGATTGAACTGCTGAAACACCATGCCCATTTCCTTGCGCATCAGGCGCAAGTGGGCTTCCGATGCAGGCATCAGCTGGCCATTTTTCTCTTCATGCCAAAGTGGCTTGCCGGCCACATGGATGACGCCGTCCTGAATATCCTCCAGCGTCATCAAAATACGCAGCACCGTGGACTTGCCCGAGCCTGACGGCCCGATAATGGTGACTTTTTCACCACGACGCACACTGAAGTCCAGACCATCCAGCACCACATGGTCACCATAGCTTTTGGTCACATTCTGGAAATCGATAATCTTGTCTGACTGCTTTGACTCACTCATTGCAAATGTATTCCTTCTTTGGGCAAACGCTCGTCCAGCTTGCGTACGGCCCAGGCCGCTATCAGAGTCATCAGCAGATAAATCAGCCCGACCATGGAGAGCGGAATCATGTAATTGAAGCTGCGGTCGCCAATGATTCTGGCCACATTGAGCACCTCAAGCACCGCCACCACCGACAAAATGGGCACATCTTTCATGATGGAAACCAGGTAGTTGCCCAACGCGGGGATGATGCGCGGTATCGCCTGTGGCAGGACAATGGCGAAAAAGGTACGTCCCGGCGTCAGGTCCAGTGCCCGCGCGGCTTCCAGTTGACCGGCCGGAACCGACTGAATGCCGGCACGGTACACTTCCGATGTATAGGCGCTATATTGCAGGCCCAGTGCCAGGGCCCCAGTCATAAAGGCTGGCAGCACCAGACCGTAGTCCGGCAAGACGTAATACAGGAAAAATAGCTGCACCAGCAGGGGTGTATCCCGTAAAAACTCGCTAAAGAAGCGGGCCGGCCAGGCAATCAGCCGACTGCGCATGCCTTTGAGTCCAGCCAGTACCAGACCAAACCCGGCTGCCAGCAAAAAACCGACAACGGTAGCTTGCAGGGTAACCAGCAAGCCCTTGCCGAGAATCGGCAGAATGGATACGGCAAATGCCCAATGGCTGCTGGTATCCCATTCAATTCCAAACAGCATCAGACACTGCCTCCCGCACGCCAGCGGCAGGCGTAGCGCTCTGCCAGTTTCATCAGCCCGGCCACTACCAGTGCCATGCCGAAATACATCAGCAGCAACAGGCTGTAAATGGTCGTGCTGTCCTGGGTAAAGTTGCGCAGCTGTTCGGCCTTGTAGGCCAG
>CAYMXO010000111.1:3223-4343 GCA_964394445.1 uncultured Thiopseudomonas sp.
GTGCCCACCAGCATCGGCGGAAAGCGCCAGTCATAGCCAAGCGTCTGACCAATCATTGGCAGGGCGAAATACAACCAGAACAACTGCACCAGCAGTGAGGTGCCACGAAAAAACTCGATGATGCCTGCGCTCAGCCCATGCACGAAAGGGTTGTCTGAAACCCTGCCGACACCGAGCACAAAAGCAAAAAACAACCCCAGCACACTGGAGTAGAGGGTCAGCTGTACGGTAATCCAGGCACCGGAAAGCAAGTGACCGCTATAGGTTAGAATATCCATAATCAGGACTGGTAACAGGTTCGCAAGAAGGCCTGGAGCGGCCGTGCTGTTGAGTATCACCAATGACAGCCGGTTCCTTTCACAAACCGGCTGCCGTCAGCATTACGCTTGCGCTGTAAAGGGGGTAACCAAAAGAGTCGTGTCGCCCCGGCCTGTTAGCCGTCACACAGCTCCTGTGTGGTTTTCTTGAATGACTCCTCACGGTCATGGGCAACGAAGCCGTTGCGCTCCATGATCTCTTCCCACTCGGGAGTCTGCTTGAAACGGGCCAGCTCTTCGCTGATGGCGTCACGCAGCGCATCCGAGCCCTGGGCAAAAGTAAAGCCGCCCCAGCTGCGTACGGTTTCGCCATTGATCACAGGGTCGGTAAAGTCTTCTACCACTTCAACCTTGTTGCTCTGTGCAGCCAGTCCGGCTGCTGTCTGACCGGTCGCTGCATAGGCATCGGCCCGTCCGGTGGCCACAGTCGAAATGGCATCCGAGTTGGTGGCGATGGTTACCAGGCGTGATTCATCCATGCCCAGTGCCTGCATCATTTCCAGCTGGTCGGCACCGGCCATGATGGCCAGCTTGTAGCTGCTTTCGACAAAGTCGGCGTAGCCTTTCAGGCCTTTCGGATTGCCGGCAGGTACCAGCAGGCCCTCACCGTAGGAGCTGTTGGGTTCGGAAAACAATACGGTTTTGCAGCGCTGGGGCAAAATGGCCATTTCGGCTGCCACCATGTCAAAACGATCGGCTTTCAAGCCTGGAATCAATGAACTGAAGTTGGTGACCTGCCATTCGATCATGTCGATGCCGATATTTTCCAGTACCCGGGTTGCTACCTCAGGACCGGCTCCTTT
>CAYMXO010000112.1:0-4295 GCA_964394445.1 uncultured Thiopseudomonas sp.
ACAGAGTTCATCGCCTTTGCCAAGGCTGCACCGAAGTTTGCCGAGATGAACTGTGAGCTGATCGGCCTGTCGATTGACAGCCTGTACTCGCACCTGGCCTGGACCCTGAACATCAAGGAAAAATTTGGCGTCGAGATCCCTTTCCCGATCATCGATGACATCAAGATGGATGTAGCCAGTGCGTACGGCATGGTACACCCTGGTGCTGCCGACACCCAGGCGGTGCGTGCCACCTTTATCATCGACCCGGAAGGCATCATGCGCGCCATGGTTTACTACCCGATGAGCAACGGCCGCAGCATTGAAGAGTTTGTCCGCCTGCTGACCGCGCTGCAGACGTCCGACCAGAACAGTGTCGCCACTCCGGAAGGCTGGACCCCGGGCTGTGACGTTATCGTCCCTCCGCCCAAAACCAGCCAGGCTGCTGACAAGCGTGCCGGCGAGGGTTACAACACGGTTGACTGGTACTACTCGACCAAGAGCCTGTAAGCCTGCTGCAACTGCCCGTGCAATGCGCGGGCAGTATCTACAAAGCCTGCGTCCACGGCAGTGGGCGCAGCGCTCTTCCCCCATTTGAAATCCTGTGAGAAAAGCCATGCATTTGCCCAACATGCAGGTGGAAGGATTCTTTGACCCTGACACCTGGACCCTGAGTTACCTGGTGCTGGATACCGCCAGCCGCCGCTGCGCCCTGATTGACAGCGTGCTGGATTACGACCCCAAATCAGGCCGTACCCATACCGCTTCGGCAGACCGGCTGATTGCCCGCGTCCGCGAGCTGGGAGCCCGTGTTGACTGGCTGCTGGAAACCCACGTGCATGCCGACCATCTGTCAGCCGCGCCCTATCTGCAGGAACAACTTGGCGGGCAACTGGCGATTGGTGCGCAGATCATCACTGTACAGAACACCTTTGGCAAGCTGTTCAATGCCGGCACCGCGTTTGCCCGCGACGGCAGCCAGTTTGACCGTCTGCTGCAAGAAGGCGACGAGCTGCAAATTGGCGGCTTGCGACTGCGTGCCATGCATACTCCCGGCCATACGCCGGCCTGCATGACCTATGTAATAACCGATGGCAACCAGACGGCCGCTTTTGTTGGCGACACATTGTTCATGCCCGATTTCGGCACCGCCCGCTGCGACTTTCCCGGCGGCGATGCACGCACCCTGTACCGGTCCATCCAGCGGGTGTTGAGCCTGCCGGAAGACACCCGTCTGTACATGTGTCACGACTATCAGCCCGGTGGCCGCGAGCTGAAATACATTACCAGCGTAGCCGAGCAGCGTGCTGCCAATATCCATGTGCACGAGGGCATCACCGAGGACGCGTTCGTACAAATGCGCGAAGCCCGTGATGCCACCCTGGAGATGCCGGTGCTGATTTTGCCATCCGTGCAGATCAACATGCGTGCCGGGCACTTCCCGCCAGAGGAAGACAACGGCGTTGCCTACGTCAAAATCCCGCTTAACCAGCTATAAGAAGCCTATTCATGAATTTTCGTAAACTTGTGCCCGGCCTGTCTGTGGCAGAACAGATTTCTGTGGCCGACATGCCGGCCATTGTCGCGGCCGGTTTTCGTACTCTGGTCTGCAACCGGCCGGATGGTGAGGCCGAAGGGCAGCCGCGTTACCTTGAACTGGAGCGCGCGGCGATGGCCCATGGGCTGCAGATTTATTGCTTGCCGGTGATTTCCGGCCAGGTACAGGACCATCAGGCGGTACAGATGGCCCAGGTGTTGGCCGGTCTGCCCGGCCCCGTCCTGGCTTTTTGCCGTACAGGCACCCGCTCGACGGTGCTCTGGGCGCTGTCGGCAGCCGGCGAAATGGAGGTCGATGAGATTCTGGCCCGTGCCGCTGCTGCCGGTTACGACCTGAGCGCCATGCGTGGCCGTCTCGAACAACTGGCGGCCGGCAATCGCGCACTGGATGGACAGACCGACCAGCTGATGGTTTGTCCGGGTGTGGCGTCGGTTCCTGCAGCGGCGGCTGGCTAGTGAAACAGCCAGCCCCGGGTATGCGCAGCTGGCGCCGCTGGTTGCCCGGCTTGCCAATACTGCAATGGGGACGCACTTATGACCGTGCCAGCCTGGGCAGTGATCTGCTGGCAGCGGTGATTGTAACCCTGATGCTGATTCCGCAGAGCCTGGCTTACGCCATGCTGGCAGGCTTGCCGGCCGAAGTGGGGCTGTATGCCACCATAGCGCCGCTCATTCTTTATGCCCTGTTTGGTACCAGTCGTGTGCTGGCAGTGGGGCCGGTGGCGGTCGTGTCACTGATGACGGCAGCAGCCATCGGCGAGTTTGCCGAGGCCGGCTCGCCCCGTTACTGGGACGCGGCGCTTGCACTGGCCTGTATTTCCGGCCTGATGCTGTTGGTCATGGGCCTGCTGCGGCTGGGTTTTCTGGCCAACTTTCTCAGCCACCCGGTGATTTCCGGCTTTATTTCGGCATCAGGCATCCTGATTGCTTTCAGCCAGTTGAAGATTATTCTTGGTGTTGATGCGCAGGGACAAAGCCTGCTGCAACTGCTGCCGTCCATCTGGCAGGCTCTGCCGGACGTTCACTGGCTGACGCTGCTGACCGGTAGCGCGGCCTGCGCTTTCCTGTTTTGGGTGCGCAAGGGGTTGAAGCCGCTGCTGGCTGGCTGGGGAGTAAATGCCAGGCTCGCCGATGCGCTGGCCAAGGCCGGGCCGGTCATGGCGATTATCGTCACCACGCTGCTGGCCTGGCTGGGCGGCTGGGACGGACAGGGCATGCGCATTGTGGGTGACATTCCGGCCGGCCTGCCGCCGCTGACCCTGCCGTCGCTGGATGGTGGGCTGTGGCAGCAATTGTGGATGCCGGCGCTGTTGATCAGTGTGGTCGGGTTTGTGGAGTCGGTTTCTGTCGGCCAGACGCTGGCGGCCCGGCGGCGCCAGCGGATCGAACCTGACCAGGAACTGGTGGCGCTGGGCGCAAGCAATCTGGGCGCAGCGTTGAGCGGCGGTTTTCCGGTAACCGGCGGTTTTGCCCGTTCGGTAGTGAACTTTGATGCCGGCGCACGGACGCCGGCGGCCGGTATTTTTACCGCCATCGGTATTGCGCTGGCATCGTTGCTGCTGACGCCTGCACTGTACTACCTGCCCCATGCCACGCTGGCGGCGACCATTATGGTGGCTGTGCTGTCGCTGGTTGACCTGAGCATCTTCCGGCATACCTGGCGCTATTCCAGGGCGGACTTTGCTGCTGTCGCGGTAACCCTGCTGGCTACCTTGCTGGTGGGTGTGGAGGCTGGTTTGCTGGCCGGTGTCGGCCTGTCCCTGCTGCTCTATCTGTGGCGTACCAGCCGCCCGCACATCGCCGAGGTGGGGCTGCTGCCCGGTACCGAGCATTTTCGCAACGTCCTGCGCCATCCGGTGCTGACCGACCGCACGCTGGTCAGTTTGCGGGTGGATGAAAGCCTGTACTTTGCCAACGCCCGGGCGCTGGAAGACCGTATCAATGAGGCGGTGGCCAGCAATAACGCGCTCAGGCACCTGGTGTTGCAGTGTTCGGCGGTCAACAGCATTGATGCCAGCGCGCTGGAAAGTCTTGAGGCGATCAATCAGCGGTTGCAGGCCGCCGGTATCAGCTTTCACCTTTCCGAGGTAAAGGGGCCGGTGATGGATCGTCTGCAGCGCAGTGACATTCTGCAGCAACTGTCAGGTCAGGTATTTCTAAGCCATTATCAGGCCATTCAGACATTGACACCGGACGTGATTGCGGCGCGGGTTTGAACTTGACGCACTCCGGCTCGCCGTTGCCGTTTTGCAGCTGGCGCCTGCGGTACAGGCCGTCACGGGTAGCGATGGGTACCGGACTGACCGGCACCCGGATGTGCGCAATGACCAGGCCGTCGACTACGGCCGGTCGTACCTGTACATGGAAGTGTGGCTTGGTGTAGTGGCAGATCAGTTGTTCCAGCTGTGCCAGATTACGATGTGACGGGTGCAGGCCGCTGATTGTGCCGTTGTCTTCCACTCCCAGATAGATGTGTCCGCCGGGGCCGTTGGCCATGCAGATGACCGCTTCCAGCAAGGTGCGCAGCGGCAGGTTGCGCAGGTCGCTCTTGAATTCGTGCTGCAGGGTTTCGTGCTGGGGGAAGTTTCGCATGCCTCGGCTCCGGTGGTGACAGCCTGGTGCCAGTGTAGCCTGAAAATGGGGATTGCTGGAGGGAGTGGCTGTTTGCTGTGGTGGGTGGCTTTGAGAGGTGGGGGGGGGAGTTTGTACTTCAGCGTCTGGGCCGGGCGGAGCGCTCCGTCAGGCTGCGCTGCGCTGAT
>CAYMXO010000113.1:0-4259 GCA_964394445.1 uncultured Thiopseudomonas sp.
GTCTGATAGGCCAGGTAGTCAAAATCCCCGGCTGACTCGATCACTATACTGGTGCCGCCAGCCTTTTCGGTCGCGCTTATGAAGCTGACCGGCGTGGCAAAATCCTTCACGTCGAAACGCACCCGCAATTCATCGGGCAGCGCAGTACGCGGGAAGTCAAGCTCGATCTTGTTGCCACGTTCCTGGATGTTTGGACTGCCTACAGTATTGCTCAGGTCGATGACAACATTACCTTCGCCCTGCTCGCCGCGCTGGAAATCAATGTTCTTCACGGTGCGGGCCGCTGTTGCCTTCACCGGTTTGGTAATGCGCGCCGGCGCTTCGGCGCTATTGCCGGCAATACCGTCACCGACAACAACATAGAGGTTATTGCCTTCAACACGGGTGTTGTAGCCACTCAAACTGGTCAGGTTGATAATGACCCGGGTACGCTCCTGCGCTTCCACCACGGTCACGCTACGGGCGTTACCCGAGCCCAGCTCTTGATGCTTGTTTTTGAGCTTGTTGCTGACACCCGGCAAGTCCAGTGCAATGCGTGCCGGCTGCTCGATGGTGTAGCCTCGCGGCAAATCTACCGGCTCGTCAAAGGAAAGCTTGAGCTCGACCCTGTCACCCGGCAAGCTGGCAACATCAAGCGCGTTCAGGTCAGCGGCAAGGATGGCCGGTGCACTCACCGCCATCATGGTTGCCAGCGCACGTGACAATAGTTGAGTTTTCATGGTCCATTTCCATTGTTCTATCCGGTTAATCTTAGACATTCTGTTTCACCTTACGAGCGTTCCTGCAAAGCCAGGGTACGCGGCCTTTCCAGCCAGCCGTCCTCACCATCCGGGACAAGCTCTATCACTTCTACAGCATCCGCCGTAATGGAAACGATGCGCCCGTGATTACGTCCCAGATAGTCACCCACGCGCACCCGGTGCACACCATCGCCACCCCGTATCAGGGCGAAGGATCCACCTTTGTTGGCAAGGGTTCCGACCATTACAAAAGACTCGATATTGAATCCCTCCAGAAATTCCTTGATCCTGGTGTCATCCGGCCTGATGTCGGTCCGCCCCCGCTCCCGGCGTGCCAGCTCCAGTTTGACCGGAGGTTGAAACGGGCTACGCAAGCCGGATGCCTTGTAACTAAACGGTTCATATATCACTTCCTTCGGCATCGGCTCAATTTTGCCACGCGGCTGTGCCCTGACTTCGTCCATGTATGCCTGCAAGTCAGCGAAAGAACCGCCGTCACAACCCGCCAGACTGCCAGTCAACAAAGCCAGCAAACCAAGTTGGGCTATTTTTTTCATTGCGCCTGTCCCTGATCGTTATAACGGTAAGTCTTGACCTGGATATTCATCGCAAGACGTGAGGGGCTGCCACCCTTGTTGGGCTCGATCTGAAAATCATGCAGGGTGACAATCCGCGGCATGCTGGCCACGGCGCTGACAAAGGTGGCCAGCTCGTGATAGCCGCCAAGCACCTTGATCTGGATCGGCAGTTCGATGTAAAACTGTTGCGCCACTTCCTGCAGCAGCCGGATTTCTTCAAACTCAAGCCCGGAATTGAGGCCGGCACTGGTGATGTCTTCCAGCAGGCCGGGAACTTCGGTGTCACTGGGCAGCTGGCGCAACAACTTGTCGAAGGACGCCTCCATCAGAACCATTTGCTCCTTGTAGGCTTCCAGGTTCGCCGCTTGGCGCACTTTCGTCTCAAACTGCTGTTTAAGTGCGCTTTCCTCGTGCTGGTGCCGCACCAGGTCCTCTTGCAAGTCCTGCACATGCATGAAATAGCCGGCCACCAGCACCAGCACCAGCAGCAAGGCAGCAGCAATTACCTTGACCGGGGCCGGCCAGGACCCCAGGTTGTTAAAATCGAGGTCGTTGAAATCAATTTCGTTCAGGCTTTTTAGCGAGTCTTTCAGGCTCATTTCCGTGCTCCTTGTCCCTGCCCTTCTTCACCCGGCTTGGTTTGCTGGACCGTAAGCTTGAAATTACCCAGCTCCTGACCGCCAGCCTCGGGCGACTCAATGGACTTGACCTCTACCAGGTTTGGCGCTGTCAACCATTCAGATGCATCATGATTGCGCATCAGGCTTGAAATCAGGTTGTTGCTTTCTGCCGTACCCTCGATGGCAATATGCTTGCCAGCCATTTTTACCGAAGAAAAATAAACGCCTTCGGGAATGGTACGCACCAGCTGGTCAAAGATCCGGGAAACAATCGGCCGGTTGCCCTGCAGGTCCTGGATCACCTTGGTCCGGTCAATCAGTTCCTGGCGCTTCTTGCGTAGCTCACTGATTTCCTTGATACGCGCATCCAGAGTACTGATTTCCTGACGAATGAAATTATTGCGTGCCTGCTGCCGATCAATCATTCCGTTGAACACCTGGTCCGCAAGAAACACCAGTGCCGCCCCCAGCAACAATACTCCCACCAGTGTCGCGATGAACTGCTGCTTGCGCTGCTCCCTGAGCTGTTCACGCCAGGGCAGAAGGTTTATACGTGCCATCAGTCAAAACTCCTCATTGCCAGGCCGCAAGCAATCAGCAAGGCAGGCGCATCACTGGCCAGTGCTTCGATGTTGACTTTGTTGTCCACTGACATGTTGGCAAACGGGTTGGCAAGTACCGTCGGCGTGCCAATGCTCTGTTGTACCTGCACGTCCAGTCCGCTAATGGCGGACGAACCACCTGCGAGCAGAATGTAGTCCACTTCGGTCAGCTGGCCGGTAGCAAAGAAAAACTGCAATGCCCGTGATATCTGCTGCGCAATGGTTTCCTTGAATGGCTCCAGCACTTCCTGCTCGTAATCATCCGGCAAACCGCCGCGCTTCTTGGCCAAACCGGCCTCTTCATAGGACAGGCCATAGCGCCGCTGGATTTCATCGGTCAGCTGCTTGCCACCAAACATTTGTTCACGGGTATAAATGGTTTCGCCCTTGTGCATCACGCTCAGGGTCATGGTGGTGGCGCCAATATCAACAACGGCAACAGTCAGCTCCTCGCCACGCCCTTCCAGCTGCTCCGCAACCAGTCCAAAGGCACGCTCCAGGGCATAGGCTTCAACCTCGACAACCTTGGCTTTCAAGCCAGCCAGGGCCAGCGCCGCCTCCCTGATTTCGACATTCTCCCGCCGGCAGGCTGCCAGTAACACCAGGTCGCGGTCGGGCGTGCTGGACGGACCCAGTACTTCGAAGTCGATTGCCACTTCGTCGATTGGGTAGGGGATGTACTGATCGGCCTCAAGCCGCAGCTGGGTCTCCAGCTCGTCCTCGTTCAGGCCGCGCTCCATCAGGATCTGTTTGGTGATCACTGCGGCGCCGGAGACTGCCACTGCAGCTTCTTTCAGACTGGTGCGCGATTTCGCCACCAGCCGGCTCAGAACCTGACCAACCATTTCCAGCTCGGCAATGTTCTTGTCGACAATGGCATTGGGCGGCAGAGGCTCAACGGCAAAGGCTTCCACCTTGTAGCCTGTGCCGCTGCGGCTTAACTCAATGAGCTTGGCCGAGGTTGAACTGATATCAATCCCCAACATGGTTTTTGATTTCTTTTTTAAGAGCCCTAGCACGGCAAAATCCCTATCAGCATCCGTCACTTACAGACGTTTTATGGTTTTCCACATTAAATACCACTCTAGCCCTATTCGCAAATGGCTTCCAGGCAAAAAAAGCGCTTATAATGTGCCGTAATTTTGTATATTGCATCGCTAGCCATGCTAACCCATTCATTTTAATTGGGAATAAATCTACCTTGATGCTCGTCGTAAAATCCCTGCTCGCCCTTGCCATTGCATTAATTTGCGGAGTAGTGCTCAGTTTGGCCGGTGCTTATCTATACCTGAGCCCAAATTTGCCTTCAGTTGAATCACTCCGCGATGTCGAACTGCAAATGCCTTTGCGAGTTTATAGCGAGGATGAGCTGCTCATCGAAGAATTTGGCGAAATGCGCCGTACGCCAATCCCCTTTGATGAAGTCCCGCAGGATTTTATCAATGCTTTGCTGTCAGCAGAAGACGACAACTTCACAAAACACCACGGTGTTGATCCGGGCAGCCTGCTGCGCGCTGCCGCACAGCTGATAAAAACCGGCCGGATCCAGACCGGTGGCAGCACCATCACCATGCAGGTTGCAAAAAACTTCTTTCTGACCAGCGAGCGCAGCTTTTCCCGCAAGGCCAATGAAATCCTGCTGGCCCTGCAAATTGAGCGCGAGCTGAGCAAAAACGAAATCCTCGAGCTCTACGTCAACAAGATCTACCTGGGCAACCG
>CAYMXO010000114.1:0-4139 GCA_964394445.1 uncultured Thiopseudomonas sp.
TTAACTGAAAATTAATAAAACCTGACAAGTAAAAACTAATAAGCTTGCAATCTTACTTTCGGTAAATCCTTGAAAAGTGCTTTTGCGTCCTTATTATCTTTTCTGTTTACAGGGGTTGACAATATCAACTAGAATATCGCCGTAACTGATGAACGGCCTGGCGCAAACCAACCCTTGCACAGCTTCGAATGCTTTTCTGGCAAGCCTGTCTGCTTACTCTTTCTACATATCGAAAGAACAGCCATAAAGCGTTAACAGTCTGATGTGTTGTAGCCAAGCCAGACAGACGCCGGCATCAATGTCTTATACCCCAACAAAATTTTCATAACACCAGGAAACCAAGCATGCCTACCAAGATCAATCGTTTTCACAACACCAAAAAAGCCATTCAGGAACTGCAGCAGCAACTGGAGGCCCTGTCCAGCGACCCCGAGCTGAAAAAGGAAATGGAGTTTGAAGAAAAACTTCGTGCCCTGATGTCCGATTACAACAAATCATTGCGCGATATCAACGCAATCCTCGATCCACAGTCAACCACGACAGCTGCAGCCCCGCGCACCACGACTCGCCGTGAGCGCCGCACCAAGCGCTACACCAACCCTCACACAGGTGGTGTAATTGAAACCCGGGGCGGCAACCACAAAGAGCTGAAAGAGTGGAAACAACAATGGGGCAATGAAACCGTAGAAAGCTGGGCAGTTACCCTGTAACCAGTTGACGGTTTGAAAAACCGGGAACCTCAAACGAGATTCCCGGTTTTTTCTTTCTGGGCGACCGCCGGACAGACCTGTTATATCCGGAAGTCATGATGGCAGCGCAATCAATTGATGGCCTGCCGGCCTGGCATTCCGGAATCCGTACTACACAGCACTGTCTACCCGACAAGCCCATAGCGCTGCTGCAGCTGCTCAACATATTCCTGCCACTGAAGAATTACGGGGGCCTGCCGCTCTTCTGCCGACAACCCGGCGCAGGCCGCAGCAAACCCGGCCAGCGTCAATGGGGCACCTGCATTCTGCTCCAACAGGCGTAACCGGCAGAACTCGTGCCAGCGCTGCTGCTCCGGCGCTGACAGGCTTTCAGGAAAGTTACGGGCGCGATACCTGAACAGAAGCTCCGGCAAACGCTGGTCATCAAAGGGCCACACCCCTTGCGCCAGTCCCCGGGCATCGCTTTGCACAACCTGCCGGCACAGATCACGGTCACGGTTACCAAGAAAGCCGGCATACAGCTGTTGCTCTGGATCTGCTTTCGCCGGATAGTCTTCGGCCCTGAAAACTTCAGCCAGTTTGTTCTGCACCGTTTCCAGGTTATCCAGCAGCAGGCGGCCATTGCTGCGCCAGAGTGCTTCGTCAATGTCCAGCCAGGGCTGTTTCTGCGCACTCAGGCTGTCCATACCCACCAGCGCCGGGCACTTGTTGGCATGAATTTTTTTCAGGGGTATCGGGCTTTCGCCAGACTGTAGCGCATCATGCCGGGTGTACAGTCGCTGTTTGATCTGCCCCGCAGACAACTCCAGTAGCGGCCGCACATCACCCAACAAATCGCACGCCACGTAGGCATTCTTGTTGACCGCATCCACCTGCAACGGCATGACGATGGACAGGTAGCGCCGCTCCCAGCCAAACTTGCTGGAAACATGCACCACTGGCCGGCCAATTCGCAGCGCCTGGTGCACCAGATTCTTGTCGCGCAGCCGGAACAGGTGCTCATAGAGCGCCGGTTGCGCCTGGCGCAGCAACCGTGCCATGGCAATGGTTGCGCGCACGTCAGCCAGAGCATCATGCGCCTGCCCATGCTCAATGCCGTTGGCTGCGGTCAGTAGCTCAAGTCTGAAGCTGACACGGCCGTCCTCGTTTTCCGGCCACTGGATACCTTCAGGAGCCAGGGCCCAGGCACAGCGCAAGGCGTCCAGAATATCCCAACGGCTGTTACCGCCCTGCCATTCCCGCGCATAAGGGTCATGAAAGTTACGGAACAGCGTATAGCGAACAAACTCGTCATCAAACCGCAGGCTGTTGTAGCCAGCCGTACAGGTTTGCGGCTGCATCAATTCCTGTTGCAGGCGGTCAATGAACCCGGCCTCCGGCAACCCTTGCTCCTGAACCTGACCGGGAGTGATTCCTGTAACCAGACAGGCATGCGGATGGGGCAGGATATCGTCGCTCAACCGGCAGTAAATGTTCAGCGGAGTGCCGATTTCATTGAGCTCCCCGTCGGTGCGGATACCCGCCACCTGCATGGCACGATCGGCCGCAGGGTTGATCCCCGTTGTTTCAAAGTCATACCAGAAAATACTGTCTGCCATGCGTCCTTACCTTTTGTTGGCCGGCTGTTGTAGCAGGATTTTGCCACACCCGGATCATGTTATGGAGCAAGCACAGCCTCAACACCCCTGCCTGCCTGAATAATCCAGCAAAACAAAACAGGCCGGGAACATCTGGCAATCAAACCAATCGGTATATTTGTTTATGCATGCACTGACAATATTACGATAAACTTACGCCGACCTTGTGCTGACTACGCATCAAGTGCCCTTGCCCGCCGGAGCCAATCATGAAACCATTCCCCGCCCTTCTGCTTGCCTGCAGCCTGCTGCTTGGCGGCTGTCAGCTGTTTTCTACAGGAGCGGTTCCCCTTCCGGCTGAACGCCTGCAGGGCGTGCTCAGCCTGGCAGGCGACCAGTGGCAGTTTGTCGGCTGCAACGCGGAGCGAAGCCAAACCCTGCTCTTTGATGACAACCTGCTCGCTGCTGCAGAACACTGCGAACAACTGTCAGACCGGGGCTGCTTCGCCGACCTGGTAACTCGCCAGGATCACGATGCTCCGGCACAGGTTGTCCGGGTCTATCGCATCGAAGACGAAAGTCATGGCTGCCAGGACAGCGGCTTTCCATATCTGACATTACGCGCTTTCGGTAACGAGCCTTTCTGGAATATTCAACTCGGCAACCAGGGACTTGTCCTGCAGCAACCCGAACGCGCACCAGTTGCCCTACCCTATATCCATGAGTTCCTGGCTGACGGTCAACAGTACATCAGCAGCCAGTCCGACAATGAGGAACTGCAGCTCTGGATCAGCGCGCAGCCCTGCATCGACAGCATGTCCGGCAACTGGTATGCCTGGACTGCACGACTACAATGGCAGGGGCAGCGTTTAAGCGGCTGCGCCTACCCCGGAGCGGCACAAACCTTTTAACCCGTATACACGTTCACAATCCAATACAGGAGTTTCACCATGCTAAGAGTCGCCATCAATGGCTATGGCCGTATCGGCCGCAACATCCTGCGCACCCTGTTCGAGCGCGGTCTGCACAATAAAATCCAGATTGTTGCCATCAACGACCTGGCCGACCCGAAAATGCTCACCCATCTGACCCGCTTTGACTCGACCTTTGGCCGTTTCGACATCAATTGCCATCTCAACGGCGATACCCTGCAGGTCGGCTCGCAAAGTATCCGCTTGCTGTGTGAACCCGAGCTGGTCAATCTGCCCTGGCAACAGCTGGGCGTAGACGTTGTGCTGGAATGCACCGGACGGGTTAAAAAACGTGTCGATGCGGAAAAACATCTGACCGCCGGTGCGCACAATGTACTGCTGGCCCATCCGATGGCCGATGCCGACCTGACCGTGGTCTACGGCGTCAACCACCAGCTGCTGGGCAACCAGCACATTGTCTCCAACGCCTCCTGTACCACCAACTGCCTGGCACCGCTGGCCAAGGTCCTGCATGAGAGCGTGGGCATCGAACATGGCCTGATGACCACCATCCATGCCTACACCAACGACCAGAACCTGCTGGACAAGAACCACAGCGATCTGTACCGCGCCCGCGCAGCAGCCCATTCGATGATTCCGACCAGTACCGGCGCCGCCAAGGCCATCGGCCTGGTGATCCCCGAGCTGGATGGTCGTCTGGATGGTCTGGCCGTGCGTGTGCCGACCATGAACGTTTCCCTGGTCGACCTGAGCTTTACCGCCAGCCGCAACACCAGCGTCGAGGAAGTTAACGAAGCCCTGCGTGCCGGAGCCAGGCAGTTCCCGGAGCACGTCATGGAATGCAACGAGGAAGCACTGGTGTCCTGTGACTTCAACGGCTACCCGGTATCAAGCGTCGCTGACCTGACCCAGACCCGCGT
>CAYMXO010000115.1:0-4136 GCA_964394445.1 uncultured Thiopseudomonas sp.
AAGTCAGAGGTGTCAAGACAAGGAAAGAGAAGGCGGCCGCTCCCAACCAGCGGGGTAACGAAAAAGCGTGGGCAAAATAAGGTTTGAAGAGCTGAGTCATCGAATGGTCTCCATGAGTTTTTTCAACCTGGATTGTATAGGCATAATAAAATGCAATGTTATAACTAATGCATGAATAGCTTGTTGAGCTCAATGGCATTGCTGGTGTAGTGCTCGTCCAGTTTCCATACAACCCGGTCAGCCGGTATTTTGAAGGCTTCACAAATTAAAGATTGTGTTTTGCGTTTTAGCAAAGCTGCATCAAGATAAACCAGATGTTTCTTCAGGTGTGCCGCATAGAGCACACGGCCTCTTGGGTAGTCAAAATACTCGCATTCATAACGATCTACTCCGGGTATCGACAATACGTTTGCATCTTCCCAGACAGACCAGTGTTCAAGCTCGGTATCTATGATGGCAGCAGAGTCAATTTTTGACAGTTGCACTTCTTCAATCGCAGCATAAATCTGTGTGTTGATAAACCAGAAGATACCGATTTTTTTACTGTGACTCATCAATAAACACCTCAATAGTTTCTAGCTTATATATCAATAATGTTAGTACGCCGATCGTTTACTATTGATCCAGTCATGAATGATACTTAACTCTGATTCTGTAGCCTGTGAATTACCATTACCTTTGACTTCTTTAAGCTGGTAGTCAGACATTGTTGGTGTAATGGATATGGTTAGCCGCCTTGTACCATGCATTCGATAGATAAATTCTTCCCCTGCTGCAATCAGCGGATGACGTGATGCCACACAGTGCTTCATGGCAATCCCTTCATCAACCAGTTCTTGCCAGCTTGTAATCGGCTGTATATCCTCGTTGCCTGGTAAGGGTGCCACTGGGTAATCACCATAAAGGCTGTAAAGTTCTTGTATGCGTCTTTTTCGGTCTTTTTGGTTGTAGCTTATAATCAGCCGGTCATGTATTTTTTCTAACGCATGTACGCTCTGAATCGGTTCCAGCTGCTTGTACCCGGCCCCCATGCGTACAGAGTCTTTGGCCAGCTGCAGGATATTGCTATTTTCTAGGCCATGATTATCAGCGTGCAACATCCGCAGCAGTCCGGGCCAGACCCACCCTGAATATTTGTCCAGCACCTGAAAAGTTGTAATGGATAATGCCGGCACATGGTGCAACTTGGCTAACAGATATGGATTTTCCATCACCCGGCGCACCGTGTTTATTTTTTGGTAGGGCTGCAGCTGTGCGCTGGTTTTGGCCAGAATACGCACGGCACTGCCACTGTCCACCAAGCCCATTTCACCAAGAATATGGGGTCTTCTTCTTTTAACCATGCGCAGAAAAGTTGTTTTGTCGATGTTGTGCAGGCAGGCATAGTCCACCAGCAATACAAACAACAAGGGATTGGACGTGGCCAGCTCCATGGCAGCGGAGGAACTCAGCATGGCTTGCAACAAAACATAATCCTTTGCCGGCACATCTTTCAGCAGTTGCCGTGCCGGCTGTGCCAGATTTGCCCATTGTTGCTGTGTCAGTAAATGTTCAACCCGAACACAGGGACTTTGCAAAAAATCGCCACGGGCAAGCAATACATTTGCACTCCAGGACTCCCACTGCAGTGGTGCCTGCGTATCCGCTTTGTTTATATACAGCACCAACGGGTAGCCCACCCGCTGGCCCATATCGATTTTTATATGATTATCGTTGCCATAACATACTGACAGGCTGGACATCAGTGCCTCCATTGATTATGCAAGCCTGGAGCACAATAGCCCCTACGGACTGTGACATAGTGTGTTGTTGGCTTATGCCATACCTGGAAACTTGATTTTCAGCTCACGCTTCAAAAGCTTAAACATTTCCTTTCCATGCTTTTCGATAGACTCCTCTTCCCAGACTTTCTTTTCTTTAGCCTTTTTCAGCATCAGTTGATACTTCAAGCTCAAGTTTGTCTTGTTCTTTGCCTGCAATGCTTTATCATATGGAAGTTTATTACTTAAACTTGAGTTGAGACTTGGGTTAATCAAAGCAAGGTTGCCGAAAGCATTAAGTTTTTCTTCTAATATCTCGCTACCCTTTTCAGGGTTTTGCGGATAAAAATGCTCTATGGCAGAACGCTGAACAAATCTAAAGTCTCTTCTTGCATTTACCATGTTTTTCCAAATATCGTCATTTTGCCAAAGCAAAAAATCCAGATAATTAAAGATCAAATGATGGGGCGATTTGTCATAACTGGTATTATTGGCTAAATTTTCATAATCAAGTTCTACAGGCGCATATATATTGCTATTATTGTCGCTGTCTTTTTTAATGGATACAATATGTTTTAAGATTGTATTGTAATCTTTCGGGAAAGACTGAACAGTTCCCTGTTCCATCTGCGTATCACTTGATTCGGAAGGAAGCAGTCTGCTGACCAGAAACAGCTTCGCCGTATTATTTAAGTGTTCAAAAAATTCAGTCTCGTTGGACTCTTCGGTAATAGATTTTTGCCCTGAGTAATTCGTATAAAGAAAATACAGCGCACTGGTCAGCCAATATTTATATGTTCTGGTCGGATATGAAACATGCAACGCAGCCTGCAACATAGGCAAGCGCTTATTGTCTGTGTTGAAGGTGTTTAGATAGCTAGCCACTTTTTTATCTTTTCTGTAACTCTTTAATGACCAGTCTTCATTTTCAGTCATATCTTCTTTTTTAATAATACATTGGTCAAACAAAAAACGACATTTTAACAAAGTCATTGCAAATTTTTTGACCATTTTCTCATTGTATTTATTCTTTTCATCTTCAAATACCTTTTCAAACCCTTCAATCAGGTGATTGTCATTTAGCGCTATATCACTTAAAGATATACCATATTCGGCTTCTACGTATATGAAGATCCTCAATACATGCAGCAAGAAGTTCGGAAAATCAATTATGGATTCAAAGCGTTCTTTGTGTTCTTTGTCATTATTCTTATCGTCGTTGCAATGACTATCAATATCTTTACCATTCAGAAATTTACTTAGTTTTATTTCATCTATTTTATCTGTATTGCTTGTATTACCTGATTTTTGAGCATCGTTGGCTGTGTTGACCGCACAGGACAGGCTGTCAAAGCAAGTGTGATTTACTTTGTCGTAACTTTCTCCGAAAAACAATTCTCTTTCTTTCTTCGGAAATGACATTTGAATATATTTATCCATATTAGAGCAGGCTTCCCAGATGCGATGAAAACAGCCCCTATCTTTCTCACTACTTAACTTGTCAAGCAGTTTGGCCTTGATGATTTCATGTTTTTCCAGTTGCTCTCCCCGGTTATTCATAACTTCAAAATAGTGATTCACATCTATGCCTTCCGGAATCACAATACATAAAAGCTTCAGTTTGTTCAGGATATATTCTTGAATTTCATTTCTGGCAGTTTCTTCTGCCATAGCTGTCAAATGCTCTTCCATCTGACCACTTATGGTTTTATATCCACCTATCAAACTTTGTTCGAGTTCGGTTCGGGGTTTATTACTCAGCTTATTGAGCATTAGCCTATTTAGCGTTTCCTCTGATTTTTCTCTTTCTTCAAATGTTAGCTTGCCTTCTAATGTCAAATCCAGTTTTGTGAAGCTTTTGTTATTGCTAATATAAATCAATAATAGAAATATCGTAGTAAGCCGTTGCTGTCCGTCCACTATAAAATATGTGGATTCTTCCGAAGTACCTTTATGATGCAGAACCAGCGAACCCAGGTAATAATTTTTATCTCTGCTGGTTTTATACCCAGCAAAAATATCCTTTACAAGCTGTTCAATTTCTGGCTTTCCCCATGAGTAAGCCCTTTGGTACACAGGAATCCTATACATAATGCCTGCATCTTTAAACAATTGTTTTATCGACAGAATTTGAGGCTGCTTTGTCATTTGATGACCTTTATATTACTATATTTCTTAAATAACTTTAACAGTTTATTATCTTCATTACTGTCTTTCTTTAGTTTCTCACTAAGCTTTAGTTTCTCACTAAATTTTGTCCTTAAAAATTCTTGTGATGTTGTTGCATTTCTTAACACGGAAAACAGATTTGCGTCACCTTGTTCCTGTATATATTTATTGATACCAATCATGCTTACTCTATCCTGACTAAGCCTT
>CAYMXO010000116.1:0-4109 GCA_964394445.1 uncultured Thiopseudomonas sp.
AACTTTTTCTAGTATAGTAACGATCGAAGGATGACTCAACGGAAAACATGACCTTTCATAATTTTTTATCGCGTGCTAAGAACCCTATCAAAGCCGCGAAAAACCTGACCCATAGGAGTTATTGAAGATGGCAAAAGGTGACAAACACGGACAAACAGGTTCTTACGTATTTACCATGCATCGCCTGGGCAAGGTGGTGCCGCCCAAGCGCGAGATTCTTAAAGACATTTCCCTCTCTTTTTTCCCCGGCGCCAAGATTGGCGTACTGGGCCTGAACGGTGCCGGTAAATCCACCCTGCTGCGCATCATGGCCGGAGTGGACAAGGAATTTAACGGCGAAGCCCGCCCGATGCCTGGCATCAAGATCGGCTACCTGCCACAAGAGCCTGAGCTTGACCCCAACAAAAACGTGCGTGAGGTGGTCGAGGAAGCGGTCGACGAAATCAAGCAGGCACAGGCCCGTCTGGACGAAGTCTACGCCGCCTACGCCGAACCCGATGCCGATTTTGACGCGCTGGCGGCCGAGCAGGCCAAGCTGGAAGCCATCCTGCAGGCAGCCGACGGTCACAACCTGGAACGCCAGCTGGAAGTGGCTGCCGATGCCCTGCGCCTGCCCGACTGGGACGCCAAAATCGAGCACCTCTCCGGTGGTGAAAAACGCCGTGTCGCGCTGTGCCGCCTGCTGCTGTCCGCCCCGGACATGCTGCTGCTGGACGAGCCGACCAACCACCTGGATGCCGACTCGGTGGCCTGGCTGGAGCGCTTTCTGCACGATTTCCCCGGCACCGTGGTCGCCATTACCCACGACCGTTATTTCCTGGATAACGTAGCCGGCTGGATTCTGGAGCTCGACCGTGGCCAGGGCATCCCCTTTGAGGGCAACTACTCCCAGTGGCTGGAAGCCAAGGCCGCCCGCCTGGAACGCGAAGCCAAACAGGAGGCCTCCCACAACCGCGCCATGAAAGCCGAGCTGGAATGGGTGCGCCAGGGCGCCAAAGGCCGCCAGACCAAATCCAAGGCCCGTCTGGCGCGCTTTGAAGAGATGCAGTCGCAAGAATTCCAGAAGCGCAGCGAAACCAACGAAATTTACATCCCGGCCGGCCCGCGTCTGGGCGACAAGGTTCTGGAAGTCAACGGCGTACACAAGGGCTATGGTGACCGCGTGCTGATTGACAACCTGAGTTTCAGCGTACCCAAGGGCGCGATTGTCGGCATCATCGGCGGCAACGGTGCCGGCAAATCCACCCTGTTCCGCATGATCACCGGTCAGGAGCAGCCCGATGCCGGTGAAATCGCGCTGGGCGAAACCGTACAGGTGGCCAGCGTCGACCAGCACCGTGACAACCTGGACGGCAACAAGACCGTGTGGGAACAGATCTCCGACGGACTCGACATCATCCGTATCGGCAGCTATGAAGTGCCGTCGCGTGGCTATGTCGGCCGTTTCAACTTCAAGGGCTCCGACCAGCAAAAGTTCGTCAAGGACCTGTCCGGTGGTGAGCGTGGCCGGCTGCACCTGGCGCTGACCCTGAAGCAGGGTGGCAACTTTTTGCTGCTCGACGAACCCTCCAACGACCTCGACGTGGAAACCCTGCGCGCCCTGGAAGAAGCCCTGCTGGACTTCCCCGGTTCGGCCATGGTGATCTCGCACGACCGCTGGTTCCTCGACCGTATCGCCACCCACATCCTGTCCTACGAGGATGACGGCAGCGTGTACTTCTTCGAAGGCAACTACACCGAGTTCGAGGAAGACCGCAAAAAGCGTCTGGGCGATGCTGCCTCCCAGCCAAAGCGGGTGCGTTACAAAAAACTGGCCTGATGCCTGTCTCAACGGGACTGCCGGAAAGCACCAGCTTTCCGCAGTCCCGTTTTGCTTTCTTCATGCTCCGTCCTGTCGGCAGCAACCTGCCCGGTTCATCCGCCAGACATGCAGGCATTAAGCCGCCAAGACTTTTGTCGTCAAGTCAACAGGCCATAATTTCGCACGGAAAAATGTTAGACTTGCGTCACATTTTCCCAGGAAAGGTTTTATGTCCAGACTGTCTCCCATCGCCCTTGCCATCCTGCTGGGCCTTGGCGCTTGCGCCAGCCTGCAAGCAGCGCCGGAAACCACAGCCACCACCCCGGTTACACAGCAACAGTCCAGCACGTTTGAGCAGTGGCTGGCTGACTATGCACGCAAGGCGCGCAATACCGGAATTGAAGGCTGGGTACTGGAACAGGCCTTTACCGGACTGACTGCCGATCCTTCCATCATCAAGGCCGATGAGAGCCAGCCCGAGTTCAGTCGCCCCGTCTGGCAATACCTTGAAGGCGCCCTGTCCTCCTGGCGCATTGCCCGTGGCAAGGCGCTGCTGGCCGAACACCGGCGTACCCTGGACCAGATCGAGCAGCGGTATGGCGTCGACCGTTACACCCTGGTTGCCATCTGGGGCATGGAAAGCAATTTCGGCCAGCAAATGGGTGACAAGAGCATCATCCGCTCGCTGGCAACCCTGGCCTGGCATGGCCGCCGCGGCGCCTTCTGGGAAGACCAGCTACAGGCTGCACTTAACATCCTGCAAAACGGCGATATCAGCGCCCGGGCCATGGTGGGCTCCTGGGCCGGCGCCATGGGCCAGACCCAGTTCATACCTACCACCTACCTTGAGCATGCTGTCGATTTCGATGGCAACGGCAAGCGGGACATCTGGAATTCCAGCGCCGACGCCCTGGCTTCGGCAGCCAACTACCTGCACAACTCCGGCTGGCAGACCGGTAGCGGCTGGGGCTACGAAGTACAGCTGCCTACCCTGTTCGATCACGCCATGGCCGACGGCGAGCAACGCATGACCGTGGCCGAATGGCTAAAGCTCGGTGTTGAGTTGCGCCAGCCGGCCGCGCCGGACGAACAGCTGCTGCAACAACAAGCCAGCATCTTTCTGCCAGCCGGTTACCGTGGCCCGGCCTATCTGCAGCTGGACAACTTCCGCAGCATTCTCAAGTACAACAACTCAACCGCTTATGCCCTGGCCGTCGGCCTGCTGGCCAACGGTCTGCAAGGTGCACACTTCAGCCTGCACCGCTGGCCGACGGAAGACCAGCCGCTCAGCCGCACAGAACGTCTGGAGCTGCAGCAGTTGTTGAATGATCTGGGCCTGGCCACAGGAACCGCAGACGGCATTATCGGCGTCAATACGCGCAAGGCCATTCGTGGCTTTCAGCAGCGTCAGGACCTGCCGCAAGACGGCTATGCCTCCAGACACCTGCTGGACAAGATCCGCGCCGCCGCCCGGGACGTTGCCAACTGAGCCATAAAAGACAACAGCGCCACCAGTAGCCACTGTTGTCTGCCCAACAAAAAACCGCGCCCCGGTTTCCCGGAGCGCGGTTTTTTTATCGCGATAAACGAGACGGGATGATTACATCATGCCCATGCCACCCATACCACCCATGCCGCCCATGTCAGGCATTGCAGGGGCTGCGGACTCGTCCTTGATTTCAGCGATCATGGCTTCGGTAGTGATCATCAAGCCGCCAATGGAAGCCGCTGCCTGCAGTGCAGAGCGGGTTACCTTGGCCGGATCCAGAATACCCATGGCAATCATGTCACCGTACTCGCCGGAAGCAGCGTTGTAACCGTAGTTGCCTTCACCCTGCTTGACCTTGTCCACTACCACGCTGGCTTCGTCACCGGCGTTGGACACGATCTGACGCAGAGGTGCTTCGACTGCACGGCGCAACAGGGCAATACCGACGTTCTGCTCTTCGTTGTCGCCTTGCAGGTCGGCAATGGCCAGCAGCGCACGGATCAGGGCAACACCGCCCCCAGGCACCACGCCTTCTTCAACCGCAGCACGGGTTGCGTGCAGGGCGTCTTCAACGCGAGCTTTCTTCTCTTTCATCTCGACTTCGGTGGCAGCACCAACCTTGATCACGGCAACACCGCCGGCCAGCTTGGCCAGACGCTCTTGCAGCTTCTCTTTGTCGTAGTCGGAGGTGGTGTCTTCGATCTGCTTGCGGATCTGGGCTACACGGGCTTCGATATCCGCCTGCTCGCCGGCGCCATCAATGATGGTGGTGTTGTCCTTGTCCAGAACCACACGCTTGGCGTGACCCAGGTGCTCCAG
>CAYMXO010000117.1:0-4044 GCA_964394445.1 uncultured Thiopseudomonas sp.
CTCGACTTTATCGTCCCCCGCGTACTCGAACTCACCTACACCAGCCATGACCTGCGCGGTTGGGCCCGGGACCTCGGCTACCACGGCGAACCCTTTACCTGGAACGACAAGCGCCGCTGCCAGCTCCGCGCCGAGCTGGATGCCTACTACGCCAAACTCTACGGCCTCACCTGCGACGAACTAGGCTACATCCTCGACCCCACCGACATCATGGGCGCCGACTACCCCAGCGAAACCTTCCGCGTGCTTAAAAACAAAGAACTGCGCGAATACGGCGAATACCGCACCCAGCGGCTGGTGCTGGAGGCGTGGGATCAGATGGAAAAAGGAAACTTGCTGTGAGCGCGCTACCTTTTACTGACAGGGAACTGACGAAAGCATGGCGCGAGCTATCCGCCGCTGCCACGCCGTCAGTTGTAAGCAACCGCAAAAATCCACACCGCTTATTGCTGTTTTATGCGGTGGAATGCGGATTAAAAGCAGTCTGGCTAAGGCGGCAAGGCCGTACCTTGTTTGAAGGCGATGACATCAAGCGCACAGGCCATGATTTACGCCAGGTTTTAAAAGAGCTGAATGTGGGCTCCAGCTTTTCCCTGGCGGAAACGTTTCGCTTGCCCGAGGTTACCCGTGGCCAGACAAAGCTGCCCCGCAACGGCAAATTTAGCGACTTGCACCAGGTATGGCGCTATGGCGGCCAATGTGAAGCCCCCACCGATAAAGACTGCGAACAGCAACTGCAAGATGTGCTTGACTGGATTCAAGGAGAACTGCAATGAACAGAATGACAGGAACACAGCTGCGCCTGTTGACCTGGCTGGATGTGGAGCGTTTGCTCAAGCAAACAACTCACCGCTGGGCTGACCTGCCAGAAAATATCCTGGCCGTGGATTGCTTTGCTTCTGGCATGGATATTTACCACAACGGCGATGAATCGCAGGTAGACCAGTGGCTGACCAAGGTGTTTGGGCGGCTTTATCTGCCGGCTGAAGCCGGGCGACACGTCGAGCTGAAAATCGGCTCGACGGGCTATCCAGTCAACCTGATTCAGGATACTGGCATGCAGAAGAACACTCCGCCCGAGTATCCGCTGTGGAAGGATGTGGTCTATTTGCCTGATCCTGAACAGGACGATAATGCAGATGAAGAACTGCTACGTGAACCACCCGCCCAGCCCTATCAAACAGTCAAAATGCCTGCTGAGTTTGTTGGCGGCCCGGAGCTGGTTTCTTTTCACTCGTTCAAGGGTGGCGTGGGGCGCACCAGCGCCTTGATGACTTATGTAACGGCTTGTTTTAAAGAGAGCAGTGACGGGCCCAAAAAGATCCTGGTGGTGGATGCCGACCTGGAAGCGCCCGGCGTCACTTTTTGGCTAAGCGATATAAACAGGCCTGGCGTTTCGTTTGTACAGCTGCTTGAGGCTTTGCACTACCCGCCGACCAGTACGGATGAGGCGCTGGAGTACTTTGCCGCCGAGTTAAAGAAAACCTCCTATAGCGTAAATGGACTGGAGCGAGAGTTGTTTGTGCTGCCAGCAGCCCTGGATTTAAGCGAGATCCAGGATATGCCGGTCACACCCGAACATCTGGCGCGTAATCCAGCGAATCCCTGGCAGTTAACGGATCACCTGCATGCATTGGGCCAAAAGCTGGGGGCAGATGCCGTGTTTATTGATTTGCGCGCGGGCCTGAGCGAGCTGGCGAGCCCTTTGTTATTTGATCCGCGTATTGACCACTTTTTTGTTACCACGGTTGCACCTCAGTCGGTACTGGGCATGACGGAAGTGCTACGCAGCTTGCACGCCTATAACCGACGCTTGCCGGAAGACCTACAAGCCAGGGCCAGGCCTAGCGTTGTGTTGAGCCTGCTCACCAAAGAGTTGTGCGAGTCTGCAAGCTATGCAGACGCCATTAAAAGGCTTGAGCAGGCGTATCCCTCGTCCGAGCCTTTGGTCTCACACATTGAATGGCTTGAGGCCCACTTCAATAACAGCCTGATGTCTATCAGTGATATTGATGAAGCCTTGGCAAGATTTTCCGAAGCTTTTCCTTTATTCAATGCGGCGGAAAGCTGGGCCAAAGCACTTTATGCAGTGCAGCCCGGATTGAATATTGGTGGCCAGAAAAAAAATGAGCGCACAGGACAGGAGCGACAAGAGCTGGCGCGAAAATTATATGAAATATGCACGGAAGCAGCCTTTGCTGAAGGCAACAATCTGGGCAGCCTGCTGGCTATTGAGCCCTTGATCAATTTGGGGAAGCACTTTTCCAAAGAGCTGCCCAACGCACTGGTTATCGGTGCCAAGGGGTCGGGCAAAACCTTTACGTTTCGTCAGATGGTGCAATGCCAGAGCTGGCAAAGCTTTCGGGAAAACATTGGTTTTGAGCAAGCAGCAGCCGACGCTGCTATTTTTCCGGTGCTTTTCTCCAAAGACACCCCTGACAAGCCAGACGGCGAAATCAAAAATGCACAGCGTGCCTGCTTGCAACAACTTGAATTGGCGGACGATGGGCTGTTGACGTTCTCCCAGATTACCCGCCAAAAGGATAAGGCGTTACAAGAATCACCAGAGCACTGGGATGACTTTTGGGATGAGCTGATTACCAGCCAGTTTGACCTGTCCGGTACAGGTTTGGCTGACTTGAACGAGCTGATGCGTAGCAAGGGGCAGCGCCTGGTTTTGGTGTTTGATGGCCTGGAAGATGCCTTTCCTGATCTGGAGCAAGAGGCCGCCCGCGCCGCTCTGGAGTCTTTGTTTAGACTACCCAACCGGATCAGTGAGCTAAAGGAGCCGCATATTGGCCTGCTGGTATTTGTGCGTGTTGACTATGTGCAAAGCGTAATCCGTCAAAACGTGGCTCAACTGCTAAACCGCTTTGAGCCTTTTCGCCTGCACTGGAATGCGGAAAGCTTTTTGCGCCTGGCTTATATGTTGAGCTGTCAGTCAGGCTTATATCCAGACAAGAAAAAAGCAGAATCTATGGGGATGGAAGATCTGAAAAGACAGCTGGTAGAGCTGTGGGGTACCAAGCTGGGGAGCGAAAAGTCAAAAGAAGCCCTTTCGGCCCGTTGGGTATATACCGCCCTCTGTGATTTGAAAGGCAATATTCAGGCACGTGATTTGGTTCGCTTTCTCAAATTTGCTGCGAAACTTGAAATGGAGCGCAGTGGAGATAAATGGAGCGACCGATTACTGGCACCAGAAACCATGCGTAAAGCCATTAGTTCTTGCAGTAACGAAAAAGTTGAAGAAGCTAAAGCTGAAATCCAGGTATTACACAGGTGGAGCGCGGACATGGAAAGCAAAAACCTGGGCCCTATCAAAATTCCCTTTAGCGCCGAACAGGCCGGCCTTGACTCCAGAATGCTGCAGTCGCTAAAAGATCTGGGCGTGATCTATGAAGACACAGACGGCAAGCTCGGTGATGAGCGTCTGTATGTGCCGGAGATTTACCGCTATGGCCTTGGCTTTGAGACCTCCGCTGCGGGCAGGCCACGAACCCAGGCATTGCTGAAGAAAAATATCGGAACCATTCCCCTGTAGTGCGGAGCCGTCAATGAACCTGCTACAAACCACCCTGACCGAAAAAGCCGGTTATGACAACGGCTTTGAAAACTCCAGCCGCCAACCGGATGGCAGTGTTGAACTGAGCTCCGCCCGACACTCGGCCCGGCTTCGGATCAGGGCTGAATCTGGCGAGTATGTGGTCGTTTTGCAGCAGGTTTCCGCCGGATTTGCCGAACAGCTGGACCGGGATTTTCCCCGCAACCCATCGGGTGACTATCCCTGCACCAATGAAGCGGCGTTGCATATTTTTTTGCGCCGTGCAGCGGCGCTGTCGCGGGCGTTGCCCAATCAGGCGGTTAATGACTATCTGTTGAGTGTGGCTGACGAGCTGCTGCACATCCCCGAGGCACTGCACCAGACCGAAGTGGAGCGCACAGTACGCCAGCGCGTAGGCCAGGAAAAATTCCGCGCCGCCATGCTGGACTACGAGTTATGGTCAAATCTGGTGTACGAGCATCAGGCGGTTTTCCTGTCTGATT
>CAYMXO010000118.1:0-4032 GCA_964394445.1 uncultured Thiopseudomonas sp.
GCTCCCACCGAATCCTGGTCACGGCGCAGCTGGTCCATATAGGCTTCCAGCTCGGCGACCTTGCCGGCATTGGGGCTAAAAAAGGCGTTGTTGGCAACCTCATCCCAGCGTTCAAACGGAATTTCGATCGGCCCCAGCTGGCTCATGTAGCCGCGAACCCGCACGCCCTGTGTTGCCAGCCATTTCTTGGCAATGGCTCCGGCGGCTACGCGCATGGCTGTTTCACGCGCCGAGCTGCGACCACCGCCACGGTAGTCACGCAGGCCATACTTGTGATGGTAGCCATAATCAGCATGGGCCGGACGGAACAAATCTTTGATGGCGGAATAGTCTTTGGAACGCTGGTCGGTATTGCGGATCAGCAGCCCGATCGGGCAACCGGTGGTCACACCTTCAAACACGCCGGAGAGGATTTCCACCTCGTCATCTTCCTTGCGCTGGGTGGTGTGGCGGCTGGTGCCGGGCTTGCGCCGGTCCAGCTCCAGCTGCAAATCGGCTTCTGTGATGGGCAGGCCCGGCGGGCAGCCGTCAACAATGGCCAGCAGGCCCGGACCGTGGCTTTCGCCTGCGGTAGTGACTGTAAACAGTTTGCCAAAGGTGTTCCCGGACATCGCCCGCTCCGATTCAATTCAACAAGGCGGCAAAGTATAGCGCAAAGGTTCCCCCGGGTAAGCATTGCAAAACAGTGCAGCGCGATTTCACGCCCCGGCCCGCGCAGACCGTGGCATCCTGTGGTTTCTGTATGTGCAGCAGGTTGTGTGGCCAGCCCCTTTTTGCATAGTGGCTACTGCCAAACTCACGAACATGCAAACGGGTGCATCGCCTGCACAGCGGTCCGTCTTTTGGCTTGCCACAACAAAATCCTGTTATCGCCCTGCACTGCGTCTTGGGGTATCCTTGCCGGCTGTTTTCCATCTGCAACAGGACGCCGCTGTGACTGCTCTTGCCTGGCTGATACGCCTGATCAGCTTTATCAACACATTGCTGGGCCGGGCCTTTTCCTGGCTGTCGCTAGCCATGGTGCTGGTGTGCTTTGCCGTGGTGGTACTGCGCTATGTGTTTGCCAGCGGTTTTGTCTGGATGCAGGACCTGTATGTATGGATGAACGGCATGATGTTCATGGGCGTGGCGGGTTACGCCCTGCTGAACAACAGCCATGTACGGGTCGATATTTTCTATCGGCCGGCCGGCCTGCGCTTCAAGGCCTGGGTAGACATCCTCGGCAGCCTGCTGTTTATCGGCCCCTTCATCTGGATTCTGGTGCACTACAGCCTGCCCTTTGTGCAGCGTTCCTGGCGTTTTTATGAAGGTTCGGCCAACTACGGCGGCATGCCCGGCCTGTTTGTATTAAAAAGCTTTATCCTGCTGTTTGCCGCGGTGATCGGCTTGCAGGCGCTGGCCATGCTGCTGCGTGGCGTTCTGGTGTTGTGTAACCGCGAACAGCTGCTGCCCGCACACCTGCGCTACCGGGAGGGTCAATAAATGGACATGACCCTGTTTGGCCAGGTGCTGGCCCTGTGCATGTTTTTTGCCGTGGTCGGCGTTTTGATGTTCGGCTTTCCGGTGGCCTTTTCACTGGCCGGTGTCTCCCTGCTGTTTGCCGGCATCGGCTATCTGGCCGGCGTGTTCGACCCCAGCAACTTCACCAGCCTGGCGCCACGCTATCTGGGCGTGATGACCAACGAGGTACTGGTGGCCGTACCGATGTTCATTTTCATCGGCATGATGCTGGAGCGCTCCGGCATGGCGGAAAAACTGCTGATCACCATGGGCCGGCTGTTCGGCAGCCTGCGTGGCGGGCTGGGCTTTTCCGTGGTGATTGTCGGCGCACTGCTGGCTGCCTCCACCGGCGTGGTCGGCGCGACCGTCGTCACCATGGGGCTGTTGTCGCTGCCGGCGATGCTGCGCTCCGGCTATGATCCACGGCTGGCCAGCGGCGTGATTTGCGCATCCGGAACACTGGGGCAAATCATTCCGCCATCGACCGTGCTGATTTTCATGGGCGACATGATGTCCACCATCAATGCCCAGGTGCAAATGGAAAAAGGCAACTTTGCGCCCTCTACCGTCTCGGTTGGCGACCTGTTTGCCGGCGCCTTGCTGCCCGGCCTGATGCTGGTTGGTCTTTATCTGCTCTGGCTGACATACAAGGCCGTCAAAGACCCGCAAAGCTGCCCGGCGCTGGAAACCACCGCCGAAGAACGCGCCCGCCTCGGCCGCGATGTGCTCACCAGCCTGCTGCCGCCACTGCTGCTGGTCATCGCCGTGCTCGGCTCGATTCTCTCCGGCATTGCCACACCAACCGAATCCGCCTCGGTCGGCTCCATTGGCGCCATGCTGCTGGCCGCGAGCCAGCGCAAGCTCACCTACGCCAACCTCAAGGCGGTGATGCAGGCCACGGCCAACATCACCTCCATGGTGTTCATCATCCTGCTGGGTGCCTCGGTGTTTTCCCTGGTGTTCCGCATGCTCGGCGGTGACGAACTGGTCAGCGGCTTTCTCAACGCCCTGCCCGGCGGCACCCTGGGCGCCATCCTGTTTGTCATGCTGCTGATGTTTCTGCTCGGCTTTGTGCTGGATGCCATGGAAATCATCTTTATCGTGCTGCCAATCACCGCGCCGATCCTGCTGATGATGGATGTCGACCCGGTCTGGCTGGCGGTGATTGTTGCGGTCAACCTGCAAACCAGCTTCCTTACTCCGCCCTTCGGCTTCTCGCTGTTCTACCTGCGCGGCGTGGCACCGGCCAGCATTTCCACCTGGCAAATTTACCGCGGCGTAGCCCCCTTTGTGCTACTGCAGCTGGTCGCCATCATTGTGTTGCTGGTCTTTCCGCAAATCGCCACCTGGCTGCCGCACAGGCTTTACGGTCCCTGACGCCAGCTCCTGTACGAGTGGCTTTAGCCGCGACCCATAGCGCCCGGTTGCACAGCAGTATTCGCCACCAAAGTGGCTCCTGCAGCCCCTGTGCCGGCAGCAGGGTGAGCAAAAGCCCTGTGATTCCTGTACAATTCGCCGCATTTATTTTCGGCTAACACAAGAGACTACCCATGGAACTATCCGCGCTCACTGCTATTTCTCCCGTTGACGGCCGCTACGGCAGCCGCACTGTTGCCCTGCGCAACATCTTCAGCGAATACGGCCTGATCCGTAACCGCGTGCATGTTGAGGTGCGCTGGCTGCAGCGCCTGGCTTCTCATCCGCTGATCAACGAGGTCCCTCCCTTTTCTGCCGAAGCCAAAGAGCTGCTCGACCAGCTGGCAGAAAATTTCCAGCTGGAACACGCCCAGCGCGTAAAAGAGTTTGAGCGCACCACCAACCATGACGTCAAAGCCGTGGAATACCTGCTCAAGGAGCAGGCACAAAAGCTGCCCGAACTGGCCAAAGTCAGCGAGTTCATCCACTTTGCCTGCACCAGTGAAGACATCAACAACCTGTCCCACGCGCTGATGTTGCGCGAAGGCCGTGATCAGGTGCTGCTGCCACTGATGCGCTCGGTTGCCGAAAGCATCCGCAAGCTGGCCCATGAGCTTGCCGCCGTTCCCATGCTGTCACGCACCCACGGCCAGCCGGCCTCGCCCACCACTCTGGGCAAGGAAATGGCCAACGTGGTTTATCGTCTGGAACGCCAGATCAAGCAGGTCGAAAACATCGAGCTGCTGGGCAAGATCAACGGCGCCGTTGGCAACTACAACGCCCACCTGTCCGCCTACCCGGGCATCGACTGGGAAGCCAACGCCCGCGAATTCATCGAAAAAGACCTGGGCCTGACCTTCAACCCCTACACCACCCAGATCGAACCGCACGACTACATTGCCGAGCTGTTCGATGCCATCGCCCGCTTCAACACCATCCTGCTCGACTTTGACCGCGATGTCTGGGGCTACATTTCCCTCGGTTACTTCAAGCAGAAGACTGTCGCCGGCGAAATCGGCTCGTCCACCATGCCGCACAAGGTCAACCCGATCGACTTCGAGAACTCCGAAGGCAACCTGGGTATTGCCAACGCCATCTTCCAGCACCTGGCCAGCA
>CAYMXO010000119.1:0-4018 GCA_964394445.1 uncultured Thiopseudomonas sp.
GCTGAAGTCGGGAGGGTTTAGAAACCAGCTACACCCTTAAATGCGAAGAGCCGGTAAATGAGCGGCGCATGGCGGCCTCCTGTTGTTCGAATGCCGCGCATGATATTGGTTCGCATTTGCGATGTAAAGCAAGATGCAAGTTATTCTTGTTTGTATTTGACCTTAGGATATGTCTGGCAGGGCTTGTTGACCTTGCAAGCATGTTTTCTGCTGTTGAGCTGGAAGCGGGCATACGGACACTTGCTGGCAAGGCAGGGCTTCGTGAGGCAGGCCCGCTAAAGCCGGGTACAAGCTTATTTGCGTACCTCGATCATCCCGTTGGCGACCATCTTCAATTCGGAATCGCCGGCTTCAACCATGGGTGTGCTGCTTTCGTCCATGGCAGGAGCGCTCATCATGACTGCGCGGCTGTACATGGGCGGCTGGTACCCGCCCTGGCTCCTCAGGTCGAGGTTGACCAGACGATAGTCCTTGCCGCCGAGGCTGCGGGCAGCCAGCTGAGCACGGCTGCTAAAGGCCGCAATGGCCTGTTCCAGCAGCTGTTCTTCGTGTTGTAGGCGTGTGCTTTCGGCAACGCTGAAGCGCATTGAGCCCATGTTCATGGTTTGCAGCAGCTCTCCAGTCAACGCGGCGATCCGGGCAAAATCGGTGCTTTCCAGGCGCAGTTCGGCCCTTTCCCGCCAGGCGATGATTTTCTTGCCTTTGTCGTCATACACAGGGCTGCTGTTGCGGCTGCCGAGGGAGATCTGTACATCCGGTGTTTCCTTGCCCCTGCTGATGGCCTGATTCAGGGTGCGGGTTATGCTTTGTGCCAAACTGGCTGCGTCACTGTTGCGATCTTCCGTATATAAAGTGACGTGCATCAGGTCATGTGGAATACGGGTGCTGGCTTCGGCCTGCAAGGAGACCCTGTTATAGGCATCGTTTTCGGCCTGGGACGGTGCGATATGCAGGCCGCCGGCAATCAGGGCTGCAAGGACAAGCTTGTTTCTCATGACTCTTACCTGTGTAAGCTGAAGGTGTTGGGTTATGGCGAGCAGATTAGCACAGGCTTTGCTTTCACATAGGACATGTTGTCGCGGTGACGTTGTCGGTGCGATAGAATCTTTGGAATATACTAGGGCTTCGCTGAGCGGTTCCTGCCTGCAGGCCCTTTCAGCAAGCCGGTTATGGCCAAGGCTGGTGGGCGTTTTTTATACCTGCGAGCAGGCCGTCACTACAAAACCTGGAGCCCCCCCAACGTGCCGGACACTTCCCGCTTTTTATCAGCCAGTCGCCAAAACCTGTGTCGCCTGTCATGGATTCGTATGCTGGTGTTGCTGTTCCAGGTCGTTACTCTGGCTGCTGTGTACCTCAGTCAGCTGGTTAGCCTGTCGTGGGAACCACTGTTGGTGGTGCTGCTGGTGGCCATTGGTGTTTATGGTTTGACGGTTTTGCGTGTGCGGCTGCACTGGCCGGTGACCGAACTCGAGTTTGCCGTGCAGCTGTGCTTTGACTTGCTACTGCACAGTCTGCTGCTGTACTACACCGGCGGGTCGACCAACCCCTTTGTTGCCTACTACCTTGTGCCGTTGACCATTGCTGCGGCAACACTGCCCTGGATTTACCCGGCAGTCCTTAGCGGGTTGGCGCTGAGCGGGTATACAGTATTGCTGATCTGGTATGAGCCGCTGCACATCGAGGGCCAGCAGTACGATTCATTGCTGATCAGCCTGCACCTGTTTGGCATGTGGCTGAACTTCGCCCTTTCTGCCGCGTTTATTACTTTTTTTGTATCGAAAATGGCTCAGGCAGTGCGTGATCAGGAGGAGCTGCAGGCCGGACACCGCGAGGAGGCATTACGTGACCAGCAGTTGCTGGCTGTTGCAACGCAGGCTGCCGGTGCCGCACACGAGCTGGGCACGCCCTTGTCGACCATGAGCGTGCTGCTTGGCGAACTGCGCCAGGAATACCGCGACAAACATGGTTTGCAGGAGGATTTGGCCTTGCTGCAGGAGCAGGTGCGCCTTTGCAGAAGCACGCTGCAGAGTCTTGTACGTGCCGCCGAAGCAGACCGGCGGCATACGGTCCGTGAGCAAGGGCTGGTTGACTGGTTCGAGGAGAGCCTCAACCGCTGGCATCTGATGCGCCCGGAAGCAACTTATACCTATGATTATGACGGTGTCGATCGTATGCCCATGATTGCCGCACCGGCTGATCTTGGACAGGCACTGCTGAATTTGCTGAATAACGCTACTGATGCCTGCCCGGATAACCTGGCAATTCATTTGCACTGGGATCAGCAACGGGTGTGCATCAGCATCCGGGACCATGGAGCTGGAGTGCCATTACAGATTGCTGAACAGTTTGGCAAACCCTTTATTACCACCAAGGGCAAAGGCCTGGGGCTTGGCCTGTTTTTGAGTCAGGCCAGTGTTACCCGTGCCGGTGGCAGTGTAAAACTTTATAAGCGCGAGGGCGGCGGTACCCTTACCGAGCTGTGCCTGCCGCGTGACTCGCAGCTGTTTTCCCAAGGAGAATGAGATGACTGAGCAAAGCCTGTTTCCTGCGGACGAGCAACCGCATATTTTGCTGGTGGATGATGATGAAACCTTTACCCATGTCATGTCCCGTGCCATGACCCGTCGCGGGCTGCGGGTTTCGGTTGCCGGATCCGCCGAGGAGGGATTGGAGGTGGCAAGGCAGGATATTCCTGACTATGCCGTGCTTGACTTGAAAATGGAGGGTGACTCGGGGCTGGTTCTGTTGCCGCAGCTGCTGGAGCTGGATGCAGACATGCAGGTAGTGATCCTGACCGGTTATTCCAGCATTGCCACTGCGGTTGAGGCTATCAAGAGGGGGGCACGCAACTACCTCTGCAAGCCGGCAGATGCGGATGATGTGTTGGTCGCGTTGCTGTCGGATCGTGCGGAAGTAGAAAATCTGGTACCGGAAAACCCGATTTCGGTTGACCGTTTGCAGTGGGAGCATATCCAGCGCGTGCTGGCTGAGCATGAAGGGAATATTTCTGCCACGGCTAGAGCCCTGGGCATGCATCGCCGAACCTTGCAGCGCAAACTGCAAAAGCGTCCGGTGCGGCGCTGAGCCTGTCATGCCGGGCGGAAGAAAGCCGTCCGGCGAGAAAGCTTTTTGGCGGGCGGCGAAAGGGAGGCTTCGGCTTGTTAACGGGTACCGAATACCACCATGGTTTTGCCCTTGACGTCGATCAGGCCCCTTTCTTCCAGGTCTTTCAATACGCGACCGACCATTTCCCGCGAACAGCCAACAATGCGGCCGATCTCCTGGCGGGTAATTTTGATTTGCATTCCTTCAGGGTGGGTCATGGCGTCGGGCTGCTTGCATAGATCCAGCAGGGTACGGGCAACACGGCCGGTCACATCGAGGAATGCAAGGTCGCCCACCTTGCGCGTGGTGTTACGCAGGCGGTCGGCCATCTGGCAACCAAGCAGGTAGATGTATTCCGGATCGTCTTTGGACAGTTCCAGATACTTGCTGTAGGTAATCTCGGCCACTTCACAGTCGGTGCGCGCCCGGGCCCAGGCACTGCGCAGGTTTTCCTGTTCCTTGTTGAACAGCCCAAGCTCGCCAATCACATCGCCTGCGTTGAGATAGGCGATGATCATTTCCTTGCCTTCATCGTCTTCGATTAGAATGGTCACCGAACCCTTGGTGATGAAGTACAGGGATTCGCACGGGTCGCCCGCGTAGATAATGGTGCTCTTTGCCGGGTAGCGCCGGCGTACACAGTGAGGAAGAAGTTTTTCGATACTTTTAACTTTTTGTGTAAGGGCAACAGCAACCATTTCAAAACCTCACTTGGATAGGAATGTTTGGGTGGTAGTTGTGATCTGCAAAAAGTTGGCAAATCCATTTTGGCCTCCGCCGCATTATACATGACTTTTATAAATCTTTTGGCTCTCGCGAAAGCGCCACAAAGTCAGATTTTGTGTGAATGCCGGATGGATGGAGTTATGGTCAAATCTGGTGTACGAGCATCAGGCGGTTTTCCTGTCTGATT
>CAYMXO010000120.1:0-3981 GCA_964394445.1 uncultured Thiopseudomonas sp.
CGCATCGGTCAGCTGCTGGGCGAGGGCTTTCTGGAACAGGCACTGCCAATTGATGTCGAGCGCAACGGCTTGCGTTTGCACGGCTGGGTTGGTCTGCCGACCTTCTCGCGCAGCCAGGCCGACATGCAGTATTTCTACGTCAACGGCCGCATCGTGCGCGACAAGCTGGTCGGCCATGCCGTGCGCCAGGCCTATCGTGACGTGCTCTACGGCGGCCGCCATCCGGCCTTTGTGCTTTATCTGGAGCTGGACCCGAATCTGGTCGATGTCAACGTCCACCCGACCAAACATGAAGTGCGTTTTCGCGATGGCCGCACCGTGCACAACTTCCTGTATTCCGTGCTCAACCGCAGCCTGGCCGATGTGCGCCCGGGTGACGAGCTGGCCGCGCCGGCCGGTACCGCCCCGCTGGAGCTGCCCAGGGCCACAGGGCTTGCCGGTGGCGAATTTGCCGGGCAATCCGGGCTGGATCTGCGCGAGCCGCTATTGGCGCAGACGGCTCCTTTTGCCGACAGCCCGTCCGGTACAGCGGACAGCAGCTCAGGTGGCGGGACAGGGGGCGGTTTTTTTCAGGGCCGTCCGCAGCAGGCCGGTTTCAGCGGCGTCCGTGCCGAAGCCTATCAAAACTTTACCGCCCCGCTGGGCAGTCCGGTACAGGTTGGCGAAGACGAGCAGGTCCCGCCACTGGGTTACGCACTGGCGCAGCTCAAGGGCATTTATATTCTGGCCGAGAACAAGCAGGGACTGGTGCTGGTCGATATGCACGCTGCCCATGAGCGGGTCATGTACGAACGCCTGAAAACCGCCATGGCCGTGGAAGGGTTGCGCGGCCAGCCGTTGTTGGTGCCGCAGAGCATGGCGCTGAGCGAGCGTGAAGTGGATTGCGCCGAAGAACATGCCGACTGGTTCGCCAGACTGGGCTTCGAGCTGCAACGCATGGGCAGTGAAAGCCTGGCGATCCGCCAGATTCCCGCGCTGCTGAAACAGGCCCGGGCCGAGCATCTGGTACGCGATGTGCTGAGCGACCTGATGGAATACGGCACCAGCGACCGCATTCAGGCCCACATCAACGAACTGCTCGCCACCATGGCCTGCCACGGCGCCGTACGCGCCAACCGCCAGCTTACCCTGCCGGAAATGAACGCCCTGCTGCGCGACATGGAAATCACCGAACGCAGCGGCCAGTGCAACCACGGCCGACCCACCTGGACCCAGCTCAGCCTCGACGAGCTCGACAAACTGTTTTTGCGCGGACGCTAAAACCCGGCCTCGCACCCCTCCCGCCCCCTGTCGGAGCGGCTTGAGCCGCGAACCGGGGCCGGGCCAGCCACCGAAAAGGGGCTGCAGCATTGGGGTAGGGCAATGGCATTGTTCGCCACTGAAGTGGCTCCTGCAGTGGCAGCTGTATTGGCTTCTGCCGGAATTGTATTCAGCCCGTTTTGAGCCGGCAGATGCCGCACACTCCCGTTGCAGCGGCTTGCTATACTTCACAGCCAAACACGCGAACCGAAATGTCGGATGTAAGCCCATAATTTACCTTATGGCGCCAGCCATCTCGTGTGCGATACGTATCGTTCAACTGCTACAGGTAAACAAGATGCAAGATATCCGCTGGGTACAGCGCCTCTCCAACTATAAAAGGGCCCGTCAACGGCTAACCGATGCGGTCGCTCTGGCGGCAACACGCGACCTTAGCGATCTGGAAAAACAGGGCTTGATCCAGGCATTCGAGTTTGTTTTTGAACTGGCCTGGAACCTGATGAAGGATTACTTCGTCTACCAGGGCAATCCGGATATCACCGGGTCCCGTGACGCCATTCGTAGTGCTTTTAAGGCAGGGCTGATTGAAGATGGAGAGGGCTGGATGGAAATGATCAAAAGCCGCAACCAGTCCTCGCACACCTATAACGAAGCCGTAGCCAATGAAATTTGTGGCAAGATCCTTGGCAGCTATCATCAATTGTTTGACCGGTTTGAAAGTCACATGCACGATCTGGCCGGAGAGCAGGCATGAGTGACAAATTTGGCCTGCCGGCCCATGCGGTAGAGCAATTGTGCAGGGTATTCCAGGGTTACCCGGAGATTCAGCGCGCGCTGGTATATGGCTCCCGTGCCAAAGGCAATTACCGCCCCGGCTCGGATATTGACCTCAGCCTGATCGCGCCCGCGCTAGGCCTTGAAGCGTTACTACAGATAGAAAACAGAATTGATGACCTGCTGCTGCCCTGGACAGTAGACCTGTCCCTGCTACACCAGATCGAAAACCCGGATCTGGTTGAGCATATCCACCGTGTTGGCAAAGAGCTCTGCCCCAGGTAGCACACCTGTGGTGTTATTTGTGCAAGCGGCTTCAGCCACGAACCGGGGCCGGGCCAGCCGCCGAAAAGGGGCTGTAGCATTGGGGTTTGGTAATGATATTGTTCGCCACTGAAGTGGCTCCTACAGTGGCTTCTACAGGGCTCTTAACAGGGCTCTTAACAGGGGGATCGTGCAGAGGCAGCGGTAATGGTTCCTGCGGGAATCGCAGCCAGCCCGCGCTGGCTATTATCCTGATCGCAGGTTGGTATATAATTACGCGTTTGTTCACATGCCCTGGAGCAGACACCCGATGACCACCCCGACGCCCGTATCCCAACCGCCTGTGTTTGATGATGAAATTGATCTGTTTGAACTGGCGCAAAGCATCTGGCAAGAGCGCATCCTAGTCGTCATCGTCACAGCAGCGGTAACAGTACTGGCGCTGATCTACGCACTGGTGGCAACGCCCGTCTACCAAACAGCCAGCATCCTCAAACCGGCCAAGATCAAAGACCTCGACCAGCTTAACAGCTTGGATGTGTACTCACTTTCGCCCGGCGAAGCATTGACAAGAGTAGGTGCTGCTCTGGAGTCTTATGAGGTGCGTTTTGAGTACTTCAAAAGTAATACGGAGTTGTTTGAACCCGTTATTCAGGAAGGACGCAGTCTGGAGCAAAACTTCGAGCGTATTAATCGTGAAAGCTTCAAAGTGCTCAAGCCCGACCCCGACCCAAAGAAAGCCAATACATTCAGCTCATATGTAGGCTTGCAGCTTGAATACAGCAAACAGCTGGACGGCCCGTCCATTGTCAATGGCCTGATTCGTTATGCGACCGATGTGGAGCGTGAGCGTCTAACCCAAGACCTGACAGTGGTTATCGACAACAAGCTGGACACTATTAATCGCAGGCTTGAAGTGCTGAGAGCAGGCTATAACGCAGAAAAAGATGCCAAAGTAGCTCTGCTTAGCGAAAAGGACACGCTCAAGCGACTGCAGTTGCAAGACGAGCTGGAGGCCTTACGCTTAGCCCTGAAAACCCGCCGTAAAACCGCATCATGCAGCTGGACGAAGCCATTACCATTGCCAGCTCGCTTGGCATCAAAAAGCCCACAACACCCTCTAGCATGGGCGAAGGTACCCGTGTGTCTGGTAGCGTGATCAAAACCGAAGTCAACAACCAAAACATACCGCTGTACTTTATGGGTACAGAGGCGCTTGAGGCTGAAAAGCAGAACCTGCTCAGTCGTGAAAATGATGACTTCACCAGTGGCCGCATTGTAGAGATTGCCCAAGAGCTGAAGCTGCTCGAGCATAACCGCCAAGTTGAAATTCTCAAATCACGCGAAAACGACGACCTGTTTTTGGCCGAGCTGGCCGAGCAATATAAAGAAATCAGCCGCCTGAAAGGGCTCAAAGTCAACATGGACAACCTGAAAATGGTCAGCGTTGACCAGCTTGCAGTGCAACCTGCCAGCCCAATCAAGCCCAAAAAGACCATGATTGTTGCTGTTGGCGTTGTCCTTGGGGGCATGCTCGGCCTGTTTGCAGCCCTGCTGCGCAGTGCCATTCGCAAGAGAATGCAGCCAGCACAGTAAAGTCGCAGTTATGTAGGAGCGGCTTTAGCCGCGAACAGATTTCCAACCACCCGCATCATTATCAGAACAGCAACACCAACGGCCGAC
>CAYMXO010000121.1:0-3975 GCA_964394445.1 uncultured Thiopseudomonas sp.
GCTGTCACCTGGTTGTCGGCGGCCACCCGCACGTCTACTCCGTTGGCCACCAGCACCTGCAATACGGTCTCCCAGGCCGGCAATGATGCCGCATGGGTGTCCCGGCCCAGAAACAACGGACCGTCAGTGCCGGCCTGCACACGATAATCGACAACCGACTGGGCAATGGCCAGTAGATGCGGCTGGTTGAAGGTATGCTTGAGCGGCGACCCCCGGTGCCCGGAGGTACCAAAGGCAACCTGCAGGGCCGGATCGGAAAAATCCATGCTTGTATCGGAGTAGGCAGAGCGAATCAGGTCGGTCATAAGCAGCTTCCAGTCAATGGCTGAAACGAACGGAATGTTTGCCGGACAAACAATTTCCGAATTACTTAACCATCCTACTACAACTTCATCGCACGGACAGGGTCATGTCCGATTTGACCCATGCAGCTGTTGCAGCCTTGCCTGCAGGCAAAGATCAGACCAGCGGATGCTCGCCCAGCTGCTGACGGATACGCACAGCTTTTTTCTCGTCCCGGGTTTGCGCCGGGCCTTCCTCACCATATAACTGCAGCAGCTTGATTCCGGCAGCCGGATGGCCGTGCTGCAAGGCCAGTTCAAACCAGTCTGCAGCCTGCTGCGGATCGCCGGCCTGGTGAATGCTTTCCTGCAGCGAGTAAACCCCCAGCTGGTAAGCAGATTTTGCATCACCGCCCTGGGCAGCCAGACGCAATAAACGCACACCTTCGTTGCGCGCACCCATGCCCTGGCCCTTGTGCAGCAGCAAATGGCCATAGAAAGCCTTTGCTCCGGTGTCGTCATATTTTGTCATGCGGGCAAACTGACTTTGCATCCACTCCCACAACCGGTCGTTTTCCACCGCCCAGCGCTGGTTGAACAGCTGCCTGGCCAGCCAGTAGCCCAGTTTGGCACGCCACTTCCAGATAAACATCATCCACCCCCGGGGTATGCAAAGGTAAAAATACGCTGCAACTCTTGCTCGTGCCAGAGTCGCGCAGCCGTTTCACTGTCAGGCATGTCCATGATACCGGCTTGCGCCAGGTACTGAAAAAAGCCGGGCCGCGGCAGTCTGCTGCCCGCCTGGCTGACCACCAGTGCACTGCGCAGCGGCCAGCCGCGGCTTGCATCCGACTCGCACAGCTGTTCCAGCAAGCCTGCCAGCTGCTGCATCTTCGGCACCTGCAACGGCAGTGCATCCAGCAACTGACGGTATGTCAATACCGAACGCTGCCGGCCCGCCAGCGCCAGCTGCTCAAGCAACAAGGCTGGCAAAGCATCAGCCTGCTCAGTCATCCCACTGCCGCACATTGAAGATACGGCCAAAAGCCCGCAACAACACGGCGCTGGGCTCACGCTCGCCGTTTTCGATCATGTGCAGGTAAGCCGGACTGATTCCGGCCTCTCTGGCCAGGGCTTCCAGTGTCAGCTTGTGCTCTTCGCGCAGGCTGCGCAAGCTGCTCAACGGAACGGCTGCCATGGGCTCCGGTTCGCGAGCAAAGCCTTCACCTCTGGAGTCTCGCCCGGCTTCACGCAGCAACTGCTGGAAATCAGCCCAGGGCAACACGGCATAATCCGGCTTGCCCTCGCGGTAAATGACCTGGATATCCATGGCAACCAACTATTCCTGCGCACCGGAGGCATCGGCCTCTTCTGCAGCCGGGCTTTCTTCTTCGGCGCTTTCAGCAGCAGCGTCCTGCCCCACAATGCCCAGCAATTCCACTTCGAACACCAGGGTGGAGTTGGCCGGAATCGCCGGAGTCGGGCTTTGCGCACCGTAAGCCAGCTCGCTGGGGATCACCAGACGGTACTTTTCACCCACGCTCATCAGCTGCAGCGCCTCGACCCAGCCAGGGATGACAGCCATGACCGGAAACTCGACCGGTTCACCACGTTCAATGGAGCTGTCAAATACGCTGCCATCAATCAGGGTGCCGGTGTAGTGAACACTCACGGTATCGCCGGCAGCAGGCTTGTTGCCTTCGGCGGCAGTCAGCACTTCGTACTGCAGGCCTGACTCGGTGGTGGTCACACCGTCACGCTTGGCGTTTTCTGCCAGATACTCTTTGCCGGCCTTGGCCGTAGCATCGTTCAGGGCATTCATTTTTTCTTCGGCGCGCTTCTGCACAAACATGAAGGCTTCCATCAGGTCTTCATCACCAACACGCTGCTCGCCACCAGACAGGGCATCGGCAATCCCCGCGGCCACGGCCTGTGGGTTGATATCATCCATGCCGTCTTCCTTGAGGTTTTTGCCCATGGTCAGGCCAATACCATAGGACACCTTTTGTGCAGGGGTTTTCAGGTCCAGCTTGCTGTCGGCAGCCTTGTTGTCACAGCCGGTCAGAGTCAGGGTTGCTACAGCCACCACTGCGGCCAGATGTTTTAACTTCATGGATTGATCCTTGTAATACTGTCTGGAATAAAAGACACGCAAGCTTAGCAGCACAGTGCCAGTCAAACCATAGTTTATGTGGGCATGTCTGAAAGCACAAAACCGGCAAGGTTCCCCGCCATACCGGCAAAGTATCTGCACCGGGAAGGCTCCGGCCGGCCCCGCCGCTGGCCACGATGCTCCGCCGGCCGGCCCTTGACCTTACCATCATGTAAAGGTTTATCCTTGACGAAAATATCAACGAATGGAAATCATCATGTCGACTCTGCAAGATTTTGAAGTTCGTGTTGAGGGCATGACCTGCGCGTCCTGTGTAGGCCGTATCGAACGCGAACTGTCCGCCCTGCCCGGGGTACAGGACGTCAATGTCAACCTGGCCACCGGCAAGGCCCGGGTACGCCACGACGAACAACAAAGCGCAGCCGCTCTGGTGCAGGCCATCGAAGGGCTTGGCTTCATGCCAAAAACCGCCGAAGCCGAGCTGGAAGTCAAAGGCATGACCTGCGCGTCCTGTGTTGGCCGGGTTGAAAAACAGCTGAACGCCTTTCCTGGCGTGGTCAACGCCGAGGTTAACCTGGCCACCGGCCGTGCCCGCATTGAATACACGGATGTGGATTTTTCCCGCCTGAGCGCTTTTCTGACCGAACAGGGCTATCCGGCGCAGCGCATTGATGACGGACCGGCAAAGCAACAGACTGCGCCCGGCGCCCACTTTGCCGAGACCGTAGCCGGGCTGAAAAAATCACTGATCATCGCCTTTGCCCTGGCCATTCCCCTGTTCATCATGGAAATGGGCGGCCATGTGTTTCCCGCCTTCCATGACTGGCTGAACACCCTGCTGGGCCAGAAAACCAACTGGATCATCCAGGCACTGCTGGCTGGTGGCGTATTTTTCGGCCCCGGCTGGCCATTGATTAAAGCCGGTGTGCGTGGCCTGCTACGCTGGCAACCGGACATGAATGCGCTGGTGGCGCTGGGTACCGGCTCAGCCTTCAGTTATTCGCTGGTCGCCACCTTTATTCCCGGGGTGTTGCCGGAAGGCACGGTCAACGTCTATTACGAAGCGGTCGGCGTCATCATCGCGCTGATCCTGCTTGGCCGTTATATGGAAAACAAGGCCAAGAGCAACACCTCCGAAGCCATTCAGGGCTTGCTCAAGCTGCAAGTCAAAACCGCCCGCACCATCACCTGTTGTGGCAATGCCAAGGATGTGCCGATCGAGGACGTGACCGTTGGCAAAACCCTGGAAATCCGTCCCGGCGAGCGCATCCCGCTGGATGGCGTGGTGGTGTCCGGCGACAGCTTTGTTGATGAATCCATGATCAATGGCGAGCCGCTTCCGGTACAAAAAACCGAAGGCGCCCAGCTGGTCGGCGGCACCATCAACCAGACCGGCGTGTTGCGCATGGAGGTGCAAAAGGTCGGTGGTGATACCGTACTGGCACAAATCATCCGCCTGGTGGAACAGGCCCAGGGCAGCCGCCTGCCAATCCAGAATCTGGTCAACCAGATTACCGCCTGGTTTGTGCCGGCAGTGATGGCCGCTGCCGCCCTGACCTTTCTGCTCTGGGTGATCTTCGG
>CAYMXO010000122.1:0-3859 GCA_964394445.1 uncultured Thiopseudomonas sp.
ATCATTCATCACAATTTGCATTGCAACTCTGGCGTTGTGCGGGCGAGAATATACGTTCCCCGGACAGGTTTGTAAAGCCCTGAAGCAAAAAATCTTCAGGCAGCATTTTTTCGAGTTAAAAGGATAGAGCAATTTTGAAAGCCAAATGGCAGGGGCAAGACCCCGAAGCCGCGCAAGAAGCGCAAAAATATGAAAACCCCATTCCCAGTCGTACCCTGATCCTGCAACACCTGGCCGAGCGCGGCGCGCCGGCTACCCGCGAGCAACTTTGTACCGAATTTGGCCTGTGTGCCGAGGATGACGTTGAAGCCATCCGTCGTCGCCTGCGCGCCATGGAGCGTGATGCCCAGGTGGTGTATACCCGCCGCGGCGCCTATGCTCCGGTGGACAAGCTGGATCTGGTGGCCGGCCGCGTGCAGGGACACCGGGACGGCTTTGGCTGGCTGTTGCCGGAAGGCGAGGGCGATGACATCTTCCTCAGTCCGGTGCAGATGCGCAGCGTATTCCATGGTGACCGCGTGCTGGTACGGGTTGCCGGTTTTGACAAGCGCGGGCGCAAGGAAGGCGTGGTGGCGGAAGTCGTCGAGCGTGCCCGCGAAACCCTGGTTGGCCGTTACCAGGAAGAAAACGGCCTGGGTTTTGTCATTCCCGACAATACCCGCATGCAGCACGAAATCATCATTTCGCCCGGCAGCTCGGGTGGGGCTACGGTCGGCCAGCTGGTCGAAGTCCGCATCAGCCACTGGCCGACTGCGCGCATGCCGGCGCAGGGCCAGGTGATCAGGGTGCTTGGCGACTACATGGCGCCGGGCATGGAAATCGACGTGGCCATCCGCAATTACGATATTCCCCATGAGTGGCCGGAAGCGGTGCTGGCACAGGCGCGGCGCTTCAAGGAAGAGGTGGCAGAAAAAGACAAGCTCAAGCGTGTCGACCTGCGCCATCTGCCCTTTGTCACCATCGACGGCGTTGATGCCCGCGACTTTGACGATGCCGTCTTTTGTGAGCCGGGCAGCGGACCGGAACAGGGCGGCTGGCAGCTCTATGTGGCCATTGCCGATGTCTCCCATTATGTGCAGGTGGGTTCGGCGCTGGATGCCGAGGCAGAAAAACGCGGCAACTCGGTCTATTTTCCCGAGCGGGTCATTCCGATGCTGCCGGTCGAGCTGTCCAACGGCCTGTGCTCGCTCAACCCTGATGTGGACCGGCTGGCCATGGTGTGCCAGATTCAGGTAGCGCGCAGTGGCAAGATTCAGGATTACCGTTTCTACGAGGCGGTGATCCGCTCCCATGCACGGCTGACCTATGACGAAGTGAGTGCCATCCTTGAGCACCCCGACAGCAAGGAAGGCAAGGCTGCCGCCCGTCAGCGCAAGACACTGGTGCCGCACCTGCAACAGCTGTACAGCCTGTACAAGGCGCTGGCAAAGCAGCGCAAGCGTCGTGGCGCGATCGATTTTGAAACCCGCGAAACCTACATAGTGTTCGGAGAGGATCGAAAAATTGCCGAAATCCTGCCGACCGAACGCAATGATGCGCACAAGTTGATCGAGGAGTGCATGCTGTGCGCCAACGTGGCCATGGCCGATTTTTTGCACAGCCACAAACTGCCGGGCCTGTACCGCATTCACGACGGTCCGCCGGAAGCCAAGCTGGAAAAACTGCAGGGCTTTCTCGCCACCCTTGGCCTGAGCGTGAACAAGGGCAAGCAGTCACCAACACCAAAAGACTACCTGCGCCTGCTGGAACAAGTACGCCAGCGCCCCGATTTCGAGCTGATCCAGACTGTCATGCTGCGCTCGTTGAGCCAGGCCCAATACAGCCCGGATGATATTGGCCACTTTGGCCTGAATTACGAATCCTACACCCACTTCACATCGCCGATCCGCCGTTACGCGGACCTGCTCAACCATCGTGCGGTACGCAGTGTCATCCGTTCGCGACGCCAGTCGCCACATGTGCTTCGGGCCGGAGCGGGAGCGCTGACCAAAGCAAAAATCTATCCTTACGATTTGCCGCGCCTGGAAGCCATCGGTGTAGCGGTTTCGGCGACGGAGCGTCGCGCCGACGAGGCTACCCGTGATGTGGTGACCTGGCTCAAGTGCGAGTTCATGCTTGAGCGCACCGGCGAAACCTTCAGCGGCGTGGTGACCTCGGTGACCGGTTTCGGCCTGTTTGTCGAGCTGGATGACATCTATGTTGAGGGCATGGTGCACATTACTGCGTTGCCGGCGGACTATTATCACTTCGAGCCGGTGTATCACCGTCTGGTCGGTGAGCGCAGCGGCCGCAGCTACCGGCTCGGTGACAGCATCGAGGTGGTGGTGGCGCGGGTTGATCTGGATGAGCGCAAAATCGATTTCGAGCTGAGTCAGGCCGAACATGATGCGCCGGTCAAGGCGCGGGTGCGTCCGGCAGTCGAGCCGGCCGCAGGCAGCGGTCGAAAAAAGAAGGCGGCAGCTGAAGAGCAGAAGCCGGCCGGCAAGAAAGCGGCGGCCAAGTCGCGCAAGAGCGCTGGCAAGAAACGCAAGGCAGTAAGCAAATCGAGGAAGTCTGGCTACTATGAGTGATCTGGAGCAGGTATACGGTATCCATGCGGTCAGTGCCCTGCTGGCCCATCACCCCAGGCGGGTCAAACAGCTCTGGCTGGCCCGCGGACGCCAGGATGCCAGCGTTGAGGGCATTCGCAGCCGTGCGCAGGAGCTGCGTATTGAAGTGCGTTCGGTCGAGCGCAGCGAGCTGGACGAGCGGGTTGATGGTGTGCATCAGGGTGTGCTGGCACTGGTCAGCCCCAGCCAGATCTGGGGCGAGGCCATGCTCGGCGAGCTGCTTGACCGGCTTGACGAGCCGCCGTTGCTGTTGGTGCTCGACGGTGTGACCGACCCGCATAACCTGGGAGCCTGCCTGCGTACGGCTGATGCGGCCGGCGTGCACGCGGTGATCATTCCAAAAGACAAGTCCGCCACGCTGAATGCTACCGTGCGCAAGGTGGCCTGCGGTGCGGCTGAAGTGGTGCCGCTGGTGGCGGTTACCAACCTGGTGCGCACGCTGCAAAGCCTGCAGAAACAGGGGGTCTGGGTTGCCGGCACTGCCGGGGAGGCCGAGGCCAGCATCTACCAGCAGGATTTGCGCGGGCCGCTGGCGCTGGTCATGGGTGCCGAGGGCAAGGGCATGCGTCGCCTGACCCGCGAGCACTGTGATTATCTGGTCAAACTGCCGATGCTGGGCTCGGTCAGCAGCCTGAATGTTTCCGTTGCTACGGGGGTTTGTTTGTTTGAGATCCGGCGTCAGCGGGGGCTTTGAAGGGGAGCATTCGGGCGGGATAGGGGTGGTTTTGCACTGTGGCGTCCGGGCCGGGCAGGACACTCCGTCAGGCTGCGCTACGCTGATGCCTGACTCCGGTCCTGCCCGGCCCGAATTTGCCTTGTGCGGGGGCGGTTGGCCCGCCTGCGACGGGCTGCTGTCGCGGTGCTGGCGCAATCATTGCGCGCCCGGTCGTGGCACTGAGCACTGCTTCTCTGTAAGAACGGCTTCAGTCGCGAACGGTGGTGGGCGGGCTCACGGAGTTGATCGCCACTGAAGTGGCTCCTACAGGTGCTGTGCAGCACGCAGGCGGTTTTTGCAGGAACGGCTTCAGCCGCGAACGGAGGTGACCATGCCGCCGGCACGTGTTGATCTGTCGGTGTATCCGTTATTGCTTTTAATTGCGCTTGTTCTGGCCCTCGGGTAGAATGTGCGCCCTTGTTGTACCTGTAAAAGGCTGCAACAGGAACTTTTATCCACTCCTTGCCTGACCGGAATGACCCGGCAGGCTACAACCCGTAAGGAGCATCTATGCGTCATTACGAAATCGTGTTCC
>CAYMXO010000123.1:0-3857 GCA_964394445.1 uncultured Thiopseudomonas sp.
TTCCGCATCCGCAGCAAGGTGATCAGCCATATCCGCAACTTCCTCACCCGGCGTGGTTTTCTGGAAGTGGAAACACCCATGTTGCAAACCATTCCCGGCGGCGCTGCGGCCAAGCCGTTTGAAACCCATCACAACGCGCTGGACTTGCCGATGTTCCTGCGCATCGCGCCCGAGCTCTATCTGAAGCGTCTGGTGGTTGGCGGTTTTGACAAGGTGTTCGAGATCAACCGCAACTTCCGCAACGAAGGCGTCTCCACCCGCCACAACCCCGAATTCACCATGCTGGAGTTCTATCAGGCCTACGCCGACTACGAAGACAACATGGACCTGACCGAGGAGCTGTTGCGCGAGCTGGCGCAGGCTGTGCTGGGCAGTACCGATGTGCCTTACCAGGGCAAGGTATTCCACTTTGGCCAGCCCTTTGCCCGTTTGAGCCTGTTTGATTCCATCCTCAAGTACAACACGGACATCAGTGCCGATGACCTGAACGACATCGAACGTTGCCGTGCGCTGGCGAAGAAGCACGGTGCGCCGGTGCTGGGCCACGAAGGGCTGGGCAAGCTGCAGACCATGGTGTTTGAGGAAACCGTAGAGCACCGCCTGGAACAGCCGACCTTCATCACCCAGTATCCGTTTGAAGTGTCGCCACTGGCTCGCCGCAACGACAACAATCCCGAGGTAACCGACCGTTTCGAGCTGTTCATTGGTGGCCGCGAGATTGCCAACGCCTACTCGGAACTCAACGATGCCGAAGACCAGGCGCAGCGTTTCCTGGATCAGGTTGCCGACAAGGAAGCCGGTGACGATGAAGCCATGCACTACGATGCCGACTTTGTCCGTGCGCTGGAGTACGGCATGCCACCGACTGCCGGCGAAGGGATCGGCATCGACCGTCTGGTGATGCTGCTGACCGACTCGCCATCGATCCGTGATGTCATTCTGTTCCCGCACATGCGCCCGGAGCATTAAATGTCGGAAGCCAGCCCCAAGAAATTTACCGAACTGCACCTGATCGCCACTGCGGTGGCGACCGTGTGCGTGACGGTGTTTTCCCTGACCTATTATGGTTATGTGCACTTTGCCAAGCCGGAAGACGCGTTGTTGCTGGCCGAGTACACCATGCTCAAGACCGTGCCCGGCGAAGATTATCGCGCCTCGCTGAAACCGGCCGACCAGCACGCCCAGTGCATCGACGGCATTGTGGTGTTGTTTGACGACAAACAGAAAGGCCTGACCGGCGTGCTGGTGGACGACAAGAAACGCGCCGTCCGTTGCCTGTAACATCATTCGCGAATAAATTTGCTCCTACAGGATATCGTGCAACACACAGGTGCTGTGCCGGGTACAGCTTCAGCCGCGAGCGGCGGCGGGCAGGTTCACGGTATTGGTCGCCACTGAAGTGGCTCCTGCAGGGTGTCGTGCAACATTCAAGTGCCGTGCAGGAAACGCTTTTGCAGCGGCGACCTGCGGTCGCCATGGAAAGCGCAGCTCTCCGCTACAAGCTGTCCAGCCAGCATGTCATCGTCAAATACTGCATGTATTCCCTGCTTGCCCGATTTGCATCTCACTGGGCAGCCAGTACCAGAATCCACGTAGCCGTAACCCCTGCGGTAGTTTATGCTGTGTCAATTATCCGCAAAGCATAACAACAGGAGGCAACATGGCACGTATCAGTCAGCGGGTTCACGATAACGTCCACATGTTCGGTGATTTGCTCGGGCAGACCATGAAGGCCCAGCGCGGTGCCGAATTTCTGGAAAAGGTTGAGCTGATCCGCACCGGCGCCAAGAGCGCCCGGCGTGGTTCGCAGGAAGGCCGCAAGCAGCTGGAAGAAACCCTGGCCGGGCTGGCCGAAGACGAACTGTTGCCGGTAGCCCGGGGCTTCAGCCAGTTTCTCAACCTTGCCAACATTGCCGACCAGTACCACCTGATGCGCCGGCGCGGTGATGACGAAGAGGCTGCGTTTGAAGACCAGATGCTGGCGCGGGTGCTGCAGCGCCTGAAAGACTGCCAGCAATGCCCGCAGGAGCTGAACCGGGTGGTTGCCGGGCTGAATATCGAACTGGTACTGACCGCGCACCCGACTGAAGTGTCGCGCCGCACGCTGATCATGAAGTACGACTTCATTGCCCAGCAGCTGGCCGAGCTGGACCACAAGGAGCTGCCGGCCGCAGAGCGTGAGCAGCATGTGCAGAAACTGCGCAGCCTGATTGCCGAGGTATGGCACACCAGCGAGATCCGCAGCAGCCAGCCGACACCCCAGGATGAGGCACGCTGGGGCTTTGCCGTGATCGAACGCTCACTGTGGCAAGCGATTCCCAACGTTTTGCGCCACGTTGACCAGACCTTGCGTGATGCCGGGGCCGGCCCGCTGCCGCTGAATGCTGCGCCCATCCGCTTTGCCAGCTGGATGGGAGGCGACCGCGACGGCAACCCCAACGTTACCGCCAAGGTAACCCGCCATGTGCTGCGCATCGCCCGCTGGCTGGCAGCCGACCTCTATCTGCGTGATGTGTCCCAGCTGACCCATGAGCTGTCCATGCAGCGGGCCACACCGGAACTGCAGGCGGTGGTCGGCGAGGATTCTGACGAACCTTACCGCGTCATCCTCAAGCGCCTGCGTGCACGCTTGCGGCATACCCGCAGCGAGCTGCAAAACGCCATCGCCAACGATCTGCCACTGCCGCAGGACATTATCCATGACCGCGCCGAACTGCTGGATCCGCTGCTGATGTGCTATCGCTCCCTGCATGAATGCGGCATGGGGCTGATTGCCGACGGCGACCTGCTGGACACCATCCGCCGCGCCACCACGTTCGGGCTGTCACTGGTACGGCTGGATATCCGCCAGGATTCTTCACGTCACACCGCGGCCGTCAACGAAATTACCGAATGGCTCGGGCTGGGCAGCTACGCCGAGTGGAGTGAAGAGCAGCGCCAGCAGTTCCTGCTGCAGGAGCTGAACAACAAACGACCGTTGCTGAGCAAGGACTTCCAGCCCGGCGAGGACACCCGCGAAGTGCTGGATACTTGCGCGGTGATTGCCCGGGCGCCCACCGAGTCGCTGGGTACCTACGTGATTTCCATGGCTACCTCGCCGTCGGATGTGCTGGCGGTGCAGCTGTTGTTGAAAGAAGCCGGCGTACGCCGCGCCATGCGCGTTGCGCCACTGTTCGAGACCCTGGATGACCTGGATCAGGCGGCCGCTGCGATCCGCCAGCTGCTGAGTCTTGAGGACTACCGCAAACGTCTGGCCGGCCCGCAGGAAGTCATGATCGGCTATTCCGACTCGGCCAAGGATGCTGGCACCACTGCCGCCGCCTGGGCCCAGTACCGGGCGCAGGAACAACTGGTGCAGGTCTGTCAGGAAGCCGGCGTTGAGCTGCTGCTGTTCCATGGCCGTGGCGGCACCGTGGGGCGTGGTGGCGGTCCGGCTCACGAGGCGATTCTCTCGCAACCACCGGGATCGGTCGCCGGACGTTTCCGCACGACCGAGCAGGGCGAGGTGATCCGCTTCAAGTACGGCCTGCCGGAAGTGGCGGCACAAAACCTCAACCTGTATCTGGCCGCCGTGCTGGAAGCGACCTATCTGCCACCGGTGGCACCCAAGGATGAATGGCGTGCTGTCATGGAGCGGATGGCGGCTGATGGTCTGGAAGGCTATCGGCAGGTGGTGGTGGGGGATCCGCGCTTTGTTGATTATTTCCGCCAGGCGACGCCCGAGCAGGAGCTGGGCCGCTTGCCACTGGGCAGCCGTCCGGCACGCCGCCGTACCGGCGGTATTGAAAGCCTGCGTGCGATTCCCTGGATTTTTGCCTGGACCCAGACCCGCCTGATGCTGCCGGCCTGGCTGGGCT
>CAYMXO010000124.1:0-3755 GCA_964394445.1 uncultured Thiopseudomonas sp.
TCGCGGCTGAAGCCGCCTCTGCAGGGGCGTGTAGGAGCCAGCAATGGTGGTGCTGATGAAGGCCGACCTACATGGTCACCGGCAAAACTATTCAGGCTTGTTGCTGATCGCCACACCTTGCTCGGCAAAGACGTCCTGGGCCACCTTGAGCGCGTTTAGCGCACGGGGAAAGCCGACGTAGGGAATCAGGTGCATGATGCAGCCGGCGATTTCGTCCGGCGTCAGGCCAACATTGAGGCCGGTGATTATATGCATGCCGATCTGTGGGGTGCCCTGGGCTACCAGTGCCGAGATCGTGGTCAGGACTTTCTGCTTGTTGTCCAGCCCGTCACGGGCATAAATGTCGCCAAAGGCAAACTCGACCACGATACGGGTCAGGTCCGGGGCAATATCCTTGAAGCTGTCACCGATTTCCATGTGGCCGGTCGGGCTGTTGGCATCGGCTACGGTCAGCTCCCTGAGCTTGTCCATGCCTTTCTGAAAGCGCTCGCTGGTCATTTTTTCTCCTTTGCCGGTCTTGTCAAAAACGCTGCACGTTCGACAGTTTTGGGTTGGCATTGGGATTTTTGCGGTAAATCAATGCCATTTTGCCAATTGTTTGCACCAGTGTGGCGCTGCTTTGTTGGCAGAGCTCGGTTAGAATGGCTGCCCGGTCATCGCGGTCGGCCAGGCGCAGCTGGATCTTGATCAGCTCGTGGTCATTCAGGGCGCGGTCCAGCTCGGCCATGACGCCTTCGCTCAGTCCCTGCTCGGCGACGGTCACCACCGGCTTGAGATGATGGCCGATCGATTTGAATTGTTTCTTTTGCTCCTGGGTGAGCGACATGACGGATGACTCCCGTGTGCGTTAAAAGAGCGCATTCTACCCCAGAAGCATCCCGCGAGGTATCAAGTGGCACGATCAAAAAGCAGTGCGCGCTGGTTGAAAGAGCACGTGACGGATCCCTATGTAAAAATGGCACAAAAGGACGGCTATCGTTCGCGTGCCAGCTACAAACTGCTGGAGATCCAGGAAAAGGACCGCATCATGGCGCCCGGCATGACGGTGATTGACCTGGGCAGTGCACCGGGCGGCTGGTCACAGGTGGCCAGCCGCATTGTGGGGGACAAGGGCCGGTTGATTGCTTCGGATATCCTGCCGATGGACGGCATGGCCGATGTCACCTTCATTCAGGGCGACTTTACCGAGCAGGAGGTGTTTGACGAAATCATGGCAGCGGTCAATGGCCAGCCGGTTGATCTTGTAATTTCCGATATGGCCCCCAATATCAGCGGGGTAAGAGCGGCCGATCAGGCCGGCTCCATGTATCTGTGCGAGCTGGCGCTGGATCTGGCGCTACAGGTGCTCAAGCCTGGCGGTGACTTCCTGATCAAGGTGTTTCAGGGTGAGGGTTTTGACCAGTACCTTAAAGATGTACGCGAACACTTTGACAGGGTTGTCATGCGCAAACCGGCTTCGTCGCGTGATCGCTCACGTGAGCAGTATTTGCTGGCCCGCGGCCGGCGCTCGTAAGGGGTTGGGCCATATCGCTGCTGACAGCGGGCAACGACTGCCCGGAACCGTGGCGCTATCCGTTGGACTAATAAAGGGTGGGCGGAACTGAACCGGTGTTACACTGACACATGCAAAAGTCAGCCTGAATGATGTACATTAATATTTCAGTTTTATATCTGTTGCGGTAAAGGCAGCAAAGGTGATTGTAACGTGAATGATTTAACGAAAAACCTGCTGATGTGGTTTGTTATTGCGGCTGTTCTGGTGACCGTAATGAACAATTTTTCCACACCGAGCGATGCCGGCAGAATGACCTACAGCACTTTCCTTGAGGAAGTGAACTCCGGTCGTGTCCAGCAGGTGACCGTGGACGGCTTTACCATCAGTGGTCGCCGCGCCGACGGTACCACCTTTGAAACCGTACGTCCGGCTATCCAGGACAACGGCCTGATGGGCGACTTGCTTGAAAACAATGTCAGCATCGTCGGTAAACAGCCCGAGCGCCAGAGCATCTGGACACAGTTGCTGGTGGCCGCTTTCCCGATCCTGATCGTGTTTGCCCTGATCATGTTTTTCATGCGTCAGATGCAGGGCGGGGCGGGTGGCCGCGGCAACCCGATGAGCTTTGGCAAGAGCAAGGCACGCCTGCTGGCTGAAGACCAGATCAAGACCACGCTGGCCGATGTGGCCGGTTGTGATGAGGCCAAGGAAGAGGTGGGTGAGCTGGTCGAGTTTCTGCGCGATCCGAGCCGTTTCCAGCGTCTGGGCGGTAAAATTCCCCGTGGCGTGCTGATGGTGGGTCAGCCCGGTACCGGTAAGACGCTGCTGGCCAAGGCGATTGCCGGTGAAGCCAAGGTGCCGTTTTTCACCATTTCCGGCTCCGATTTTGTGGAAATGTTTGTGGGTGTGGGTGCGTCCCGTGTACGCGACATGTTCGAGCAGGCGAAAAAGCACGCTCCCTGCATCATCTTTATTGATGAAATTGACGCCGTCGGCCGCCATCGTGGCTCCGGCATGGGCGGTGGTCACGACGAGCGCGAGCAGACCCTGAACCAGTTGCTGGTCGAGATGGACGGTTTTGAAGACAACGATGGCGTGATCGTGATTGCCGCCACCAACCGTCCAGACGTCCTTGACCCGGCGCTGCTGCGCCCAGGCCGCTTTGACCGCCAGGTGGTGGTTGGCCTGCCGGATATTCGTGGCCGTGAACAGATTCTGCATGTGCACATGCGCAAGGTGCCGGTGGCCAAGGATGTGGATGCATCCGTGATTGCCCGTGGTACGCCCGGTTTCTCCGGTGCCGACCTGGCCAACCTGGTCAACGAAGCGGCGCTGTTTGCCGCCCGTGCCGACCAGCGCCTGGTCACCATGAAGGAATTTGAGCTGGCCAAGGACAAGATCATGATGGGTGCCGAGCGCAAGTCCATGGTCATGTCCGAGAAGGAAAAGCTCAACACGGCTTATCACGAGGCCGGTCACGCCATTGTTGGTCGTCTGGTGCCCGAGCATGATCCGGTGTACAAGGTTTCCATCATTCCCCGCGGCCGTGCCCTGGGTGTGACCATGTTCCTGCCGGAAGAAGACCGTTACAGCCTGTCCAAGCGCGGCATCATCAGTCAGATTTGCTCGCTGTATGGTGGCCGGATTGCCGAGGAAATGACACTGGGCTTTGAAGGTGTCACCACAGGTGCGTCCAATGACATCATGCGTGCCACCCAGCTGGCCAAAAACATGGTGACCAAGTGGGGTCTGTCGGAAAAGCTCGGTCCGTTGCTGTATGCCGAAGACGAAAACGAAAGCTATCTGGGTCGCTCAGGCGGTGGCCACGTTGGTAATGTGTCCGGTGAAACCGCCAAGCTGATTGACGTGGAAGTACGCAAGATCATTGATGACTGCTACGCCACGGCCAAACAGATTCTGGAAGATAACCGCGACAAGCTCGATGCGATGGCCGATGCGCTGATGAAGTACGAAACCATTGATAGCGATCAGATTGACGACATCATGGCCGGTATTGCCGTGCGCGAGCCGAAAGACTGGTCTGGCGGGGGTAATACCCCTCCGCCCAGCGCAGAGCAGTCGGGTGAACCACGCGAGCCTGAAGAGCGTCGCCCGGATGCACCCATCGGCGGCCCTGCTGGAGAACACTGACAGACAGGGCCTGCGCTCCTTTTGTGCGAACGGGTTGACCCCGTGAGGTAACGTCTCACCGGACAAGCCGGTTCGCACAGCATCAAATAGAATTTCTAACCAGGCAAAA
>CAYMXO010000125.1:0-3749 GCA_964394445.1 uncultured Thiopseudomonas sp.
TTGTAAAATTGATAAATTCGCTCGCTTGAGCGACTTTGTTCAGCGGTTCCTAAAGACCTGTCAGCCGCATCGATAACCCATGCATGTGCCTGATCCGGGCGTCTGGTTTAGTCGATCAGTGCAGGCGGGGAGCCGCTGTGCTGCCTGTCCGGAAGGACTGCGGGTAAAGCATGCAGGCAATAAAAAACCCTCGAAGCCAAAGCTTGAGGGTTTTAGATGTATGGTGCCCAGGAGAAGACTCGAACTTCCACAGCCGTTAAGCCACTAGTACCTGAAACTAGCGTGTCTACCAATTCCACCACCTGGGCAGCGCAACAATTATAGCTTTAATTCACGACTTTGCAAGCCATGCAGCGTATAATGTCCAGCTTGATGCATGTGCATTTGTTGTAATTCATGATTTGGTGCCCAGGAGAAGACTCGAACTTCCACAGCCGTTAAGCCACTAGTACCTGAAACTAGCGTGTCTACCAATTCCACCACCTGGGCACATACATCAATCATTCATCACAATTTGCATTGCAACTCTGGCGTTGTGCGGGCGAGAATATACGACCCCCGAACACATTTGTAAAGCCCTGGAGTAAAAAATCTTCAGGCAACCTTTTATAGAGTCATAAGGATAGTTGAATTTTGAAAGCCAATTGGCAGGGGTTGGACCCCGAAGCTGCGCAAGAAGCGCAAAAATATGAAAACCCCATTCCCAGCCGCACTTTGATACTGCAGCACTTGGCCGAGCGTGGTGCTCCGGCGACCCGTGAACAGCTTTGTGCCGAATTCGGTCTTGTCGATGAAGATGATGTCGAGGCTATTCGTCGCCGTCTGCGTGCCATGGAGCGGGATGCCCAGGTGGTCTATACCAGGCGTGGCGCCTATGCGCCGGTCGATAAGCTGGATCTGGTAGCAGGCCGGGTGCAGGGTCATCGTGACGGTTTTGGCTGGTTGCTGCCGGAAGGGGAGGGCGATGACATTTTTCTCAGCCCGGTGCAGATGCGCAGCGTATTTCATGGTGACCGTGTTCTGGTACGCGTAGCGGGTTTTGACAAACGCGGACGCAAGGAAGGTGTGGTTGCCGAAGTGGTCGAGCGGGCGCGGGAAAGCCTGGTTGGCCGCTACCATGAAGAAGATGGCCTGGGACTGGTGATTCCCGACAATACCCGCATGCAGCATGAAATCATCATCAGTCCGGGCATGTCCGCTGGTGCCGAAGTCGGCCAGCTGGTCGAGGTGCTGATTACCAACTGGCCCACTGCACGCAGGCCGGCACAGGGCAGGGTGGTCAGAGTACTGGGTGACTATATGGCTCCTGGTATGGAAATTGATGTTGCCATTCGCAACTATGATATTCCGCACGAATGGCCGGAAGCCGTGCTGGATGAGGCCGGACGCTTCAAGGAAGAAGTTGGCAACAAGGACAAGCTCAGGCGTGTCGATTTGCGCGAGCTGCCATTTGTTACCATTGATGGTGCGGATGCCCGCGACTTTGACGATGCCGTTTACTGTGAACCGTCACGCGTGCCGGGGCAGGGTGGCTGGCAGCTCTATGTCGCCATTGCCGATGTATCCCACTATGTGCAGGTAGGTTCGGCACTGGATGCCGAAGCGGAAAAACGTGGCAACTCGGTTTATTTTCCCGAGCGCGTGATCCCCATGCTGCCGGAAGTGCTGTCCAATGGACTGTGTTCGCTCAATCCGGATGTCGACCGTCTGGCCATGGTTTGCCAGATAGAGGTTGCCCGCAGTGGCAGGATTCTCGACTACAGTTTTTATGAGGCGGTAATTCGCTCCCATGCGCGCCTGACCTATGACGAGGTCAGTGTGATTCTCGAGCAGCCCAACAGCAAGGAAGGCAAGGCGGCCAGCAGGCAACGCAAGGCACTGGTGCCGCATCTGCAGCAGCTGTATGGGCTGTATCAGGCGCTGGCCAAACAGCGCAAGCGCCGTGGCGCCATCGATTTCGAGACCCGCGAGACCTACATAGTGTTTGGCGAGGACCGCAAGATCGCCGAAATCCTGCCGACCGAACGCAACGATGCCCACAAGCTGATTGAAGAATGCATGCTCTGCGCCAACGTGGCCATGGCCGACTTCTTGCACGTGCACAAGCTGCCGGGCTTGTACCGCATTCATGATGGTCCGCCGGAAGCAAAGCTGGAAAAGCTGCAGGGCTTCCTGGGTACGCTGGGCCTGAGCCTGAACAAGGGCAAGCAGCTGCCTGCGCCCCAGGACTATCTGCGCCTGCTGGAGCAGGTGCACGGCCGGCCTGATTTCGATTTGATCCAGACTGTCATGCTGCGCTCGCTGAGCCAGGCAGAATACAGCCCGGACGATATCGGGCATTTCGGTCTCAACTACGAGACTTACACCCACTTCACCTCGCCGATCCGCCGCTATGCCGACCTGCTCAATCACCGTGCAGTGCGTAGCGTGATCCGCTCCAGACGCAAGTCGGAGCATGTGGTGCGTGCCGGAGCCGGTCCGCTGCCCAAGGCAAAGATCTATCCGTACGACCTGCCCAGACTGGAAAGCATTGGTGCCGAGGTGTCGGTTACCGAGCGCCGTGCCGATGAGGCAACGCGCGATGTGGTGACCTGGCTCAAGTGCGAGTACATGCTCGAGCGCATTGGTGAAACCTACGACGGCGTGGTGACCTCGGTGACCGGTTTTGGCCTGTTTGTCGAACTGAAAGACATCTATGTCGAAGGCATGGTGCACATTACCGCCCTGCCGGCCGACTACTATCACTTCGAGTCCGTTTACCACCGGCTGGTGGGTGAACGCAGTGGCCGCAGCTACCGGCTGGGCGACAGCATCGAGGTGGTGGTGGCGCGGGTTGACCTTGATGAGCGCAAGATCGACTTTGAGCTCAGTGCGGCCGAGCAATCCGCTCCGGTTGGCAAGAAAGTAGTGCCAGCCACATCTGACAAGGGCGGCAAGAAGCCTGACCGCAAGGCCCGGAACGCCGACAAGGCAGGCAAGAAAGCCAGGCCAGCCAAAGGCAGAAAACGCAAAGCCGTAAGCAAATCGAGGAAGTCTGGCCACTATGAGTGATCTGGAACAGGTATATGGTATTCATGCGGTCGGCGCGCTGCTGACCCATCACCCAAAACGCGTCAAACAGCTGTTGCTGGCCCGTGGCCGGCAGGATGCCAGTGTCGAGGCGCTGCGCGAGCAGGCGCTGGCGCGCAAGATCGAAGTGCGCCAGGTCGAACGCGGCGAGCTGGATGAGCGGGCAGAAGGCGTGCACCAGGGTGTGCTGGCGCTGGTCAGCCCGAGCCAGGTCTGGGGCGAGAACATGCTTGACGAGTTGCTGGATCGCGCCAGCGAGCCGCTGTTGCTGCTGGTGCTTGATGGTGTCACCGATCCGCATAATCTGGGCGCCTGTCTGCGTACCGCAGATGCCGCCGGGGTGCATGCGGTGATCATTCCCAAGGACAAGTCCGCTACTCTCAATGCCACTGTGCGCAAGGTGGCTTGTGGTGCAGCAGAGGTGGTGCCGCTGGTGGCGGTAACCAACCTGTCACGTACCCTGCAGAGTCTGCAGAAGAAGGGCGTATGGATTGCCGGTACCGCTGGCGAGGCCGAAGTCAGTATTTATCAGCAGGATCTTACCGGTCCGCTGGCGCTGGTGATGGGTGCCGAAGGCAAGGGTATGCGTCGTCTGACCCGTGAGAACTGCGATTATCTGGTCAAACTGCCCATGCTGGGCTCGGTCAGCAGCCTCAACGTGTCGGTAGCGACCGGAGTTT
>CAYMXO010000126.1:0-3724 GCA_964394445.1 uncultured Thiopseudomonas sp.
TTGTAGGGTTCTATACACCAGCAGGCATGAGGGTAAACTACAACACCTTGATTCATAAGCAGATTCTGATAAGCATTTACACAATCGTTAGTATTTTTGTTAATTTTTACTCTATTTCTTCCAAAAACAGGGGCAAAATTAACACTTTGGGCTTGCTTTCATTACCTCTTTAGCTTGGCTTACTCGCGCTTTTTTCCACCAGACGGCCTGTAGTGTTATCCATACGAAACCGCACAATGCTACCGTCAATGATGCGCTTCACCACTTCCATGGCCGTTTCAAGCGGAACAGAAAACCACTCACGTGGCTTGTATAGCTTGCCGTTTTTACCGGTCAGCGTCATCGTTAAACGCTGGGCATGCAGGAAGCCATGAATCAGTGACTCGAACTTGTTTGGGTTTAGGTTGTAGCACTCAATAGTCGCTAAAATCCGCACTGGTGACTCCAGAAACGCAATATCTCGCTCTGCGTTTTTCGTCCGTTCCTCGACCGTCAGCTCTGTATAGCCGATTTTCACGAGGTTCGGAATGTCTGCTAGGGTCGGGTTATTTCCCAAAGTCGCCACAAAATAAATCTGGCCAGCCCGCTTATCCTTGTGGGATATGTTGTTGAAGGCATCAACTACTGAATCTGCATCACGAATGATGCGCCTTCCGTTCTCGTCCACATAAAGGCGCTTTGCCAACGACTGAAGCAAATGGTTGGACTCGGTGCCGTTTTCGAAGATAACCCTGAGCCTTGGATCATACCGCCCCTGGTTATCCACTCTATGTTCACCCACCTCGTCAATCAGGCACAAAACACCTTCCATGATAAATATGTCACCAGCAGACACCTGGGAAGCCTGCTGAAAGCGAGCAGTTTTGACCACACCTGATTTCAGCCCGGCATGCACATCACGGAAGATGTGTTCAAACTCAAAGAAGTCTTCGCAGACCTTCCGTTGTGCAATCTCATCCGGCTGATCTCTATCCGCACCTGACACAACTGGCACATGCTGTATATCGAAAATACTGTCATCAATCTGTTCCAACGAACCAAATTCAGCACTAGCAAAAATATCATCCAGCGATGTGACATTTTCGATCTCGGGCACTGTTGTGGGAGCAGGCTCAGGGTTCACTGCCGTATCCTCTGGTGGAGAAACGCCATAGTTAACCACGGTGGGTTCAGCACAGGCTGCTGGCTCTGGCAGCAACCCGTGTCGGTCGTAAGGCTTGAGAGCTGGGTGAAGCCCTGTATTGTCCAGAAACCCTTTCAGCCGCCTTGCCAAACGCTTTTCGGACAAGTCGCCGTCATTACTTGGTAAGCGCTTGTACTCATCAATAAATACACTAATGGACTCAAAATTGGAAAGCTCAATCGGTGCATTTTTGCTCACCTGTTTGTACTGAACATCCAGCAGCCCAAACTCATCGGGGCCATTAAGAATATCGTCCAGTGTAGGCCGGTTAGCCGCCTTGTCCTTGCTATGCCGAATAGGTGGCATGCTCGCCCCCTTATACCTGTGTCTGCGCTTTACGCTCTTGCGCTTTACGCTTGATATAGGCCAGCGCCTCAGCCAGCCGCTTCTCTATGGCATCACCGGATGCAGGCGATGGCTCACGACCTTTGTTCTTGATGAACTCATTGATGCGAGGCCACAAGATAACTGCTTCGTCCTCAGTCATGGTTGAGCGCATTGCCACAACCGTGTCCTGAATAGTTTTCAGAACAGCAGGGGTAACGGCTTTTGAGAGAATTTCATAGGCACCTTGGAACGGGTTAATTTGCCGAATCAAATCCACATTCAAATGCTCAATGTTGACGAATTTTTTGCCGATTTGAACAAACTTCCGGTTGGCTTCGGGCTGCTGTGATGAGGAGCCACCACCTGTTGTTATTGGCTTCACTGTTGTACCGCCTGGCGTTTCATCAGGTCCATAACCGCCTTCAGTTTCTTCGGCTCCTTCAGGAACGTAAATTTCCGCTCCCTCCGGCAGCTCTGACTCATCAAACAGCCCACCCTGTGACTGAATACCCATAGAAGCGTGAACAGCCTCAGAAACCGTCTGTACCTCACTGTCGTCCATGTCTGGATACATGGTGGCAACAATCTTAGGAATTTCGACTGCTTCCAGTACTTCAGGATCAGCATCGCCAGTCACAGCTGGAGCTAAAATTTCCGGTTTTTGCAGGATAGCAGCCTTGATGTTATCCATATTTTCCAGCGCCTTAACCACCTTGTCCGAAACAGGTGCTGTCGTGTCTTCAATGATCACTGTTCCCGGCGCTGCCTGCTCGCCTGGCAGCATTCGTGAGCGCGGCTTGAAGTTCACTGCCGGTGCCAGCACTTGCTCCATCAACAGAGAAACGGTGATGGCTTTGAGCATGTTATTGACCGACACCTTAACGTCATCATCTTCAGCGTCTGGCTGGGCAATCAGATTGGTAAATTGAGCGTGTGGTTTACCTTCACAGTCGCGAGTAGCACGTCCAATAATCTGGATAATTTCGGTCAGAGACGAGCGATAACCTACGGTTAGAACGTGCTCGCACCAGGGCCAGTCAAATCCTTCTTTAGCCATGCCCAATGCAATGATGATATCCATATCTTCTGCGCTTGAGACATTACGCAGATAGTTTTGCACTTCGACACGTTGCGGGTTGTCATCCACCAAGTCCGCTACTTTCAGGAGCCGTCCTGATTTATCTTCCACCGTGATGATGCCAGTTTTTAGGTCTCTCTTCTTGACCGTACCAATCACGTCAAGAATATGGTCAACCTCTGAATACTTGTCCTTGGTGGACTCCACGGAGTTGACGTTGGGGATGTGAATGATGGTTTTTTTCGTGGTATCCAGCACCTCATGCAGTGCATCTAAATAGCGACCGGTATAAAAGTGATAGCCAATGCCGAGTGACTTCAGGTACTGGTAGCCGTTCAACTGCTCGTAATACGAGTAAGTAACCTGTGTGAACTGCTCCTCATCCTCTGGCAGCAGGATAGGCACAGCATCACCACGGAAGTACGAACCCGTCATGGCAATGATATGGGCGTTTGACCCACTCATTACGCCATCTATCAGCTCACCCAGCCGGTTGTCGCCATCAGCAGAGGTGTGGTGAAACTCGTCAATCGCCAGTACGCAGTTATTAAATGCACCTGGATTCAGCTTTTGGTAAGCAAACCGCAATGTCGCATGCGTACAAACAAGAGTGCTGGCCGTCTGGTCTTCCATGAACTCAACGAAGGTGTTTACCTTGCCTTGCTCACCACCTGGAATACAAAGATTATAGCGTTGCGGCACCACCCAGTCAGCGAAGAATCCATGCTCGGTTAGCCTGGTGTCACGGAACGAGCCGCCAATGGACATTTCCGGCACCGCTACAATGACTTTTTTAAGCCCCTGGTTGTGCAGCTTGTCCAACCCTAAGAACATCAGGGCGCGGGATTTACCCGAGGCTGGTGGTGCCTTGAGCAGCAGATACTGTGCATCCCGTGACTCAAACACACGCGCCTGCATTTCCCGCATGCCCATGACGTTCAGATTGGAGCTTTTGCCCGTTTGCTTGTAATTAACTGTCAGCAGATTCGCCATGTCCAATTATCCTTTTTTGGTCTTCTTTACCGACGCTTTAGCCTTTTCTGCTGCAATCAGCTTTTCATAGCGTCCGAATAGGTGCTCTAGGCGCTCAGAAGCATCACGGAAAGGTCGGTCACGATAAAGCGCCTCCACGGCCC
>CAYMXO010000127.1:0-3720 GCA_964394445.1 uncultured Thiopseudomonas sp.
GCCTGACGGAATTCGATGGCTTCTTCGGCATCCATGGCGACGGCATTCATGCTGCCAGCCAGAACGATGGCAGACAGGCTGCCCAGTACGATTTTTTTCATGTTTCTCTCCATGAGGGTGAAGCTGCGTATACGCAGCGATTAACGCTTGCAGTCCCGAGCAGGTGAGCCTCTGTGGTGCAGGAAGCATGCTATGGACTACAAAAATTATAAAATGGTTTCATATCATATAGAGAAATCATTGTAGCGTACATGCTGGTGTGGCCGATTGCCGCGACACAGAAAAACACCATTTGGCTTGCGATGCGGGGCAATTACGAGTATTTTATGCCACTCTTGCCAGTGCGGTTTCGTAAGCGGCCGCCTGATATTGTCTACATAAGCACAGGTATTTGCTGCTATCGGCTCCCAGGGAAAAGGCACGCCGGGTCTGTGAACAAGATTTTCTGAATGTAAGCGAACCGCAATGGCTGCGGTGGCCGTATCACCAAAACGAATGCGGCAGGGCGTTACAGTCACAAAAGCTTGTTTGAGTTAAAACATTGCTTTGCCCGAATCCGGGTGGATATTTGTCCGCTTGTCCAGGCGGTTAACAGACTAAATACAGGAGCTGTGCGCGTGAAAAAACGTATTCTTCCCTTTGCTGCCATTTCACTGGCCGCAGCCATGACCACCCAGGTGCATGCCGCCGGCGAGCGCGTGCTGCACGTGTATCACTGGTCCGACTATGTTGCGCCGGACACCATCAGCAACTTTGAAAAGCAGAGCGGCATCAAGGTGGTGTTTGACGTGTACGACAATAACGAAGTGCTGGAAGCCAAGCTGCTGTCCGGTCACTCCGGCTATGACATCGTGGTGCCGTCCAACCCGTTCCTGGCCAAGCAGATCAAGGCTGGCGTGTACCAGAAGCTGGACCGCGGCCAGCTGCCGCAATGGGACAACCTGAACGCCGACCTGTTGAAAACCCTGGAAGTCAGTGATCCGGGCAACCAGTATGCGATTCCCTACATGTGGGGTTCCATCGGCATTGGCTATAACCCGGACAAGGTGAAAGCCGTGCTGGGTGATGCAGCCATCGACAGCTGGGATGTCATTTTCAACCCGGAAATTGTCAGCAAACTGAGCGAATGCGGTGTGGCGCTGCTGGACTCGCCCACCGAGATGATTCCGGCCGCCATGCACCATCTGGGTCTGCCGCCGGACAGTGAAAGCCCGGAGCATATCCGCCAGGCAGAAGAGCTGTTGCTGAAGGTGCGCCCGTACATAACCTACTTCCACTCGTCCAAGTACATTTCGGATCTGGCCAACGGCAATATCTGCGTTGCAGTCGGTTATTCCGGCGACATTTACCAGAGCAAGGCACGGGCAGAAGAAGGCACCGGCCAGGTTCGGGTCGAATACCGGATTCCGCAGGAAGGTGCCGGCACCTTCTTTGACATGGTCGGCATTCCGGCCGATGCCAGGAACGTGAAAGAGGCTCATGAATTTATCAACTACCTGTTGCAACCGCAGGTGATGGCGGATCTGACCAACTATCTGCAGTTCCCCAACGCCAATAGCGCGGCAACGGAGCTGGTTGATGAGGCATACCGTAATGACCCCGGCATCTACCCGAGCGACGAGATGCTGAAAAAGTTGTATGCCTTTCCGGATCTGTCGGCCAAAGGACAGCGCACCATGACCCGCAGCTGGACCAAGATCAAATCAGGCAAGTAGTTGTTTTGTTTTGCGCTGTGTGCCGGGCGTGTGATGGTCTGTACGGCGGCTGACGCCAGTACGTTTCATTAAAATGAAACGCACCGGCTGAGGCCTGGTACAGACCATCACACGCCCCGAAGCACCGCGCAGTTTGAGAGGGGGGGCCCGGCGTTGCCGGGCTGCTGTCGCGGTGTTTGGCCAGAGCTGGAAAACTGGCGGCGTGCATTAGCGGGACCTGTAGCGGAGAGCTGCGCTCTCCATGGTGGTCCAGGCCGCCACAACAGATGCCAACGCCCCTGTAAGAGCGGCTTTGGCCGCGAACCGGATTTGTTCTGGCACTGCCGGCAATCCGTTAAAATCATGTGTAATTTCGTCGCCTGCATGTCGCGGGCGGCTTTGTAGAATGGTCCGAGGTGACCCACCAAGCAAACGTGTGAGGACGTACTATTGAGCAAAATCACTCCATCCCTGCTGCTGACCGCAGCCCTTGGCCTGTCCGTCAGCGGCATGGCCAGCGCCGACACCGTGCATGTGTATAACTGGTCCGATTACATCAGTGAAAGCACGCTGGACAACTTCAAGGAAAAACACGGCATTCGCGTTGTTTATGACGTGTTTGACTCCAATGAAACCCTGGAAGGCAAGCTGTTGGCCGGCCGCAGCGGGTATGACGTGGTGGTGCCGTCCGACCACTTCCTGGCGCGCCAGGTGCAGGCCGGTGTATTCCAGAAGCTGGATCGCAGCAAACTGCCCAACTGGAGCAACCTGGAAGAGCACCTGATGGAGCAGATAGCCGTTAACGACCCTGACAACCAGTACGCCGTCCCCTATCTGTGGGGCACCAACGGCATCGGCTACAACGTCGACAAGGTGAAAGAAGTGCTTGGCACTGACAAGATCGACTCCTGGGCCGTCCTGTTCGAGCCGGAATATATGGAAAAGCTCAGCAGCTGTGGCGTGGCCTTTCTGGATGCGGCCGATGAAATGCTGCCGGCTGTACTCAACTACATGGGCCTGGATCCCAACTCCACCAGCGGCAAAGACTATGACGCCGCGGTCGAAAAACTCAACAAGATCCGTCCTTATGTGACGTACTTCCATTCATCCAAGTACGTGACCGATCTGGCCAATGGCGATATCTGCGTTGCGGCCGGTTTTTCCGGTGATGTCCTGCAGGCTGCCGACCGCGCCGATGAAGCCGGTAATGGCGTGAATATCGCTTACAGCATTCCGAAAGAAGGCGGCAACCTGTGGTTTGACGTGCTGGCCATCCCTGCCGACGCCGGTAACGTTGACGAAGCCCATGCCTTTATCAACTACTTGCTGGAGCCGGCGGTGATTGCCGGGATCAGCGACTATGTCGGTTACGCCAACCCCAACAAGCATGCCGACGAGCTGATGGACGAAGATGTGCGCAACGATCCGGGCGTTTATCCCGCGCAGGACGTTCTGGACAAGCTGTTTATTTCCAAGCCGCTGCCAGCTAGTGCACAGCGTACCAAGACACGCGCCTGGACCCGGTTCAAGTCTGGCAGGTGATTTTTGCACTGTGGCGTCTGGGGCTGGGTGGGAGATTTGCTTTGTAGCGTCTGGGCCGGGCAGGGCGCTCCGTCAGGCTGACGCTGGTTCGGTCCGGCAAGCCGGCCCAAACCGCTAAGGCCTGACTCCGGCCCCACCCGGCCCAAAGTCTGCCTTGTGCGGGTGGGGAGATGGCCCGGCGTTGTCGGGCTGCTGTCGCGGTGTGGGGATTTGCTCTGTGGCGTCTGGGCCGGATGGGGCACTCCGTCAGGCTGACGCTGGTCCGGTCCGGCAAGCCGGCCCAAACCGCTAAGGCCTGACTCCGGCCCCCCCCGGCCCAAAGTCTGCCTTGTGCGGGCGGGGAGATGGCCCGGCGTTGCCGGGCTGCGGTCGCGAGTGGTTTGCAGGCTTTGGTAATCTGCAAGTAAACATGCGATAGCAGGGCGGCGCAGCCGCCCCTTATCCCCCCAGAAAAGGGTTGCGACAAACACCAGGCTTGCAGGGC
>CAYMXO010000128.1:0-3700 GCA_964394445.1 uncultured Thiopseudomonas sp.
AACCGGTGTGCGATGGGCGTCAGCAAAATTGCGGTAATGACAATAAAGAACAAACTGGCATAAAAGCCGTAAAAACCCAGAAACACCTGACCGGAAACGCTCTGTGGCTGGGTCAGGTGGCCAAAACCAAACAGCAAAAAGCTGGTGTGCATGAATGCCGCACTCCAGGAGTGGCCTTCAAAATGCCAGTAACCTGCCATGCCCAGCAGCAGCGAAAAGGCGGTTAGCAGCAGAACCAGCAGTAGGTGCATAACGATGCGCCAGGCAAAGGCCCAGCGGCTGATCAGCGGATCGAATCTGGATTCATACATGGCGGTACTCCTTTTTCATGCGCGCATCATGCCATAACGTGCAGTCAATTCCCGCCATGCCGGCGTGCTGCCGTAGCCTTTGTAAGAGCGGCTTTAGCCGCGATTGGAGGCCCACAAGGCAATATCAAACTCGACCTGCAGGTGTGTAGTGATTAGGCTGCTGCGCTTTTACGCACCACCCGCAAGGCATCCCACGAATACACCGCCAGCGCAGCCCAGATAAAGCCGAAAAACACCCAGGAGCTGCGGTCAAACGGCTCATCAAACCAGAGCACGGCCAGCAACAGCAGTACGGTCGGCGTGATGTACTGCAAAAACGCGATGGCAGAATAGGGCAGGTGCTTGGCGGCTTCGTTGAAGCACAGCAGCGGCAGCAGGGTGATGGGGCCGGCAGCAGCGAGCCAGAGCATGTGTCCGGTGCCCCAAAAGGCTGTCTGGCTGCTTCCGGCCTCTGGATGCAGCCACAGCCAGCCCAGTGCCAAGGGCAACAGCAGCCAAGTTTCAATGGCCAACCCAGGCAGCGCGGCGACCGGAGCCTGTTTGCGGATCAAGCCGTAAAAGCCGAAGGACAACGCCAACACCAGTGCCACCCAGGGCAATACCCCCAGCTGGATGATCTGCAGACTGACGCCGGTTGCCGCCAGCGCGACGGCCACCCATTGCAGAGGGCGTAGCCGCTCGCCCAAAAACAGCATGGCCAGCACCACATTAACCAGCGGGTTGATGTAGTACCCCAAGCTGGCCTCCACCATATAACCGTTATGCACCGCCCACACATAGGTGAGCCAGTTGCAGGCAATCAGCGCGCCGGACAGGGTCAGCGCCAGCAGCCGCCGAGGATGCTCCAGCAGACTACGCAACCAGCCGGGATGACGCCAAATAGCCAGCAGCAGCGCCCCCACCAGCGCCGACCAGAGCACGCGGTGCACCACCACTTCCAGCGCTGGAATGCCGTCCAGCGACTTGAAATACAGAGGGAACAGGCCCCAGGTGCAATAGGCGGTTAAGCCTAAGATGTAGCCACGGCGGGTGTTGACGGGAGAGCTCATAACAGCGGCCTTGTAACGCGAAAAGACGGGAGGCGAGGTGGCGGTCAGTGTACTCCTGTTTGCCGTGGCGCGTGTGGGTGGGTCGGCTTCGTTCGCGGTGGCGCAGACTTGCGCTGCCCTGTCGCAGGCGAGAGGCAGCGTCACTGTGCTAATTTAGCCGCCTGTTTGGAATGGGAGAGCGGCCATGTTGCCTGTTAAAAATACCCGTAGCCTGATGTGGCTGGTCAAGGGGGGGCTGGCGGTTCTGCTGCTGGCGATCGTATTGCTGATGTTCATTCTGTGGTCAAGCTCGAAGGATGATGCCGGAGCACAGGCCCAGCGCGAGGCGGGCATTGTCATGCTGGCCGAACCGCGCGCGTTGCCGCTGTTGGAGTTGGCCTATACCGCGGGCGGTAGTTGGCCGCAGCCTGCAGCACCAGGGCACTGGCAACTGGTGTTTTTTGGTTACACCTATTGCCCCGATATTTGCCCGACCACGCTGGCCGAACTGCGGCAGATTTATCAGCGCCTGCCGGGTGCGGTACGTGACCGGCTGCAGGTGGTGATGGTGACCGTGGATCCGCACCGTGACACGCTGGAGCAGTTGCGTGCTTACCTGGATTTTTTTGAGCGTGACTTTGCAGGTGTCAGCGGCGATCTGGCGGACATTCAAACGCTGAGCCAGGCGCTGAGCATACCGTTCATTCCTGGCGATACCGAAAAGCCCGGCTATACCGTTGACCACAGCGGCAATCTGGCGATTATCGGGCCTGATGGCCGTCAGGCAGGCTTTGTACGCGCTCCGCTGCAGGTGGATGCACTGATTGAACAGCTGCCGTTGCTGCTGGACTGAGACCGGACTGCTGCTTGAGGGCTGACAGCTGCCTGTGCGGCAGTGCTCAGCGTAGCGGGTTGAATAGCAGCAAGGCACACAGGATCAGCATGAATAGAGCGATACCGCCGTCCAGTGCCCGCCAGGCGCCAGGCTGGCGAAACACCGGCTGCAGCAGCCGCGCACCGAAGCCCAGCGCGGAAAACCAGACCAGGCTGGCGGCACAGGCACCTAGGCCATAGGCCCATTGCGCCATGCCCGGATAGCGGGTGGACAGGCTGCCCAGCAGCACCATGGTGTCTAGGTACACATGCGGATTGAGCCAGGTGAAGGCCAGACAGGTCAGAAATACCGAGCGGCGACTACTTTCGCTGTCGAGGCTGGCATTCAGGGCGCTGGTTCCGCGCCAAGCCCGTTGTGCTGCTTGCAGGCCATACCAGCCCAGAAAGGCCGCGCCGCCAAAACGCAGCGCGTGCAATAACGCCGGCCACTGCTGCACCAAGGCACCGATGCCGGCCACGCCAAGCAGGATCAGCAGTATATCGCTCAGGGCGCAGACGCTGACCACCAGGCCAACATGGCTGCGCTGCAAACCTTGGCGCAGTACAAAGGCGTTTTGTGCGCCGATGGCAATAATAAGGCCCGCGCCGGTGGCAAATCCGGCAGCGGTAGCGGTAATCAGCATGAAGCACCCTCAGGGCGGGAAAAGCCGGTATGATGCCGCAACGTGATCTTTAAGTAAAACCAGAGCTTACAGCAGCAGGGTGGTGGCGATGACCAGCGCCATGACGACCGGCCAGCCGTACATGAGCAAGCGCCACGTGCCGGAGGCGTGCCACAGCTCCATGAAGCCATCAATGATGACGCCGGCCTTGATCACCGCAATCACCAAAATCACCGCCACTTGCAGCAGCAGGCTGCCAGCATGGCTGCCCCAGTAGACGGTGCCCAGCGTGAGCAGCATCAGAACCAGCCAGCAGCCGAGCAGCACGGCTTCGTGTTTTAGGCGGTTCATGGCGACCCCAGCAGATACACCAGCGGGAAGAGGATCACCCACACCAGATCAATCATGTGCCAGTAGAGCACGCCGGACTCCATTCCGCTGTAGCGGTGTGCGCCAAAGTGGCCGCGCATACACAGCACGCTGAGGATGCCCAGCACCACCAGCCCCAGCAGCACATGCAGAAAGTGGAAAGCCGTGGTCAGCCAGTACAGGGTGAAGAAGGTGTTGTATTCCAGATCAAAGCCGGCGCTGGCCAGATGGCTGTATTCGCCCAGCTTGAGCACCACATAGACCATGCCGCTGGCGATGGCTGCGATCAACAGCGCAGCGGCCTGACGGGCGTGGTTTTTGCGAACCCGCTCCACGGCCAGCGCCGCCAAAAAACCGGAGGTCAACAACCCTGCGGTCATGGCCCAGCCGGTGGAGCTGTCCAGCTGCGCACGGCCATCCATGAATACATCCGGCCTGAGCCACTGGGTCACGCTGAAGGCAAGGATAAACAGTGAAAAGGCAGCTAGTTCGGCCA
>CAYMXO010000129.1:0-3636 GCA_964394445.1 uncultured Thiopseudomonas sp.
TTTGGCGTGCGCCAGAAAGAGCGCCTGAAAGCGCTGCGCAGCGAAGTGGACATTCTCACCCTGACCGCCACGCCGATTCCGCGCACACTGAACATGGCCTTTTCCAACCTGCGCGACCTGTCCATTATCGCCACGCCGCCAGCACGCCGGCTGTCGGTGCGCACCTTTGTCATGCCGCGTCAGGATGCCATCATCAAGGAAGCGCTGCTGCGTGAACTGCTGCGCGGTGGCCAGGTGTATTACCTGCACAACGACGTGAAAACCATCGACAAATGTGCCGAAGAGCTGGCCAAACTGGTGCCGGAAGCCCGCATTGGCGTTGGCCATGGCCAGATGCGCGAACGCGAACTGGAACAGGTCATGGCCGACTTTTACCACAAGCGCACCAACGTTCTGGTGGCCACCACCATCATCGAAACCGGCATTGACGTACCCAGCGCCAACACCATCCTGATCGAACGTGCCGACAAGTTCGGCCTGGCCCAGCTGCACCAGTTACGCGGCCGCGTTGGCCGCAGCCACCATCAGGCCTACGCCTACCTGCTGGTACCCAGCGGCAAAAAGCTGACCACTGACGCGGAAAAACGCCTGGAGGCCATCAGCAACGCCCAGGATCTGGGTGCCGGTTTTGTGCTGGCCACCCACGACCTGGAAATCCGTGGCGCTGGCGAGCTGCTCGGCGACGGCCAGAGCGGGCAGATCCAGTCGGTGGGTTTCAGCCTATATATGGACATGCTCGAACGTGCGGTGCAGGCGATCAAGGACGGCAAGCAGCCGGATCTGGAACAGCCGCTGGATAACGGCGCCCAGGTCAGCCTGCGCATTCCGGCGCTGATTCCGGAGGATTATCTGCCAGACGTGCATGCGCGCCTGATGCTCTACAAACGCATCTCTTCGGCCGCCGATGAAGATGCATTGAAAGACCTGCAGGTGGAAATGATCGACCGTTTCGGCCTGTTGCCCGAGCCGGCAAAAAACCTGTTTGCCCAGGCTTCGCTCAAGCTCAGGGCCGACCGCCTCGGCATCATCAAACTGGATGCCAACGACCAGGGCGGACGCCTGGAATTCAGCTCCAGCACACCGGTTGATCCGATCAAACTGATCAAGCTGATCCAGAGCCAGCCCAAACGCTACAAGTTTGAAGGTGCCACGGTGTTCCGCTTCAGCGTGCCCATGAACACATCAAGCGAACGTTTTGCTATGCTTGATGCCTTACTAGACCAGCTATCCAGTTAACTACCGGGACCCCTTGCCATGCGTAACCGCCTGCTCTCTTTTCTTTTGCTTGCCACCACCGCCCTGCCCCTGTGGGCGGCCGACAGCGCCCATGTCGAGTTGATCCTGTTCCGCCAGGGCGACATGCAGGCCAGCCATCACAGCAAGCTGGCACCCGACAACTGGGCCGGCAAGGCCCGCCACCTGGAAGCCTTCCAGCTGCGCAGCAGCCTGCTGGAAGACCCGGTCAGCCGCCTGGTGCCGGCCAATGGCTACAGCGTGCTGCTGCACCGTGTCTGGCAACAGGACAAAAATACCGCCCCGGTACAGATTGCCCTGAGCAGCGGCGATGAAATCTTTGGCCACCATCCGGTCGAAGGTGTAATGACGCTGGAACAGGACCAGAGCAACAAGGTTGAGCTGGATTTCTGGATCAACGAATTCAAGGCCGACGGCAACCTGGCACACAGCGAACGCCTGATCCAAAGCGCCGCTGTACCGCACAACGAACTGACCTACATCGACTACGGCGATCTCGGCGTGCTGATCCGCATCCAGCCGCAGTAAACCGGTCGGCAGAAGGCACTGCCAATGTGCCTGTCTGGTTTTACAGGGATGGCTTTCGCTATGGCGCGTGCGGTTCAGACCGCGGTTGTCCGTCCATAACACCGGTCGCGGCTGAAGCCGCGAACGACGCCCGGGGCGGTCTGAAGTGCTTGGCGCCTGCACCTGTCCGGATCCTGCAACGCGGCATGAGTGCACACACTGCACGAGGTATCTATGCCAGCCGGACACCCTGTAGCGGAGAGCTGCGCTCTCCATGGCGACCGCAGGTCGCCGCTACAACATCAGCAGGTGCTGCAGATTGTCACTCAGCCCCAATCACCACCGGCTCGATTTCCAGCTCCACGCCATAGCGCTGGCTGATGTCTTCCCTGATTTGCGCAGCCAGCGCAAGCACGTCCTCGCCTGTGGCTGCGCCATGATTGACCAGCACCAGCGCCTGTTGCTCGTGCACACCGGCATCGCCATGGCGCTGGCCCTTCCAGCCGGCCTGTTCGATCAGCCAGCCGGCCGCCAGCTTGACCCTCCCATCGGCCAGCGGGTACTGCACCATCTGCGGAAATTGCAGCTGCAATTGCTGCGCCTGCCGGGCATCCACCACCGGGTTTTTGAAGAAACTGCCGGCATTGCCCAGCTGTGCCGGGTCCGGCAGCTTGGACTGACGCACGGCCATCACCGCATCGCTGACATCCATTGGCGTTGGCTGGCTGATGCCGCGAGCCGCCAGCTCGGCCTGCAACGGGCCGTAATCCAGCTGCAACTGTGGCTGTTTGTTCAGGCGCAAATCGACACTGAGAATCACCCGCCGGCCCGGTTCGCGCTTGAACAGGCTGTCGCGGTAGGCAAACCCGCAGTCTTCCACCGACAAATGCTTGAGGGCAAAATCGGCCGCATCCAGTACCAACACCTGCTGCAGCACATCCTTAAGCTCGACACCGTAAGCGCCAATATTTTGCACCGGTGCCGCACCGGCCGTGCCAGGAATCAGGCTCAGGTTCTCCAGCCCGGACCAACCCTGCTCCAGCGTCCAGCGCACCAGCTCATGCCAGTTTTCACCGGCCTGCACGCGCACCCAGACATGCTGTTCATCCTCATGCACCACGCGCCGGCCTGTCATTTCCAGTTTGATGACCAGCCCGGGAATATCCCCGGCCAGAACCAGGTTGCTGCCACCACCCAGCAACAGCCAGGGCTGGTCATGTTCAATGGCCCAGCGCATCGCTGCCTGCAACTGTGGCTGGATGCGTACAGGAGCAAAATAACGCGCCCGGGCACTGACGCCCAGGCTGTTGTGTTCTTTCAGGTCAACATTTTCTTGCGGCGTGAAACTCACAGTTTTTCCTTTATCTCGTCAAGCAGGATGGCACTGGCCTGCTCCAGCAGATCCAGTACCTGTTCGAAGCCGTCAGCGCCGCCATAGTAAGGGTCGGGCACTTCCTGCACAGTCTGTCCCATACGCGGCAAATAAAGCGCCAGCTCGGCCTTGCCATTTGCAGGACGGATGGCCTTCAGGTTGGCCAGGTTGCTCTTGTCCATGGCCAGAATCAGGTCAAACGCATGGAAATCGTCGGCCACCGCCTGGCGGGCACGCAAAGCGGACAAATCATAGCCTCGTTTTGCTGCCGCCTTGATGGTGCGCGGGTCGGGCGCCTTGCCCGTGTGCCAGTCAGCGGTACCGGCCGAATCAATGGTGATGCGCCTGTCCAGCCCGGCCTGCTTCACCGCGTGGCGGAATACGCCCTCCGCGGTTGGCGAGCGACAAATATTACCCAGACAAACAAACAGAACCTTCAATTTTCACTCCATTTTTGAAACAGTTTTCAATCGCCGGCCCGCCTGCAGTGGCGCCCTGCAGGA
>CAYMXO010000130.1:0-3631 GCA_964394445.1 uncultured Thiopseudomonas sp.
TGCAGGTGGGCGGCCAGCATGCCTTCGCTGAGCCACTGGATGCGCTGGCTGCGCTCGGCCTTGTTTTTGGCTTGAGCAACATCGGCATTGCGGGTGGCAAAAAACTCTTCTTCTTGCAGCTTGATGCGCTCCCATGGCGGGTTGGCCAGCACGCAGTCAAAACCGCCCTGGGCAAATACCTGGGGAAAAGCCAGTGGCCAATGGAACACGCTGGCGGCGCGGCAGGCTGCCTGTGCGGCAGCGCGCTGTTGCAGGTGTTGTGCGTGGTGGTTGTCGGGCTGGGCCATCAGCTCCAGCATCAGGCTGGCGGTGGTGGGAATCTTGTCTTGACTATCCGGGGTTTTCTCCAGCAGGTAAGCGCCCACCAGCAGGTCGGCGGCGTGGTGCAGCGGGCTGTTTTTGCTGTGTTGCAAAAAATCCTGGTAGGCACGTTGTTTGGCGCTGATGTGTTGCAGGTCGTCTTGCGGCAGGGCTTCGAGTGCCTGCAGCGCGGTGAGGCTGTTGTTTTGCTCCAGTGCCAGGCTGAACTGCGGGCTTTTGCGTTGTTGCTCCAGCTGTTTGAGCGCCTGGGTGTTGGCTTTGTTGAGCTCACGGCAGGTTTCACGGTCGTCGCCGCTCAGGGGTTTGAAGGCGTCTTTGCTGATGCCGTATTCCAGTGCGCCAAGGTCGGTCAGGCCCAGCAGGGCATCGCCGACTTGCAGGTGGTGGTCGAGAAAACCCAGCGGACGGCCTTCGGTAAAGCCTTCGAGCCAGAGCGCCATGCGGGCCAGCTCAATGGCCATGGGGTTGCGGTCCACGCCAAAGATGCAGTGGCTAATCACCTCACGCAGGGCATGGCGGTAATCCTGGGGCTTGATGGCGCCTTCCTGGCCGTCGCTCAGGCTGCGCAGCTGGGCCAGCTCTTCGGCCAGGCGACGGGCGGCGGCCAGCAGAAAGTGCCCGCTGCCGCAGGCCGGGTCAATCACCCGGATGGACAGCAGCGCTGCGGTGGGGTTGTCTGGCTGGCTGGCCAGGCGTTGGGCAATGACCGGTTCCAGCGCCGATTTGATCAGCTGTTGCACCAGGCTGTCGGGGGTGTAATAGCTGCCGGTGAGCTTGCGGGCGTTGCCGGCGGTGCTGCCTTCTTCGGTCAGGCCGACAAAGCCAAAGCGGCGGCTGCTCAGGCTGATGCTGGGCACCAGCTCCAGCAGGCTTTCATAGACGCTGCCCAGCTCTTCGGGGCCCATGTTGCGGTAGTCCACAGGGCTGAGGCTGCCGTCGATGTGGGCCCAGCGCAGGTGCTGGATGACGGCCAAAAAGTGGGCGTTGCTCAGGCGGGCGCTGTCCAGGTTTGGGCACTGGCTGGCGGCAAACAGGCCGCCCAGTGCTGGCAGGGCCAGCAAGGGTTCACCCTGTTGCAGGCCACGAAACACAATGCGGGCGGCTTGCCAGTGGTCGTCAAAACGGTTGCGGGCGCGGCGTTTCAGGCACAGATCGCGCAGGCGGCCCAGCGCATAGCCTTCGGCGTAGGTTTGCCGGGCTTGCAGTGCGGCGGGGCTGTCGTCGTGGGGGTGCAGCAAGCCGCGCTCTTCCACGGTAAAGACAAAAATCATCCGGTAGACCAGGCGCAGCAGTTGCTGAAAGTAGGCATCCTTGCTCAGGCTGCCGTCGTCCAGGGCGCTGCGCAGGTTTTGGTTGTCGGGGTGTTCGATAAAGCCCTGGCCGAGCGTGAGCAGCGCCTGCTCAACGCCGTGGCGCAGGCCGTCGCGCACGCGGGTGCCTTCTTGCTGGCCGTCGCTGCGCCATTGCTCCCAAATGCAGCTGTTGTTGGCGTGCTCTGGCTGCGGGGCACGGCTGGCATGCAGCAGACGCCAGGCGCTGGCAAATTCGCTAAAACGCTGGCCTTGCAGAATGTCTTGCAGGTCGACTTCCAGATAGCTGGGGCGGGTCAGGCTGTCGGCATCACGCAGCAAGCGAATCTGGCGGCCATTGGTGGCCAACGCCCACAGGTGCTGTTCGCTGGCATTGAGCAGTTCCTGGGCTAGCTGAAAGGCGGATTTTTTACGGCTGCCGCTCCCTTCTACGGCCAGCTGCGGCAGGCTTTCATCCAGCCCGGCGGTAAAGGGGGCGACCACCACCGGCAGGCTGCCCGCTTGCAGGTTGACCGGGTAGCTGCGCTCACCCAGCAGGATGCGTTTGCTGTACTGAATGTGGTGGTAGCCAAAGGCATGCCGCAGCAGCTCACGGACGAACTGCCAGGTGATTTCGTGCGGATCCAGGTCCTGGCGTTGCTGCTGTTTGGCAAAACTTTTCCACTGGGCGCTGGCAATCTGGAAGCTGCGGCTGTATTCGTCACGCAGCTGCAGCCCTTTGGGCAGCTGATAGTCGGCTTCTTTTTGTGCGCTGGCTTTGCCCAGTGCGGCTTTTTCCAGCTGGTCGGGTAAAAACAGCGAACCTTCCAGCGTCAGGCTGGGCAGGTTGAAACTGCTACGGGTTTTGTTGATGCGTTTCATAAGTTATTTTTCTCCCCCGACAACTTCCCAGTAACCGCCCTTGGTTGGACCGTGGCGCAGCAGCTTGCCGGTGCGCTTGAGCTGGTTCAGGTGGTATTTGACGCCATCCACACTCAGGCCAGTGGCCTGTGCCAGCGCGACTGTCGTCATGCGCGGCTGCTGGCGCAGGGACTGAAGCAAAATTTCTTGGGCGGTTTTCGGTGTTTCTTGGGTAGTATCCAGGGTTTCTGGGGTAGTACTTGGCGTTTCTCGGGTAGTTTCCTGGGTAGTATCCAGGGTTTCTGGGGTAGTGCTTGATGTTTCTTGGGTAGTTTCTGTGCTTTCTGTGTTGGTCTGCAGGCTGGTCTCTGTTGTAGCGTCCAGCGCCGAAGGCCGTGCAAAACAGGTGATGAACAGCCCGCCAATCTCGGCAAAGCTGGCATCCGGTGCATTTTCCAGAATCAGTGGCACGCCCCGGCCCCATGCTTCTACCAGATGGATGCGGCGCAGCAGCTCGGCAATTTTCGGATTGCGGCGGCGGGAGACGTTGCCCTGGCGTATCTCGTCAACGCTCAGGTTGCCGTAGAGGCTGCCGGGGCTGCGGATTTCCAGCCGATCCTTGAACACGGCAACCTGCACGAAGTCCGGGTCGCGCCAGTCACGGTGGCAGAAGGCGTTGACCAGCGCTTCGCGAACGGCTTTAAGGGGAATTTCGGGTACGTCCACCCGGCGCAAGCCTTCCAGCCGCATGCCGATGTGAATGTTTTTCAGCACGTATTTTTCGGCTTCTTCGATCAGCTCGAGGATATCGCCATCGAAATCGTGACGGTCGATGATGGTGGAGCTGGTATCAGTGGCAAAGACTGCGCAGCGTAACTGAAATGGCTGGCTGGCGAAGAACAGTTTGGCGGCGTTACTGGGCGTGCCTTGCGCCAGCAGTTCAAGCTTTTCCAGTGCGTTGGCAGGGCTGTCTTCGGGTAGCCCCGCCCGTTGCAAAAAACGGCTGATTTTGTCTGCGTCCAGATCGTCTGTTTTCAATCCGCTGGGTTCGCTTTCCCAGCGCAGGGCTTCACGGTTGTTTTGCAAAATAAAGCCTTTAAGCTCGCTGGCACTGAGTTTTTTGTCTTCATCGGCGACGCGCATATAGGCACGGCCATAGG
>CAYMXO010000131.1:0-1308 GCA_964394445.1 uncultured Thiopseudomonas sp.
CGTTGGGCGGTATAGTGGAACCGACGATGAATATACGACCTAGCCAAGACGGTGATATTGGAGCGTTAGCGGATCTGTTTACCGAGTCCGTTCATAGCCTTGCTATAGAACACTATGATTCGAAAGAGCGTGCAGCCTGGGCACCGCAACCGCCAGACTTGGATCATTGGCGCGAGCGATTGAGTAATTTGCATACGCTCGTTGCGGAAATTGAGAGCCATGTAGCTGGTTTCGTTTCGTATGAGCTTAACGGTCACATTGACTTGCTATTTACCTCACCAAGTTTTGTTCGGCTCGGGGTTGCTACAGCATTATATAGTCGGGCAGAGTCAATACTGATAGACGCAGGCGTGACAAATCTTTTCACTGAATCTAGCCTTGTAGCGCGTAATTTTTTTGACCGGCAGGGCTTCCTCGTAACAGAGGAGCAAAGTGTAAGTGTGCGGGGTATGGTGTTTCGGCGTTTTGCCATGAGCAAGTTGTTAAATTTCGCCCAACAAGGCGCTGCACCTGACCGCCGTTCCGCTACGCTCCGTGGCGACAAGTGAGCTTTAGCGTTGGGCAGCAGAAGATGGCAACTACCGAGAAAAGTCGGCGGGTGTTACTATAGTGGCACCGATAACGTGTTACGGAGTCCGATATGGCCACGACGTCATTGAAACTGCCACAAGACGTGAAGCAGCTTGTTATCACCGCCGCGAAGCATCAGGGCATCAGCCCACATGCGTTTATGGTTGACGCCATTCGCACGGCGGCTACCAATGCAGAAAAACGAGAGCGGTTTGTTGCCGGCGCCATTGCGGCAAGAGCACAAGCTATAGAGTCCGGTAAGGGCTACGCGGCCAAAGATGTCCATGCCTATTTGCGCACCAAGATACGCGGTCAGTCTGTAGACAAACCAAAGGCCAAGGTTTGGCGGTAATAATCTATTCCGAGCAGGCGTTGGCTGACCTCGAGCGGCTTACAGATTTTCTTTTGCAAGATGAACCAGTAGCTGCTTTGGAAACTGCGGACCTGATTATCGAAGCTGTCGAGGTGCTTGAAAACCACCCGTTAATAGGGCGAGACGCGGAGGAAGGCTTGAAGGAGCTTGTGATTTCACGTGGTAAGTCTGGCTATTTGGCATTATATAGCTATGAGTCCTCGCAAGATGTTGTCTTGGTCTTGTCAATACGACACCAGCGTGAAGTTGGCTATGTGTCGGAGTAAATTATGCCGCCCAACAAATCGCTGCAGTTGACCGCCCAAAGCGCTGTCGCGCTTCGGTCGGCAGCTGAGCTTTGGCGTTAGCCGCTCAGCTAGACTTCC
>CAYMXO010000131.1:1408-3630 GCA_964394445.1 uncultured Thiopseudomonas sp.
GTTTTTGCTGATCGGCAAGATTGGTGAAAAGCACTGGTCAGCTGTCGTCACCTACAGGGAAGGCCGTATTCGCCTGATTTCAGTCAGGCGTTCTCGCAAGAAAGAGATTGAGCTCTATGAAAGCTAAAGGCTTCGATAAGAAATTTGAGGAAGGCCAGGAAGATATTGTCGATGACCTGGATCTGTCCTCTACCCGCCGCGTTAATCTGGAACAAAAGAGAATCAACGTCGATTTCCCGGCTTGGGTTGTCGAATCGTTGGATCGTGAGGCTGCGCGCTATGGCGTTACTCGCCAATCAATCATCAAAGTGTGGCTGGTAGAGCGTCTTCAGCAAGAATCTGCTAACAAGCCGTTCAATGGTGACGCCAAAGGCGGCGCACATTAGCGGGGCGTTAGGCGACGGGAGGCATACGCATGGGCAAAGCAAGTCGGCGAAAGCGCGAAGCACGGGAGGGAAGGCAGGCAGTTGTTGCGCAACTGCGATCCGAAGGTGTCGCGCAGGGAATGCGTGTTGCTGCCGAAGGAGGCCCCAAGGTTTCAGCTGCATTCGGTAAACTGATTGATCCGTATCTGGATGGAGACATCGGAAGTGAGGAGTATCGAGCATTGGCCACGATCGGTGCACTGGCATGGAACATAGCCAATCTTCCAGAGACGGTCTCGGATGATCGCTTGCGGAGCCTTCTCGCGGACGCCGGGGTGTCGGAGTCGGCGTCCTTCCGGGGCCTTCTCGAAGAGATGAAGGAGCGTAAGCAACGACTATTCCCGAACGATCAACGACTCATCGTACGCACTGAAGTGCATGAGCAGCCCGATGGTACCTTCTACCTTACTGTAGCGGCTGTCTCTACCGACTAAGGAGCTGCTGATATGTAACGTTAACAGGAAAAAATTGTTCAAGAGATCGCCGCCGCCTAACCAAGCGCTGCAGTCGGACAAAGACAAGCTGAGCTCAAGCGTTATACCCCATGAGGAATTTCTAGCCTATTAACATTGATCTCGACAAGCTCAGTGAATCCGAGCTCATGGAGCTTAACGTGCGCATCGTGGAACGCCTTCGATTATTGCGCCAAGCACATGCGCAGGTTTCCATGCTTCAATTCAACTTCGGTGAACGCGTCTGCTTTCAGGCTGATGCTCGCGGTACCATTTGCGGCACGCTCTTCGTCACAACAAAAAACGGTCACCATCCGCACCGAGGGCGCCGGCGACTGTCGCGTAAGCCGGGGGTTACTAAGCCCAGCGCCATCAGTTTCAGTCCAAGAGCCTCTCTCAGCCAAGGTTGTTGAGCTGCCACGAAGATCATGAGCATGTGGCATAACATTTCACTGCAGCCGACCGCCATCCCGCTGCGCGGTCTGTTGACGGCTGATCTCAAGCGTCAGGCCGCTTATTGAGTGATGCGCAACACGATACGATGGTGCCCTGATCAAGACATTCCGGCACAAGGGACTGCGCCGCTTCTTTGAGGCAGGCAGCACTTCGGGTGTTCAGGCCACATGGCAAAAGACTTCAATGCAATTGGCCGCAGCCCCAGGAGCTGGCTTGCCATGCAGGGTGCTCATGATCTGTGGTTTGCTCGTCAGAGCCTGGATCTAAAAAGGTTGGCAGGCTCAGGCTGGCCGCGACCTAAGGAAACACTGAGTAATTACCTGCGTTGTCAGGGCTGCGTTAAAAATCGGCTCACAACCCTCGGGTTGAACGTGCTTTAGCACGGCCGCAAAGCGGTGAGCGCAGCGAATAAAATGCTCATTTACTACCAGTAAACTGCGCTTTTTCGCCGATTTGACTCGCTAGCACTCGCCCTTCGGGCCAGCCTTCGGCTGTTACTCCCGTTGGTCGTTGCGCCTTGCCCTGACTGCCTCGCCAACATTACTCAGCGCTTCCTTAAAAAGCCCGGTTGACCTGTGCTCAGGTATCGGGCTTTTGCTTTGATGCGGCGAAGGCTTGCAGATAGGTCACTGGCAGATTCCTGAACAGCTGGTACTGCTCCAGCAGGTGCAGGGTGGTCAGCTTCATGGTGTTGCGGATGGGGCGATGCGGTACACGGGTGACAGGGTTGGCCAGTTGCAGCGGCCGGCCCAGTTCGAACAGGTAGTAAGGTTCGGTATTTGTCGGATCGGCCTTGCCGGCCTGCTGTTCGCTAATCTGGTTGCGGGGCAACAGCCTGACGCTTTTTACTGGCCAGATGCGGTCAATCCGCTTGGTTGTCGGGTCTTCG
>CAYMXO010000132.1:0-3616 GCA_964394445.1 uncultured Thiopseudomonas sp.
AGGCCGGCCAGGTTTAGCGGTTGCGACGCCGGCTGTACACCCACCAGAGCAACAGCAGAATGATGAAGACCACAGCCAGGCCGGCATACAGCAATACCTGCAGATTCAGCCTGGCCGGGCCCTGGCGCAGTTGACCCACCAGCTGCGCTGTGACCAGCGGCTGTTGTGCGCCCCAGTCCGGGTGCGACAGCACGCTGTTGGCCAGGTTGGCAACTTGCTGGTCGCTCAGCAGATCGGCATAGCCGGGCATCTCATAGGCAATTTCACCGCGCAGGCTGGCTCCCTCGGCACCATGCAGGATCACGTTGACCAGATTGACCGCCTGCTGATGCTGGTCCGGCTTGTTGGTCGCCAGCTGCGGCACCACGTGGGGCTCACCTTCGCCGGTCACGCCATGGCAGGTGGAGCAATAGCGCTGATAAAGCAGGTCGCCGTCCTTGCGCTGGGCTGGCGTGGTCTGGATGGCCCGCAAGGTACCCGTGCTGGCGACCGGGGGCAGGCTGCGCAGGTATTCGATCATGGCGCGTATATCGGCCTCATTCAGATAGCTCAGGCTGAAGCCGACGACGTCGGCCATGGGCCCGGCAAAAGCATGGTCACGGCTGTGACCACGGGACAGCAGGGCAAACAGCTGGTCATCGTCAAACCGTTCCAGACCACGCAAGCTGGGCGCAAACCAGCCGCCCAGCTCGGCGCCGGCCAGAAAGCTGTCGGAGGCCTCGGTGTAGCCCTTCTCCGCAAGGGTCACCGAGCGCGGGGTGTGACAGGTGCCGCAGTGGCCCAGTCCCTGCACCAGGTAGGCGCCGCGGTTCCAGCTTGCAGAGCGGTCAGGGTTTTCTACAAAGGTTTTTTTGTCGGTAAACAGGCTGTTCCACACCGCTAATGGCCAGCGCATGTTGAAGGGCCAGTCGATATCGGCCGGCTGGTTGGCGCGGGCAACCGGTTTCACCTCCTGCATGAAATAGTCATAGAGCGCGCGCAGGTCGTCGTCGCCGAGTTTTTCATAGGAGGCAAAAGGCATGGCCGGATAGAGCGCATGCTGCGGTGTTTTGCCTCCCCGCACCGCCGCATCAAACTGGGCCAGGCTGTAGCTGCCGATACCCAGTTCGGGATGTGGCGTGATGTTGGTGGAATAGATGGTGCCCACCGGCGCGTCCAGTGCATGGCCGCCGGCAAAGGGCTCGCCGCCGGGTGCGGTATGGCAGGCAATGCAGTCGCCGGCGCGGGCCAGGTACTCGCCCTGGCTGATTTCTGCGGCGCTGGTGGCCAGGCTCAAACCGGCTACGGCCAGCACTGCCGCTGCAAGATACTGTTTAAGCACGGGAACCCCCTTCCAGCGAGTCGCTGATTTCTTCAATGGCACGGAACGCCTGTTCGATGGCGACATGGGCATAGGCGTCCATGCCGGCGTCCGAGTTAGCAATGTGGATGTTGCCAAAGGGCTGGCGCGACAGCTCGACCAGCTCTTCCAGCTCGTCTTCGTCATCAAACAGTGAGCTGGGGATGTAGGCATAGCCGTGTGACCAGCGGTTGACCGTAATGCCGAGGATATCCTGCTGGCGGAAGCCGGCCGGGCCAAGCATTTCCTGCAGCTGGTTGCGGATCATCTGCTCGTGGTCGTCGAAGGTCATGCCCAGCAGGTGGGCGCGGCCCATGGCCGACTGGCGGCGTGGCGGCAAACGGCTGTCGGGCATGGTGGGCACATAAATCATGTGCAGCACCACCGGATCGTCCGGCGTTTTTGCATGCTGGTAGCCGCCCATGGACACCGGGTAATCCAGTTTTACCGTGCTGTAGTGGGCTGCCGGACTGTAGATCTTGTGCACGCCGAGTTTGACGAAGGGTTGCCAGTTGCTCAGGGCCACCTTGGTGTACACCAGCGGCGCCTTTACATTCAGTGCCAGGGCATCTTTCTGCTCCTGTGGCAGATCGGGCACCATGTAAGGAATCATCATGTTGTAGCAGGCCAGCACACAGTGGCGGGCACGCACTTTGTGGGTGCTGTCGCCGCGCACATAGACCACCTCGGTGTGACCGTCTTCGCTGTTGCGTGCATGCACCACAGTCGAGTTGAGGCGGATGCGGGTATTGTGTTCCGGCCGGTCCAGCTGGCTGTAGTCGAAACGGGCCTGCACGATGTCGAGCATGTCGTCGCCGGGCGCCGCTTCAGGAATCAGCTTGCGTACCGTAAGGCGGGCGATCGAAGCGTTGCCGTCGGGGAAGTGGTGAATGTAAGGGTCGTCGATTTCGGCCTAGTACTCGGGCTCCAGCGGCGCAATGTCGAGACGGTCAAATCCGGGCAGGCTGCAGGCCTGGCCGTCCAGCGCGGGCATGGCATCGATGCCCATGGCGAGAAAGTCGTGGGTTTGCTGCTGGAAAAACAGCACGCCCATCTTCGACAGGCCCACCTTGTCGCGCAGAAACTCTGCGTAACTGTGGGTCTCCAGATACTCGACCTGTTCGTCTGGCGTCATGTCTGCCAGGTAGTGCACCTCACCCTTGAACAGCCGGATCATGCGCTCACGGTCGTCTTCCGGCAGGGGGAAGTCGCCAATGAATTCCTCGTAGCTACGACCGTTTTCCCGGCCAAAAGGGATGTCGTCAGCCACTTCGCGGCCAGGGTCACCGGCTACTACCTTGCTGACACCAAAGTGTTTCTTGTCAAAAAACACGCCCTTGCTCAGGCCCATATCCGGGTAAAAATTAACATCGAAATGGTCTTCCAGCTGTTTCAGGTCAATGCCGATGGCGTTGATGTAATCCATGGCCACCTTGCTGTAGATCGAATGGGGCGACTGCAGCGATTCGCTGCCACCGTAGGTCAGCAGGGTGCCTTTGCCGGTTTCAAACTCGTTGCGCTTGGCGTGGCCGCCAAAGTCGTCGTGGTTGTCCAGCAGCAGGATTTTCTTGTCCGGGCCCCATTTCTGGCGATAGTACAGGGCCGCCGCCAAACCGCTGATACCGGCACCGGCCACGACCAGGTCGTAGTCTTCTTCGATGTGCTCTGGAAGTTTGAAGCGTACGCCGTCGCGGCCCAGCAGATGGGCGGTTTCAAAGGAGCCGTCATGGCTGCCGCGCAGTCCGGTCAGGCCGGGCGGATAATAGTCGTCGCCGGGAATGTAGGTGCCAAGGGCGGCGCGGGTGGCCGCAGCGATTTGTTGCAAAGGCGTCAGCCCGGCAGCAATGCCGAGGGCCATGCCGTTGAGAAAGTCGCGTCGGGTGATGGTCATGGTCAGGCTCCATCCGGTTACAGATTGATGGCAAGCCAGCCTGCTGGCGAGTTTGCCCCGGACGGGGAGGGCCGGGCGGCGAGGAGGAACAGTGCATCCGTAAGGGCGGACAGCTACGACCCGCAAGGGGTCGTGACAGACACCTTCTTTTCAAAGCCAGCCCTGGGCTGGAGGTGCCGGAACATGAATGCAATGCACACCGACTCACGCGACCAGGTCGCAGATACCCCGCATTGATGGCACCACTATACAACTGTGTTGCCCGTTGTGCAGGGCGGATCTGGTCGCGACACTGCTGGCTACAGGAACGGTCTTGGCCGCACCACTGGCACAAGCTGCTGTAGAAACGACGTTAGCCGTGAGTTGTACGAGGGGGCTTGCCCCCC
>CAYMXO010000133.1:0-3601 GCA_964394445.1 uncultured Thiopseudomonas sp.
TTCAGGCTTTTGCCGGATGAAGCCCGCCACTGCAATTGCCGTTTGCATGTATCAGCGGGCAAGCCCCTTCGTACAGGGCATGCGCATGCCGAATGCGTTGAAGTCTGGTACAGGCATTTGTAGCGGAGACCTGTGGTCTCCATGGCGAGCTCAGCCCGCCGCTACGGGATTGGCGCATGCCGGCCGTGCCGGTGTCTGGTAGAACTTTTACGCTCTTTCAGGTGCCCTGCACTACACTTGTGAAATGAAAGGATTCCCCACCGCGACAGGAGGTCAGCATGGTGAATTTTCACGATACCGGTTACAAGGAGCTGTTCAGCCATCCCGAGTTTGTCGAGGCGTTGCTGGATGGTTTTGTACCCCACCCCATCAGCCAGATGCTGGATTACCGTACGCTAAACAGTGAGCCCAGCCATTACATCACGCCATTGTTTGACGAGCGGCTGGAAGATGCCGTCTGGTCCGTACAATTCAAGCCAGACGGAGGCGATCAACAGCGGACGTTGTATCTTTACATCCTGCTGGAGTTCCAGTCTGGCGTGGACATGCTGATGCCGCTACGCATGCTGCATTACAGCGCATCGTTTTATCATCAGCTGCTAAAAGAAAACCGGCAGGTACGGACCGGGCCATTGCCGGCAGTGTTTCCGGTGGTGTTGTATAACGGCAGCCCGCGCTGGACGCCACCAACCCACATGCAGGGTATGCTGCAATCGGTACCGGCGTTTTTACAACCGTTTCAACCCCAGCTGCACTACCATCTGGTGGATGTAAAAGACTGTCTGCCGGGCGCAACCCGGGACCATGACAACCTGTTGCAGCTGGTGTTTAATATTGAAAACGCAATGACTGCGGATGACATGCAGCGTGTGGCCAGGGACATTGCCGAAGCTGCACGCAAACACCCGCAACGGGAGCGCATCGACCGGGTACTGACTCGCTGGTTCAAGCGGTTTTTGCATCAGAACCGCATTACCATTGATCTCGATGTCATCCACCAATTAGAGGAGATACCACCCATGTTGGCCGATCGTGTAGACAGCTGGTTTGAAGAGTGGGAGCGGCAAGGGATTGCCAAGGGACGTGAAAAAGGGCGCGAAGAAGGACGAATTGAAGCCCAGCAGCAAACGCTGGAAAAGCTGATTCGTCTCAAATTCGGCAACTTGCCGGAAGAGTACGCCCTGCGCATTGAACAGGCCGGCAGTGACGAGCTTGAGCTTTGGGCCGAGCGGATACTCTTTGCCGAAGACATTGATTCCCTGTTTGCCTGAATTTTTTTGCTGCCAAGGCGCATGTATTTCTCAGGGGGCAAGCCCCTTCGCACAGGGCGTGCGTGCAACACACAATCATCGTGCCGGATACCGTTTTTGTAGGACCAGCAACGAGCCGGGGCTCGGCGTCATCAACAACATCCGCTGCTATCCACTACATCGCGGCTTTCTGTACGAACGGGCTTGCCCGTGAGATGTCGGCCTGGAACACCGCCGCTTTCTGTACGAACGGGCTTGCCCGTGAGGTGACTGCCTGGAACACCGCCGCTTACTGTGCGAACGGGCTTGCCCGTGAGGTGACTGCCTGGGACACCGCCGCTTTCTGTACGAACGGGCTTGCCCGTGAGGTGTCGGCCTGGAACACCGCCGCTTTCTGTACGAACGGGCTTGCCCGTGAGGTGACTGTCTGGGATACCGGTCGCGGCTGAAGCAGCTCCTACGGGTATGTGTATGCGGGAAAGATCTGCCGTCGGCCCCGCCGGTTACATCTTGTTGAACAGGTTCAGATGGCTGATTTTGACGTAACTCTGCTGGGCGGCCTCGAGGATGATGCTCTGAAAAGCCAGTTTTGACAGGGCTTCGGGATAGTCCACTTCGCGCAGTTCGGCCTGTACTGCCTGGTTAACCAGGGTGACATCTTCGTTGTCGGTACGGGTGGTTTCGATGATGTTCATGCGTGCGCCAATATCGCCCCGGGTGCGGTCGATCGTGACCATGGCGTGGTCGATATTGGTGATGGCAGCGGCCACGGCATCGCGGGTGGCGCGGTTACCTTCGGGGCTGTCGGTGTTGTCCTCCAGCGCCTTGCGCAGCTGGTAGATGGTGTCGAGCACACCTTGCTTTTCCGGTTCGGGACTCGCCCCCATACTGATTTCAATTGTTTGTCCGTCAGCCGGCATCGGGCTAGACCCAATGCTTAGGCTGAAGCCGTTGACTTCAATCAGTGTCGGTTCTGGGCCCGGATTGCGGGCAAAGGCATGCGGAGAAGCAGTATCGCCGGGAATAACAACCTGAAAACGATCGCTGGCTGCATCAAAGCCGATTTCAATATTTGCACTCAGGTATGGCGCAAACTCGCTGTAGTTTGTAATAACCGGCGTAGAAACATCCCAGCCGTCGGGATTTTCCAGCGCCCCGGACGAGCGCATAGCGGAAATATTGATGCGCTCGCCGCCCTCGGGCACGCCATCGATATGTACGACAACGCCCGCAAACACCAGGCTGTCGTGGAGTTTGTCATCATCATCCAGAGTGCCTGTTTGCAGCACCGTGCCGGTACCGACTTCCTTGATGGTGTAGTTCTTCTGGTCTGGCGCGTCGTCAAACTGAATCTCAAACTGGCTGTCCGGATAACCCGGAGCACCGGCAAAAGCAATTTCATCCTGAATCAGGGGTGACGATACGACCAGGCTGGAGCCTTCCGGAATAACGCCAACAAATCCGGCATTCAGGCGGCTGGCATTGGTGACATTCTGGAATACCTTTTTGCCGTTATCGCTGATGGCGATATCCAGTGAGCTGGCAATCTGCAGCTTGCGCTGTCCTTCGTCGCCGTTATAGGAAAAGCTGCCATCACCTTCGCGCACAAAAGGCTGGGTTTTGCCCTGAAAACCGGCAAACAGATATTCGCCGCGGGCGTTTTTGGTGTTCATCAGACCCAGCAGCTCGTCTTCACGCTCGCGCAGCTCGGCGGCAATGGACTGGCGGTCGGTCTGGCTCAGGGCGCCGTTACCGGCTTCTTCAGCCAGCACGCGAATGCGCTGCATGATGTCGTTGACCGAATAGAGTACCGATTCTTCCTGCACCAGGCTGTTGTTGGCGGCGATCAGGTTTTCCTTGTACTGGCCCAACATGTTTTGCTGCTGTTCCAGCTGCATCAGGCGCACCGAGGCGACCGGGTCGTCGGCCGGGGTCAGGATGCGGTTGCCGGTAATGATCTGTTGTTGGGTGCGGATCGCTTCGGCGTAGTTGTTTTGTATTCCCTTTACACCGAGGTTGAATGCCTGCTGACTGGAAATACGCATGGTGCTGCTCCTTGGGCCCTGTTCTGCGGCCGTGCATGCCGGATGCGCCGACAAATTGGCGGATACGGCTGTATCGGTAAGATCTGGCAGAACTAAAGCAGCTTTCATGCCAGCAGGACACACCGCTGCTTTGTGCGGGCGGACTTTTTTGTGTCTGATGCACCCTGCTTTGTCGATGCGCCCTGCCCGCCGGGCACACCGGTCGCGGCTAAAGCCGCTCATACAGCACACGGAGCCCGGACAAGCCGGCGTATGACGCAAATTTTGTAGGAGCGACTTCAGTCGCGATCAGAGTTGAGCCATACC
>CAYMXO010000134.1:0-3581 GCA_964394445.1 uncultured Thiopseudomonas sp.
GCCACCAACCCCGGCGATCTGGTTCTGGACTCCTTCCTTGGTTCCGGCACAACGGCGGCTGTGGCCCACAAGATGGGCCGCCGCTATATCGGCATTGAACTGGGCGAACACGCCCATACCCATTGCCAGCCGCGCCTGAAAAAAGTGGTTGAGGGCGAGCAGGGCGGCATCTCCACAGCCGTCAACTGGCAGGGCGGCGGCGGCTTTCGTTTTCTGCGGCTGGGTGAAACCGTGTTTGACGAATACGGCAGCCTGAACCCGGCCATCCGCTTTTCCGCACTGGCCGCGCACATCTGGTTTATGGAATGCAAACAGCCTCTGGCTGCACCGGCTGACAGCCCGCTGCTGGGCGTGCATGGCGACACGGCTTATTACCTGCTGTACAACGGCATTCTGGGTGACCGTCGTCCCGATGGTGGCAACGTACTGACCAGCAAAGTGCTGGCCGGTTTGCCGCTGACTGATGCCAAACGACGGGTGATTTATGGCGAATCTTGCCGGCTGGGCAGCAGCCGCTTGCAACAGGAAGCTATCGTATTCAAGCAAATCCCCTATGATGTCGGCATGTTTTAAGGTAACTAACCCATGTTTCAGTTAAAGAACTATCAAGCGCGTGCGGTAGAAACCATGCGGATGTTTCTGGCCGAATGCCGTCAGCAACCGGTTGCCGATGCCTACCAGACAGTGCTGGAGCAGCAAAAAATGGAGCCGCACAGCTATCAGGATTTTGGCTTTGGGCAAACGCCGTATTTCTGTCTGCGTATTCCTACCGGCGGCGGCAAGACGGTGCTGGGTTCTTACGCGGTCGAAGTCGCTGCCAGCGAGTATCTGGACAGCGAAGCCCCCATTACCCTGTGGCTGGTGCCAACCACCACCATTCGCCAGCAAACCGTGGCGGCACTGAAAACACCAGGCCACCCCTATCGGCAAAATCTGGACAAGGCTTTTAACCGCCAGGTGCTGGTGTTGGATATTGATGAAGTCACACAAATCAGGCCGCAGGATATTGGCAGCAAGGCCATTGTGGTGGTTTCCACGCTGGCTAACTTGCGGGTAAATGACACCTCCGGGCGCAAGGTTTATGCCTATCACGAAAATTTTGAGCCACATTTTGCCAAAATCCCTGCCAACCATCCGGCTCTGCCCCTGCTGGAACGGGTCGCCGAGGCTGATTTGCAGGAGAACGGCTTGACCGGCAAGGAGCTGGGCAAGGTCAAGTATTCCTTTGCCAACCTGTTGGCTATCCACAAACCGGTGGTGATTGTGGACGAAGCCCACAACGCGCGTACCAAGCTGACCTTTGAAACTTTGCAGCGCGTGCATCCCGCCGTGATTATCGAGCTGACCGCCACGCCGAACACCACCAATACCAATGGCAGCAATGTGTTGTTTCATGTCTCTGCGGCGGAGCTAAAGGCCGAGGAAATGATCAAGCTGCCCATCATTCTGACCGAGCAGCAAAGCTGGCAGGACGCCATCCGGGATGCGGTCATCACCCGTAACAAGCTGGCCATTGATGCGCAGAAAGATGCCGATTACATCCGCCCGATTGCACTGTTTCAGGCTGAAAACAAAAACGGGGAGGTGACGGTCGAGGTACTGAAAACCCACCTGACGGAGCAGCTGGGCATTGAAGCGCACCGAATCGCCATTGCCACGGGCACCCAGCGCGAACTGGACGATCTCAACCTGTTTGATCCGGCCTGTCCCATTGAGTACATCATCACCATTGAGGCGCTCAAGGAAGGCTGGGATTGCTCGTTTGCCTATGTGTTTTGTTCGGTCAAGCAGGTGTCATCCAGCAAGGATGCAGAGCAGTTGCTGGGCCGAGTGTTGCGTATGCCCTATGCCAAGCGCCGGCTGATTGAGGACCTTAACCGCGCCTATGCCCATTTGCTGGCCGACAGTGCTTTTAGCAAGACTGCCAGCGCACTGAAAGACACTCTGATCGCCATGGGGTTTGAGGCCATGGAGGTGGCGGCTTATTTGCGCCAGCAATCGCCCGGCCCGCAAGGGGATCTCTTTGGCGGCCATGACTCATCAGCAGCACCTGTTGCTGCGCCCACCGTGCCAGCGCTGGTGCTAGAGCTGGAACAGTTGCCGGTTCTGGATGGCCTAAGCAACGATGAGAAACGCCAGATCAGCATGACACAGGATGCGGCCAGCCAAACGGCGGTGGTACGCATTACCGGCAGCATCAGTCCGGCCATGGCAACTGCCCTGTTGCAACACAGCAAAGCGGGCAAAAGCAAGCACCAGCTGGAGCAGGAGATTCAACTGCACAACCATGCGATTGATGCCGCCAAGGCGCCGTCCGAACTGGGGGCGAGCTTTGGCTTGTTGCCTCAACTGTGTGTGTATCAGCAAGGCGAGCTTGAGCTGATCGAGCCGCAAACGCTGCTGCATGCCGCCAGCTGGAATCTGCTGGATTATCCGGCGGAATTGGGCGGTTTCTCGTTGCTGGAAACCACTGACAGTTTCACCATTGATACCGATGGCAAAAAGGTGGTGTACGGCATAGCCGAGCAAACCGAGGTGGTTGACTACAATCAGGGCTTTTTGGAGGTGACCGAGCAGGATTTGGTGCGCTGGCTGGACAAAGAATTACAGCAGCCGGATGTGTCGCAACAGCAGCTCATCAGTTATCTGGCACTGGTGGTGAAGCACCTGTTACAGCAGCCCGGCATGAGTCTGACGGCACTGGTGCGCAACAAGTTTCGGTTGGCACGGGCGATTGCGGCCCAGATTGAACAAAACCGCAAACAGGCGCAAAGCAATGGTTATCAAAGCTGTCTGTTTGGCAGTGGCAATACCGCCTGCTTGTCAGACAATTTCTTGTACGAGTTCAAACCGGACAAATATCCGTCGCGCCCCCCGTATTACAGCGGCAGTTTCCAGTTTAAAAAGCACTTCTTCCCACAAGGCCTGATTGAAGACCTGAAAGCCAGCGGCGAAGAGTTTGAGTGCGCTAAAGCCATTGAAAGCCTGCCGCAAGTAAAATACTGGATTCGCAATCTGGTGCGGCGTGAGCATGCTTCGTTCTGGTTGCCGCTGGCGCATGGCCGTTTCTTTCCTGACTTCGTTTGCCAGTTGACCGATGGTCGCATGCTGGTGGTGGAGTACAAGGGCGAGGCCTATGTCAGCAATGATGACTCGGCGGAAAAGCGCGCTGTGGGTGAAAAATGGGCGCAGCTAAGTGAAGGAAAGTGCCTGTTTATTATGGCGGTGAAAAAAGACGCACAAAACCGGGATGTGCGAGGGCAGTTGCAGGCGTTGATCAGCTTGAACAGCTAGACTGTTTTTTGTGCTGGCGCTGCGACGCTTTCGCAATACTATTAGCCAGATGGCGTAAAAACCATAGTTTGACTGGTCGTTTCAGGCAGAGATGTTGGCTTAACGACTTTCCCTTGTATGCCACACCCCTCTGTCCTCATCTGGGCGGGCGTTTTCTGTCAGTATGTTGCTGATTTTAAGGTCACCGCCCCAGATTGACCGCCAAAACCCTACACGTTATATTTCCACTTCATTCTCAGGAGGACGACCTCCCCCATCTTGGGCACACCACCGGGACGACCTGGCTT
>CAYMXO010000135.1:0-3561 GCA_964394445.1 uncultured Thiopseudomonas sp.
CCACCCAGCACTTCCAGTGCCTGGCGCAGGCGGAAGCGGGTCAGATCCGGGCCAAGGATCACCATGGCATCCAGCACCGACACCGAGCTGGCCTGGCCGGTAATGGCGACAAACATCAACGGCATGATGTCACGCAGTTTCAGCTCCAGCGCCGCACCCACGCGGTTGATGCAGTCGGTGATGCCGTCCTTGTCCCAGCTGCGCTGGGCTTCCAGCGCCCAGAGAACAAACTGGATGGTCTGACGTACCTGTTTTTCGTCCAGCTTTTTGTGTGCCAGCGCCTCGGGCGTGACCTGCACCGTGCCGGAGAAGAAAAACGCCGCCAGCGGCGCAATCTGGCTGAAGTTCTCTACCCGCCCCTGCACATGCGGGGCAATCTGCATCAGGTAGTCGGGGTTGAACGCCCATTTCTGTACCCGCGCAGCAAACTCCTCGACCGGCAGCTCGCGCAGCCACTGACCGTTGAGCCAGGACAGTTTTTCCACGTCAAAAATCGGCCCACCCAGCGAAACCCGGTTGATGTCGAAATGCTCGATCATTTCGGCCAGCGAGAATTTCTCGCGCTCGTCCGGCATCGACCAGCCCATGCGGCCCAGGTAGTTGAGCATGGCTTCGGGCAGGTAGCCCATGCGCTCGTAGAAGGTGATGGACGTCGGGTTTTTGCGCTTGGACAGTTTGCTCTTGTCCGGGTTGCGCAGCAGCGGCATGTAGCACAGCTCGGGCTGTTCCCAGCCAAAGTCGTCGTACAGTTTGATCAGCTTGGGCGCTGACGACAGCCATTCTTCACCACGCAGCACATGGGTGATGCCCATCAGGTGGTCATCGACCACGTTGGCCAGAAAGTAGGTGGGCAGGCCGTCGGCTTTCATCAATACCTGTTCGTCCATGCGGTCCCAGCCGATTTCCACATCGCCGCGCAGCATGTCCTTGACCACGCACACCCCTTCGCCGGGCACGCGCATGCGGATCACGTGGGATTCGCCGGCATCCACCCGAGCCTGCGCTTCGGCGGCATCCAGGTGGGCGCAATGACCGTCGTAACGGGGGGTTTCTTTTTTAGCCATTTGCCCGGCACGCACGGCGTCCAGGCGTTCCGGCGTACAGAAGCAGTGGAAGGCATGGCCTTTTTCCACCAGTTCGCTGGCGTACTTCTGATAAATTTCGGCACGTTCGGACTGGCGATACGGGCCGTGCGGACCGCCCACGTCCGGGCCTTCGTCCCACTCGATGCCGAGCCAGCGCAGGGCATCAAAAATCTGCTGTTCGGACTCGCGGCTGGAGCGCAGCTGGTCGGTATCTTCGATGCGCAAAATGAACTGGCCGCCATGCTGGCGGGCAAAGCACATGTTGAACAGTGCAATGTAGGCGGTGCCGACATGGGGATCGCCGGTGGGTGAAGGCGCAACGCGGGTACGAACAACTTTGGTCATGAAGGGTATCCAGAGGTCAGAAGGTGAAACAAAGCGGCTATTCTAGCAAAAAGCGGCCCCAGCTACAGCGCCAGCCAGGTTTCCAGCAGCAGTGCCGACACCTGCGGGTCGTCGGCGCCGGCTACCCGCAAAATGTGCAGCCGCCCGTCTGCTGCCGTTTGTGCGCTGGTGCCTGCGGTTTTGTGTACGGGCTGTACCGGCCAGATGCTGGCAGCTGCCGGTCGTGTCAGATCAGTGCTGCCGGCGTGCGCAAGGTAATGCAATGGGGCACCTGTGCAAGCGCCCAGTGCTGCAGGGCCCAGTTCCACAGCTCGCCGGGGGCGGCACCGGCCAGCTCATCCGGCACCGGCTGGCCCAGAAAGCGCAGGGCATGCCAGAGCAGCAAACCGGCCTCGGCGGGCTGCAGGGCCGGTGCCAGCCGTTTTTTCGACCATTTTTTACCGTACGCATCGGTGGCCAGCGGCAGGTGGGCGTACACCGGCTGCGGATAACCCAGACATTGTTGCAGATACATCTGCCGTGCGGTGGAGCCGAGCAAGTCGGCCCCGCGCACCACCGCATTGACGCCCTGCTCGGCATCGTCCACCACCACCGCCAGCTGGTAGGCAAACAGGCCGTCGGCACGCCGCAGCACAAAGTCGCCCACTTCCAGCCCCAGCTGCTCGCAAAACGCCCCCTGCAGCAGGTCGTCAAAACAGATTACCCGCTGGTCGTCCACCCGCAGGCGCCAGGCGGCAGACGGGGCACACTCGGTCAGCTCATGCGTGCTGCCCTTAACCGGACGGCAGGTACCGGGATACAGCAGGCTGCCGTCGGTCAGGCTGTGCACCGCCGCTGCGGCAATCTGGCTGCGCGAGCACTGGCAGGGATACAGCAGGCCCCGGGCCGCAAGCTGCTCCAGTGCGGCAAGGTAGGCTGCGTCACGCTGGCTCTGCATCCAGACCGGCCCGTCCCAGGCGAAGCCAAAGGCTTCCAGCGTGTGCAAAATCTGGTCAGCCGCGCCCGGCACCGTACGGGTCTTGTCCACATCTTCGATACGCAGCAGCCACTGCCCGTTATTGGCCCGGGCATCCAGATAGCTGGCTGTGGCGGTTACCAGCGAGCCAAAATGCAAATCGCCCGTGGGCGACGGGGCAAAACGTCCGCGGTAGTTCATGGGTGTGCCCTGTTGGCATGACCGCATGGCGGCCAGGGTCCGGTAACGGAAGCCGGCATGCGAGGAAAACATTCGGCGGATTTTCTCAAAAGTTGCACCTCTGCGTACAGGGTTATGTGTCTGTCTGATCGACCGGTACCTGACACGGCCGGGCCGCTCAGAACGGCCAGAACAGCGGTATGAAAATCACCCCCAGCACCCAGAAAATCGCATTCAGCGGCAAGCCCACCTTGATGAAGTCGGTGAAATCGTAGCCACCTGCGTTATACACCATCATGTTGGTCTGGTAACCCACAGGGGTCAGAAAGCTGGTGGACGCCGAAAAGGTAACGGCAATCAAAAACGGCGTCGCGTCCACACCCAGCATCTGCGCGGAGGAAAAGCCCACCGGCGTCAGCAGTACCGCCGCCGCAGAATTGCTCATCAGCTCGCCAAACAGCAACGCCATCAGGTAAACCACCGCCAGTACCACATGCGGGCCCATGTCACTGACCAGCCCCACCGTGTGTTGCACGATGAACTGCGCCGCCCCGCTGCTGCTCATGGCGATGCCCAGCGGCAGCAGGCCGGCCATCATGATCACGATGGACCAGTCGGTAGACTCGTACACATCGTCGGCTTGCACGCAGCCAGCCAGCGCCATGGCGGCGGCACCGGTCATCGCGGTAATGGCAATCGGCAGCCAGCCCACTGCGGCCACGCCCACTACCAGCGCCATGACGATCAAGGCAAAGGGCGCACGCCAGCCGGGCTGTTCGCTGCTCTGGCGCTGGGACAGTACCAGTATGCTTTTGTCTTTGCGCAGGCTGGCCATGTCCTGTTCGGGCAGTGCCATCAGCAGGATGTCACCCACTTCCAGGCGCAGGCTGTTGAGCTTTTCCCGAAAGATCTGCCCGCGCCGCTGCACGCCCAGCACCGAGGAGTTGTAGCGCCAGCCCCGGTTCAGGGCGGCCAGCATGCGCCCGGCCATGCGGG
>CAYMXO010000136.1:0-3406 GCA_964394445.1 uncultured Thiopseudomonas sp.
CAACATTGATGGTTTCGAAGGCGTAACCGACAATTTCGTCACCCTGTTTCAGGGTTCGCACTCCGAACTCGCCTTCCTGCTCCGAAATACTGGTAACCCCCGGCAGGACAACGTCAATGCGCTCCTGCTCCAGCTCGCCGGGTGGCGCTGCCTGTACTGCCACCGAAAACATCAAGAGCAGTAAAAAGCACAACACGGCAAACCCGCGTCCGGAGAATGCACGTACACCGGGGAAATACAACATGTCAAATTGTCCTGTCTAAAATCCAGAGTCACTATATGCGACATATAATCGCACATACCTTGACACAAATCACATCACCCCCAATATGCAAACATCGAATATTTTGGCTGCCCCTCCGCTGGCCAGAAAACAAAAGACCCGTAACGGGTACGGGTCTTTGCGTTGATCTGGCCTCCTACATGCCCAACATTCTTGGCAAGGCCAGCGAAATGGACGGGATATAGGTAATCAGGACCAGGAATATCAGCAGAATGCTCAGCCAGGGCATGGCGGCGCGGATCACACTGGTGACCGGCATTCCGGTCACCGCCGAGGTGACAAACAGGTTCAACCCCACCGGCGGCGTAATCATGCCGATTTCCATGTTCACCACCATCACCACTCCAAGGTGGATCGGATCAATACCCAGCTGTACCGCAATCGGAAACAGGATCGGCGCCAGGATCAGGATGATCGCGGACGGTTCCATAAAGGCACCGGCAATCAGCAGCACAATGTTCACCACCAACAGGAACATCCAGGGCGACAGGCCGGCTTCCACCACCATGGCGGTGATTTGCTGCGGGATCTGCTCGGTGGTCAGCACGTGGGCAAACAGCATGGCGTTGGCAATGATGAACATCAGCATGATGCTGAGCTTGGCCGACTCCAGAATTACCTTGTGGCTGTCGCGGAAGCGCATGTCCTTGTAGACGAAGATTGCAATAAAAGCGGAATAGACCGCCGCCACAGCAGCGGCTTCGGTCGGGGTAAACATGCCCGAATAAATCCCGCCAAGGATAATCACCATCAGCAGCAGGCCCCAGACTGCCTTGCGCGCCGAACTTAGCCATTCGCGCACACTGGCACGTGGCATGGCGGGCAGGTTTTTCTTTACTGCAATCACGTAGATGGCCACCATCAGCGCGCCACCGAGCAGCAGCCCCGGCACCACACCGGCCATAAACATGCTGCCCACAGAGGTTTCTGTGGCAGCGGCATACACCACCATCACCACCGATGGCGGAACCAGGATGCCCAGGGTGCCGGCGTTGGCGACGATACCGGCGGCAAAAGGCTGCGGATAGCCGGAGCGCACCATGCCGGCAATGGCGATGGAGCCAACCGCCGCGACCGTGGCGGGGCTGGAGCCGGACAGGGCGGCAAACAGCATGCAGGCCAGCACCGCACCAATGGCCAGACCGCCACGGATGTGGCCGACACAGGCGTTGGCAAAGTCGATCAAGCGCCGCGCCACGCCGCCGGTAGTCATAAAGGAGCCGGCCAGCAGGAAGAACGGAATCGCCAGCAGCGTATAGTGTTCGCTGGTTTCAAACAGCTTGATCGCCAGCGAGCTGACCGAATCCGGGCTGAACAGCATGATGGTCAGCGAGCCGGCCAGCCCTAGAGAAATGGCCACCGGCGTGCCCAGGAACATCAGCAAAAAAAGCGCCAGAAACAAAAATGGAATGGTCATGGCGTTACTCCTTGGCGTCCGACAATTTCATGGCATCAGCCGCTTCATCGGCCAGCCCCAGCCCGGTTTGTTCATTACGCAAAATGCGAATGAAAATCTCGAAAAAACGAACAAACACCAAGACAAAACTCAGCGGCACAATCAGGTTGATATGCCATTGTTTGATCCCAAGATGGCCCAGGTCATCAGCACCAATGTTGTGCGTCATCAATGTGTTAACCCAGTTATAGCTGGCAGTGGCCATCAAGCCGGCATAGCCCAGACAAATCAGCACAGCAACAAAACCTATCAGGCGCTGAATGTGTCGCGGCGCCAGCTTGACCAGGGCATCAACCCCGATATGACCGCCCACACGTACACCGTAGGCGATACCGAAGAAAATCAGCCAGGCAAACAATGCCTTGGTCAGTGCGTTGCTCCAGGTCATGGCCTGGGCGCCATCCATGATAAAGTCGCCGATGTCATAGCACAGCTCTTGCAGCTTCGAATCCTCGCCGAACCACTCAGCCATGGAGTAGAACACCCCGTAAAGGTTATTAAGCATGACATAAACAAAAGTCACCAGGGTCATCGCCGCCAGCAGAAAGACAATGAATGCCTCCTCAAAGCGGTCCCATATCCTGAGCATGGCGTTCATGGAGTTCTCCAGTTTTAACATCAGAAAATAAAAGGAAACACTGAATAATTATCTGCGCTGTCAGGGTGTTGTTAAAAATCGGCTCAAAATGCTCATTTACTACCAGCTACCAGTAAACTGCACTTTTTCGCTGCTTTTCGCCTGGCCCTGATGCCACGTCAACATTATTCAGTGCATCCAGAAGAGTACTTGCAAAACGGTCGCTGTGCGGCAGTTTTGCAAGAACCCCTGGCAAACAGGGGCGCCCGGCGGACGCCCCTGTTCGGCACACTAGCCAGACCGCTTTATTGCTGGTTGGCTTCCTGGGCAGCCTTGATGCGCTCAGCACCAATTTCGGCTTCAAACTTCTTCCATACCGGTGCCATCGCATCACGCCACTTCTGGCGCTGCTCCGGGGTCAGGTACTGAATTTCGGTCTTGCCAGCGGCCAAAATGGACTGTTTGTCACGCTCGTTCAGCTCGTTGGCGTGCTGGTTCACGTCAACGGTCACCTCGTCCATGATGGCACGCAGCTCGGTGCGTACATCTTCAGGCAGGCCGTTCCAGAACTTGGTGTTGGTGATCACCATGTAGTCGAGCAGGCCATGGTTGGATTCGGTGATGAATTTCTGCACTTCGTGCATTTTTTGTGAGTAGATGTTGGAGTAAGGGTTTTCCGCACCGTTCACCACACCGGTCTGCAAGCCCTGATACACCTCGGCAAATGCCATTTTGCGCGGTACCGCGCGGACTGCCTTGAACTGCTCTTCCAGTACGGCAGAAGCCTGCACGCGGAACTTCAGGCCTCGCGCGTCTTTTGGCTCCAGCAGTGACTTGTTGGCAGACAGCTGCTTCAGGCCGTTGTGCCAGTAGCCGAGTCCGGTGATGCCCTTGTCTTCCATGGTGGTCAGCAGCTCCTGGCCAACCGGGCCTTTCTGAAAGCGGTCAACGGCTTCGATATCGTCAAACAGGAACGGCAGGTCGAAAATCTGGATGGCTTTGGAATAGTGTTCGAACTTGGCCAGGGATGGCGCGATGATCTGCACGTCGTTCATCAGCAGGGCTTCCATTTCCTTGCCGTCACCAAACA
>CAYMXO010000137.1:0-3388 GCA_964394445.1 uncultured Thiopseudomonas sp.
GCAGGGCGATACCGTTCATGATGGCGCTCATGCCGAATTCACGCACGCCATAGAATACATAGTTGCCGCTGGCGTCGCTGTCGGATACGCCTTTGCAGCCGCTCCACAGGGTCAGGTTGGAGCCGGCCAGGTCGGCGGAGCCGCCGAGCAGTTCGGGCAACAGCGGGCCGTAGGCGTTCAGGCTGTTCTGGCTGGCCTTGCGGCTGGCGATGGTTTCGCCCTTGGCCGCCACTTCGGCAATATACTGTGCTGCTTTTTCAGCAAAATCGGCGGGCAACTCACCCTGCATGCGGCGCTCAAACTCGGCGGCCAGCTCGGGATATTCAGCTTGATAGGCAGCAAACTGCTCTTGCCACTTGGCCTCGGCCTTGGCACCGGCGTCTTTGGCATCCCACTGGGCGTAAATCTCGGCGGGAATTTCAAAGGGCGCATGAGGCCAGTTCAGCTCTTTGCGCACCACTGCAATTTCGTCAGCACCCAGCGGTGCACCGTGGCTACTGGCCTTGCCGCCGTGTTTGGGCGAGCCAAAACCAATGGTGGTCTTGCAGCAAATCAGCGTGGGCTTGTCGCTTTCCAGTGCCGCTTCCAGCGCCACTTCGATTTCGTCAGCGTCGTGGCCGTTGACATTGCGGATCACGTGCCAGCCGTAGGCTTCAAAGCGGCGCGGGGTATCGTCGGTAAACCAGCCGTCCACCTCACCGTCAATGGAAATATTGTTGTCGTCGTAAAAGAAGGTCAGCTTATTCAGACCCAGCGTGCCAGCCAACGAGCAGACTTCGTGGGAAATGCCTTCCATCAGGCAGCCATCACCCAAAAAGGCATAGGTCTGGTGGTCAACAATTTCATGACCGGGGCGGTTGAACTGGGCGGCAAGGATTTTTTCTGCCAGCGCAAAACCCACAGCGTTGGCAATACCCTGCCCCAGCGGGCCGGTGGTGGTTTCCACGCCGGCGGTGTAACCGTACTCTGGGTGGCCCGGCGTACGGCTGTGCAGCTGACGGAAGTTTTTCAGGTCTTCAATGCCCAGATCGTAGCCGGTCAGGTGCAGCAGGGAATAAATCAGCATCGAGCCGTGGCCGTTGGACAGCACAAAGCGGTCGCGGTTGGCCCACTGCGGGTTGGCCGGGTTGTGCTTGAGGTAACCACGCCACAACACTTCGGCAATATCGGCCATGCCCATGGGCGCACCCGGGTGGCCGCTGTTGGCTTGTTGGACGGCATCCATACTCAGGGCGCGAATGGCATTGGCACGGTCACGACGGCTAGGCATTGGTAACTCCTAATCTGGCTCTGCAAAAATTTGAATGCGCCATTTTCCCCTACCTGAGCCAATAGGGCAACGTGCCCGGCAGCCCTTTCTCTCCCCGGTGCACTGACAGTTATTTGTCTTGCCGCACAATTACCGCGCCGCTGCGCCAATATGCTGGCTTAGACGGGTTGTTTTGACCATAATCACGCCATCTTCTCCCTTACAGCAGGTTCCTGTCATGCACACACAACCCCACAGATGGCGCTTCTTTCGTGCCGGCGACTTTGAGCAACCCCTGCTGCGCAATGCAGCCGACCTGGCCGCCCTGCGCCAGCTGGACCAAAAACTCTGGGCTACCCTGGCCTGTCCGACCGATCGTCTGAACATCAGCCACAAATTCCTGCAATTGATGGATGAAAACAGCGATGGCCGCATCCGTGCGCCAGAAGTGCTCAATGCCATTGACTGGACCCTGGACCGGCTCAACGATCCGGACTGCCTGTTTACCCAGCGACCGCTGACACTGGCCGACCTCAAGCACAGCGAAGACAACAACTGCCTGATTCTGGCAGCCCGGCGCCTGCTGGGACTGCTTGGCCGTGGCGAAGAAGACAGCCTGAGTGCTGAAGACACCAGTGATCCGGCCGTCATTTTTCCGGCCAATGTGCCTAACGGCGATGGTCTGGTACCTGCCCTGCTCAGCCAGGATGAAGGCTTGCAAGCCCTGATTGGCCAGATCATTACCTGCCTGGGCGAAGAAACCGACCGCAGTGGCGAGCCCGGTGTTTCCGCCGAACAGGTTGCCGAGTTTTTCGGGCAGGTCAACGCGGTAAAAAACTGGCACCAGTCTGCCAGCGACGACGTGCGCCAGCCGTTTGGCGAGAGCACAGCCAGTACCATTGAGCTGCTGGCACGCCTCAAGGACAAGATCAACGACCACTTTACCCGGGTTGACCTGGTCGCCTATGACGCCCGCTCTGCCACCATCATGGCTGCCGGCGAAGACGAGCTGACCCGTCTGGGTGCCGGCAGCCTGGCCAATCTGGACTGTCTGCAAGCGCTGCCGCTGGCCAATCTGGAGCAGACGGGCGGCATTCACTTCAGCCAGGGCATCAACCCTGCCTGGCAGGCCGACATGCAGACGTTTTACCAGCAAGTGGTAGTGCCTGAATACGGTGAGCTGGAGCGTCTTGAGCGCAGCCAGTGGCAAGCCATCCTGGACAAGGCGGCAGCCTATTTTGCCTGGCAGGGCGAACTGCCTGCTGCAGCCATCCTTGAGCATCTGACCGTTGACGAAGCACTGGCCATCGATTGCCAGCAAGAAGCGGCACTCAACGAGCTGATCGCACAGGACCTGGAAGTCGAGCAGGCGGCGCAGGGCTGGGTGGATCTGGACCGATTACTCAATATGCAGCTGTATCTGGTGCCGCTGCTGAAAAACTTCGTGTCCTTCGAAGACTTCTACGGTCGCCACGAAAAAGCCATCTTCCAGGCCGGCCGCCTGTTCATTGACGGCAAAAGCTGTGATCTGGTGGTGGATGTGGCCGATGTCGAAGCCCACAGCACCGTTGCGACCCAGAGCAACAGCTTCCTGATCTACTGCCATTGCGTGCGCCGCGGCCAGCCGGTCGATGGCCGTGAAGAGTGCAACATCGTAGCGCTGATCAGTGCCGGTGTGGACCACGAGCTGATGCCCGGCCGCAACGGCCTGTTTTACGACCGTGACGGCAATGACTGGGATGCCACCGTAGTCAAGGTGATTGAAAACGCCATTAGCGTGCGTGAAGCCTTCTGGTCGCCCTACCGGCGGATTGCCACCCTGATCTCCGACCAGATCCAGAAACTGGCCGCCGGACAGGACGACAAGCTGATGGCCAGTGCCGCTGAGCAGGTTGAAGCGGGTGCCCCCGCCGCACCGTTCGACATCGCCAAGTTTGCCGGTATTTTTGCGGCCATCGGCCTTGCGGTTGGCGCCCTGGGTACCGCACTGGCCGCCGCGTTTTCCGGTTTGCTGGCCCTGCACTGGTGGCAATGGCCACTGGTCATTATCGGACTGATCGTGGTGGTGTCCGGCCCTTCCATGTTGCTGGCCTGGTTCAAGCTGCGCCGGCGCAGCCTGGGCCCGATCCTGGATGCCAA
>CAYMXO010000138.1:0-2225 GCA_964394445.1 uncultured Thiopseudomonas sp.
AAATCGGGGCGTAGCATACCCAAGTTGTATAGTGTTTGCGAGCCCCAAAACAGGCTTATTCAGGGAATATTCAGATAAAAGTTCTTTTCTAGTGAACTTTTCAGATTTTTAATACCACTGCGCCATTTGGCCCGGAGACCGGGGTTGTCAATGTTGTTGCAGTTGACTGGGCAAGAAAAAACCCCTGTGAGCGAATCATCAGGGGTTTAAATATGGAGGCCGAGGCCGGAATCGAACCGGCATACACGGATTTGCAATCCGCTGCATGAGCCATTCTGCCACCCGGCCTAAACAAAAACGCCGCTAATTATGGGTAAGCGGCGGTTTTGCATCAATCTGGAGCGGGAAACGAGACTCGAACTCGCGACCCCAACCTTGGCAAGGTTGTGCTCTACCAACTGAGCTATTCCCGCTTGTCTTGGTGACGGATGTGCATTCTAGGGTTTTTTTTGAGCTTGTCAAGTGTTGAAGAAATTGGCGCATGCAGATTATGGGCTGAAGCTTGTTCTTAAGTGCCCTTCAGCAAGGCATCAAAGCCTTCTGCTTGTAGGAGCCACTTCAGTGGCGACGGGCAGGCCAGCTGTTTCGGGGAGCTGTGGTGTTTGGTTCGATCTTTGTTCGCCACTGAAGTGGTTCCTACAGAGAGCTCGGCAGGGAATCCGGTAGTGCATGGCACAGGGGTTTCTGCGCTGGATCTCGTGGCAATTTTGTAGATACTCTGTTTAAACACAAGTTTTTTTGTGCTCCGGACTAAACAGTTTGACCGAATCAAACGGGGTGTCGTGGTGTTGTTCGCCACTGAAGTGGCTCCTACAGGTGGCTCCTGCACGTGGCTGCCGCAAATGGCTGTTGCAAGAATTGCTGCAGCTCTAAGGGGCGGGCTGCAATCAGTTGCCGTTCAGGTGGTCGCGCGCGGCCATCAGGTATTGCAGCATGGACCACAGGGTCAGGATGGCCGAGATGATCAGCAGCACATAGCCAATGATGACCAGCCAGGTAAATCCGGGTGGTTGCGACAACAGGATTAACAAGGCAACCATCTGTGCGGCGGTCTTCCATTTGCCGATATTGGAGACGGCGACCTTGCCGCGGGCACCCATTTCCGCCATCCATTCGCGCAGGGCAGAAACCAGGATTTCACGGCAGATGATTACCAGCGCCGGCAAGGTCATCAGCATGTGATGGTGATGCTGGGCCAGCAGCACCAGAGCGACAGCCACCAGCAGTTTGTCGGCAACCGGGTCGAGGAAGGCGCCAAACGGCGTGCTCTGGTTCCACTTCCGGGCCAGGTAGCCATCGAGCCAGTCGGTAATGCTGGCCAGCGCGAAAATGCCGCAGGCCACCCAGTAGTGGCCCTTGAACGGCAGCAGGTATACCAGCACCAGAACCGGGATCAGGGCGACACGCATGGAGGTCAGGATGTTTGGAATGTTCATGGTGGCTAAGGCATTAAATGGTGGGTGACCGGCAACCGGAGTTGCTGTTTCATCTGTCGCAGCGGCTTCGGCCACGACAGGGTTTGCGTGCAACACCAGCGGTTGCAGGCCATGCAGATCACGTCAGCCCTGATGCAGTGCCTGGTAGATGGTTTCGGCCAGGGTTTTGCTGATACCAGGGGTTTTGGCGATTTCATCAATACTGGCGCGTGACAGCTCCTGCAAACCGCCAAAGTAGTTTAACAGCTCCCGCCGGCGTTTGGGCCCCACACCGGGGATTCCTTCCAGCGTCGAGGTGCGCCTGGCCTTGCCGCGGCGGGCGCGGTGGCCGGTAATGGCGAAGCGGTGTGCTTCATCGCGTACCTGCTGGATCAGGTGCAGCGCCGGCGCGTGTTCGTCCAGTTCCAGAATGGTTTCGCTGTCATTCAAAAACAGCGTCTCCATGCCGGCCTTGCGGGTAACGCCCTTGGCCACGCCAATCAGTGTGATGCCGCCCACGGCCAGCTCCTGCAGCACATCTTGCGCCATGTGCAGCTGGCCCTTGCCGCCATCGATCAGCAAGACATCGGGCAGCTGGCCTTCGCCGTCGGTGTGTTTGCCGAAGCGCCGCATCAGTGCCTGGTGCATGGCCGCATAGTCGTCGCCCGGGGTGATGCCTTCAATGTTGAAGCGGCGGTAGGCGGATTTCAATGCGCCCTCCGGGTTGAACACCACGCAGGATGCCACGGTGGCTTCGCCCTGGGTGTGGCTGATGTCGAAACATTCGATACGCTGCAGGCTGTCCAGTCC
>CAYMXO010000138.1:2325-3388 GCA_964394445.1 uncultured Thiopseudomonas sp.
TCCTGTGTACGCCCGGACAGGTAGTACTGGCCGAGGAAAGCGTTGAGGATGTCGGCGCTGTCCTGCTCGATGGCGGTTTTCGGAAAGTGGTTTTTACCGCCAAGTACGCGGCCGTCGCGTACAGTCAAAATATGTACGCAGGCGCCGCCGGGCACACTGAAGGCGGCGATGACATCCACATTGCCGTGACCGCCTTCCATGCTTTGCTGGTCCTGCACGCGGCGCACCAGACTGATCTGGTCGCGGTACTGCGCTGCCTGTTCGAACTCCAGGTGTTCCGCCGCCTGTTCCATGCGCTGGCCCAGCTCCCGGGTCAGGTGGTCGCTGCGGCCTTCGAGAAACAGCGTGGACAGGCGCACGTCTTCCGCATATTCCCCGGCACTGACCAGCCCGACGCAGGGCGCCTTGCAGCGCTTGATCTGGTATTGCAGGCAGGGCCGGCTGCGGTTGTTATAAAAACTGTTGCTGCACTGGCGTACCTTGAAGGCTTTTTGCAGCAGGCCCAGACTTTCGCGGATGGCACCGGTGCTGGGATAGGGGCCGAAATAGCGTCCGGCGCCTTTCTTTTGCCCGCGCTGCACGCTCAGGCTGGGAAATTCGTCGTTGCTGAGCAGTACATAGGGGTAGGATTTGTCATCGCGCAGCAGGATGTTGTAGGGCGGACGCCACTGTTTGATCAGGTTCTGCTCCAGCAGCAGGGCCTCGGTTTCGCTGGGGGTGATGGTGGTTTCGATCTGCGTGATCTTGCTGACCAGTGCGGCTGTCTTGGGTGACAGGTCTTTGCTTTTGAAGTAACTGGTCAGGCGGTTTTTCAGGTTCTTCGCCTTGCCGATATACAGCAGCGCACCCTTGCTGTCGTACATGCGGTACACGCCCGGATGCCGGGTGCACTGACGCAGGAAGTCATCGGCGTTGAATGGCTGGGGCGAGTTGTTGTCGGGCATGGCGGGTTCTGGCTGAAATGGCGTCTATGGCTGGCAGTGTACTGCATTGTGCATTCGCCCGCAGGGCTTCGGACAGGCTTTTGTGGCATCCCTGTAGAAGCGGCTTCAGTCGCGACAGG
>CAYMXO010000139.1:0-3361 GCA_964394445.1 uncultured Thiopseudomonas sp.
GTTTGCGGTATTGTTCGCCACTGAAGTGGCTCCTACAGGTTTCTGCGGGCTCCTGTATGCGTCTGTAGGAGCGGCTTTAGCCGCGACCAGAACACCTGCAGACCGAACAACCGCGACAAGCCAGCGCTTGCAGAGCCCGCCACCGCAAGCAAACATTTTGTACCCGTTCCAATACCTGACCCTGGATAGAGCCATGCAAAACAAAGACAACCTGATCTGGATCGACCTGGAAATGACCGGTCTGGATACCGACAACGACCAGATCATCGAAATTGCCACCATTGTCACCGACTCCCAGCTCAACGTACTGGCCGAAGGTCCAGTGATGGCCATTCATCAGAGCGACGAGATTCTGGCCGGCATGGATGAATGGAACACCAACCAGCACGGCAAAAGCGGGCTGACCCGGCGCGTGCGTGAAAGCACCATCAATGAAGCCGAAGCCGCAGCCAAAACCCTCGAATTCCTCAAGCAGTGGGTGCCCGAAGGTGCGTCGCCCATGTGCGGCAACAGCATCTGCCAGGACCGCCGCTTCCTGCACCGCTGCATGCCGCAGCTGGAAACATATTTTCACTACCGCAACCTGGATGTCTCTACCCTTAAAGAGCTGGCCAAACGTTGGGCCCCTGATATCGCCTCCGGCTTCAAAAAAGGCGATGCCCACCTGGCCATGGAAGACATCCGCGACTCCATCGCCGAGCTGCAGTATTACCGCAAACACCTGATGAGCTGCTGACAGCGCTGAACGCCTACCTGTAGAAGCGCTTCAGCCGCGACCGTAGGTGGCTGGTTTGCGGTATTGTTCGCACTGAAGTGGCTCCTACAGGTTTCTGCGGGCTCCTGCATGCGTCTGTAGGAGCGGCTTTAGCCGCGACCGTAGGTGGCTGGTTTGCGGTATTGTTCGCCACTGAAGTGGCTCCTACAGGGTTTTGTAGGAGCGACTTCAGTCGCGACCTGGGGTCAAAATACACACCTATCGCTCAATAAAAAACAGCCGAGCGTAAAAACTCTACAACGGATGTAGTTTATGTACAAAAAAGGACAAAGCCAGCTACGCAAAGGGCGGGTTTCGGAACCTGGCCGAATTTACCATGTGGTATCCAATACCAGGCAAAGGACGGATTTCTTTGCAGACTGGTCGTGCGCCAGCGCTGCATGCCGAGCTTTTACTTCCACAGAAGCTTTGGCCGATGCACGGCTCCTGTGCTGGGTATTAATGCCTGATCATGTGCATTGGTTGTTGCAGCTGGGAGAGCAGGCGGGTCTTTCTATGACAGTGCAGCGAATGAAAGGATTGTCGAGTCATGCCGTCAGCACGATACGCGGTAACGAAAAAATCTGGGCCAAGGGCTTTTACGAAAGGGCCGTGCGCAGGGAAGAAGATTTGTTGTCGGTTGCCCGGTACATAGTTGCCAACCCCCTGAGATCTTCGCTGTGTCAGTCCTTGAGACAGTATCCGTATTGGGATGCTGTGTATCTGTAGCATGTCGACGGCGATGGTTCGCCACTGAAGTGGCTCCTGCGGGGTTTTGTAGGAGCGGCTTCAGCCGCGACCGGAGCCGGGGCAAGGCGCTGAAATGGGGCTGCAATAGCGGGGTTTGGCAGAGACGCTGTTCGCCACTGAAGTGGCTCCTACAGGCTCCTACAGGCTCCTACAGCGCCTTGCAGGGTTTTGCGGGTGCAGGGGTCTGTTGGGTTCCGGCGGGGCCTAGAGTGCGCCATGTTTTTGCAGGGCCCATTCCACATGCTCGCGTACCAGCTCGCTGGGGTGGTTGCGGCGGGCTTGCAGGGCTTGCAGCACCGGTATGGTTGAAGGCGCATTGCCCAGGCCAATGGCCAGGTTGCGCAGCCAGCCTTCATAGCCGGAACGACGGATTGGCGAGCCTTCGGTGCGTTGCAAAAACTCCTCTTCCGTCCACAGGAACAACTCCGCCAGGCTGGCATTGTCCAGCCCGTGGCGGGGCGAAAAATCCTGTTCGGCGGTGTGCCGGGCAAAGCGGTTCCACGGACATACCAGCTGGCAGTCGTCACAACCAAACACCCGGTTGCCCATCAGCGGCCGCAGTTCAGGGTCGATGCTGCCTTTGTACTCAATGGTCAGATAAGAAATGCAGCGCCGCGCATCCAGCACATTGGCGCCGACAAAAGCCTGGGTCGGGCACAGGTCCAGACAGGCCGTACAGGAGCCGCAATGATTGCGCGCCTGTTCTTGTGCAGCCGGCAGCGGAAAATCCACCAGAATCTCGCCGAGAAAGAAAAAACTGCCCGCCTTGCGATTGAGAATCAGCGTGTTCTTGCCCACCCAGCCCAGCCCGGCATTGCGTGCCAGCGCCTTTTCCAGCAGCGGCGCGCTGTCGACAAACACCCGGTAACCAAAAGGACCGATGGCTTCGACAATGCGCTCGGCCAGTTTCTGCAGGCGTTTGCGCAGCATCTTGTGATAATCGCGCCCCAGGGCATAGCGGGAAATGTAGGCCGCCTCGCCATCGGCCAGCCTTTGCAGGGCGGCGGTATCAGCCGGCAAATAATCCATGCGCAAGCTGATCACGCTGAGTGTGCCGGGCACCAGCTCGGCCGGGCGGGCACGCAGCATGCCGTGCTTGTGCAGGTAGTCCATGCCGCCGTGGTAGCCCGCATCGAGCCATTTTTGCAGGTAGTCTTCTTCCGCCGACAGATCAATGCTGCTGATGCCGGCCTGGGCAAAGCCCAGTTCCTGCGCCCAGCCGGCAATGGCTTCGACCAGCTGTTCAGGGGTCATATTTTTCAAGGACATGGCAGAGAAGGCCGGAAAATACAGGTATAATGCCCGTTCGTGTGCGCGAAACGGCGCGGAATTCAGGCCACAGAAAACGCGGGAGGGCCGGCATTGACAGCGATTGAGCTTTTTCTGGCTGACGAAGCCGCTACTCTAGCCCTCGGTGCGCAACTGGGTCAACAAACGGCCGGGCATGGCGTGATCTATCTGGAAGGCGACCTTGGCGCCGGCAAAACCACCCTGACCCGTGGTCTGCTCAGAAGCCTGGGGCATCCGGGCGCGGTTAAAAGCCCGACCTTTACCCTGGTTGAACCTTACGAGATCAACGGCCTGAATATCTGGCATTTTGACCTGTACCGCCTGGCCGATCCGGAAGAGCTGGAGTTTCTTGGCATCCGTGATTATTTTGCTGCCGACGATTTGTGCATTATCGAGTGGCCGCAGCAGGGGCAGGGTGTTTTGCCCGTACCCGACCTGCGCATCCGCATGACGCCCGAACAGGAAGGCCGGCGTGCCCGGCTGGAACCTTGTACGCCGCGTGGTGCCCAATGGTGCCAGGGTTTGGCGGCCCAGGAACTGTAGGAGCGGCTTTAGCCGCGACCGGAG
>CAYMXO010000140.1:0-3292 GCA_964394445.1 uncultured Thiopseudomonas sp.
TTCCGAGTCGCGACCGTTGCGGGTACTACCGCCAGCTTTTTTCGTTGCCATGAGTTCAGTTCTCCTGTGAAAAACCCAAGCGCTTAGGCTTGAATACCAGTGATTTTGACTTCAGTAAACCACTGACGGTGGCCCTGACGCTTCATGCTGTGCTTGCGACGGCGGAACTTGATGATGCGGATCTTGTCGTGACGACCCTGGGAAACCACTTCGGCGGTAACCTTGGCACCTTCAACGACGGGCGCACCAATTTTCACGTCTTCACCGTTGGCGACCAGCAGAACGCGGTCGAAGGTGATGCTGTTGCCGGTTGCTTCTTCCAGCTTTTCAATTTTCAAGTATTCGCCTTCGGCGACCTTGTACTGTTTGCCACCAGTTACAATAACTGCGTACATCGTATATCTCCGTAAATCCTGCTCACCCGAACCTTTTTAAGAATAGGTAGTGTCCGGCATGGCTGTCAGCGGCTGGATCGGCCAGTGACAATTGCGTAAGGCAGGTTGCCTGAAACTGGACCTGCAAGAAAACCTGCACATCCATAACTTTGGAGCGCGAATTGTACGCAAGGTGCAGGCAGGATTCAAGCCCTTGGTGTTGCTGTTTTCTTGACATCACCGAACGCTGAACCTAGCATGCAGCACAGACCATTTGGAGCCTTGCCCGCCATGCAACCACAGAGTTTCTATCAAGTCGTCACCGACGATTTTGCCGCCGTTGACCGTCTGATCCGTGAACAGCTGACTTCGCGTGTACCGCTGGTAGAAAAAATCGGTGACTACATCATCTCTGCCGGTGGCAAACGCCTGCGCCCCCTGCTGACCCTGCTGGCCGGCAACGCACTGGACCAGTGCGATGAGCGCACCTGCAAACTGGCGGCCTCCATCGAATTTTTGCACACCTCCACCCTGCTGCATGACGATGTGGTCGACAAATCCGACCTGCGCCGTGGCCGTGCTACAGCCAACGCCAAGTGGGGTAACTCGGCCAGCGTACTGGTCGGCGACTTTCTTTATGCCCGTTCTTTCGAACTGATGGTGCAGCTGGAATCCATTCCGGTGCTGCAGGTTCTGTCCAATGCCACCCGGGTGATTGCCGAAGGCGAAGTGCTGCAGCTGACCAAGGTACGCGATGCCAGCACCACCGAAGAAACCTACATGGAAGTGATCCGCGCCAAGACCGCCATGCTGTTTGAGGCGGCTACCCAGTGCGCTGCCCTGCTGGTCAACGCTCCCGCCGAGCAAACCGAAGCGCTGCGCCAGTACGGTGACAAACTCGGTATTGCCTTTCAGTTGATGGACGACCTGCTCGACTACCAGGGCGATGCACAAACGCTCGGTAAAAACGTCGGTGACGACCTGGCCGAAGGCAAGCCGACCCTGCCGCTGATTGTTGCCATGCGCCAGGGTACCCCCGAGCAGGCGCATCTGGTGCGTACGGCCATCCAGAAAGGTGGCCTGGAAGACCTGGACGCCATCGGCCAGGCCGTACGCGACAGCGGCGCACTGGATTATACGGCTGCCAAAGCCCGCCAGTTTGCCGAAGATGCCATTGCCTGTCTGGATGCCCTGCCCGACTCCGTCTACAAAAGCGCCATGGCCGACCTGGCACGCTTTGCGGTCGAACGCAGCCTCTAAGCCGATTCAGTTTCTGGCCTGCCCCGCCTGGCGCGGACCGGCCAGCAACCCCCTGCGCGGCACCCGGATTATTCCTTCGCCTAAAATCAGCAAATCGCTTACACTAGCGGCAATTTCAACAACCTGTAAGTGAACGCCGTGCTCAAGGCACTGAAAAAAATCCTCCCGAAAAAAGAACAGCCTGAACAGGCAGTACCGCAAGCACAGCCTGCGATCCAGCCAGCAGCTGCAGAGCAGCCGCAATCAGCCGCACCGGCAGACAAGCCAGCCAACACTGCAAGAAAAGAACGCAGCCGCAAAGGCCGCCAGGATCGTCAACCAAGACAGCATGCACCCGACAACTGGAGCCTCGAAGACTTCGTGGTCGAGCCCATGGAAGGCAAAACCCGTTTCCATGATTTCCAGCTGCGCCCGGAGCTGATGCGCGCCATTCAGGCGCTTGGCTTCCCCTACTGCACGCCCATCCAGGCCCAGGTGCTCGGCCATACCCTGAAAGGCCACGACGCCATTGGCCGTGCCCAGACCGGTACCGGCAAGACCGCCGCCTTCCTGATTTCCACCATCAGCCAGTTGCTGGAAAACCCACCACCCGAAGAACGCTACATGGGCGAGCCGCGCGCACTGATCATCGCACCCACCCGTGAGCTGGTCATGCAGATCGCCAAGGATGCCGAGGACCTGACCCGCTTCTGCAAACTCAACGTGATGAGCTTTGTCGGCGGCATGGATTTCGACAAGCAACTGCGCCAGCTGGAAGCCCGCTACTGCGACATTCTGGTGGCTACGCCTGGCCGCCTGCTGGACTTCAACCAGCGTGGCGAAGTGCACCTTGATCTGGTCGAGGTACTGGTGCTCGATGAAGCCGACCGCATGCTTGACATGGGCTTTATCCCGCAAGTACGCCAGATCATTCGCCAGACACCGCGCAAGGACCAGCGCCAGACCCTGCTGTTCTCGGCCACCTTCACCGACGATGTGATGGACCTGGCCCGCCAGTGGACCGTTGAGCCGGCCATTGTCGAGATCGAGCCGGAACAGGTCGCCAGCGACACCGTTGAACAGCATGTCTATGCAGTGGCCGAGCAGGACAAATACAGCCTGCTGTACAACCTGGTCACCGAAAACGACTGGAACCGGGTCATGGTCTTTGCCAACCGTCGCGATGAAGTACGCCGCATTGAAGAACGTCTGCTGCGCGATGGCGTCAACGCCGCGCAGATGTCCGGCGAGGTTCCACAGCAAAAGCGTGTACGGGTACTGGAGCAGTTCCGTTCGGGCAAGATCAAGGTGTTGGTGGCAACCGACGTGGCCGGCCGCGGCATCCATGTCGACGATATCAGCCACGTGATCAACTACACCCTGCCGGAAGATCCGGACGACTATATCCACCGCATCGGCCGCACCGGCCGGGCCGGCAGCAGCGGTGTATCCATCAGCTTTGCTGGCGAGAACGACGCCTTCGCCCTGCCGCCAATCGAAGAATTGCTCGGCCGTAAAATCGACTGCGAAACTCCGCCCCAGCACCTGCTCAAGCGCCCGCCCCGTCCGGGCCGCTAACTGACAGGGAACACACTCCTGTCAGCAGCTGTTTCCCACAAAGCCGGCCGTCACGCCGGCTTTGTGCCTGTCCGGCACCTGACCTGCGCATCACACAAACC
>CAYMXO010000141.1:0-3226 GCA_964394445.1 uncultured Thiopseudomonas sp.
GCGGCATCTACCTGAGCACCCTGATTTTTACCGGCGCCCGCCTGGCGCACTGGTTTCGCCAGCGGCAACGCCTGGCCACCGGTGCATTGACCGGCGTAGGCGCCCTGTTTGTCAGCTTTGGCGTCAAGCTGGCCACCGCAACCCTGACCTGATTAGCACGAGAATCCCATGCCAAAACGCACAGACATTAAAAGCATCCTGATCATCGGCGCCGGCCCCATTGTCATTGGCCAGGCCTGTGAATTTGACTATTCAGGCGCACAAGCCTGTAAATCCCTGCGCGAAGAAGGTTTCCGCGTCATTCTGGTCAACTCCAACCCGGCCACCATCATGACCGACCCGGCCATGGCCGATGCCACCTATATCGAGCCGATTCAGTGGCAAACAGTGGCCAAAATCATCGAGAAAGAGCGTCCCGACGCAATTCTTCCCACCATGGGCGGTCAGACCGCGCTCAACTGTGCGCTGGCGCTGGAGCGTGAAGGCATTCTGGAAAAGTTTGGCGTGGAAATGATCGGTGCCAACGCCGACACCATCGACAAGGCCGAAGACCGCTCCCGTTTTGACAAGGCCATGCGCGACATCGGCCTGGAGTGCCCGCGCTCCGGCATTGCCCACAGCATGGACGAAGCCTACGGCGTACTGGATCAGGTTGGTTTTCCCTGCATCATCCGCCCCAGCTTCACCATGGGCGGCACCGGTGGCGGTATTGCCTACAACCGCGAAGAGTTTGAAGAAATCTGCTCCCGCGGTCTTGAGCTGTCACCGACCCGCGAGCTGCTGATCGATGAATCCCTGATCGGCTGGAAAGAATACGAAATGGAAGTTGTGCGTGACAAAAACGACAACTGCATCATCGTCTGTTCCATCGAAAACTTTGACCCCATGGGCGTCCACACCGGCGACGCCATCACGGTGGCACCGTCACAGACCCTGACCGACCGTGAATATCAGATCATGCGTGACGCCTCCTTTGCCGTCATGCGTGAAATCGGCGTGGAAACCGGCGGTGCCAACGTACAGTTCGGCATCAACCCGGACAACGGCCGCATGGTGGTGATCGAAATGAACCCCCGGGTATCCCGTTCGTCGGCGCTGGCTTCCAAGGCCACCGGCTTCCCGATTGCCAAAATCTCCGCCAAGCTGGCCGTGGGCTACACCCTGGACGAGCTGGCCAACGACATTATTGGCGGCCGCACCCCTGCATCCTTCGAGCCGACCATCGACTATGTCGTCACCAAGATGCCGCGTTTTGCCTTTGAGAAATTCCCCAAGGCCGACGCACGCCTGACCACCCAGATGAAATCTGTCGGTGAAGTCATGGCCATGGGCCGCACCTTCCAGGAATCGCTGCAAAAAGCATTGCGTGGTCTGGAAGTGGGTGTTACCGGGCTGGACTCCATCGTTGATATGGACGACCCGGAGCTGCATTCCATCCTGCGCCGCGAGCTGTCGGTGCCGGGTGCCGAACGCATCTGGTACATTGCTGACGCCTTCCGTGCCGGCATGAGCCGCGACGAAATTCACCAGCTGACCAAAATCGACCACTGGTTCCTGATCCAGATCGAAGACCTGTACAACGAAGCCGAAGCACTGCGCAAAATGGGCTTTGCCCAGCTTGACCGCGCCACCATGCAGCGCCTCAAACGCAAAGGCTTCAGCGATGCGCGCCTGGCCAAGCTGCTGGCCATTTCTGAAAAAGAAGTGCGCAACCGTCGTCACCAGCTCGATGTTTTCCCCGTGTACAAGCGTGTGGACACCTGTGCTGCCGAATACGCCACCGATGTGGCCTACATGTATTCCAGCTACGAAGACGAGTGCGAAGCCAACCCGAGCGAACGTGACAAGATCATGATCCTCGGCGGTGGCCCCAACCGTATCGGCCAGGGTATCGAGTTTGACTATTGCTGTGTCCACGCAGCACTGGCCATGCGCGAAGACGGTTACGAAACCATCATGGTCAACTGTAACCCCGAGACGGTTTCCACCGACTACGACACCTCCGACCGCCTGTATTTCGAGCCGGTCACGCTGGAAGACGTGCTGGAAATTGTCCGTGTCGAAAAGCCCAAGGGCGTGATTGTGCAGTATGGCGGCCAGACCCCGCTGAAAATCTGCCGTGCGCTGGAAGAAGCCGGTGTACCGATCATCGGTACCAGCCCGGACGCTATCGACCGCGCGGAAGACCGTGAGCGTTTCCAGCAAATGGTGCAGCGACTGGACCTGCTGCAGCCGAAAAACGCCACGGCGCGCAGCGAAGACGAAGCCATCCGCCACTCCAAGGACATCGGCTACCCGCTGGTGGTACGCCCGTCCTATGTGCTGGGCGGCCGTGCGATGGAAATCGTTTACGACGAAGACGAGCTTAAGCGCTACATGCGTGAAGCGGTGCAGGTGTCAAACGACAGCCCGGTGCTGCTTGACCACTTCCTCAACTGCGCCATCGAGGTGGATATTGACGCCATCTGTGACGGCGAGCAGGTTGTCATCGGCGGCATCATGCAGCACATCGAACAGGCCGGCGTGCACTCCGGTGACTCCGCCTGCTCGCTGCCGGCGTATTCGCTGTCGCAACAGGCGCAAGACACCATTCGCGACCAGGTCAGCCGCATGGCGCTGGAGCTGGGCGTGCGTGGCCTGATGAACGTGCAAATGGCCGTGCAGGGCGATGACATCTACGTTATCGAAGTCAACCCGCGCGCCTCGCGTACCGTGCCGTTCGTTTCCAAGTGCATTGGCGAGTCGCTGGCCAAGGTGGCGGCGCGTGTCATGGCTGGCAAAACCCTCAACGAACTGGGCTTCACCAAAGAGGTGATTCCACCGTTCTACAGTGTCAAGGAAGCGGTGTTCCCCTTTGCGAAGTTCCCCGGTGTTGATACCATCCTTGGCCCGGAGATGAAATCGACCGGTGAAGTCATGGGTGTGGGCGACAGCTTTGCCGAAGCCTTTGCCAAGGCCCAGGCCGGTGCCAGCGAAACGCTGCCGCAATCCGGTTGCGCCTTTATCAGTGTGCGTGAAGACGACAAGAGCGAAGTGGCCGGGCTGGCAAAAGACCTGCTCGACCTGGGCTTTAGCCTGGTTGCCACCCGCGGTACCGCAAAAATCATTGAAGAAGCGGGACTGCGTGTGCGCGTGGTCAACAAGGTCACCGAAGGTCGTCCGCACATTGTTGACATGATCAAGAACCAGGAAATCTCCCTGATCATCAACACAACCGAAGGCCGGC
>CAYMXO010000142.1:0-3222 GCA_964394445.1 uncultured Thiopseudomonas sp.
TGGCATATTTTTTCCGCACTTCACGGAAATAGGCCGCCACTTCTTCCAGCAACTCAAGATCAAGGCCGGTATCACGCTCGGTATCCTGGAAAATTGCCACCACCGATTCGGTAGGCGAATGGCCATAAGTCATCGACATGGAGGAAATCGAGGTGTCAACGTTGTCGATACCTGCCTCTACCGCCTTTACGATTGCTGCCGTGGACAGCCCTGCTGTCGCATGACAATGCATGTGAACGGGAATATCCAGCACTTCCTTCAAGCGGCTGACCAGCTCAAACGCGGCGTAGGGTTTAAGGATTCCCGCCATGTCCTTGATCGCGACCGAGTCGGCGCCAAGATCCTGCATCTGCCTGCCAAGATCCACCCACATGTCCAGGGTGTGTACCGGACTGGTGGTATAACAAATCGTACCCTGGGCGTGCTTGCCGGTATTGTGTACTGCCTGCATGGCCCGCTGCATGTTGCGCGGGTCATTCATGGCATCAAATACCCGGAAAACATCAACACCATTGTGCGCCGCACGCTCGACGAACGTGTCGACCACATCATCGGCGTAATGGCGATAGCCGAGCAGGTTCTGCCCACGCAACAACATTTGCTGCCGGGTATTGGGCATCACCGCCTTGAGCTGACGAATACGCTCCCATGGGTCTTCACCCAGATAGCGGATGCAGGAATCGAAAGTTGCACCGCCCCAGGTTTCCACTGACCAGAAACCAATACGGTCCAGCTTGGGGGCAATCGGCAGCATGTCTTCCAGGCGCAAACGAGTGGCCAGAACGGACTGGTGGGCATCGCGCAGCACCACATCAGTGATGCTCAACGGTTTGTTAGCGGTCATCTGTCGGACTCCATATTTTATAATTTTATGATTGTCAGGCACTGCGGCCACGGTGCTGGCGCACCGCCGCCTGGATGGCAGCAAGGGTATCGGCATCTGGTAGTGAGCCAGCCGGAATCCGGGTTGCGGTCACGGTTACAGGATCGTGTACTGTTGCTCGCTGCAGGAATGTCGACATCAGTCGTATGCAGCCAATCAACAAAACGAGGAAGGCGAAGACCAGACCAATGCCAATCAGCATCAGTTCCAGGGCTTCAAGCAAAAGCTGTCCGGAAGTCATAGAGGCTCCTTTGTCTACAATACAAGCTTGTTATGTTTGAAATGTCTTGTAGTAGTATCAATCGCCCATTGCAGATTAGTCTGAAAGAGCGCCGTGAACCTTAGCCCGAAGATTTCGTGTAGGCAAACTTTTTTGCCACTACACAGCTTTATGCAGGAGAATTTTGTCGACAATCTTTCGACAGCAGGAATAAAAGACACGAGAGTCCACTGAAAACAGCACGCCAGCCAGCCTGTAAAAAACACATCAGGCGACTGAAAAGCATCAATGGAAGCACCCGGCAGACAGCCTGGCTGCCGGAGCAATACTTGATCGGCATACCCTCAAGAGAAGGGGGTATGGGCATGCAGTATCAGAGCAAAAACAAGGTCGCCAGACCAAGGAAGATGAAAAAGCCGCCACTGTCCGTCATGGCAGTAATCATCACGCTGGAACCCAGGGCAGGATCCCGCCCCAGCCGCACCATGGTCATTGGAATCAGGACCCCCATCAGGGCCGCCAGCAGCAAGTTGAGGGTCATGGCTCCCACCATCACAATGCCAAGGGCCAGGTAGTCATACAGGAGCCAGGCCACCACACCGATCACACCACCCCAGATGATGCCGTTGATGAATGCCACACCGAGCTCCTTGCGCAGCAGGCGATTGGTATTACCGGTGCTCACCTGCTCCAGTGCCATGGCACGTACAATCATGGTGATGGTCTGGTTACCCGAGTTGCCACCAATACCGGCGACGATCGGCATCAGTGCCGCAAGGGCGACCAGCTTCTCGATTGAACCCTCGAACATGCCGATCACGCGCGAGGCAACAAAGGCCGTCACCAGGTTGACGGCCAGCCAGGCCCAGCGGTTGGCAATGGATTTCCACACCGAGGCAAAAATATCTTCCTCTTCACGCAAACCTGCACGGCTGAGCACCTCGCCCTCGGTTTCTTCCCGGATCAGGTCAACCATTTCGTCAATGGTCAGACGACCGACCAGCTTGCCATTTTTTTCCACGACCGGCGCAGAGACCAGGTCATAACGCTCAAATGCCTCCGCCGCATCAATGCCGTCCTCATCCGGATAAAAGGTTACCGGATCATCGGCCATGACTTCGGCTACTTTCTTTTCGGGATCATTGACCAGCAAGCGCTTGATCGGCAAAACACCCTTGAGGATGCCGGCATGGTCAATCACGAACAACTTGTCCATCTGGTCCGGCAATTCCTTTAACCGGCGCAAGTAACGCAGCACCACTTCCAGCGCCACGTCCTCGCGCACGGTCACCATCTCGAAGTCCATGATGGCACCGACCTGGTCTTCCTCGTAGGAAAGTGCCGAGCGCACCCGCTCACGCTGCAGCGCATCGAGCGACTCCATCAGCTCAAACACGACATCCTGCGGCAATTCGGCAGCCAGTTCAGCCAGCTCGTCTGCATCCAGCTCCCTGGCTGCAGCAAGGATCTCCTCCTCGTCCATGTCGGCCAGCAGCGTTTCGCGCACCGCATCCGAAACTTCGAGCAAAATATCGCCGTCACTTTCGGCACGTACCAGCTGCCACAGAGTCAGGCGCTCGTCCAGGGGCAGGCCTTCCAGGATATAGGCGATATCGGCACTGTGCAGTTCGGTCAGCCGTTCGCGCAACGTAGCCAGCAACTGGCCCTGCTCGCTTTCCTCGTCACGGCGAAAACCCTGGCTTTCATCCAGCAGCTGCAGGCGCTGCAGGATCTCTGTCACATAGGCAAAGCGTTCTTGCAGACGTTCCTGGGGTTTCTGGTTTTCAACTTCGCTCATGACCGCCTCCTCCGAAAAGCCCGGCAAGGCCTGATACGGCCCCGCTGACGAACAGATGATACCCTGCCCAGGACAGCCTTTCGGATGATTTCGGGCAAAAAAAAAGCTTGCATTACTGCAAGCTTTTTATATGGCGGACTCAGGAGGATTCGAACCTCCGACCGCTCGGTTCGTAGCCGAGTACTCTATCCAGCTGAGCTATGAGTCCGTTACTAGGTTTAGCCAGGCTAGTGCTGGTTTCATCTGGCAGTATCAATTGCCATTTGAATATGGCGGACTCAGGAGGATTCGAACCTCCGACCGCTCGGTTCGTAGCCGAGT
>CAYMXO010000143.1:0-3215 GCA_964394445.1 uncultured Thiopseudomonas sp.
CGGGACAACACCTTGTACGAAGGGGCTTGCCCCCTGAGAAATGCATGCACCAGGCACCATAGCAAAAACCATGGCAACGGTTATAAACCGTGCAGAGCTTGTGCGGCAGCAAATACAGATCAGACCGGCTTGCGCAGCAGGCCAGAGACCACCTGCCAGGTGACCGGCAGGCCCTGGGGCTGGCGCAGGCTTTCATAATGTTGCAGCAACCGCTGACGGGCAACGCGCCCCAGCAGCCCGGCGCGCTCGCCATGCTGTAAATGCTGGGCACCAATACCGCGCAGATGGCGGGTGACAGCACGCACGTCACTGTAGTGCTGCAACCACGGACGGCACTCCAGCAGCTCGACCTGCAAGCCGCTATCTGCACAGAGCCGGCCGTACTCCTGAAAACAGCGAAAACGGTTGACCCGGTTACCAACCCCCGCTGCCTGCCAGCTTTGCGCCAGCTCATACAGAGTGCCGCTGGCCAGGCTGCTGAACAACAGCAGACCGCCCGGTTTAAGCACCCGCCACACCTCGTCCAGCACGTGGGCAAAATCATCGCACCACTGCAGTGCCAGGCTGCTGAAGACCAGGTCCTGGCTGTTTTCCGCCAGCGCAATGGCATTGGCATCACCACACAGATAATGCACCCCCGGCCGCAGGGCGCGGGCCTGTTGCAACATGCCCGGAGCAATATCGACACCCGTACCCGTTGCCTGCGGAAAACGCAGCTGCAACTGGCGACAGAAATAACCGGTACCACAGCCAAGATCCAGCCAGCGGGTAACCTGTAGACCGGCCGGCAACAACTGCAGTAACGCATGGCCCACTTCGCGCTGCAGCACAGCTTCGCTGTCATAGCTGCCGGCTGCGGCGGAAAAAGCCCGTGCCACCGGACTGGCCATGTGCTCAGTCATCAGAACCGGCTCCTGTGCAGTGGCGCCCGACAAACCGCAACAGCTCTTGCGCCACCTCCGCACTGTGCGACACAACAAAGGCATGGCTGCCCGGCAGGGTTTTAACTTCGGCGCGGGGATTCAGCTGTGCCAGTGCCGTGGCCACGGCGGCCGGCACCAGCGCATCGGCAGCAGCCAGCACGTGCAATTGGGGGCAGCCAAGGCCGGCGATGGCCGCACGGTTGTCCAGCTGCGCCAGCCAGTCCAGCCCGGGCAAGTGTTCTGCGGCTGACGCTTCTTCAATTGCGGGCAGTGTCGCGGATGGGTCGCCATGGGTGCAGAGCTGACGAAACGCCCGCATGGTTGCATCCCGGTCGCTCCGGGCATGGCGCTGAAAGCGGCTGAACACGGGTTCCGGCATCGCCTGTGGCCAGTTTTCACGGGCAACAAAACTGGCATTGCTGCCCAGCGTGATGACACCCGGGCAGCTACCGGCACGCTTTGCCGCCAGGGCCACGGCCAGCATGCCACCCAGCGACCAGCCCAGCAGCCAGCTGTCTTGTGGAATCTGCCGGTCGAGCTGCTCCAGCGCAGCAGCCAAGGTGAGTGCCGGCAACGGGTACAGGCCCGTCTTGTGCTGCGCCGACAGCTGCCGTGCCAGCGCCTGCATCGGCTCCAGTCCCAGCCCCCAGCCAGGCAAAAGCGCCAGCTTAACCATCACTCAGTTCACTGCCGAGTCCGGCCAGTGCCTCCAGCAACTGTTCAACCTGTTCCGTGCCATGCGCGGCCGTCAGGGTAATGCGCAAACGGGCGCTGCCTTCCGGCACTGTTGGCGGCCGGATGGCGGTTAGCCAGATCCCCTTTTCACGCAGACGTCCGGCCAGCGCCAGCGCCCGGGCACTGTCCCCCACCAGCAGCGGCTGGATGGCGGTCGGGCTGTCGGCCAGGGTCAGGCCAAGCAGCGCGGCTTCATGACGGAACATTGCGATCAGGCGGTGCAGGTGCGCACGCCGTTCATGGTCATGCCAGGCAATGCCGAGGCTGGCCAGGGTCGCGCAGGCCAGGGCCGGCGAGCTGCTGGTGGTGTAAATATAAGGGCGGGCAAACTGGGTCAGGGTTTCAATCAGCTCGCGGCTGCCGGCAACAAAGGCACCGGATGTACCCAGCGCCTTGCCCAGGGTGCCCATCAGTACCGGCACCTGCTGTACATCCAGTGCGAAATGTTCCAGCGTGCCGGCACCTGTTGCACCCAGCACGCCAAGCCCGTGCGCATCGTCTACCATCACCCAGGCACGATGCTCTGCGGCCAGCCGACTGATCTGTGGCAGATCGGCCATATCACCGTCCATGCTGAACACACCATCGGTGGCAATCAGGATGTCACCGTTGCAGCGGGACAGGTGGCCGGCCAGGCTGTGCATGTCATTGTGCAGGTAACGCTGGAAGCGGGCGTTGGACAGGCAGCCGCCATCCAGCAGCGAAGCGTGGTTGAGGCGGTCGTGCAGCAGGTAGTCGCCGGATTGCAGCAGCGCGGTCAACACCGCCAGATTGGCCTGGTAACCGCTGCCAAACAACAGGGCCGCTTCGCGTCCGGTCCAGTCGGCCAGCGCCTGCGCCAGCTCCTCATGCGGTTGCATGTGTCCGGTGACCAGGTGCGCGGCCGCACCGCCAACACCCCAGCGTTGTGCACCCTGTTGCAGCGCCTCGATCACCTGCGGGTGGCTGGCCAGCCCGAGGTAATCATTGGAGGCAAAGGCCAGATACGCGCGACCGTCAATCTGCAGCAACGGGCCCTGCGGCCCCTGCACACACACGTGCCGGCGGTAGCGCTGCGCCTGGTGCTGGGCCGCCAGCCGGGCTGACAGGTCAAACGCCATGGTTACTGCGCCGCGGCCGCATCGTAAAACAGCCCGCTTGCGCGCTGCTGCAGCACGGCCTGCTCCAGCGCCGCGTAGTGCACATCATCACCATGCTCCTGCGCTTGCTCGGGCAACAGGCCCAGACGCTCAAACAGACGCATATCGCGGTCGGCTTCCGGGTTGTCGGTGGTGAGCAGCTTGTCACCGTAAAAAATCGAGTTGGCCCCGGCCATGAAAGCCAGCGCCTGCATTTCATCACTCATCTGCTCACGACCGGCCGACAGCCGTACGTGACTTTTGGGCATCATGATGCGCGCTACCGCCAGCATGCGGATGAAATCAAACGGATCAACGTCTGCGGCATCGGCCAGCGGGGTGCCCTGCACCTTGACCAGCTGGTTGATCGGGACGCTCTGCGGATGTTCCGGCAGGTTGGCCAGTTCCAGCAGCAGCTTGGCGCGGTCGGCCAGTGACT
>CAYMXO010000144.1:0-3207 GCA_964394445.1 uncultured Thiopseudomonas sp.
CTAGTTTGATTGCATCTGCCACATAGAGCGGCACAACAAAATATCGATTGTTTTTACTGAAAACATCAATCCGTAACATATCGCCATTGGCAGCAATTCCCTCGCGTACCGGCAAGCCACTTTTTTGCACAGCAAACAGTTTTACCGCTCTTACTACAGGACCCGGCAAGCCTGACTTAGTGGGCTTATAGAACGGTTCAGCAAAAGCTTTTTTACCATCGCCACCAAACTGCTCCAACCGCTCTCGCAGTGCTGCTATAAAGCTCTGGTTGCGTGGATCATCATAGCCAACCATGTTTTCCAGATCTTTGATTTTCAGGTTTTGTAGTGGTGTGCGAACAGCACTTAAGCCCTGTTCCAGATGCTTCGCAGAACGAATGGTCTCTTGGTGTGCCTGCCCCAATCCTCGTCGTGTGGGTGCACGGGACACACGAATCGGCTCAACTTGTTGCGCCTGCTCGGCAGTGTAATGGCTTAGCCTTTCCAAATAGTGGACTGGCGTATCCGAAAGCCGGCCTATCAATTCCTCCCGGAAGCCCTCCCATGGTTGTGGGAAGCGTTCTTCCAGTTTGCGCAGCGCCATCACATCGATTATTTCTCCAGTCACAGGGTCTGTGTAATTACTCCGCACCTGTTCAAGCTCGCCCCGTTTCGAATAATCAGAAAGCCGTTTGACCAGACTGCGACTACAGGCAGCCACAACCGCCGCGTCCAACGCATGGTGCTTATCGCCGTCTTCACGAACCTTGAGCAACCCCCAGCGGGTGCGCAGGAAAGCCGTAAGCTGACCTGATACTGTTACACAGCCCCCTTTTGGCAAAGGCAAATGCGCCTCAACCAGCTGCTTGAATGCACGGGTGATATAACGGGTATCGTTTAGGTTTCGCTCCTTGAACTCTTCCATAGCTTCTTGGCCAAAATCCCTACGCAGCAGGTTTCTTTTCTTGGCATCGCGGAATTTGTGGTTGGAGCTGACCCACGCAGCAAAGGCACGCCATCGCTCGCTCTCCTGTGCTCCACCCAGGTATTCAAAAGGTGTCTGATTACCTTTATCACGGTTTTCTTTGGTTAGCACCAGCACCTTGTTGCTCAGCCCATCGTTAAAACTACGCGAATAGGGCAGTGCATGGTCTATCTCGGCATAGCCAGGCTCAAACAATCTGTGTGTATCCAAAGGCATCAAGCTGTACGCACATTTGGCATCCTGCTCTCGATACAGACGCCATTTAAGAAAGTCAGAGCCCCTGGGCGTGAATCCAAACTCTTGCTCGAAACGAGAGATATCCTCTTGTTTGGTATTACGAAACTTCAGCTGCTCACGCTCAATCTCTTTTCTTTCCTTGAAATTGCGGCTCAAGTCACGGGCTAGCTCGATGTGAATCGCTTGCGGCATGCCATGTTTCTGAATAATGGCGTTAACCACTTTACGCGCCTGGTTTAACGCCCGAGCAACCACATGGTTGGTGACAAAGTCACGTGAAAAACGTGGAATACGATCGCTCTTTGCACTGGCTGCCAACTGGCTATGGTGTGCGTAGCCAGCAAGAATAACCGCCTCGTCGTAGCGCTTACCCTCTTGCATGAAAGGCAGGAACTTGTCGATCGCCTTGACTGACAAACGAACAAATTCGCTGAACGATTCAAACAACAGGGCACTAATAATTGCATCCTCAAGGCCGTGTTTTTTTAGATAAGCCGTTGCTTCATCGTCTTCTTTGTATGCCGTTAAAGCATAAGCAATCTGGTTCAACCGTTGCGGGTTCTGGCTGTCTCGTGCCCACTCTGTTTTCAGACCTGCTTTTTCATAGGCTTTGCGCAACACGTGGAACGCTTTGGCCTCAAACAACGTAGCGCCTTCCGGGTCTTTTGCATCACGCCCCGAATAAAGTAAACCCACAAACTTTGTGCTATCAGGCAGCTCCAGCTTTGACCGAACCTGTTTGTAAGTCAGCTTGGCTTGCCTGAATGGAAGATCAATCAACTGCTCACGCTCCTCAGGAGCCAGTTCACGGATTTGCCCAAGATTGTTTAAGCGCAGGTTATTTAGCCGGGTTAGCCAAACAAAACGTTCAGCAGAGTGGCTTGCTTTGGGGGCACGAAACTCTTGCGGCTCAAACGTGCAACGGCCCACCATTTTCATCAGGTCAACGCCTGACAGAGCAGGTCTACGCTGCATGAGTAACTGATGAACCCGCTCTTCAAGTTCGCTGCCGGCAAAAGCATTGCCGTGCTGGCGCTGTCTGGCAAAAAGCTGCTGCAACTCGTGTTCCAGGTCGGCACGAGCAAATGTATTGGTATAGCTACCGCCCTTGTTGCGTTTAGCCTGGGAAAACTCCGGGTGACAAGCGGCCATTTCGCCGACAGTGCGATATCCACCTTCCTGCATTAGCTTTTGGTTACGCCCAACACCGGCCAGCATCTGACCTACTTTTTCATCTTCTTGGCGCTCGCTTTTGCGCGTGGACTGAAAGCCCCGATGCTTCACAATATGATGCAGAACAGCCGCCCACTCCGTGTCGTTTAACAGCCGATCAAGCCCTTCGGCACGCAGTTGCCAGGGCGATATGCGGGTTTTCAACAACTCAGGCCGGGCACTGGGCAACAACCCTTCACGTTTGAACAGGCGACGCAAACGCAACAAGCGGTGTGCCCTACGCTGCAAGCGACGCCGTGTTGAACGTGCCTCTCGCCGGATTTTATTCAGCGGCTCTCCTTCCTTGTCTGTTTCTGCCTTATCGAAAGTGCGCACGTACAGCCCTTCTATCCTGTCGCTGCCCAGCACTGCCGCACCCACTGAAGCTATGCCAATATCCAGCCCCAGAGTGTAGCCTTGAACTTCGTTACTATCTGTATTGCTCATACCGCACTTCCATTTTGTTTTTTGCCGCTGTAGAATCTGACTCGTTGTAGTTATCCGAGGTGAGAGTCGTTTCTACAATAAGGTCTTTTAGTACCGAATCCAGCCCGGCCCCTGCGCAAGCATGCCGGGCTTCTCTTTTTCTCTTGAGTCGCAGGCTGCCTGCCCAAGAACATTAAAACAATACTGTATATCCATACCGTAATTTTATCTGACAGCTTCTCTCTTTTTTTCATCTTATCAACCAAACAGCCAGGGCTTGATGTCATTTAAATTGACGATCACGATCTGCTGCGCTTCAGCGCTTGCTTCCAGCTTTCCCGGATCGAGGTTAAGTCCCTGCAGTGTGT
>CAYMXO010000145.1:0-3135 GCA_964394445.1 uncultured Thiopseudomonas sp.
CACCTTTTCCAGCCGGTCAGGATTTTTCTACACCCTTAAATGCGAAGAGCCATTTAACCGCGCCGCGCAGGGTGCAGATACTGTTCAGGTGGCAGACGTGGCCAATCTGGGCGAGATGACTGCTGATACCGGCCAGATACCCGTGCAGGCCCCGCCTGTCGTTGAAGATGTTGCTGCCGAGATACCAGACGACGAAATCCCGACCGATGCAGACATCGCCATTACTGACGCAGAAACCGCAATTGACGAGAATCAGCTCAGCGACGCAGCCCATGCAGCCGACAAAGCAGCCCATAGCCCGGCCCAAATCAGCGAGCAGTCCAGCGAAGATGACGAGGACAAACAATTACGTACCGTGCTGAATGAAGCCAAGAGGCTGCTCAAGGAAGCACTTAACCTGCTCAGGGCCAAACACCAGCCCGATGATCAAGACAGCCGCAAGCTCATTAAAGATATCGAAGACGAACTGGAAAAACTGGAGCAACAACTGCCAGCACTTCAGCCGCAGACAGCCCGGATATCGGGGCAGATGCAGGTACCGACAACCTGGACAGCGCCAGCATCGGCGGCTTTATTGATACCAGCGTTTAAGCGGGCCGGTAAAGCCGTGGTTTAGCGGGTTGAAGTGCATCATCCAATACAGCAATCAGAAAGCAGCAAAACAAAAATCGCTTTGGCAACAAATACATTGCATAATCGGCTCAATAATTGATTCGATTAAGCGTGCGTATTCGGCTCATGTATATCTGGCAAACAGCGGACTGGCCCAACTTTGCTTGGGACGATACCCGTCTAAAACCACAGCTCGACCGGCTTCGGCAGCTCCAGGGCCGCCTGCTTGGCCGTGCCGACACCACAGACGAAGTGCTCAGTCTGGAGATGGATGCACTCATCCAGAACGCCATTCGTAGCAGTGAAATCGAAGGCGAAAGCCTTGATGTCGCATCAGTACGCTCGTCCGTTGCCCGTCATCTGGGCGTTGAACAGGCCGGGTTTGCCGGCAAACCCACGGCTGAAAGTGAAGCCATGACCCGCCTGCTGGTCACCGCCACCCGCGATTGGCAACACCCCGTCACACTGGACACGCTCTGCCAGTGGCAGGCCGAAATATTCCCGCAGCAGCAGGATTTTCCTGTTGGCACACTGCGCGATGAGCAGCCCATGCACGTCATGTCCGGACGACTGGACCGTCCCACCATTCACTTCACTGCACCGCCCAGAAACATCCTTGATACTGAAATGGCCCGTTTTCTCGACTGGTTCAATCACCCGCCCGCAGGGCTCGACACCTTGTTGCGGGCCGGTATCGCACACCTCTGGCTACTGACCCTGCATCCCTTTGCAGACGGCAATGGCCGTGTTACCCGTGCTCTGACCGACCGCGCCCTGGCCCAGGATGAACAGCAATCCATCCGTTTGTACGCCCTGAGCGAAGCCATCATGAACAATCGCAACAACTACTATCTGATCCTGGAAAGCACACAAAAAGGCGGACTGGACATCACCCGCTGGTTGTACTGGTTTTTACACACGCTGGAAGAAGCCATCCATTTGGCACTGTTGCGCATTGAACGCATCCTGAAAAAAGCCTCGTTCTGGCGCAAACACCAGAACTGCGTGCTCAACCAGCGACAAATCAAGGTGCTGAACCGCTTGCTCGATAACGCCGGCAGCGAGTTCGACGAGGGCATTGCAACCCGTCATTACCAGGCCATTGCCCGCACCAGCAAAGCCACCGCCACCCGTGACCTGGCCGACCTGCTGGCTAAAGGCTGCCTGCAACAACTGCCCGGTGGCGGGCGCAGTAGCCGTTACAGAGTATCGAGTCCGTGACAACCATTCCTTGAAATCAAGCCAAATACTTCTCTGCCTGATCACGGGCTATTTTAGCCAACCAATCACGCAGCACTTGCGGCTGTAAAACCTCAAGCTGACTGCATTGGCTCAGCAGCCAATATCTCAGTTGATGGCTGTCACGCACCTTGGCTCGCACGATGGATAAATCACTACTTATCGGGTCTGGTTGAATAACCTGATTTTCTGCAATTGGGGTTTCCTGCAACAGAAAAAGCAAATGCCCCTCGACACGCAACTCCAGCTCCAGCACATCACTGGCAGCAACCAGCCATTGCATAGCTCCCTGCTGCAAATAATCATCAATGTTAAATTCTGGAAACGGCCTAACCTCTTCCTCAAGCACCTGCACGTCTGAATAGCGCTGCAAAGCCGTGATACGGACATCATCAAAGCCAAAAAAGCGGCACAGAAGATACAGGGTGTGCCCCTGCTGCACCAATCCATAAGGATGAATTATCCGCTCGGGAACATCCTTATAGCTTGCCCGAAACTGCCTATTTTCCAGCAAAGCCTGGTAAATAGACTCAATTACATCTGGTTTTAACTGCGCAGGCTGCAAAAAATGCTGGGGCGCAACACGCACCTTGGCCAACCAGCTTTGGAGTTTTTGATTGTCATGTGCCTGCAATAGCTTTTCCGCTTCCTGTTGATACGGACGCAAATACTCCAGCGCCTGCGGCGGCATCAGTTGCTGCAAGTGCTGCATACCAAGGTTAAAAGAAAGCGCGGCGGCACTGCCCATCAACGGAAAGGAAATATTCTGACTGTCGCGCAAAAACGCCCAGCCCATTCCGGTTTTGCCAACGCCGTCAGGCTCGCTCTGAATCAGCGGGAAATACGCAGACAGCAAGGCCAAATCCCGCTGAATGGTACGCAAACTAACCTCGTTGCCTATCTTGCCAATCACGATCTCCCGCAAAGTCTGGCTGCTGACAAATGCAGGTTCACGCGGCATATGTTGCAGCAGAATCAATAACCGCAAGGACGGGTTATTCATGGTGGCATTCCTCAGCTAGGGTCGTTCAGATGTGCCTCGGCAGTATAACGAAATTAAACGTCATCATCTGACACCTATTCCAGCAATACTCACCCCGTAACATAAAAAATCAACCTAAATCGGAGTGAGTAATATGAAAAATCTAAACGAAAAAAGCCTCCCGCTGGCCATAGGACTAAACCTGCTGATCGCAGGCGCTGGCTACCTATACATGGGAAAATGGCTTGTAGGTATTTTTGCCATGCTGTTGATAACAGGCATACTGCTGACGACCAGCCTCA
>CAYMXO010000146.1:0-3120 GCA_964394445.1 uncultured Thiopseudomonas sp.
AAGGCATCCCCCTGGCCAGCCAGGAAGGACAGCCGCTGTTTACCATCAACGGCATCCAGACCATGTCTGCCGAGGTCAACAACCTGCTCGCCGACTACCACTCGCTCAAGGCCCATGGCGCCGACATTGCCCGCCTCAGCCCGCGCGCTGCCGGCATGGACGGTATCGTCCAGGCCTGGGACCGCGTGCGCAAGGGCGAGGAACAACCCCCGCTGGCAGTACAGGGCTGTAACGGCTACTGGCACGGCCAGCCCGGAATGGTCACTGCCGAGGAGGCCGGACTATGCTAAAGAAAACCATCCCCCTGCTGCTGAGCGCCGGTGACCGCGTCCTGCCGCTGACCCGGCACACCCCCTACTTTGCCCAGCGTATCGCGGTAGAGCGTGGCCTGAACAAGGTATTTGCCGAAGCCATTGCAGACGGCCTGTTCGACATCATGGACGACCGCTGGGTGCAGCTGCGCATCCACGACCTGGGCCTGCAGTGGTGCATCACCAAAAGCCCGCGCAGCAACCGGCTGCGCGTGGAACGTCACGCTCCCGTGGAAGTGACCATTGCCGGCAACTGGCGCGAGTTCCTGCTGCTGGCCAGCCGCCAGGAAGATCCGGACACCCTGTTTTTCCGCCGCCGCCTGCAAATTGACGGCGATACCGAGCTGGGCCTGGCAGTAAAAAACCTGATCGACAGCCTCGATCCGGAAAGCCTGCCCCAGTGGCTCTGGCGTACCGTCGAGGCCTTCGGCCAGGGCGCTGCCGGGCAGCAACACACAATAAGCGGCCAGTCCCAGCCTGCCGGGCTGTAACGCGATACAGCCTGATGCACAGGCCGCCGTTTGGGGCGACCTGCCGGGCCTGCACACCACACATTACCCCAATCCTGTAGCGGCGACCTCTGGTCGCCATATGGAGAGCTCAGCGCTCCGCTGCAGTGCATCTTGCTGCAAAGAACCACCGCGCATGGATGCAGGCTTTTGCAGGAAGGGGCTTGCCCCCCTGACAGCAGTGGCCGCCCCCTCAGGGGACAAGCCTCTTCGCACAGAATGACGTACAAAGAACAGCCACTGTCACCGAATCACCCTGCAAAACACACGCGCTGCCACCACCGAATTATTACACAAAGCAGGGCGCAGCATTCACACACCGCGACAGCATCCCGCCACAGGCGGGACAAAATCCTTCCCCCTGCACAAGGCAGGTTCGGGCCGGGCGGGATCGGAGGCAGGCATCAGCGGTTCGTGACGGCTTGCCGGCACGGACAAGCGCAGCCTGACGGAGTATCCCGCCCGGCCCAGCCGCCGCAGTAACAAACCACCATCCAGCCACCGCCACAAAACCCCACCCGCAACACAAATAAAAAAGCGCCAGAGGCATAAACCCCTGACGCTTTTTATGACCACGTCCAGACTAAAAATCAGTCCAGACGGCCACGCTTGGCAATCGCCGCATCCAGAATGGCCGACAGCTCATCCAGAGTGATGGAGCCCAGATCCTGGCCACAACGGGTACGCACCGCGACCTTGTTGTTTTCCACTTCCTTGTCACCCACCACCAGCAGGTACGGCACCCGCTGCAAGGTGTGCTCACGGATCTTGAAGCCGATCTTCTCGTTGCGCAGATCGGTTTTCACCCGATAGCCACGCTCCTGCAGGGTCTGCTTCACTTCGCGCGCAAAATCCGACTGCTTCTCGCTGATGTTCATCACCACTGCCTGCACCGGAGCAAGCCAGGCCGGGAATGCACCCTCGTAATGCTCGATCAGGATGCCGATAAAGCGCTCGAAGGAACCCAGAATGGCACGGTGCAACATGACCGGATGGGCGCGGCTGTTATCTTCGGTGACAAACTCGGCACCCAGACGCACCGGCAGGTTGAAGTCCAGCTGCAGGGTACCGCACTGCCAGACCCGGCCCAGGCTGTCGCGCAGCGAAAACTCGATTTTCGGACCGTAGAAGGCACCTTCACCCGGCTGCAGTTCATAGTCCAGCCCGGCTTCTTTCAGCGCTTCTTCCAGGGCTTTTTCGGCACGGTCCCACTGGTCGTCCGAACCAATGCGCTGCTCGGGGCGGGTGGATAGCTTGAGCTCGATATCATCAAAGCCGAAGTCGCGGTACACCTGCTGCGTCAGCTTGATGAAAGCGGCCGACTCGGACTGCATCTGCTCTTCGGTACAGAAGATGTGGGCGTCGTCCTGGGTAAAGCCGCGCACACGCATGATGCCGTGCAGTGCACCGGATGGCTCGTTGCGGTGGCAGGAACCGAACTCGGCCAGACGCAGCGGCAGCTCGCGGTAGCTCTTCAGGCCCTGGTTGTACACCTGCACGTGGCAGGGACAGTTCATCGGCTTGATCGCGTAGTCGCGGGACTCGGACTCGGTTACGAACATGTTTTCCGCGTAGTTGGTCCAGTGACCGGACTTTTCCCAGAGAATGCGGTCGACAATCTGCGGCGTACGGATTTCCTGATAGCCGTTGTCGTTCTGCACCTTGCGCATGTACTGCTCCAGCACCTGGTACAGGGTCCAGCCCTTGGGATGCCAGAACACCATGCCGGCGGCTTCTTCCTGGGTGTGGAACAGGTCCAGACGCTTGCCCAGACGGCGGTGGTCGCGCTTTTCGGCTTCTTCAATACGCTTGATGTACTCGGCCAGCTGCTTCTTGTCGGCCCAGGCGGTACCGTAAATACGCTGCAGCTGCTCGTTTTTCGAGTCGCCGCGCCAGTAGGCACCGGAAAAACGGGTCAGCTTGAAATGCTTGAGAAAGCGGGTATTGGGCACGTGCGGGCCACGGCACATGTCCACATATTCCTGGTGATAATACAGGCCCATCTCGGTCTCGTCGGGCATGTCGTCAATCAGGCGCAGCTTGTACTCTTCGCCACGCTCCTGGAAGGTCTTGATCACCTCCGCGCGCGGAGTCAGCTTCTTGATGACGTCATAGTCCTGGGCAATCAGCTCGCGCATGCGCTTGTCGATGGCTTCCAGATCGTCCGGAGTAAAGGGGCGCTCGCTGTAAACGTCGTAGTAAAAACCGTCGTCGATCACCGGACCAATCACCATTTTGGTCTCGGGATACAGCTGCTTGATGGCATGGCCAATCAGGTGCGCACAGGAGTGGCGAATGAT
>CAYMXO010000147.1:0-3078 GCA_964394445.1 uncultured Thiopseudomonas sp.
ACACTCTCTAGATTTAGCTTGTAGTATCCAGAAGCGCCACAGATAAACGGCTTCACATCTTCGGCAAACTTCCGGAAGTCGGAAACAGGCCTTCCGCCCATAGCTGAGAATAGCTTCATTACCTGCCGATTATAGGGGTGCATGAGATTTTCATTCCACGAATCATAGCCGTCCGGAGGCGTTTTCACCTCTTCCGCAATGTTCTCCCGAACGTCTTCTGGAGTGTGCCCGCCCCCCCACTCTATTCCGCACAACCAAATGGATCGCTTGTTCGGCCCACCGACATCACCCCCATCACAACCGGCATAACTTGATGCCCATTTTTCAAATTGCTTTGAAGTCATCGCTCAATCTCCTATGGGCGCTAACGCTTGAGTTAAGCCGGCAGCCCTTCAGGGCCGTCCGACTTCAACAAATAGTTAGCGGGTGCCGACCACGTGGCTCCGCGATGGACCTGAATGGCAGCAAAGGCATCTGCGAGGCTCGACACCCGCACGGTGTTGTTGATATGTAAGCGTCCGGCCATCCCATCTGGAAGCAGCCAATCATCTAGCCCGATAGTGTCCACTTATTTTTAAGTGGACACCTATCATGACTCAAACAAGCGAGACCCAAGCTACAGCCCAGCGCCGTAGTTATTCCAAAGCGTTCAAAGCCGATATCGTTTCACAGTGCCAAGCGGCCGATGCATCGGTTGCACGCATTGCGCGTAACCATGGCCTCAACGCCAACATGGTTCACCGCTGGATCAGAGAGCTGAACCACTCTTGCACAGGTCACAACCTTGTGCCGGCAGAACCGGGCTTTGTGCCTGTGGCTTTAACGATGCCGGCAATCGCTTCAGTTCAGTCACCTATTGAAATCAGCATCCCACGCCCGAGTGGCTCCGTTGTGGTGCGCTGCTTACCAGAGCAGGTCAGTGAGTGCGCCACGTTACTTCGGGAGTGGCTCGGATGATTCGTATTGATGAAATCTGGCTGGCCATCGAACCGATGGATATGCGAGCGGGCCCAGACACTGCTTTGGCCCGGGTGGTTCAAGTGTTTGGCGCTGCCAAACCACATTGTGCCTACCTCTTTACCAACAAACGCTGTAACCGGATGAAGGTGCTGATTCATGATGGTTTGGGCGTTTGGCTGTGTGCCCGTCGTTTGAATCAGGGCAAATTTCACTGGTTGGAGGCCTGGCGGGGAACGCAGCATTCTTTGACGGCTGAACAGCTCTCGGCACTGGTCACCGGTCTGCCCTGGCAGCGTATGGGTGATGCCGGAATCATCGATACGTTGTGAGCTGAAAATGCTGCTTGTGGCCATAGTGCCAAGCGCCAATCGTCTCTTCGATGGTTAGCCTGCATACTGCAGGCATGAAAAACGCTCCTGACTTGAACCAGCTTTCTGAACAGCAGCTTCGCGACCTGGCCGCGCAGCTGCTACAGACCGTGCAATCGCAAAGCAAAACGCTGGTTTTCAAGGAAGCGGTCATTCAGAAGCTGACCTATGAAATGGCTACGCTGAAGCGTCACCGTTTTGGTCGACACAGTGAGCGCTTCAATCCAGCTCAGGGCAATTTGCTCGACGAGCTGATTGATGCCGACATTGCTGCCATTGAAGTCGAGCTCAATGAGGTGGCCTCATCCGAGACAAAAGAAAAACAGGCCAAGCAGCAGCCCAAGCGTAAGCCTTTGCCTGCTGAGCTACCGCGCACCCTCATCGAACACGAACCTGACAGCACTGAATGCAGCTGTGGCTGCCAGATGCAGCGTATCGGCGAAGACATCAGTGAAAAGCTGGATTATGTGCCGGGCGTATTCACTGTCGAGCGTCATATCCGTGGCAAGTGGGTGTGCAACCAGTGCGAAACCCTGACCCAGGCACCCGCTCCTGCTCATGTCATCGACAAGGGCATTCCCACCACCGGCCTGCTGGCCCACGTGCTGGTCAGTAAATTTGCCGACCATCTACCGCTGTATCGCCAGGAACAGATCTTTGCCCGTGCAGGCGTTGAAATCCCACGCTCAACCCAGGCTGAATGGGTTGGTCTCTGTGGAGTAAGGCTACAGCCGCTGGTTGATGCACTGCGCGAGCAGATACTCAACGAAAGCATCCTGCATGCGGATGAAACACCCGTAGAGATGCTAACGCCAGGCAAAAAGAAGACTCACAAAGCCTATGTATGGGGTTTCTGCACTACAGCTTTTTCTGACCTGAAAGCCGTGGTTTATACCTTTGCGCCCAGCCGTGCCGGAGAACATGCCCGCACCTTCTTCGGTGACTGGAAAGGCCAACTGGTCTGCGACGACTACAGCGGCTACAAAAAGAGCTTTAACCAGGGCATGACCGAAATTGGCTGTATGGCCCATGCCCGTCGCAAGTTCTTTGACCTGCATGCGGCCAATAGCAGCCCGCTGGCCGAGCAAGCACTGGACTACATCAAGTCGCTGTACGACATCGAACGTGAAGCCAAAGAGCTATCGCCACCGGAACGGCAAAAAACACGTCAAAGCAGGGCTAAGCCCATCGCTGACAACCTGCATCAATGGATGATTCTCAACCGGCAAAAAGTACCTGAAAACTCGGCTATTTCTAAAGCTCTGGACTACAGCCTAAAACGCTGGGTAGCGCTGACGCGCTACCTGGACGATGGCGAGATCCCGATTGATAACAATCAGGTGGAAAACCGTATCCGTCCTTGGGCGCTGGGCCGTAAAAACTGGCTATTCGCCGGATCGCTTCGCAGTGGTCAACGGGCTGCGGCGGTCATGTCGCTGATCCAGACGGCCAAACTCAATGGTCACGACCCCTACGCTTATTTGAAAGACGTACTGACTCGCCTGCCCACTCAGAAAAACAGCGCAATCCATGAGCTGTTGCCGCAGAACTGGCAGCCACAAGTTAAGTGAATACGCTCTTCAGACACGCTTGCATCGACGCTTAACTTGCTCAAATACGCGTACACTAACGACTAAACGTACACGAGTCGGAAAAATCCTATCTTTATTCAAGAGGGGATGGCCGGACGCTTACGGCTGGCTGGCGGTACGGTTGCAGCTAAAGCCGCTTGGCCGATGTAAACAAAAAA
>CAYMXO010000148.1:0-3021 GCA_964394445.1 uncultured Thiopseudomonas sp.
CTCACCGGACAAGCCGGTTCGCACAGCATCAAATAGAATTTCTAACCAGGCAAAAATGTCCCGATACCTTCAGTGTGGCAAGCACCGTCTTGATCTCTCTACTCCCCATGTCATGGGGATTCTCAATATCACTCCCGACTCCTTCTCTGACGGTGGCCAGTACAACAGTCTGGATGCCGCGCTACGGCGTGCCGAAGCGATGCTCAAGGCGGGTGCTTCCATACTGGACGTGGGTGGGGAATCAACCCGGCCCGGCGCGCAGGCCGTGACCGTAGAGCAGGAGCTGGAGCGCGTTGCACCCCTGGTTGAGGTGCTGGTGCAAAACTTCGATTGCATTGTTTCAGTAGACAGCTCTACGCCAGAGGTGATGAAAGAAACCGCTGCGCTGGGCGCCGGCCTGCTTAACGATGTCCGGGCATTGCAGCGTCAGGGAGCCTTGCAGGCGGCTGCACAGACCGGTTTGCCTGTATGCCTGATGCACATGCGTGGCGAGCCGCAAACCATGCAGGAGGCGCCACATTACGACGATGTGGCGGCAGAGGTGGCATTTTTTTTACAGCAGCGGGTGCAGGCTTGTGAAGCTGCGGGCATTCGCCGCGAGCAGATTGTGCTGGACCCCGGCTTTGGTTTTGCCAAAACACTTGCGCATAACCTTGAGCTCTTTCACCGTTTGCCGGAACTGCATGCGCTAGAATTGCCTCTTATGGTGGGCGTGTCGCGCAAATCCATGATCGGCGGAGTGCTTGGCAAACCGGTCGGTCAGCGCGTGTATGGCAGCGTGGCACTGGCGGTGATGGCGCTGGAGCGCGGTGCCAAAATTATTCGTGTGCATGACGTGGAGCAAACCATGGATGCATTAAAGCTGTTTCAGGCAGTACAGACAGGATGGCGGTAACACCGATGAGCAAAAAATATTTTGGCACTGATGGTATTCGTGGGCGTGTGGGCGAGATGCCAATTACACCTGATTTCATGCTCAAGCTCGGCTGGGCGGCCGGCATGGCTTTTCGCAAGCAGGGCAAGTGCCGTATTCTGGTTGGCAAGGATACCCGCATATCCGGCTACATGTTCGAGTCTGCTTTGCAGGCCGGCCTGTCTGCAGCAGGTGCCGATGTGGCTCTGCTTGGACCAATGCCGACTCCGGGCATCGCCTATCTGACCCGAACCTTCAAGGCCGATGCGGGTATTGTCATCAGTGCTTCGCACAACCCGCATTACGACAACGGTATCAAGTTCTTTTCCAGTACCGGCAAGAAATTGCCAGACGAAACCGAGCGGATGATCGAGGAGCTGATGGATGCTCCGATGCAGGTGGCTGATTCAGAACATCTGGGCAAGGCGTCCCGGATTGCGGACGCGGCCGGCCGCTACATCGAGTTCTGCAAGAGCAGTGTGCCGACCAGTACCGATTTTTCCGGGCTGAAAGTGGTCATTGACTGCGCCCACGGTGCTACCTATCGCATTGCGCCAAGTGTGTTTAGTGAGCTTGGGGTCGAGGTGATCACGATCGGCAACCAGCCCGATGGCATCAATATCAATGCCAATGTTGGTTCTACCAGCATGGGCTCGCTGCAAAAGGCGGTCGTAGCCCATGGGGCGGATCTTGGCATTGCCTTTGATGGCGATGGCGACCGCGTACAGATGGTTGACCATACCGGAGCGGTACTGGATGGTGACGATTTGCTTTACATCATCGCTACTGACCTGCAGGAGCGGGAGCGGCTGCCGGAAGGCTCGGGGGTGGTGGGTACCCTGATGAGCAACTACGGCCTGGAAGTTGCCCTGAAGCAGCGCGGCATACCGTTCACACGGGCCAACGTTGGTGACCGCTATGTGATGCAGGAAATGCAGGAGCGCAGCTGGGTTGTTGGCGGTGAAGGGTCGGGCCATATTCTGTGTACCCAGCACCATACGACCGGTGACGGAATCATCGCAGCACTGCAGGTGCTACTGGCGCTGCAGCGTCGTGGCAACACAATGGCCAAGGAACGCCTGGCGTGGAAGAAGTTTCCGCAGCGCCTGATCAATGTGCGTTACCAGGATCCGGCCAGTGATCCCCTGCAACATCCGCAGGTGCAGCAGCTGAGCGAGCAGATTACCGCCGAGCTGGAAGGGCGCGGTCGTGTGCTGCTGCGCAAGTCCGGTACCGAGCCCCTGGTAAGGGTCATGGTGGAAGGCCAGGATGAAGGCGAGGTGCTGCAGTATGCACGCCGGCTGGCTGATGAAGTGGAAAAGGTTTGTTCCTGATTTCGCTTGCATGCAGGCGGTGGCTTGAGTAATATCTGCACCCACTTTGAGGCACGGGAATTATTATGCGTCGTCCATTAGTCGCTGGAAACTGGAAGATGAACGGCAGCAGGCAGGAGGTTTCTGCACTGCTGAGCGCTCTGTCTGCTCTGGATTTGTCGCAGGCTGTGGATGTTGCGGTATTTCCTGGCTTGCTCTATCTGGAGCGTGCAACCGCGGTGTTGCAGAAAATCGCGGTCGGCGCCCAGGACTGCGCGACACGTGCAGGCTTTGGTGCCATGACCGGTGAGACTTCGGCCACCCAGTTACAGGATCTTGGTTGTAGCATGGTGCTGGTAGGGCACTCGGAGCGTCGCGAACTGCAGGCTGAAACCGATGAGGTGGTTGCCAGCAAGTTTGTTGCCGCCCAGTCCGCCGGATTGAAGCCGGTACTCTGTGTTGGCGAGACTTTGCAGCAGCGCGAACAAGGCCGGGCAATCGAGACGGTGACCGAGCAGGTTGAAGCTGTAATCCGGGCTGCGGGTATTGATGCCTTTGCAAACGCTGTGCTGGCCTATGAGCCGGTTTGGGCGATCGGTACCGGTCTGACGGCCACTCCGGAGCAGGCGCAACAGGTGCACAAGGCGTTACGCGATGTGATTGCTTGCCATAGCGCAGCCATTGCCGCAGAGCTGAGAATTTTGTATGGCGGCAGTGTCAAGGCAGAGAATGCCGCTGAACTGTTTGCCCAGGAAGATATTGATGGTGGTCTGGTAGGCGGTGCCTCACTGGATG
>CAYMXO010000149.1:0-2975 GCA_964394445.1 uncultured Thiopseudomonas sp.
CTGATCCTGACCATTGCCGCACCGTTTTTCATGCTGTTCTTCCTCAGCTTTGCCTAAACGGCACAGCGGCTACTGAAAACCTGATTTACACAAGCCACTCATAAAGCATAAATACATTTTACATATGCTGATTCGAGCTGCTTAACGAGTAATCCCTAACGCAGACGTCAGGACTTCTTATACATGAAAGCCTGTCAGCCGGAAGCAAGGTTGCGTCAGTACAAAAAACCGAACAGCCACAGAGGGATTTTATTGCCCTGGCCAAGCTCAATATCATCCGCGACAACATATCCTGGAGCCCCCTTTAACTGCTTGGCTGTCTTGCCTGCTCCACCAATTTCAAATACATGCTCATCGTTGACGATAAAGTCGCCCCGGTCGTGATAATGCACCTGATGCTGCAAGCCAAGCTGTGACACGAAAAAACTTTCCCGAACAGAACCCTTGTTTTCCGCTGCACAAAGCACCCTGAACAGGTTTGGATTATCAAGCAGCAATTTGTCAGGCCTGTTGACCGCTCGCATCCCGGCACCACCACGCACCCGATGAATCAGGCTGCCGGCATCCATGTACTGCAGGTAGTTTTGCAGGGTTGGTCGCGACACTCCGGCGGCAGCACTGAGCTTGGCGCTGTTCAGCTCATACGGGCCGGTATTGCACAGCATATAGAGGATTTTTTTTATGACATCCAGCTTGCTGGTATCTATATTGAAGATTCGGCTCAAATCAGAGTCGATGGTAAGGCTGATCACCTGCTGCAACTTGAGCGGGTAATCCACCAGGGATTCCCGATAAAACGGATAGCAACCATGATCAAGATAATTGTTGAACTGCTCCAGCGGCCGAAACTGCTGCATCAGCCGGGCTGCAATATCAAGGTGATTTTCCAGTATTTCGTGCAGGCTAAATGCTGGCAGATCAACTCCGAGTTCCAGCTCACAAAATTCTCGAAGTGACAAAACTTCAAGCCGGTGCACCACCGCTCGCCGCGACAGATCGGCGTCGGCATGCTCAAGCTCCAGCGCACTGGAGCCACTGAACATCACCTGCAAGTCGAACACGTCGTGAATGGCTTTGAGTTGTCGAGAAAATCCCTCCGCTTTGTGAATTTCGTCGATCAAAAGCAACCGGCCACCACGCGCATAAAAGGCCTCTGCCAGTGCATACAGCTCAACATCAATCATGGCCGGATGGTCGCAGCTGACATAGAGCACCTGATTGACTGCAAGCTTTTGCTCGCGTGCGTATTGCAGTAGCAAAGTGCTTTTACCTGCTCCCCTGGCACCCTTGATACCAATAAGCCGCGAACCCGACCCAAGGTGCCGGTACAGATAGCGACGATACGCGGGCATGGAGCGTGCCAGCATCTGTACAGAAATTCTTTGCAAGTTTTCCAACTGATCGCCCATAAAACACACCTTCATTTAAAACATGTATACTGTAAAATGTATTTTACATATATCGTATTAAAATACTATGCACGCTTGACGAGAAGAGTACCGGGCCGAGCCTCCTGACAACCCTCATTCAACCGACTGCAGAATCAGTTCCTTCAGCCACATCACCGCCGGGTCCTGTCCGGCCCTTTGTGACCAGTACAGGTTCAGCGTCAGCGCCGGGCTCGGAAAGGGCAATGGCAGGTACGGCAGCCCCAGCTGCCGGGCCAGCCGTTCGGGCAGCGTCGCCGCCAGTTCGGTCGCGTTGATCAGCGGTTGCACCAGAAGGTAATGGCGGGCACGCATGCTGACCTGCCGCTGCACACCAAGCTGTTCCAGATGCAGGTCGATATGGCCGGAACCCTGCTTGCGGCTGGAAATATGCAGGTGCTGCAGGGCCAGATAGCCATCCATATCCAGCTCCCGTTCCAGCAGCGGATGCCCGGGCCGCACCACGCAGACATAGCGATCCTGCAACAGCGGCTGGTGCAACAACAGCGGCTCACGGCCGGGCTGGGCAACGTCAATGGCCAGATCCAGCTGGCCGGCATCCATCTGCTGCAGGACATTGCTGCGCTCCACCGGATAGCTCTGTACCCGGCAGCCGGGCGCTTGGTGTATCACTTCCGGCAGGCAGCGTGGCAACACAATCGCCTCGACAATGTCCGCCATGCTCAGGCGAAAGGTGCGTTTGGCCGTTGCCGGCACGAATTCCATGCCGTCCTGCAGGCTTTGCCGGATCATGCCCAGCGCCTGGCGTACCGGCCCTATCATGGTCTGGGCCCGCGGTGTCGGCTGCATGTGCCGGCCGCTACGGTAAAACAATTCATCGCCACAGTGCCGGCGCAACCGGGCCAGCGCATTGCTCACCGCCGGCTGGGTGATATACAGCACCTGGCTGGCCCGCGTGATGCTGCCATGGGTATAGATGGCCTCGAATACCACCAGCAAATTCAGGTCAATACGATGCAGTTGCATGGTTACTCTCCCGGCAGTCTGTTTTACGCCACAACTATTCACGCAAGAAATAGTAAAGCATAAATTTAATAAATTAGATAAATGATTAAGGGCGTTTTAGGCTCTGATACCAGGTAACAACCGTCCGATAACAACAAGAGAGATACAGCATGGACCCTTCCCGTATTGAATCCCTGGGCCAGTATCTGGCCGCTCAGCTACCCGGCTTCCAGGGCCCGTTGCAGGCCAAAAAATTTCCCGGTGGCCAGTCCAACCCGACCTATCTGCTGACCGCCGCCAGCGGTGAATATGTGCTGCGGCGCAAACCCGATGGCGTGCTGCTGCAATCCGCCCATGCGGTCGATCGCGAGTTCCGTGTGATCAGCGCACTGCGCGACACACCGGTGCCGGTGCCACAGGCGTTGCTGCTGTGCGACGACGAGCAGGTGGCCGGCAGCATGTTCTATGTGATGAGCCACGAACCCGGGCGCATTTTCTGGGACCCGGCCCTGCCCGAAATAGCGCAGGAGCAGCGCATCGACTATTACCGCGAAGCGGTACAGACACTGGCCGCCCTGCACA
>CAYMXO010000150.1:0-2965 GCA_964394445.1 uncultured Thiopseudomonas sp.
AGACGGTACTGGGCATCGGCATGGCCCTGCAGTGATGCCTGCTCGTACCAGTGCAATGCCTTGTCAAAATCCGGCTCGACCAGAACACCGTTGTGCCAGTAATTGCCCAGCTGGTACTGTGCTTCGGCGTGTCCCAGTTCAGCCTGGCGAACACAAAGCTGCAGGTCATCGGTCAGGCTCGGGCCGTCTTGCAAGGGCTGGCAGCTGCGCGGGGCAGCGTCAATCAGCAAGGGGGGCTCGTCCGCCCGGACGCTAGCCGTGCCGAGTGTCAGCATCAGGGTAAACAGGGTAAGATATGCCGCTTTCATTGGTGTGGAATGATCTGCTCAGGGAGTCTGCTGGCAGCCTGCATACGTGACTGGCGGATGTTCAATCGGGCCCGTATTGTAGCAACTTGTGCGGGCCGCGCCTACGCGGGGCGTTCGCTGAAGTGCGTCTGCACCGGCCATCCCTGATGTCGAGTTTTTATGCGTATCAAACAAAGACCCCTGCCCGAACAGCTGCCCGACCTGCACGGGTTGCCTCCCTTGCTGACCCGTATCTATGCCGCACGTGGCGTACGCCACCGGCGCGAGCTGGATACCGGGCTGCAGCAGCTGGAGCCTTTTCATTCGCTCAAGGGCATCGACGCGGCCGTAGAGCTGTTGCAGGATGCGCTGGAGCAGCAACAACGCATTTTGATCGTTGGCGACTTTGACGCCGATGGTGCGACCGCCACAGCCGTGGCCATGCTCGGCCTGCGCATGCTGGGCGCACGCGATGTGCATTATCTGGTGCCGAACCGCTTTGGTTACGGTTATGGCCTGAGCCCGGAGCTGGTGACAGCCGCCGCGCCGCTGGGCGCACAGCTGCTGATTACCGTGGATAACGGCATCTCCAGTGTTGAGGGTGTGGCGGCAGCGCAGGCTGCCGGCATGCGGGTACTGGTGACCGACCACCACTTGCCGGGCCAGACACTGCCGCAGGCCGATGCCATGGTCAACCCGAACCAGCATGGCTGTACCTTTCCCAGCAAGGCACTGGCGGGCGTGGGCGTCATCTTTTATGTGCTGCTGGCATTGCGGGCACGGATGCGTGAGACCGGCTGTTTTGAGCATGGGCCGGTACCCAATCTGGCCGGGCTGCTGGATCTGGTTGCGCTGGGTACGGTGGCAGACGTGGTGCCGCTGGATGCCAACAACCGTATTCTGGTGCAGCAGGGACTGGCACGCATCCGTGCCGGACGAACGCGGCCGGGCATCCGCGCACTGGTGGAAAGCGGGCGGCGGCATCTGGCACAGCTGGTGGCAACCGATCTGGGTTTTATTGTCGGGCCACGGCTGAATGCCGCCGGGCGTATGGATGACATGAGTGTCGGTATCGAGTGCCTGCTGGCTGAGAGTGAAACCGAAGCCATGCAGCTGGCGCAGCGTCTGGAAGATCTGAATCGCCAGCGCAAGTCGGTAGAGCAGGGCATGCGCGAAGATGTCGAGCAACAGCTGCAGACGCTGGATATGGCAGGGTTACCATTTGGGCTTTGTGTCTACCAGCCGGACTGGCACCAGGGGGTGACCGGCATTCTTGCCGCGCGGCTAAAGGAAAAACATCACCGCCCGGTGATTGCCTTTGCCGACGCTGGTGATGGCCAGCTCAAGGGTTCCGCCCGCTCGGTGGCCGGCCTGCACATGCGCGATGCACTGGAAGCCGTGGCAACCCGCAATCCGGGCCTGATCGTCAAGTTTGGTGGCCATGCCATGGCGGCAGGGCTGACACTGGCGCAGGAGCACTTTGACGCGTTTGCCCGCGTCTTTGACCAGCAGGTGCGCAACTGTCTGGCCGAGGACGACTTGCAGGGGCTCTGGGTGACTGACGGCGAGCTGTGCCGTGACGAGTTCGAGCTGGAGCTGGCGCGCCAGTTGCGCATGGCCGGCCCCTGGGGGCAGCAGTTTCCCGAACCGAGTTTCCACGGCCGCTTCAGGCTGCTTGAGCAGCGGCTGGTTGGCGAGCGCCACCTGAAGCTGGTGCTGCAGAGCGCCGATGGCGTATCGCTGGACGGCATTGCCTTCAATGTGGACCTGCAGCACTGGCCGAATCCCAACATCCGCTTTGCCGACATGGCCTACCGGCTTGACGTGAACGAGTTTCGTGGTCGTGAAAGCCTGCAGCTGATGGTGGAGCATCTGGTGGCTGTCGGGTAGGGTTTTTGCACTGTGGTGACCGGGCCGGGGAGTGTGTTGTATCAGACTGACGCTTGTCCGTGCCAGCAAGCTGTCACGAACCGCTGATGTCCGATACAACACGCTCCCCGGCCCAAATTTACCTTGTGCGGGTGGAGGGATTGGTCCCGCCTTTGGCGGGATGCTGTCGCGGTGGCCGGGTTGTTGCTTCGTGGCTGCGAACTGTAACTGTGACGGAAGCTATAGCTTTACGTTATAGGTTATTCGGCCCATCTTGAGCCGCCAGGCCCTATCGCCGCAGTGCAAAACCTGCCCTTTGTCCGCTATAATTCACCGTTTAATTTTTCATCAAGACAAGAGAAACAACACCATGGAAGTCAACCCGATTTATAACCACATTGATGAGCTGGCAGAACGTACCGCAGCCATCAGGGGGTATCTTTGACTACGCTAACCGGAAAGACCGCCTGGTAGAAGTCGAGCGCGAACTGGAGGATCCGAACGTCTGGAACGATCCTGAATATGCACAAAACCTGGGCCGCGAACGTGCGCAGCTGGCGCAGATTGTCGAGACCATCGAAGACCTCGACAGCAGCCTGGCCGATGCGCCCGAGTTGCTGGAAATGGCGGTGGAAGAAAACGACGAGGACGCCGTTGAAGACGTGCGCCTTGAGGTCGAACGGCTGGAAGAAATCCTGGCCAAGCTGGAATTTCGCCGCATGTTCAGTGGTGAAATGGATGCCAACAGCGCTTACCTGGACATTCAGGCCGGCTCCGGCGGCACCGAGGCACAGGACTGGGCCAACATC
>CAYMXO010000151.1:0-2958 GCA_964394445.1 uncultured Thiopseudomonas sp.
TTACAGTCTGATCCCTTTGACCGCTCGGGAACCCCTCCGTAATTGAGGCGGCATTCTGAAGCATTCAGCCGGTCACGTCAAGCTTATTTTGAAAAATATTTGTTTATCTCGTTTTGGCGGCAGGAAACACCCTTGAAACAACCTGTTTTTTCGTCTTTACGCATTCATTGCATGTTTTGCGTGCAGACTCACTATAAGCCAAATTCACTGCAAGCCATATTGCTGCTTACCACCTATTGCGCCCGATGAATGGCACCCGACTCAACTACCCTGCGAATACTGCATGCTGGGAAAGTCTTGCAGTAGAGCCTCAAGAATTTTTTCATCAACCAAACGCTGGCCTTCTCTGGAAATCTCGAACCAGTAAGCCGACTGCTTGCGTGAAATTTTCTTTATCTGGGCCTGGTATCCTGCGATCTGTAATCGTTCCAAAATTGCTTCAGCAGAATTTTCATGCGGGAAAATGCCAAGCGATATTCCGTTAGACAACTCGCCCTGGGTAATCAGGAACCCGTCAAGCTTGCGCGCCTGCAGCTCCTTGAGCAACCTGAGAGTCGCCGCCCTTGACGACAACGGCGGCATATAAACCCAGTATTCCTGCTCGGCGGCAGTATCTTTCTGAACGATCTGGCCGTCCACCCCCAGGCTCAGCAACCTCTGCCTAAGCTCCTCTGCCCGCGCACGCTCCAGAAAGCCACCGAGCTGAACCAAACCAGCTTGACTGCCTTGCGACAAACGTCGTCCATCAGCAAGCGCATCCGTGCGGCTTTGCGCTTCGCTCAGCAACACCAGTGTAGGTAGCGTATTACTTACCGGCGCGGATATTTGCCTTACCCTGCTTTCCGGCGCAGGTTTAAAATAATTCTGCCAGGCAAAATAAGCAACATTCGCCATTACAAGCACAAACAAAAGCAAACGCACAACTATCACCTGCTAAACCGGACAAGCCAGCGCCAGTCCGGAAAATACCAGCTCGTCAACTATCAACGACGGCTCGGGAATCATCGCTTGTATCATTGGCGCATCACCACCTGAAATAATAATTTGCGCTTTCGGGCCCAGTATTTTGAAACCATTCTGGCACACTCCCTGTATAAAGCTTTCAAGCATCGCAAAAACCCCTGCGGCGAGGCAACTGCTTGTATCCGTCTGGGGCCCGTATATTGCCGTCTGCTCTTGCACTGCCAAACCGGTTGAACCAGTCAACAGGCTAACAAGCTGTTTGTAACCAGGCGCAATCAGCCCCCCGAGATGTTTGCCACCAAAACCAATCAGATCCACTGTAATAGCTGTGCCGGCATCGATAACGATACAAGCCCCCATGGCGATCTGGTACCCAGCCACTACACCCAGCCAGCGGTCAACACCCAGCTGCCCGGGTGACGCATAGCCATTCTCAACTCCAGCGAGACTCTCGCTACTTACAGCGTAAACTATGTTTCCCAACACATAACGCGCCAGTGCCTTCTGCAAATACCCCGCACTGTCCTGCGCCGAACGCACTGCCGAAACTCGACAGAATGTGTAGACTGAAGCCTGCTCTGCCAACTGCTCCTCTAGCTGATCGATGCCTGCAGCATAACGAGTTGCCGAGACCCTATCCTGGTCGTCGACATACCGCCACTTGATCCGCGTATTACCAATATCAAGTTCTAGAATCACTTGCCAGCCTCAACGACAGCTCACCACCTGCAAAGTACTGCAAACCTTGAAGGGTTTCGATAGCAAGCTCTCCACGCTCATTGATACCAGTCACGCGCCCTTCGTGCACAACATCTCCCGAAGAAAGCACAACTTCCTTATCTCGCCACAGGTGTCTGGCCTCCCACTCTTGACGCAACTTCGAAAACCCACAGGTCTTCTGGATTTGCAGTATTTTATGCAGATTGGTATTCAGAAAGCCAAACACTTCGTGCCTGGAGACAGCATGCCCCAGAACACTGCTGATTGATGTCCAGGGCTGCCCTATATGTTGCGAAGCGTTCAACATGTTTACATTAATACCAATCCCTATGACAACATGGCTTCGATCCGCCAGATCACCTACAAGCTCAACCAATATCCCGGCTATTTTCTTGTTATCTACCAGCAAATCATTCGGCCATTTCAGCCCGGCTCCGATCACACCCACTGCATCCAGTGTACGCAGAACTGCAAGACCTACAGCCAGACTCAACCCTTCAAGCTGCCGAACCCCTTCGGTTACCGGCCATACAACGCTAACGTACAGGTTACTGCCATAAGGGCTTTGCCATAGCCTTCCGCGCCGCCCTTTACCTTGTGTCTGTTCTTCAGCCAGAACGACATCAACTGTGCTCCCGGCCTTGATTAAACGCTTGGCCTGCTCGTTGGTAGAATCAATTGAGCCAAGCAATAACACCTCAGAATTCTGACCGGCGATCTTTTGCAATTTATCTCCATCGAGCAGGTCGACTTTGTACTTCAACCTGTATCCTTTCCCGGAAAGACTTTCAACTTCGAGACCGGTGAGCTCCTGGAATTTTTGCATGCGTTTCCAGATGGCAGCACGCGTAATACCCAATCTTTCACCAATTTCCGTTCCGGAGTGAGTTTCTCCATCTACAAGGATTTCAAAAAGATCCTTCATTCCACATTCCACATTCCGCATTCCGCATTCCGCATTCCGCATTCCGCATCAATGTTAGACCAGCCAAAGAATAGCACTCTAGCAAACCCGGGCGTGTATTTACATAGCTCTCTATGCACCTTTCCCACACACCCGCCAGCCCCATTCCTGATGTTGCACAACACAGTTTGGTAATTTTAATTGGCCACTTAAATACAGGCAGGCACTAACGTTTTACTACGGCCCGACCGTAACTCCATTTGCCAGAAGTTACTCCAGGCCAGTCACGGAGCGCTGCCAAAACCACCTTCATAAGTGGCTTCAGCCGCGACCACCAACGAGCCGGCCCCGTCAGCCATCTGCAACATCTG
>CAYMXO010000152.1:0-2954 GCA_964394445.1 uncultured Thiopseudomonas sp.
CTGGTGTCTGATGAGGCGCAAAGCCTGTACGCCAAGGCCAACTACGAATATCCGGTCAAGGCCGGCGTCGAGCTGGATCCGGTGGTGGCCAGTTTTGGCGAGCTGAAGGTCGATTCCCTGCCGCTGACCGAGATTGCGAAACACCGCAAGCAGGCCAGCGAACTGGTGGACAAGGTCGGGTTTGACCACTAAAGTCACCGCTTTGCCCGCCCGGCTCCATGATCGCCCGGATACATTGCCGGGCGATTGTGTTTTTCACAGGTAATGTTTTTCATGAGTTCCACCATACACATAGGCCGTTTCTGGCTGCTGGCCGCTGCCTGCATCACGCTGGCGGTACTGGCCCCGGTGCTGACGCTGGCTGCCCATGCGCTGCAGGGCTCGACCGGCCACTGGCAGCATCTGCTGAACTATGTGTTGCCCAATGCCATGCGCAATACCCTGCTGTTGCTGCTGGGGGTGGGAACTGTGACTGCGCTGCTTGGCGTGGGCAGTGCCTGGCTGATGACAGCCTACAGTTTTCCGACCCGGCGCATGCTGAACTGGGCGCTGCTGTTGCCCCTGGCGGTACCGACCTACATTGTCGCCTTTGCCTACCAGGACATCCTGCATCCGCTGGGGCCGGTACAGGGCGTGATCCGCGATGTGCTGGGCTATACCAGTCCGCGCCAGTTCCGCCTGCCGGATGTGCGCTCGCTCGGCGGGGCCATCATGCTGCTGGGACTGGTGCTCTATCCCTACGTCTACCTGAGCACAAGGGCCATGTTTGCCACCCAGTCGGCCAGCCTGCTTGAAGCCGGCCGCATACTGGGTGCCACCCGGCGCACGGTGTTTTTCCGTGTGGCCTTGCCGATGGCGCGGCCGGCGATTGCCGTGGGCCTGAGCCTGGCATTGCTGGAAACGCTCAATGATATTGGTGCTTCTGAGTTTCTCGGTGTGCAGACCCTGACCGTTTCCATCTATACCACCTGGGTGACCCGTTCCGATCTGGCAGGTGCGGCGCAGATTGCGCTGTCGATGCTGGTGCTGGTGGTAGCGCTGATCATGCTGGAGCGTTATGGCCGCCGTCGTCAGGGCTATAGCCAGAATCAGCGTTCGCGCAGCGTGCAACCGAAGCAGCTGAGCGGGTCGGCGGCGCTGGTTGCCATGTTGTTAGGCTGGCTGCCGGTGCTGCTCGGCTTCGTGGCACCGGCGCTATACCTGTTGGCGGAAAGCTATAAATACCTGCACCTGACCGGAGGGGTATCGCAACAGCTGCTGGCCAGCGCCTGGAGTACGCTCTATATAGCACTGGTAACCACGGCGGCAACACTGCTGCTGGCACTAGTGGTGGCCTGGGTCAGTCGCAGCGCCCGCAGCAGTGAACGCCAGCGCTGGCAAAAGTTGTTCAAGCTGGCTTCGCTGGGCTATGCCATTCCCGGTACGGTGCTGGCGTTGGGCCTGCTTCTGCCCTTTGTCTGGTTCGACAGCCTGCTGGAGCAGGTTGTGGCGCTGTTTGTCGAGCGTGCACCGCAACTGTTGTTGATGGGCTCCACCACAGCGCTGGTGATTGCCTACTGCATCCGCTTTTTGGCGATTGGTGTTGGCAGCCTGGAAGCCGGACTGGCACGCATTCCGCCATCGGTGGAGCAGGCGGCACGACTGCTTGGCGAAACCCCCGGCGGCACGCTGCGGCGCGTACACCTGCCGTTGTTACAGCCTGCTTTGGGTGCGGCAGCATTGCTGATTTTTGTCGACACCATGAAAGAGCTGCCGGCGACCCTGCTGCTGCGGCCGATGAATTTTGAAACCCTGGCCACCTGGCTGTATGCCGAGGCGGCGCGGGGCACCTATGAGGAAGGGGCCATTGCCGCCCTGGCCATTGTCGTCGCCGGCCTGCTGCCGGTGATCCTGCTGGCGCGGGCGCAATTTGCCCGCCAGTCGTAAAGGTTATCCGGATGAACCAACCCTTTCTTGAGCTGCGCGATATTTCGGTGGTGTACCCCTGTCCCGGCGAGTCGCTGTGTGTCGTCAACCGGCTGAACCTGCAACTGGAGCAGGGCGAGATCGGCTGTTTGCTGGGTGCATCCGGTTGTGGCAAGACCACCATCCTGCGTGCCATTGCCGGTTTCGAGCCGCTGCAAAGTGGCACGATCCGGCTGGCTGGGCGGGAGCTGTCCGGCGGCTCGCAACAGATCGCGCCGGAACAGCGCGGGGTCGGCATGATGTTCCAGGACTATGCGCTGTTTCCGCACCTAACCGTGGAGAAAAATATCGGTTTTGGTTTGCGCCGCTGGAACAAACAGAAGCGCACTGCGCGTGTGGACGAGATGCTGGAGCTGGTGGGGCTGCCGGTCGAGCGCAAGCGCTATCCGCACGAGCTGTCCGGCGGGCAGCAGCAGCGGGTGGCGCTGGCCCGTGCGCTGGCCCCCAGCCCTTCATTGCTGCTGCTGGACGAGCCGTTTTCCAACCTGGATGTGGATACCCGCGAACGGCTGGCATTCGAGGTGCGGGATATCCTGAAACAGGCCGGCCTGACCGCCATACTGGTCACCCACAATCAGGCCGAGGCCTTTGCCATTGCCGACCGTATTGGTGTCATGCAGCAGGGGCAGATCGTGCAGTGGGGTACGCCACTGCAGTTGCACGAGCAGCCGGCCAATGACTTTGTCGCCGACTTCATCCGCCGTGAGGCGCTGCTGGCCCAACGCAGCCAGGCTCTGATGCGGGAAGTGCCGGGTGACTAACCAGCCTGAATAGCCCCGCGTGCGGATATCAGGCTTTTTTCGGACAGGACGCCAGCGTATGTCATCCTGTCGTGCCAAATATGACCTTTTGTCACAAAGCGGTTTTTCCGCTTGCACCCGCATCACAAAAAACCTACATTGCGCCCCCTGAACGCCCATGCTGAAACGATCATTGCGGCTCAAGTACTGACGACGAGAGGTTGGCGGATTTTACCGCTGCTGATCCTC
>CAYMXO010000153.1:0-2948 GCA_964394445.1 uncultured Thiopseudomonas sp.
AAACACCGGAATGCTAAGGCTGAGATTCTGGTTTAACCAGCGTAGTTTTTTCATGAAGACCACCAGCCACCCAAGGCTCAATATATATTTATGAATACTATACACGAGATCGACTGCCTTGCTGTAGTCGGGCCGAGCGAATGAGCACAGGCCCGGCTGCGCACCCTGTAAAAAACAGCCGCCATACGCTATAGTGTCGCACCGGTAGCAGGCTAAAAACCTGACCGTCAATCTTCCACCCCCAACGTCGGCCAAGCCTGTTCCGTGTCCTCCCAGCTCTCCAACATCTTCGCGACTGTTTTGCCCATCGTGCTGTACTTGCTGGCCGGTTACCTGGTGGGCAAACGCCTGCCGAAAACTGCAGTCAAGCCTTTGATTCGTGGCATTACACCGGTGGTCTGGGTGATCCTGTTCGTGATTGGCCTTGAATCCGGCGAGGCGTTCAGCAGTTTTGCCTCGGGCATGCACGTGCTGAAACAGGCAGCGATTTATGCATTTACCATCAGCATTGTGGTGTTTGTCTGCCTGCTGCCGCTCAACCGGCGTGGCACACAGCAGGACGGTGACTTCAGTGGCTGGCAAGCGCTCTGGTACCCGGTCAAGGAATGCCTGATCGCTTTTGGACTGGTATTGCTTGGCGCCTTTTCCTACCGCTTGCACTGGCATGACAACAGTGCCGGTGCTGTACTGCTGAACATTTCGTACTGGCTGTATGTGCTGTTGTTCCTGATCGGTCTGGATCTGGCCCAGGTGGCCATCAGCCGCTCCTGGCTGGCTCCGCGGGTGCTGAAAATTCCGCTGGTGGTGATGCTCGGCTCAATGCTGGCTGGCGTGCTGCTCAGCTTCATGACCGGCGAGCGTCTGGCCGTGGCACTGGCTCTTAGCACCGGCTTTGGCTGGTTCAGTCTGTCCGGCGCCATTGCCGGCCAGTATCTGGGCGAAGCCTACGGCAGTGTTGCACTGCTCAACGACCTGATGCGTGAACTGATCGGCCTGACCGTGGTGTTCATGCTTGGTCGCAACTTTGCCAACAGCAGCATCGGCGTGTGCGCCGCCACCGCCATGGACACCACCCTGCCCTTTGTGCGCAAGGCCTGTCATTACGAATATGTACCCACGGCCATCATCAGCGGCCTGATCCTGACCATTGCCGCGCCGTTTTTCATGTTGTTTTTCCTCAGCTTTGCTGGCTGATGACGGATTTGACGCGAAACCTTACTACGCCCCAGGTCAAATGCTGACGCTTTGCCCTGCATTGGTCATTACCTGCAAAATCAGTTCTTTCAACCACATCACTGCCGGATCCTGCTCTGCCCGCTGAGACCAATACAGGTGCAGTGTCAGCACCGGACTGGGGAAAGGCAAGGGCAAAAACGGCAACCCCAGCTGAAGTGCCAGACGCTCGGGCAGGGTGGCAGCCAGGTCGCTCTGACCAATCAGCGGCTGCACCAGCAAGTGATGTCGCGCGCGCACACTGATCTGGCGTTGAACACCCAGCTGCTCCAAATGCAGGTCAATATGACCCGCTCCCTCGCGCCGCCCGGAAATATGTACATGCTGCAAAGCCAGATAGTTGTCCATGTTCAGCCCTTGCCCCAGCAACGGATGGTCCGGGCGCAACACACAGACATAGCTATCCTGCAGCAGGGGCACATGCTGCAATAAAGGTTCGCGGCCTGGCTGCGGTACATCAATAGCCAGGTCCAGCTGGCCGGCATCCATCTGCTGCAAGATATTGCTGCGTTCTACCGGATAGCTGTGCAGGCGACATTGCGGTGCCTGCCGGGCAAACACAGGCAAACACTGCGGCAACACGACCGCCTCAACCACATCTGCCATGCTTAACTGAAAGGTCCTGCTGGCCTGCTCTGGCGCAAACTCCACTGCACCCTGCAGACTCCGGCTAATCATGCCCAGAGCCTGGCGTACCGGCCCAACCATCATCTGCGCCCGCGCCGTTGGCTGCATCCGCCGACCACTGCGGTAAAACAGCTCGTCATTACAATGCTTGCGCAGCCGTGCCAGTGCATTGCTGACGGCCGGCTGGGTTATAAACAGCACCTGGCTGGCACGGGTGATGCTGCCATGGGTATAAATGGCTTCGAAGACCACCAGCAGGTTCAGATCCATACGGTGTAGCTGCATCAAGGCTCTCCAACAATAAAGCCACTACCTGGCATTCATAAGAAAAATAGTAACTCATAAATTTAATAAAGTGGATAAATGCAAAGGCAGGTCCTACCCTCCTGTAGCACCTACAGCAATAATAAAGAGAAAGCCCATGCAACAAGCCCGACTTGATACGCTGGAACGTTATCTGGCCAGCCAGCTGCCAGGCTTCCAGGGCCCGCTGGAAGGCCAGAAATTTGCTGGCGGCCAGTCCAATCCCACCTATCTGTTGAGCGCAGCCAGCGGCCACTATGTGCTGCGTCGCAAGCCTGATGGCATGCTGCTGCAATCCGCTCACGCCGTAGACCGTGAATTCCGCGTTATTGACGCCCTGCGCAACACGCGGGTACCCGTACCGGATGCCCTGCTGCTGTGCGAGGACGCCCAGGTGCTCGGCAGCATGTTCTATGTCATGAGCTACGAGCCGGGACAGATTTTCTGGGACCCGGCCCTGCCGGAGGTGCCACAAGAGCAGCGTAACGATTACTACCGCGCAGCCATCAACACCCTGGCCACCCTGCATAATGTGGATCTTGAACAAACCGGCCTGCAGGACTTTGGCCGTGCCGAAAACTACTTCGGGCGCCAGCTGCAACGCTGGGTCCAGCAATACCGCGCTTCGGAAACCAGCACCCTGCCAGCCTTTGAGCAGCTGATTGTCTGGCTGGAAAAAAATCTGCCGGCAGACGATGGCCAGGTCAGCCTGATCCATGGCGACTATCGCTTCGACAACCTGATCTTTCACCACGGCCAACCACGCATCCGCGCCATCCTTGACT
>CAYMXO010000154.1:0-2628 GCA_964394445.1 uncultured Thiopseudomonas sp.
GACGGAGCCGGCGATGAAGTCGTTTTCCATCATCAGCAGTGAGTAGATGGCTTCTTGTACGCCGGTGGCACCCAAAGAGTGCCCAGTCAGGCTCTTGGTTGAGCTGATTTTGGGGGCCTTGTCACCAAATACGGCACGGATGGCTTTCAGCTCGGCCACATCGCCCACAGGGGTGGAGGTGCCGTGGGTGTTGATGTAGTCGATGGGCGCATCCAAGCCGGCCATGGCCTGCTGCATGCAGCGTTCGGCACCTTCGCCGCTGGGGGCAACCATGTCATAGCCGTCTGAGGTGGCACCGTAGCCGACGATTTCGGCGTAGATTTTGGCGCCGCGCTTGAGGGCATGCTCCAGCTCTTCGACCACGATCATGCCGCCGCCGCCGGCGATGACAAAACCGTCACGCTTGGCGTCATAGGCACGGGAAGCTTTGTCTGGGGTGTCGTTGTACTGAGTTGACAGCGCGCCCATGGCGTCGAACAGGCAGCTTTGGCTCCAGTGCTCTTCTTCACCGCCACCGGCAAACACGATGTCTTGCTTGCCCAGCTGGATCTGCTCTAGCGCTTGGCCAATGCAGTGCGCGCTGGTGGCGCAGGCGGAGGACACGGAGTAGTTGACGCCCTTGATTTGAAACGGAGTGGCCAGACAGGCGGAAACGGTGCTGCCCATGGTGCGGGTAACGCGGTAGGGGCCAACACGCTTGACGCCTTTGTCGCGCAGGGTGTCGATGGCTTCCATCTGGTTTTTGGTGGAGGCACCGCCGGAGCCTGCAATCAGGCCGGTGCGCGGGTTGGATACCTGCTCGGGGCTCAGGCCGCTGTCGTCAATGGCGCTTTGCATGGACAGGTAGGCGAATGCCGCGGCATCCCCCATGAAACGCAGAATCTTACGGTCAATAACCTCTTCAAGGTTGAGGTCGATGGAGCCTGATACCTGGCTGCGCAGGCCCATTTCTGCATAGTCTGGATTGTGACGGATACCGGATGTTCCGTTACGCAGGTTTTCAGTGACAGTGGCCTTGTCGGTGCCGATACAGGAAACAATGCCAATACCGGTAATAACTGCACGACGCATACGTTTTATCCCTTAAAAAGAGTCAGTGGAAGTAAACAGGCCCACTCGCAGGCCTTCAGCGCTGTAGATTTCGCGGCCATCAACGCTAACGGTGCCGTCGGCAATGGCCAAGATCAGCGAGCGGTTGATGGTGCGCTTGATGTGAATGTTGTAGGTCACTTTCTTGGCGGTCGGCAGCACCTGACCGAAGAATTTGACTTCGCCCGAGCCCAAGGCACGACCACGGCCGGGGTTGCCTTGCCAGCCCAGATAAAAGCCTACTAGCTGCCACATAGCGTCCAGACCCAAGCAGCCGGGCATGACCGGATCGCCTTCGAAGTGACAACCAAAAAACCACAAGTCTGGATTGATATCCAGTTCGGCAACGATTTCGCCCTTGCTGTATTTTCCGCCGGTGCTGCAAATGTGGGTAATACGGTCGATCATGAGCATATTGGGCGCCGGCAGCTGTGCATTACCCGGACCGAAGAGTTCGCCACGACTGCACTTGAGCAGCTCTTCGTAGGTAAATGAATTCTGTTCGCTCATGTTTGCTCCTCGTTGTGCGCCTTGCAAATGGTAGGTGTTACGCTATGCCGACATGGCATACAGTCGTTTGACGACCGTGCCATGGTAGCGGCAATACCATGAAGAAATCCATAGAACTTAAGATGTTGGCACGACAAGAGTGTGTGCGACCAACATTAAATTCTCCTTTATAGAGAACATAGACAGACATCATGAATGCCGGGTCACATATCTTTGTTGTGCAAAACAAACAAAAGCTGGTGCCGTACCCTGTGTATTCGTATACGCCGCGGCAATATAGTTTCACCTGATGGCAAAAAACAGCCGAAGCCGTTAGGCTGGCCACTATTCAAATGCCAAACTCCCTACCATGGCCGGCTCATGCCTGGCAGGGTCAGGGCGGAAAGGCCATATAATAGAGCTATGGATCAAACATGCACGACGCTTTGCTTGCCTTGTGGCCAATTTTCACCCTGATCCTGTTTGGTTACCTGCTGCGCCATGGACGCCTGTCGGAACAGGCGTTTTGGGACGGTGCCGAACGGCTCAATTATTTTTTCCTGTTTCCGGCTTTACTGGTCGGCAGTATGACCAAGGCTCCCTTTTTAAGCCCTGACTTGCCCAAAATAGCACTACTGGCAATACTGGGAATCGCGCTGGTCTGGTGTGTGCTGCTGCTATTGCGCCGCTGGCACCGGTGGCCGGCAGCCCGTTTTGGCGCACTGGCTCAAGGCGGGTTACGTTTTAATACCTATCTGGGATTGGCCATAGTCAGCTCGCTGTATGGTCAGTCGGGCTTGGCGATTGCCGCCATCATCATGGCGGTAAAAATCCCGATATTGAATTTGTTGTCGGTGTGGGCGCTGGCCTCGGGGCAGCAACTGAATCCCTGGCAAATGGCCAAGCCCATTATCAAAAACCCGCTGATTCAGGCTTGTTTGCTGGGCATTGTGCTGAACCTGTCAGGTATTGGCTTGCCGCTGGGCAGTGACCGGCTGATCAGCATGCTGGGCGCAGGCAGTTTGCCGCTGGGATTGCTGTGCGTGGGTG
>CAYMXO010000154.1:2638-2939 GCA_964394445.1 uncultured Thiopseudomonas sp.
GTGCAGCTTTGCAGCCGGGACATCTGCTTGGCGAGCGTTCGGTATTACTGATTAACAGTCTGGCCAAATTGTTGCTGGTCCCTGCGGCAGCGGCTGTGTTGGCCTGGTTACTGGGTGTGCCCGCTCAGGCTGCTGCGCTGGTGATTATTTTCTTTGCCTTGCCGACTGCGCCGACCGCGTATATTTTGACCCGTCAGATGGACGGTGACAGCTCGCTGATGGCAGGCATTATCACCATGCAGACCTTGCTGGCAGTACTCAGCTTGCCGCTGGTGTTGGGATTGCTGCCGGCCTAAGCAGC
>CAYMXO010000155.1:0-2935 GCA_964394445.1 uncultured Thiopseudomonas sp.
CAGCGGTGTCATACAACTGCATCCGGTTATGCTGAATCCGCGCCAGCACCAGCGGATGTGGATGCCCGTAGCTGTTGTGCCGTCCACGCGAAACCAGCACCGAATGCGGCTGCAGCTGTTGCAACCAGAACTGCGCCGTTGACGTGCGGCTGCCATGGTGCCCGGCCACCAGCCAGTCGGTGCGCACGTCCGGCCAGGCCTGCAGCAGCGCCCGCTCACCCGCCACATCCAGATCACCCGTGACCAGAAAGCGCTCGCCATTCGCCTCCACCAGCAATACACAAGAGGCAGCATTGCCGTCTGTGGCCGCGGCCCACTGCCATTGCCGAAAACGCACCTCATCCCACTGCCAGCGTGCCTCGGCACAGGCTTGTGCCTGCAACCCGGGATGCCGCCCGGGCTCGCCACTGATGACGGCCCCTGCAGTGACCTGCTGCAACACCGCTGAAGCCCCGCCGGCATGGTCGGCATCGGCGTGTGACAGAATCAACCGGTCAAGATGCCGGATGCGCTCTGCCCGCAAAAACGGCACCACCACGGTTTCTCCGGCATCCATGCCTCCCATTGTCGGCCCGGCGTCATAAAGCAACACATGGCGCGCAGTTTGCACCACGATCGCCTGTCCCTGGCCCACATCCAATACCCAAATTTGCGCCTGACCGGTCGGGATCCCGTCCCGCACAGGCGGCCAGATCAGCGGTACCAGTAAAGCCAGAGCCAGCCACAACGGCCGCAGCGCCGCCGGCAACAGCAACAACAGCACGCCAACCGCGACGACCAGCAACACCCAGAACCGGGGAATCGCACCCTGCCAGGCCGGCCAGCCATCCACGAGCCAGTCCAGCAGCTGCCACAGCCCTTGCAAGGAGACTGCCGCCAGCTGCAATACAGGCGCGGCCAGTGCAGGCCAGCCCAGCAAGGCCATACCCAGCAACACCAGCGGCAACACCACGAAACTGACAAAGGGTACCGCCAGCGCATTGGCCAACGGCCCCACCCAGCTGACCGGCAAACCGGTTGCCAGCAGCAATGGCAGTAACCCCACGGCTGCGGCCCATTGTGCCCGACCCAGCACCTGCCACCAGCGCCAGCGACCCAGACGGCCGGCAAACACCAGCAACAAAACGGCCACCGCAGCAAACGACAGCCAGAATCCGGGCTGCAGCATCACCAGCGGATCCAGCAACACCACCACGGCCAGCGCCAGCAGCCAGGGTTTCCAGCTGGACAACGGCCGATAGGTCATCCGCCACAGCAAAACCACGCTAACCATGATCAGCGCACGTCGCACCGGCACGGCAAAACCGGCCAGTGCACCATAGGCAAACGCAGCCAGCAGTGCCAAAGCACAGGCCACCGGCAGCCAGGGCACGCGCATCGGCCAGACGCCCAGACGTACCAGCAAGGCCACCAGCCCATAACCAAGGCCGGCCACCAGACTGATGTGCTGGCCCGAAATCACAAACAGATGCAGCGTGCCCGAGTCTTGCAGTCTTTGCCATTGCGCCCGCGACAGTACCGAGCCATCACCCAGCGACAACGCCAGCACCCCGCCAGCAACCGGCTCATCCGGCAACAGTGTCAGCAACTGTTCGCGCAGACGCTCACGCCAGGCATCCACGCCCCGCCCGGCAGCCAGCCGCTGCCCGGTTTTCACACTACCGGTCGCACCAATACCGCGGGCTGTCAGCCATTGCACATAATCAAAACCATGGGGATTCAGCAGCCCGTCGGGCCGTTTCAGGCGCACCGCCAGCCGCCAGTGCTCACCGGCACGCAGCGGCGGCGGATCGCGCCAGGACAAACGCAAACGTGACGGCAATACAGTGCGCCGGGAAGTGGCCCCTTCCAGCTCAAACCGGACCACCTGCCAGTCGGCCTCAGCCTGCCATTGCGGCAAACCACTGATGCGCCCTTCCAGCCAGAGCGTCTGCCCGTCAAACCCTTCAGCCAGCCGCTGGTCAAGCAGCGCAGACACATGCCAGCCGGACCAGCTCAAGCCCAGCAGCAGCGCTGCCAGCCAGGCCGCTTTCGGCCATCTGACCAGCAACACAGCAGCGCCCATACAGAACAGCAACAGGCACCAGAGCGCCGGTACCGCCGGCAAAAAACGCAGCGATAGCGCACCGATGGAAAACGCCAGAACATGCACGTGCACGAGCCACCTCCCTGTAGCTGTCATGCGAACCCCTCGCAGCCTTGACCGGCGCCGGCCGGCCTGCAACGAAAGGATAAAAACTGGTTACATCTTGCCACAGATTATTGCTGCGACAAGTGCCATAATACGCCGGTTAACGAAACAGGTAGTACGATGCCGCGCGAACTTTTCAAACGCTACATGCCCGACCCGGAAACCATCAAACACAGCCGGTCATTACGCTTTCTGGGCAACCTGATCCATGACAGCAACCTCTGGCAGCTGAACCGGCACTCGATTGCCCGGGCCGTTGCCGTGGGCCTGTTTTGGGCACTGATTCCAATACCCATGCAAATGCTCGCCGCCGCCCTGGTGGCCATCCCCCTGCGCGCCAACCTGCCCCTGTCCATCGGTCTGGTCTGGCTGACCAATCCTCTGACCATGCCGCCCATTTTCTTTGCCACCTACAAACTGGGCTCCTGGCTGCTTGGCACCCCCTCGGTCAGCATGCCGGACAACTTCACCCTGCAATGGGTCATGGAAGTCACCACCACCCACTGGCAACCACTCTACTTCGGCTCGCTGGTAACTGCCACCGTACTGTCTGCCCTCGGCTACTTTGGCACCCTGCTCTACTGGCGCTGGTGGGTTGCACGCAGCTGGAAACGCAGGCAGCAAAAGCGTATGCCGCCGCGCAAAAAATGATTTTTTGACACACATCACATTCTGTGTATAATGGCCGTCGCGGGATGGAGCAGTCTGGTAGCTCGTCGGGCTCATAACCCGAAGGTCGTAGGT
>CAYMXO010000156.1:0-2882 GCA_964394445.1 uncultured Thiopseudomonas sp.
ACTTCGACAAAGCCAACGTCAAGGATGGCAGCTACGCCGACATCCAGAACCTGGCGGAGTTCATGAAGCAGTACCCACAACTGAGCACCACTGTTGAAGGTCACACTGACTCCACCGGTCCTGATGCTTACAACCAGCAGCTGTCCGAGCGTCGTGCCAATGCCGTACGCCAGGTACTGGTTGAGCAGTACGGTGTTGAATCTGGCCGCGTGAGCTCTGTTGGCTACGGCGAGAGCCGTCCGATTGCCGACAACAGCACCAAAGAAGGCCGTGCCCTGAACCGTCGCGTAGAAGCAGCGGTTGAAGCACAGGTTCAGTAAGATCTGAATCAGGCAACAAAAAACCCGGCTTAGGCCGGGTTTTTTGTTGCTGGTCTGCAAGCCGCTTGAAACCTTGTAGATGCTCTGTTAAACAGAGCATCTACAGAAAGCAGAAGACAAAAGACAGGAAGCAGGGAGCACAAAGCTGTGCTGCCGCCAGTGGTCGCTGTGGCCCCGCAGCACTGTAGAGCGGATTTATTCGCGACCGGTGCAGCGGGCAATCCCGCCGCCGAGTCAAAGTCTGATCGTAGATGCTGGCCAGATTTAGGCTGTAGATGGTGGGTCAGACTCCGCTTGCAGATGCCTGATTCGGTCTCGATTATCGGTGTCCGCTCAGGCTCTGGTCATGGCTGAAACCCTTGCAGCAGGCTGCCTGTCGGCTCAGGGCCTCCCGGCAGCCAGAAAGGCCGCTCAAACGGCCGCAGGCATTTTCGCTTCCGCAGCGTGGCGTCGGCGGAACAGGGGCAGGGGGTTGTCCCAGGCGCCCTGATACTGAACACTGAACTCGTCCAGCGCCTGCAGGGCGTCGTAAGGATCACGATCACTGCGCACGGCAAAGGCATCAAAGCCACAGCGCTTCATCATCAGCAGCTGGTCACGCAATACATCGCCAATCGCGCGCACCTCACTGTCGTAGCCATACCGTTCGCGTAACAGGCGGGCGCTGCTGAAATGGCGGCCGTCGGTGAATACCGGAAAGTTCAGGGCAACCAGTTCAAAGGCATCCAGATCTTCGGCCAGGTCTTCAATCAGCTCGTTGCTGTCCAGCCAGATGCCGAGGTGGCGCAGGTTGCGTAATTCTGTGGCATGTTGCTGCCACAGAGCCACGGGGACGATGGGGTGTTCACACTCCAGCGCGTCCTGCAAACCGGCCTGTGCCGGCAGCAAAGTCCAGAGGTCTTCGATCACATCGCGATTTTTAATGATGCGGGGCATAAACTCTCTCCTTGAAGGGTGTCAGGCCAATTCGCTGGTACGTGTCAATGAAGTGTTCTTCTTCGGTGCGGTTATCCAGATAAACGCCAATCAGCTTGCTGATGACATCCGGCATGTCATTCTGGGCGAATGAAGGGCCAAGGATCTTGCCCAACGTGGTTTCGCGGCCACTGCTGCCGCCCAGGGAAACCTGGTAGAACTCCTCACCTTTCTTGTCCACGCCAAGGATGCCGATATGGCCGATGTGGTGGTGGCCACAGGCATTCATGCAGCCGGAAATGTTCAGGTCCAGATCACCGATGTCGAAGAGAAAATCCAGATCATCAAAACGCTGCTGGATGGCCTCGGCAACCGGAATCGACTTGGCATTGGCCAGGGCGCAGTAATCGCCACCCGGGCAGCAAACAATGTCACTGAGCAGCCCGATATTGGGTGTGGCAAAGCCCAGCTCGCGGATTTCCAGCCACAATTCCAGCAGCTTGCGTTGCTCCACATCGGCCAATACCAGGTTTTGCTCCCGGGTACCGCGGGCCTCGCCAAAGCTGTAGCGTTCGGTCAGATCGGCCACTGCATCCAGCTGTTTTGCCGTTATGTCGCCAGGTGCGACACCGGTTTTTTTCAGGGACAGGATCACGCTGACATAACCGGGCTTTCTATGGGCACGGGTGTTGCGTGAACGCCAGCGGGCAAAGCCCGGATACTCCAGATCCTGGCTGGCAAACAGCTCTGTTTCGTCCTGCAGTGGCAGGTAATCCGGCTCGGTAAAGTGCCGGCTGACGCGTTGCACTTCTTCTTCGGTCAGGGTGGCAGGGCCATCCTTAAGGTGCTGCCACTCTTCGTTGACCTTGGCAGCAAAACCTTCCGGAGTCAGGGCTTTTACCAGAATCTTGATCCGCGCCTTGAACTTGTTGTCCCGACGGCCAAAGCGGTTATATACGCGCAGAATGGCCTCGTTGTAGGTCAGCATGTGCTGCCAGGGCACAAATTCGTTGATAACGCTACCCAGCAGCGGGGTGCGGCCAAGGCCGCCTCCTACCAGCACCTGAAAGCCCAGCTCGCCTTGCTCGTTGCGACGCAGGTGCAGTCCGATGTCGTGCACTTCGGTTGCAGCCCGGTCGGTGGTACTGGCGTTGATGGCAAACTTGAACTTGCGCGGCAGGCGCAAGAACTCTGGGTGAAAAGTCGACCACTGACGCAGGATTTCACACCATGGTCTCGGGTCCGTCAGTTCGTCCGGGGCCACACCGGCAAAGGGGTCGGTAGTGGTGTTGCGGATGCAGTTGCCGCTGGTCTGGATAGAGTGCATCTGCACGCTGGCGAGGTCGGCCAGAATGTCCGGCACGTCTTCCAGTTTTGGCCAGTTCAGTTGCACGTTGGTGCGGGTGGTAATGTGGGCATATTCCTTGTCATACTTGCGCGTGATATGGGCCAGCATGCGCAGTTGACGGGAGGCCAGCATGCCGTACGGGCCGGCAATGCGCAGCATGGGCGCGTGGCGCTGGATGTACAGGCCGTTCTGCAGGCGCAGGGGCAGGAATTCTTCTTCGCTCAGCTCGCCGGCCAGATAGCGGCGGGTCTGGTCGCGGTACTGGGCAACGCGCTCCTGAACGAGTTGCTGGTCATACG
>CAYMXO010000157.1:0-2827 GCA_964394445.1 uncultured Thiopseudomonas sp.
CTGGCCTGGTACGACAACGAGTGGGCCTTCTCCAACCGCATGCTCGATACCCTGCTGGCCTGGCGCGGTTAAGTTCAGCGCCTGCAGGAGCGGCTTCAGCCGCGACCAACGGATGCCTTGGCCGCAGCATTGTTCTCCACTGAAGTGGCTCCTGCAGGGGCTACCGGCAACACCGGTCGCAAACAAATTCGCTCCTGCAGGAAAACCAGCGTTGAACACGGCAACAGCACAAACAGACGCAGCATCCTGTCCCGAGCCAACGCCGCAATGCACCCGCCCTGCGCATCAATAATGCGGCGGCGGGTCGTTGGGGACTTCCTGGTACTGCTGCGACTGTTCTTCCTGCCGCGCCTGCACCCGCTCCAGTTCACGCCTGAGTGCATCAATCTGCTTTTGCTGGTCGGCAATCACGTCACTCAGGGTTTGCAAGGCATCATCCTGAAAAGCCTGCCGGATCTCCAGCTCGGCCATGCGCTCGTCCAGCCCGGTCATGTCAGGCGCACCTCAAGTCCGCTTTCGTCCAGAGCCTGCAGCATCTGTTTGCGCACCGCATCCTGCCCGGACTCGCTATAGGGCACCGCCACACCGTTACCCCACACCGGTGCGGGCCAGCTGTTGTCACCCTCCAGCCGAACCACCAGGTGCATGTGCAACTGACGCACCACATTGCCCAGGGTAGCAATGTTCATCTTGTCACCAGCAAACACCCGGTGCATGGCGCAGGCCAGCAGACGGCTTTCGTTCCACAGCTGTTGCTGCCCCGCCTCGTCCAGATCAAACACTTCACTGACCCCGGCCACCCGCGGTACCAGAATCAGCCAGGGATAACGGGCATCATTCATCAGCAGTACCCGGCACAGCGGCAAATCCGCCAGCCAGCAGGTATCCTGCTGCAGGCGTTCATCCAGCGTAAACATGCTTTTACCTCACTTGGTTGTCTGTTGTGGCAAGGGAACAGATTCTAGCGCACCCTGATAGCGCTGATGACGCAAACTGCGCAGCTGCTCCAGCATGACCTGTGCATAAGGCTGCAAACTGTGCCCGGCCGGCCAGCTGCGGCTCCTGCCAAGCAAACGCTCAAACTGTTCCTGTTGTTCCGGCGGGGATGACTCCGTATAGCCGCGCTGCTGCAGCAACGCCAGACCCGGGACCAGGACATGACTGTAAGCATGATCCAGCGCAATAGTGATCCCGGCCGGATCAAAGTCACCCAGATAAAACGTCGGCTTGCCCACAGCATTAAAATGGCTCACCAGCTCAAGGACTGTTTGAGCGTCATGTTGATGGCCGCGAAACACGATCAATGCATTGTTGCACTCTGCTGGCAGGCGATAACGCCCTTCCCGCTGGTGCTGCAAGCAATCATAAAACATATCCAGATTCTCGATTGCCAACAAGCAGGACGGCGTTTGCAAATCCAGCTGACTTGCCGCTACATCCAGCACCAACTCTGCCTGCGCTTTTTGCAGCACTGGCAACACCGCATCAGCCGTATCTGCTTGCAATACCAATACCCGGCCGGCTTTGGGACGGCTGCCGCTCTTGTCTTCGCGATTACCGTGCAGAGCCTGCTCGCCACGACTCTGCCCGCTACGAACCGCATGAATGGGCGGCTGGCCAAGCAACAACAACGTTTCATTGATGGTTTCCAGTACGTCCATACTAAACACCACCCGGCTACCCGTAACCCACTCATGGGTCGGTACATCCTGCGCGCCGCACCAGTCGAGCAGTTCCTGGACAGCCTTGGTGTTGAGTGCCTCGCTGACACTGGCCACCGCCTGCAACCGGGCTTCAACACGTTGCAACAGCTTGTACAGATTTTGCGACAGCATCAGTACACCTTTAAAAACTATTGTTTAAATCACACCAGCGGCGGGACAAAATCCCTCCACCCGCACAAGGCAGATTTGGGCCGCAGGAGACCGGAGCCGGGCCTCAGCGGTTCGGGTCAGCTTGCTGACACGGACAAGCGCAGCCCGGCGCAGCGTCTCCTGCGGCCCAGCCGCCACAGTGCAAAACCACCCCTACCACCATGCCCTCAGGCACTCACCCGCAATTCCAGATCCTGCACCACCTGCAAATTGTTGTCCGCTGCGGCGTCGTCTTCGTCATAAACCAGCCTGAACAGCTTTTTGTCGGCAGCTGCCAGCCCCTGATAAGCAGCAATCACCTGATACAGCCAGATTTCCGCATCCCACGCCAGCCCCGACTGCTGTAGCCACTCCAGCGCACTCTGTCGTCCCCGCTGCTGCCAGACCTGTAAAAAGAAATTTTCCACATCCTGCTGCAGTGCCCGGCGTCGCGCCAGCACCACTTCCTGCTCACCATGGCTGACCACCGCAGCCGCCTGCACCGGCAAGTTCTGCGGACTCGGCGCTGGCGGCATGGCCTGCAACAGTTCGCGCACCACATCGGCATCCTGCAGGCGCTCCAGTGACAGGCTGGCGGCCGGCTGCACCGGTTGCGCCACATTGAACAGCAGCGGCACTCCGGTGCGCTGGGCATAATCGCCGGGCTTGAAATTCGGATGGCGCTGCAAATGCTCCAGCATACCGCGCACCAGCCGGTTGCGCGCATGCTGCTGGCGGAAGCGGGCCAGCAGCTCGATCAGCCGCTGTTGCACTTCACGCAAGCGGCTGAAGTGTTCGCTAACCTGATCCTGCAATTCACGCACCAACAGATTACGCAGACGGGCATTGCTGCCGCACAGGCTGATCAGTTCGGCAAAGTCGATCATTTTCAGGCCTTCCAGCCAGCGCTCGACCTCCTTGCCGGCCTTTTCGTTTTCGGCCATTTTCTCCGGCAGGCTGCTGACAAAGGCAAA
>CAYMXO010000158.1:0-2744 GCA_964394445.1 uncultured Thiopseudomonas sp.
CTGTTGCTCTGGTGGGTGTACAGCCGGCGTCGCAACCGCTAAACCTGGCCGGCCTTCGGGCCGGCTGCCTGTTGCCTGTTGCCTGTTGCACAGTGTCCCGCACCAGGGAGCTTGCTTTGCCCCTTTTGCACCTTTTACCCCTGTAAGAGCGACTTCAGTCGCGATCGATGTTATGCCAGCCGCGGATACTGGCTCACTTTTGGTGTCTGGCTTGCTCCCTGTTCGCGGCTAAAGCCGCTCCTACAAATGCCGTGCCCGCCATAGGCGTGTGCACTGAATTGCGGTCGCGCGCTCCCTGTAAGAGCGGCTTTAGCCGCGAACGGAGGTGGCCCTGACCGCGTGGCTCACCCGCGAAACTTGTGCTTAAACAGAGTATCTACAAAGTTTTGTCGCTTTCAAATATGCCGCGCCATGCGCTCGCGGCCACAGCAAGCGCTCCGGGAAATCAGTGCCTGCCACGCTTGATCATTTACAGTTTTTTTACAAGACCCCAAAGATAATCATTCTCATTTGTGCTATGCTGCGCACACTTTTTACGGAGGCTCTTTCGATGTCTGATTTCAATCGTCGTACTTTTCTGCGTAACAGCCTGTTGGTTGGCAGCGGCCTGATGCTGGGCATGCCTGCCCTTAACCTGGCCAACGCCACCGAAGTCCAAACCCTGACGCTGTACAGCGGCCAGCACGAAAAAACCACCCAGGCCATTGTCGATGCCTTTACCAAGGCCACCGGCATCCAGGTAAAAATCCGCACCGGCAACAGCATCCAGCTGGCCAACCAGATTATTGAAGAAGGCAAGCGCTCGCCGGCCGACGTGTTCTATTCGGAAGAAAGCCCGCCCGTAGCCGCTCTGGCCGAACGCAACCTGCTGGCACAGCTGCCAGACAGCACCCTGGCCCAGGTGCGCGACACCTACCGCGCCACCGATGGCACCTGGACCGGCATTACAGCCCGCTGCCGCGTCACCGTGTTCAACCCGGACCTGGTGGACGAAAGCGAGCTGCCGGCTTCCGTGATGGACATGGCCACCGAAGCCTGGAAAGACCGTGTGGCCTTCGTGCCCACCAGCGGTGCCTTCCAGCAGCAGATTGTTGCCATCAAGCACCTGCTGGGCCGCGATGCCGCGCTGGAATGGCTCAAGGGCCTGAAGAAGTACGGCCGCATCTATAACAACAACATGGCCGCCATGCGTGCCGTGGAGCGCGGCGAAATCGCCACCGCGCTGGTCAACAACTACTACTGGTATATCGTGGCCCGCGAGCAGGGCGTGGACAACATGAAGTCACGCCTGCACTTCTCCGGCCCGCAGGACCCGGGTGCGTTGATCACCGTATCCGCTGCTGGCGTGCTGAAGACCGCAAAAAACATGGGCGCCGCCCAAAAACTGATCGCTTTCATGACCAGCGTCGAGGGCCAGAAGGTCTACGCCAGCGGCGTGGCCGAATGGCCGATGAACCCGGCAGTCGAATCCACATTCGACATCAAGCCGTTTGACGAGCTGCAACCACCAGCGGTCAACCCGGCCAACCTGGGCGGTGCCGAGGAGGCTCTGGCTCTGCGCCGTGAGGCGGGTCTGGCTTGATATCCACCGCTGTTCGGACTGGCCGGCGTAACCCGCTGCGCCAGTCCTGGATGGTCTGGGCAGCGCTGATACCCGTCACCCTGGTGGTGTTGCCGGTCATCTATATTTTCATTCGTACAGCCCAGCTCGGTGCCCATGGTGCCTGGGCTGAGCTGTTTCGTGTGCGCAACCTGGAACTGCTGTTCAACACACTGATTCTGGCTGGAGGGGTCACCTCCCTGGCCGCGGTGTTTGGCTTGTCGGTGGCCTGGTGCGTGGAGCGCAGCAACCTGCCGGGGCGCAACTGGCTGCGGGTGGTAGCCGGACTGCCACTGGTAGTGCCGGCTTTTGTCGCCAGCTATGCCTGGTCATCCATCGACGTGATGTTCCAGAACATGGCCGGCGCCATCCTGATTCTGGCTCTGGCCAAATACCCGCTGGTGTACCTGCCGGTAGCGGCTTCGCTGCGCAATACCGATCCCGGTTTTGAAGATGTGTCACGCTCGCTGGGCCGCGGCCCCTGGCGCACGTTCTTTTCTGCATTGCTGCCACAGCTGATTCCGGCGCTGGGCGGTGGTGCGCTGCTGGTCGGCACCCACATGTTTGCCGAGTTTGGTGCGCTGGCATTGCTGCGAGTGCAAACCTTTACCACAGCCATTTTTGAAAGTTACGAATTGCAGTTCAACAGCTCGGCAGCGGCAATGCAGTCAATGGTACTGATTGCCCTGTGCATTCCGCTGATCTGGGCCGAAATCCGCCTGCGTGGCGGACGTAACGTGGCCCGTGTCGGCAAGGGCAGTGCACGCAAGTCACAACCGGTGCAGCTGGGTATCTGGACTTTGCCGGTACTGGCCGGCTTCGCCCTGTTGTTTGCGCTGGCACTGGGCGTACCGTTTTTCATGCTGGGCTACTGGCTGCTGACCGGCGCCTCGGCTGGCGTCGGCTATGAAAAAGTATTGCCGGCCATTTACGGCACACTCAGTCTGGCCGGTGGCGGCGCCCTGTTTACCAGCCTGATGGCCATTCCGCTGGTGATGCTGGCGGTGCGGCACAAAGGCAAACTGGCACGGCTGGCCGAGCGCCTGCCCTACATAGTGCACGGCCTGCCCGGCGTGGTGGTGGCGCTGGCGCTGGTGTTCCTGGCGATTCGTGTGGTGCCCTTTGTCTACCAGACCGTCTTTGT
>CAYMXO010000159.1:0-2728 GCA_964394445.1 uncultured Thiopseudomonas sp.
CAATTCTGTGGCGTAGCGCCGAAAAGGCACCGGAAGCGGCAGAAGCCATGGGCATCACGGCCGACCGCCTGCAGGGCCTGGGCATTGTGGACGAAGTGATTACCGAGCCGCTGGGTGGTGCCCATCGTGACCTGGCAGAAATGGCCGGACAAATCCGCAAAACCCTGAGCACCCAGCTGGCCGAGCTGCAGGGGCTGGATGATGCGGAGCTGCTGGAGCAGCGTTACACCAAGCTGATGAGCTTTGGTGTCGTCGCTGACTAAACCGGACCGGGCTGTTAAAAGCCACCGCAGGGCCCAAGGCTTGCGGTGGCTTTTTTGTGGCCGGAATAGGTGGCGGATGTGCGTTTATTCTGCGGATGAAGGAGCAGATGTGATGTTGCAGGTGCTTTGGTGGCGGACTTGCCCGGTGCGTAACGATGAAGCTTGAGCTACAGGGCCTAGATAGGCACCGCGCAGCGGATGTCTGGTGGGTAGCGTTTTCTGGCGGGCTGGATTCAAGCGTACTGCTGCATGCGCTGACCGCGCAAAGCCGTGAGCAGGGCGGACCGCCCGTGCGTGCTGTGCATGTCCATCACGACTTGCAGGCAGTGGCCGACAGTTGGCCGGCACACTGTGCGCAGATTTGTGCACAGCTGGAGGTGCCGTTACAGGTTGTCCGTGTCGAGGTGGCCAATAGTGCCAGCACCGAGCAGGCAGCGCGTGATGCCCGTTATAACGCCTTTGCCGGCCTGCTGCAGCCTGGTGAGCTGTTGTTATTGGCGCAGCATCGTGATGACCAGGCGGAGACCCTGTTGTTGCGCCTGCTGCGCGGTGCTGGCGTGGCCGGCTTGCAGGCCATGCCGCTGACCCGAACGTTGGGGCATGGACAGCTGTTGCGGCCTCTGTTGCAGGCTTCCCGCCGCCAGCTGGAAGACTATGCACGGCAGCATGGGCTGCAATGGATTGAGGACCCCAGCAACAGGCGCGATGACTACGACCGCAATTTTATCCGCAACCGCATCATGCCGGCTTTGCGCCAGCGCTGGAGCGGACTGGAGCAGGTGTTACAGCGGACAGCCGAACACATGCAGCAGGCGCAGGGTTTGCTGGATGAACTGGCTGCCCTTGACCTGCAACAGGCTGGCGTAGAACCGCCGCCAGACTGGCTGCCGTTAGCGGTGCTGAACCTGGACAGCATTGCCGCTCTGTCGCCGGCCCGGCAGCGCAACCTGCTGCGCTTCTGGCTGCGTGACAAAACCCGCTTGCCCGACAGCAAGCATTGGGCCGGCTGGCAGGATTTATTGCAGGCGGCTGTGGATGCCCGGCCGCTCTGGCAGTTGCGTGATGGCGCGCTGGAGCGTTATGGCCGGCGGCTGTACTGGTTGCCTGCACGCTGGCAGGAGCAGCCATTGGCCCCGGCGCTGCTGCTGGACTCAGCGGGCCGTTACCCGTTGCCCGGCAATGGTCTGTTGTGGCTGGAGCAGGCGCCCGTGCAGCCATTGCGGGTCGCCTACCGCACGGGTGGTGAACATCTTGAGCTGGCCGGACGTGGCCGCCGGGACTTAAAGCGCTTGCTGCAGGAGCATCAGGTACCGCCCTTTGTGCGCAACCGTTTACCCCTGCTGTTTGCCGGGCAAGAGCTGGTTGCGGTCGCCGGGCTGCCGGCGCTGCGGGCTGCCGGCTGGGAGCAGGTCGGGATCGGCTGGACGGCAGCGGAACAACAGGGTGGAACGGTACGGCAGTAAAACGGCTTCCGGCCAGGCACCGATGCTGCAGCAAGCGCAACGAAACGCCGGCATGACTGGCCTGGACACCTACTTTGGTGCCGCTTTCTGGCGCTTTGGTCCTGACAGGCTATGTATATTGCCGGTTGTCGCTTACTTTGCTTCTGTCCAACTGAACGTCAAGGAGCCATACCATGAATTTCCCCACCCTGTTTGACCTCACCGGTAGCGCCCATGCGGCCGCAAGCTGGGAGCAGGCCGTGCTGGTGATTATCGATGCACAAAACGAATACCGTATGGGCGACATGAAACTGCCCGGTGTGGAGCCTGCCGCGCAGCAGATTGAGCGGCTGCTGGCCAAGGCCCGAAGCCGCGCTACACCGGTGATCCATGTGCGCCACATGGGCGTGCCGGGCTACCTGTTTGATCCGGAAGGTGAGCGTGGCCGGATTTTTGACGAGCTGACACCTGTTGATGGTGAAACAGTTATTGACAAGCCATTGCCCAACGCCTTTGCCGGCAGCCATTTACAGGCAGCCATCGACAGCACGGGCCGGAACCAGCTGATTGTCTGCGGCTACATGACCCACATGTGTGTCAGTGCGACCGTGCGGGCTGCCAAGGACCTGGGCTACCTGACGACGGTGGTGGGAGCGGCCTGTGCCACCCGGCCATTGCCGGGCGCGACTGATGCGGCTCTTCTGCATGAGCAGGAGCTGGCCGCGCTGGCGGATTTTTTTGCAACAGTGGTGCCTGATGCCGCAGCGTTACAGGCCTGAACCGGTATTTTGGTGAGCCAGCAGAGGCAGGCAAGGCGCTCGCGCCTTGTCTGTGACTGCCAAATACAGGCAGTCGCCAAGGCGGCTTGAGCGCGATAAGTGGCACAAAAAATACACCCGTGGATTTGTTTCCGGCACTTACTTTGGTTTGAGTCAAACCCGCCTTTAGCGTAAACTATTCACCCGTCTTGAGTGGCTGGCCCTGGATGCTTGTTTGGGGTGACCGCAACCGCTGGTTGCGGGG
>CAYMXO010000160.1:0-2706 GCA_964394445.1 uncultured Thiopseudomonas sp.
TTGATCTGGGCGATCTTTTGCGCCATGCGGGTATCCACCAGATCGTTCACCTCCGGCAGCGGAATGCTGTCGGAGGTGATAGCCAGAGTCAAAATCGGACTGTCAGCAGGATTGACCTTGTTGTATACGGGCGGTGCCGGCAGGTCACTGGGCAGCAGGTTATTGGCCGCATTGATGGCCGCCTGCACTTCCTGCTCGGCCACATCCAGCGCCACATTCAGACTAAAGCGCAGACTGATGACCGACGCGCCGCCCGAACTGCTGGACGACATCTGCTCCAGTCCGGGCATCTGGCCAAACTGACGCTCCAGCGGTGCAGTCACTGCGCTGTTCATCACCTGCGGGCTGGCACCCGGGTAAAGCGTCATCACACGAATGGTCGGATAATCCACCTGCGGCAACGCCGCCACCGGCAGCATTTGATAGGCCAGCATGCCCAGCAAAAACACCGCCACCATCAGCAAGGTAGTGGCGACCGGGCGCAGGATAAAAATGCGGGAAAAATTCATGACAATTACTGCGCAGAACGGCCGGACGGGTTACCCTGCCGCCCTTCAGCAGGCTTGCCGGCAGCAGCGCCGGATTGTGCTGCCGGCTCGCTGCTGCCGTCGGCACGGATCACTTCCACCTTGCTGCCGTCTTTCAGGCGATCGACACCTTCAATCACCACCCGCTCGCCCGACTGCAAGCCTTCAGTCACCAGGGTGTAATCAGCATCGCCCTGACCTAATTGCACAGAGCGCATCTGCGCCTTGAGCTCGTCATCAATCACCCAGACGAAACGGCCCTGGTTGCCAAACTGCAAGGCATCGTTGGGCACCTTGAGCACGTCCTGATAGACCGCCAGCTGCAGATCCACATTGACAAACTGTTGAGGGAACAGGTTGTTGTCTTGATTGGTAAAGCGGGCCTTGAGACGCACGGTGCCGGTGTTTACGTCCACCTGGTTATCCATGCTGTCGAGTACGCCTTCAGCCAGCAGCTGTTGTCCGCCGCGGCTCCAGGCCTGTACCTTTAGTGCCGTGCCCGCAGCCAGCGCCTGCAACAACTCGGGGACGTACTGTTCCGCCAGGGTGAAGCTGACCGCGATCGGCTGTTGCTGGGTGATGGTGGCCAGCACGGTATTGCCGGCCGCCACGTTGTTGCCCACATCCACTGCACGCAGCCCGAGACGGCCGTCAATCGGTGCGGTGATGCGACTGTATTCAACATTAAGTTTTGCCGCGTCACGCTGGGCCTCGCGCACTTTCAGGGTACCGCGCAGCTGGGTCACTTGCGCCTGTTGCTGCTCCAGCGTCTGTTTGGCGATGGACTCATCCTTGATCAGGTTTTGATAGCGGCGCAGGTCCTGTTCGGCCTGTTGCAGCTGGGCACGGGTTTCCTGCAAAGCCCCTTCAGCCTGCAGCAGTGCGGCCTGATAGCTGCGATCATCCAGCTGCGCCAGCACATCACCCTGCTTCACTTGCCGGCCTTCGGCAAACAGCACTTCACGCAAAATGCCGCCAACCTGGCTGGTGACTTCCGCGCTGTTCCAGGCAGTGACCGTGCCCAGTGCCTTGAGGCTGCGGACAAACTCGCCCCGCTCCAGGCGGTGCACACTGACCGGTACTGCCTCCAGCATGAAGCCGCCACGCATGCCCATGGCCGGGCGCCCGGCAGGTTGGGCGTCTTTTTTGCCACCACCAGCGAACTGCTGCCAGCCCCAAAAACCACCAGCAGCCAGTGCGATCAGCAATACCCAAAACCAGAGTTTACGAAACACAGAGGTGGAAGAAGCTGAAGATCCAGACACGGTCAGTCCTGTTCATTACTTGATGTGGAGGTAGAAGATAGCAGTCTAAATGAAATTATTCAGTGGGTTTACACTGCATTTACCGGCTTGTGCGCCAGTGCATGTGTTGCAAGTCGCCGGCCCGTTATAAAGAGCCAATTACGATAAATGTAAAAACGCCCTGTCATGCACATGACAGGGCGCAAAATACCTGGAACCGGATTATTGCATAAAGATATCAAGAATCAGGTTGGTTGCTGTTTCCAGCAACAGGTATTCCCCGGACGTGTCATGCACCCAGCGCTGGCCATTACCGGGCTGGCGCAATTGGTAACGTTTCCAGTCAGTCACCTGTGCGCACTGGCCGTTATAGCGCTGGCCACGCTTCCAGTGCTGATGCCCGGGCTGGTGACCCGAATATGCTCCTTTGCCATGCTGATGCTGCCGCGCTACGCCTTTACGCTGCTGCTGACTGGTGCGACGGCGCAGCTCGGCCTCTTGCTGGCGCTGCCATGCTTCGTCGCGCAACCGCTGCTGTTCCGCCCTGCGTCGCAGTTCTTCCTGCTGCTGGCGTTGCCACTCTTGGTCGCGCTCCCACTGCGCCTGCTCGCGCTGGCGTTGCTCTTCGCGCACCTGCCATTGCGGCTTGTGCGCCTGTTGTCCATTGTTCCAGCCACCATGGTCTCGGGCCGATGCCGTGGCCGTTCCCAGTGCCAGGCCAAGGCTGGCAACAAAAACAATTACCGGCTTGATCATGCTTCATCCCTCGTTATGGTCAAAAACCGCGGTACATACCCGGTCGTACCGTACCGCCAATGGCGCAAAGACTGCCACCCGGCCCTGCAGGCAGCCAGGGCATTTACCAATCCTTTGCACTGCCGGCAGACTTTTTTCTGGCAAGGGCCCGAAGCCAATACTTCAGTATTGGTTACCTT
>CAYMXO010000161.1:0-2661 GCA_964394445.1 uncultured Thiopseudomonas sp.
GCCACTTCAACCTTCTCGAACACCTCGATCTTGTCACCGACCTTGACGTCGTTGTAGCTCTTCACGCCAATACCACACTCCATGCCGTGACGTACTTCGTTGACGTCATCCTTGTAGCGGCGCAGGGATTCCAGCTCGCCCTCAAAGATCACCACGTCGTCACGCAGGACACGGATCGGACGGCTGCGCAGTACGGTACCCTCGATCACCATACAGCCGGCGATGGCGCCGATCTTCGGTGAACGGAATACATCACGCACTTCGGCCACGCCGACAATCTGCTCGCGCAGGTCGCTGCCCAGCATACCGGTCAGGGCTTTCTTCACGTCTTCGATGATGTCGTAGATGATGTTGTAGTAGCGCATGTCGAGGCTTTCGGTCTCGACAATCTTGCGCGCACCGGCATCGGCACGGACGTTAAAGCCGAAGATCACTGCGTTGGACGCCAGCGCCAGGTTGGCATCACTCTCGGTAATACCACCCACACCGCCAGCCACCACGCGTACTTCAACCTCTTCGTTACCCAGCTCGGTCAGCGAGCTCTGCAGCGCTTCCAGGGTACCGCGTACGTCGGCCTTGATGACCACGTTGAGAACTTTCTTCTCTTCCTGGCCCATGCTTTCGAAAATGTTTTCCAGCTTGCCGGCGGAGGCGCGGGCCAGCTTGACCTCGCGGAACTTGCCCTGGCGGAACAGTGCAATTTCGCGCGCCTTGCGCTCATCGGCCACCACCGTCATCTCGTCACCGGCTTCCGGCGTACCATCGAGACCGAGGATTTCCACCGGAATCGACGGACCGGCTTCCTGAATCGGCTTGCCGTTTTCGTCGAGCATGGCGCGGACACGGCCAAAGTTGACGCCAACCAGCACCATGTCGCCCTGACGCAGGGTACCGTTCTGCACCAGGATGGAAGCAACCGAACCGCGGCCCTTGTCCAGGCGGGACTCGATGACCACACCACGCCCTGAAGCGCTTGGAATGGCAGTCAGCTCCAGTACTTCGGACTGCAGCAGCACCGCTTCCAGCAACTCATCGATACCGGTACCCTGCTTGGCGGAAACATGCACAAACTGGGTGTCGCCGCCCCACTCTTCGGGGATCACTTCGTGCTGAGCCAGATCGTTCTTGATGCGGTCCGGATCAGCCTCAGGCTTGTCGATCTTGTTCACCGCAACAATGATCGGTACACCGGCCGCCTTGGCGTGCTGGATACCCTCAATGGTCTGTGGCATCACACCGTCGTCGGCCGCCACGACCAGAATCACAATGTCGGTAGCCTTGGCACCACGGGCGCGCATGGCGGTAAAGGCCGCGTGACCCGGGGTGTCAAGGAAGGTGATCATGCCGCCTTCGGTTTTCACGTGATAAGCACCAATGTGCTGGGTGATACCACCCGCCTCACCGGTTGCAACCTTGGCCCGGCGGATGTAGTCCAGCAGCGAGGTCTTACCATGGTCAACGTGACCCATGACGGTTACCACGGGCGCACGCTGGAAGGATTCACCTTCCATTTTCAGCGACTCTGCCAGCTGCTCTTCAAGCAGGTCATCACTCACCAGCTTGACCTTGTGGCCCATTTCTTCGGCCACCAGCGCAGCGGTATCCTGGTCCAGCACCTGGTTGATGGTCACCGGAGTGCCCAGCTTGAACATGAACTTGACCACTTCACCGCCCTTGATCGACATCTGCGCGGCCAGGTCGGCAACCGTAATGGTCTCGCCAATCTGTACTTCGCGCACGATGGGACCGGCAGGCGTCTGGAAGCCATGTTCGTTGCGACGCTTCTGTCTGTTGCGACCACCGCGGCCGCGACGACCGCCTTCCTCGTCGCCGTCACGCAGACTGATCTTGCGACCCTGCGGACGTGCCGCCGGCTTGCGCTCGCGGCGCTCATCCTCGTCGCGGCGGGTACTGCGGCGTGGTTCTTCTTTCTTGCGCTCGGTGCGTGGCGCAGCGTCTGCTGCAGGCTCTACTACAGGTACCGCAGCCGCTGCTTCCTGCTGTTTGCGGGCCTGCTCTTCGGCTTTCTCGCGGGCAGCAACAGCTTCGGCTTCCCTGGCCAGGCGCGCCTGTTCAACCGCCTCGATGCGGCGCTGCTCGGCATCCTGAATAATATCCGCAACCGATTCACGGGGGGCTGAAGCCGGTTCCTTCACCGGAACTTCAACCACCGGCGCCGGCTCGGCAGGTGCAGCGGCCGCTACCGGTGCATCCTCTACCGGACGCTTGACGTAAGTGCGTTTCTTGCGCACTTCCACGCTAATGGTCTTGCTGCCCGGAGCACGCAGGGTCGTAGTGGTCTTGCGCTGCAGGGTGATTTTCTTGCCTTCGCCCTCGCGGTCGCCGGGGGCAGCACGCAGGTGCGCCAGCAGCGTCTGTTTTTCAGCATCGCTAACTGCGTCAGAAGCCTTGGTATGTGGCAATCCGGCCTCTTTCATTTGTTGTAGCAAGTGCTCAACCGGGGTATTTACCGTCTGAGCCAATTCTTTAACCGTGACTTGCGTCATGTGAACTCCTCCTCAAGCCGCTACGTGCTTATTCAAACCAGTGGGCGCGGGCGGCCATGATCAGCTTGCCGGCATTTTCTTCATCCATGCCTGCAATTCCCAGCAAGTCATCAATGGACTGTTCGGCAAGGTCTTCACGACTTAAAACACCACG
>CAYMXO010000162.1:0-2636 GCA_964394445.1 uncultured Thiopseudomonas sp.
CGGACGTGGGCGTGGGTGCGAAAGCCGATGGTCTGGTACAGGGCGACATTTTCCGGGGTGTCGGTTTCCAGGTAGAGCAGGGCGCCGGTGCAGCGCTGGCAGGCGTACTGCATCAACTGGTGGCCGGCACCCTGACCCTGCCAGTCCGGATCGACGGCGAGCGGGCCCAGATGCCAGTGGGGTTCGGCCGGATCCAGCCGGGCCCAGCGGGCCAGCCAGTACAGGGTGCGCAGGCTGCCGAGGGGGCTGTTGGAGCGCAGGATGCCGGGCAGCATGCGCAGGATGTCGCGAATGGACGGGCGGCAGTGGCCGGGTGGCAGCATGCCGACGATGCCGGCCAGCTGCCCGTCGGCACAGGCGCCGTGCAGTTCGCCCTTGCGTGCCAGGTAATCCAGCAGGCCGGGAAAGAAGCGTTGCAGGCGCAGCAGGCGGCGGGGCCGGTCGCTGCCAAAGACGCGGACATGGATCGGGTTGTCGCACATGGCGCGGGCGAGGATGTCTATCGCAGCGGCATGATCGTTGGCCTGCAGGGGGCGCAGATCAAATTTTCGTTTTTGCATGACGGCCTCCCCGGGCTGCTGTTGCGCGCAAGGCATGGGCCACCAGTGTAACGGACAGCTGCGCTTTTCGTGGAAATCACGGGTTGCCGCACCGGGTGTGTGCAGGCTGAAAGCTGCTTCAGCAGTTGCCTAGATGGCCTTGACCTTGATGATGTGCTGGTCGCGCTTGCGGCGGGGTACCTGATTGCCGGGCACGGCGGTGCGGCAGATGGTGATGCCTTTTTTGCGCATGCGCTTCCGGTTACCAGCCAGCAACGGATGCCAGGCGGGCAGGGGTTCGCCGCGGTGAATGCGGCGATAGCTGCAGGATTCGGGCAGCCAGTTGTAGCGGGGGACGTTTTCAGGTGTCAGCTTGTGGCAGGAAGGCACTGTATCCAGCCGGTTTTCGTAGTCGGAACAACGGCTGTTTTCAATGTCGAGCAGTTCGCAGGCGATGCCGTAAACCGTGACCTGGTTTTTATCGGTTTCGCGGACAAGGCAGCATTGGCCGCAGCCGTCGCAGAGGGCTTCCCATTCCTTGTTGTTGAGTTCGCCAAGGGAGTAATGCTCCCAGAATCTTTCACGCATGGTGTTGCAGGTGTCCTGTGGTGCGGCCGGTAAGGTACCGGTATAAAACAATAACGCGCGCTATCTTACTTCATTTGCGGCGAAAAAGATTTATCAGGTGCCAAATGGCGTCGTTTGTGCGTGAGACTGACTGGTCTGTGAGGGGCGGGTTTGGCAGAAGCTGTTAGTGCGTACGGCAAACGCGGACAAGCCCGCGCGTGCAGACAGGCGGGCCGAGAGGGTGTTCAGGAAGAATGCTGCAGCAGCTGGATAAAGGCCTGCGCAGCGTTGGACAGGGTACGTTCGGGGTGCAGGATATAACCCAGATCACGGCTTAGCTCCACATCGGGCAGGTGCAGCTCTTGTACCTCGGTATCCAGCATGGTGCGCGGCAGGACGCTCCAGGCCAGACCAATGGAAACCATCATCTTGATGGTCTCCAGATAGTTGGTGTGCATGTGGATGTTTGGCGTCAGCCGGTTTTGCGCAAACAGATCCAGCACGATGCGGCTGGTGAAGGTCTGGCTGCCGGGAAAAACCGCCGGCCAGTTGCACAGGTCCTGCAGGGTGACGTCTGGTTGCTGGCTTAACGGATGTTCGGGCGCAACGACAAACACCAGCTCGTCCTGCCAGACGCAGATGCTTTTGACGGGTTCGACCTGCTGCGGTGACAGGGTAATCAGCGCAAGCTCGCAGCGGCCGTGCAGTACATCGTTGTAGGCGACTTCAGAATCGAGAAAGCGGATATCCAGCACCACGTCCGGGTATTTTTGCGTGTAGCTGCGCAAGATGGGTGGCAGCCGGCGCAGGCCGATATGGTGGCTGGTGGCCAGACTAAAGCGGCCGCTGACTTTTTCGCTGAGGTTTTGCAGTGCCCGCTTGCTGTCTGCCAGCTCGTTGACGATGCGGTAGGCCCGAGGCAACAAGGCTTCGCCGGCCTGGGTCAGCCGCACTTCACGGCCGAGGCGGTCAAACAGGCGGGCATTCAGCTGTTCTTCCAGCGCGCTCAGGCGCTTGCTGACCGCCGGCTGGGTAATGTGCAGCTTTTCACCGGCCAGCGAAAAGCTGCCGAGCTCGGCAATGGCAATGAATGTATGCAGGCTGGCCAGATCCATGTTGGTATTCCTGTCTGGAATGCGATGGATAAAATTTTACCATTGGAGTTATAGGTCTGTCGCGCATATCATCCTGCCCACAGAATGTGCTTAATGATGTTCGGGTCGCGGCTAAAGCCGCTCCTGCAGAACTGTAGGAGCCACTTCAGTGGCGACCAGTGCCTGAAGGGAGCACCCCGGGTCGCGGCTAAAGCCGCTCGTACAGCACTGTAATACACAAACGAAAAAGAACTGATTGAGGAATCCTGATGGCTGGTAAAACACTCTACGACAAGCTGTGGGAAATGCATGAGGTCAAGCGCCGTGATGACGGTTCATCGCTGATCTACATTGACCGCCACATTCTCCATGAAGTGACTTCGCCGCAGGCGTTTGAAGGTTTGCGTCTGGCCGGTCGCCAGCCGTGGCGCATTGA
>CAYMXO010000163.1:0-2335 GCA_964394445.1 uncultured Thiopseudomonas sp.
TCGCCAAACTGGCTGGTGATGGCATTCAGCAGTTCGGTGTTCTCGGCAGGCGCTTCCCAGTCCCAGCGAGGCTTGGCCGCCTGGGCAGCAAATTCCTTGATGGCGTTGATGGCCACCTGGAATTCTTCATGGGCGTACAGCACGGCGCCGAGCATCTGGTCTTCGGTCAGTTCTTTGGCCTCGGACTCGACCATCAGTACGGCGTCTTCGGTACCGGCAACCACCATGTCCAGCGCGGACGCTTGCAGTTGTTCGTAGGTCGGGTTCAGCAGGTAGCCGGACTCGGGATGGAAACCAACGCGGGCACAGCCGATCGGACCGTTGAACGGAATACCGGAAACAGCCAGGGCAGCAGAGGTACCCAGCATGGCGGCGATGTCCGGATCAGTCTTCTTGCTGGTGGACACGACGGTACAGATGACCTGCACTTCGTTGTGGAAGCCGTTGGGGAACAGCGGACGGATCGGGCGGTCGATCAGGCGGGAGGTCAGGGTTTCCTTCTCGGAAGGACGCGCCTCGCGCTTGAAGAAACCACCGGGGATCTTGCCGGCAGCGTAAGTTTTTTCCTGGTAGTGCACGGACAGCGGGAAGAAGTCCTTGCCCGGGTCGGCCTGCTTGGCACCCACCACAGTAACCAGAACGGTTACGTCGTTGTCCACTTTAACCAGAACTGCACCGGAGGCCTGGCGCGCAATGCGGCCGGTTTCCAGGGTGACGGTCGACTGACCGAATTGAAACGTTTTAATAACCGGATTCACGGATTTTTCCTTCTCTTTTCATGTTACCTGGGGAAATCGTCAGGCCGCAGAAATGCAATAAAGCGGCCTTGAAGCATTCATTTATGGAAACTCTGAGAAACATTCGTTAAAGCACGCACTGAGCAACATGGCAGGCCGGACCCGGCCTGCAGGACGCAACAAATATTTTTCAGAGCTTCCACCGGGCAACGCATCATAAAAAACAAAAAGCCGGCGACTGAAGCATCAGGGTTACCCCGGACAGCCCAGAACACCAGCTTTTCGCATTGAAACGCGTACGCTTAGCGACGCAGACCCAGACGGCCAATCAGGGCGGCATAACGGCCAAGATCTTTCTTCTTCAGGTAGTCCAGCAGCTTGCGGCGCTGGTTAACCATGCGAATCAGGCCACGACGGGAGTGGTGGTCTTTCTTGTTGATCTTGAAGTGTTCTTGCAGCTTGTTGATGTTGGCGGTCAGCAGGGCAACCTGGACTTCGGGAGAACCGGTGTCGCCGGCGGCTTGCTGGTAATCGCTAACAATCTGGGCTTTTTCTTCAACGCTAAGTGCCATGTCTGGCTCCTTTACTTCTGGACAGGCCGGGCATGCCTTGCGGGGCGATCCCGTGTTAAGAAATGGAATGACCGCGCCTGCCGACAGCCACCCATGTACCGGCCATAAACGGCCGGAAAAACTTGGCTATTGTGACCTAACCAACCGTCTGGGCGCAACCAGTCCGTCATCATCAATCTCGGCCACGCCGATAAACTCCTGACGGTGGTTGTACACCCGCAGCAAACCGCTGGCCGGTGCACCCGGAGCACGCACCGGCTGGCCGTTTTGCCAGTAGAAGCTGCTGTGCTCGGTCAATTCGACCCGGTTCCAGTCCAGCAGTCCGGCATCGCTGCCCAGCAGAAACGGGTCCAGCGCCTCGCTGCCCTGCTCTTCCTGCAGGGCAATCAGTTGCTCAAGCGTCACCGACTGCGACAGGTCGAACGGGCCGGCCTGGGTACGACGCAGGCCGGCGACATGCGCACCGCAACCCAGCTCGCGGCCGATATCTTCGGCCAGGGTGCGAATATAGGTGCCCTTGCTGCAACTGACCCGCAGGCGCAGCAGGCCATCGTCCAGCGACAGCAGCTCCAGCGCGGAAATATGCACCGGGCGGGCTTCACGCTCGATCACTTCGCCGGCACGGGCCAGTTTGTACAACGGCTGACCGTCTTTTTTCAGTGCCGAGTACATCGGTGGCACCTGCAGGATATCGCCACGAAACTGCGGTAATACCGCCTCAATGGCAGCGATATCAACGTTAACTTCGCGGGTTTCCAGCACCTGGCCTTCAGCATCGGCGGTGTCGGTAGTCACGCCCAGACGGATATCGGCTTCATAGGTCTTGTCGGCATCCAGCAGATAACGGGAAAACTTGGTCGCCTCGCCAAAGCACAACGGCAGCACACCGGTGGCCAGCGGGTCGAGGCTGCCGGTGTGGCCGCCTTTTTCCGCATTGAGCAGCCAGCGTACTTTTTGCAGCACGCCGTTGGAGCTGAAATTCAGCGGCTTGTCGAGAATCAGGATGCCGCTTACCGCACGGCGCTT
>CAYMXO010000164.1:0-2325 GCA_964394445.1 uncultured Thiopseudomonas sp.
CGTTCGCCTGTATCGCTTCCGGCATCGCGGCCCTGTGGGGACCTGCCCACGGCGGCGCCAACGAAGCCGTACTGCTGATGCTGGACGAAATCGGCGATGTCTCCAACATCGAGAAGTTCATTGCCAAGGCCAAGGACAAGAACGATCCGTTCAAACTGATGGGCTTCGGCCACCGCGTGTACAAGAACTTTGACCCGCGCGCCAAGGTCATGAAAGAGACCTGCGATGAAGTCCTGTCCGAGCTGGGCATCCACGATCCACAGCTGGAGCTGGCCATGAAGCTGGAAGAAATCGCCCTCAACGACCCGTACTTCAAAGAGCGCAACCTGTACCCGAACGTGGACTTCTACTCCGGCATCATCCTGAAGGCCATGGGTATCCCGACCAGCATGTTCACTGTAATTTTTGCCATGTCCCGTACTGTCGGCTGGATCTCCCACTGGATGGAAATGCTTTCCGAAGCTTACAAGATCAACCGTCCGCGCCAACTGTACACCGGCCATACTTCACGCGAGTATGTTCCGATGGACAAGCGTTAATACGCGGCATCACAGCAAAAAAGGCTGCCATTTGGCAGCCTTTTTTAATTCCGGCAAGATATTGCCCCTGGGTTTAATGCCGCAGAGCCTGTCCTCTTTAAATACCCCCTGCCAACAACTTGATTTTCGTCAAACCAGAACATCCGGCTTCCCGGCCATCGCCGTCGTTTCTTCCAGCCAGCCGATAATCCGGATCGCGTCAGCACGGCTTTCGCCACAAATTTCTACACTGGCGGCAAAGCCCGCACAAAAATCAGGGCGCAAAGGCGTACCAAACAAACTGCACAGATTGTCAGCATCCAGATGCAAGCAGCGCACACCTGCCGGCTTGCCCTCCGGCATACCCGGCATTGGCGTGTTGATCGAAGGAGCAATGCAGCAGGCCCCACAACCGGGACGGCACTGCATCAACGCCCCCGGTCCAGCCGGCTGATCAAACTGGACGTATCCCAGTTGGCACCACCCATGGCAATTACATCAGCATAGAACTGGTCAACCAGCGCGGTCACTGGCAACTGCGCACCATTACGGCGCGCCTCTTCCAGCACCAGAGCAAAGTCCTTGCGCATCCACTTGACGGCAAAGCCAAAATCAAACTCGCGGGCCAGCATGGTTTCATAGCGGTTTTGTTGCTGCCAGGACTGGGCCGCGCCCCCACTGATCACTTCCATGGCGGCGCGGGCATCAATACCGGAGGCTTCGGCAAAATGCAGCGCCTCGGCGAGCCCCTGCAACAGGCCACCAATACAGATCTGGTTGACCATCTTGGTCAGCTGCCCACTACCCGCAGGTCCCATCAGACGCTGCATGCGGGCATAGCAACCAAGCAGGGGCCGGATGACGGCATAGTCGTCCGCCTCGCCACCCACCATGATTGTCAGGCATCCATTTTCTGCACCCGCCTGTCCGCCCGATACCGGCGCATCCAGCACCGCAACACCCTGCTTCAAGCCAAGCCGCGCCAGCTCGCGGGCCAGCTCTGCCGACGCAGTGGTGTGATCCACCAGCATGCTGCCGCTTCGCATGCCGGCCAGAACACCATTTTCACCAAGAACCACGGAACGCACATCATCATCATTACCAACACACAAGAACACCGCATCTGCTCCTTGTGCTGCCAGCTTTGGTGTTTGCGCATGACTGCCACCATGGTGCGCAACCCAGCGCTGCGCTTTTTCAGGTGAGCGGTTATATACGCACACCTGGTAACCCGCCCCGGCCAGATGCCCGGCCATCGGGTACCCCATGTTGCCCAGCCCGATAAATGCCACTTTATTGATTGTCATGATCCGCAACTCCACGCCTGAAATTCTTGGTACGCATCAATATACCAGCAACAATTCAACCCGGGCAGCCGGCACTACTCAATATCAAGCCGCTCAAAACAGAATTTATATGCAGTGAAGCGAATATGAATTCTTTATAGGAAAACAATAAAACCCTTACGGAAAACCTGTCAAATTGATACTGGTCAATACGCCACCACCCGGTATTGCGCAGAATTTCGCCGCTATTGCTACAACCACCCCTGGTGACAAATAGCAACTCTGCCCAACGAATGGATGGAAAATAACCATGAATACAACCACAAGTTCCGCCTATAACTATAAGGTGGTTCGCCAGTTTGCCATCATGACGGTGGCCTGGGGGATTGTCGGAATGCTGGTCGGCGTCCTGATTGCCGCGCAACTGGTCTGGCCACAGCTCAACTTCGACATCCCATGGCTCACCTATGGCCGCCTGCGTCCGCTGCATACCAATGCGGTGATTTTCGCCTTTGGCGGCT
>CAYMXO010000165.1:0-2313 GCA_964394445.1 uncultured Thiopseudomonas sp.
GCACCAGTATAGTGATCGAGTCAGCCGGGGATTTTGACTACCTGGCCTATCAGACTGACAACCGCATGACTGTCAGCGTCAAGCCAATGAGCAAGCTGGAAAAGGAAAAGCGTGACGCCGAACGCTTTACCTATACGGGCGAGAAGTTGTCGCTGAACTTTCAGGACATTGATGTACGCTCCGTGCTGCAGCTGATTGCCGACTTTACTGACTTGAACCTGGTCGCCAGTGATACCGTACAGGGTAATATCACCCTGCGTCTGCAGAACGTGCCCTGGGATCAGGCGCTTGAACTGGTGCTGAAAACCAAAGGCCTGGCCCAGCGCAAGGTGGGTAACGTGTTGCTGGTTGCGCCAGCGGACGAAATTGCTGCCCGTGAACGCCAGGAGCTGGAAGCCCAGCAGCAGATTGCCGAGCTGGCGCCATTGCGTCGTGAGCTGATCCAGGTCAACTACGCCAAGGCATCCCAGATTGCCGCGCTGTTCCAGTCGGTTACCAGCGGGCAGGATTCAGCCGATCGCGGATCGGTTACCGTCGATGACCGTACCAACAGCATCATTGCCTACCAGACCCAGGAGCGTCTGGACGAGCTGCGTCGTGTGGTGGCCCAGCTGGATATCCCGGTACGCCAGGTGATGATCGAGGCGCGGATTGTGGAAGCCAACGTCGACTACGATAAAGAGCTGGGTGTACGCTGGGGCGGTAATGTCGGGCGTTCCGCCGGAAGTACTGCGAGTACGCGCTGGAGTGCCGGCGGTAGCCTGGCCGGTAACAACTTTGTTGACCTGGGTGCTGGCGGGGCCACTTCAGGAATCGGTATCGGTTTCCTGAGCAACCACGCCCTGCTCGACCTGCAGTTGTCAGCGATGGAAAAAACCGGTCATGGCGAAGTGGTATCTCAGCCCAAGGTAGTCACCTCCGACAAGGAGACTGCCAAGATCATGAAGGGTGCGGAGGTGCCTTACCAGGAAGCCAGCTCCAGTGGCTCGACCAGTACTTCTTTCAAGGAGGCTGCCCTGTCGCTTGAGGTGACACCACAGATCACCCCTGACAACCGCATTATCATGGACGTCAAGGTGACCAAGGACGAACCCGACTTTGCCAATGCGCTGGACGGTGTCCCGCCGATCAAGAAGAATGAGGTCAATGCCAAGGTGCTGGTGTCGGATGGCGAGACTATCGTGATTGGTGGCGTGTTCTCCAACCAGCAACAACGCTCGGTGGAGAAAGTGCCCTTCCTTGGCGATGTGCCAGTGATTGGCCGCCTGTTTAAACGCAACCTGGTCACTGACAGCAAGTCCGAGTTGCTGGTCTTTATCACGCCGCGCATTCTGGCCAACCAGGCCATTAGTCTGAATCATTGATGCGCAAGCGTAATCTTACCCTAGTCGGTCCGATGGGTGCTGGAAAAAGCACCATCGGCCGGCTGCTGGCCAAAGAGCTGGGTTTGCCTTTCAAGGACTCTGACCGGGTCATTGAAGAGCGTACAGGAGCCGGGATTCCGCTGATTTTTGAGCTGGAAGGCGAGCAGGGGTTTCGTGACCGTGAGCAGCAGGTAATTGCCGAGCTGATGCAGCAGCGCGGTCTGGTGCTGGCAACCGGAGGAGGAGCCGTACTTAGAGCGGAAAACCGCGCCGTGCTGGCATCTGGCAGCCTGGTGATTTATTTGCATACATCAGTCGAGCACCAACTGGAGCGTACCGCGCGTGATCGCAACCGGCCGCTGTTGCAAACCGAAAATCCGCGGCAGGTGCTGGAAGAGTTGCTGAAGGTGCGCGAGCCGCTGTATCGCGAAATTGCCGACATCGTCATCGAGACAGACATCAGGCCGCCACGCATGGTGGTGCAGGAAATTCTGGGACAGCTTGATTTGTAAGGCTGCAGCTGTGATTATCAGTGGCTTGATTTGACCCATTACGGTAATTCCCATGCGAACCCTGAGCGTCGAGCTGGCCGAGCGCAGCTATCCCATTCACATAGGTGCCGGTATCCTGCAGGATCCGGAGTTGTTCCGGCCGCATTTGCGCAGCCGGAAAGTTGCCATTGTCAGCAATACCACGGTGGCTCCCCTCTATCTGGACACCCTGCGCCAGACACTGGCTGGCTACGAGCTGACGGAAATCATTCTGCCGGATGGTGAGGTCCACAAGGACTGGCCAACCCTGCAGACGATCTTCGATGGATTGCTCGAAGAGCGGCATGATCGCAAGACCACACTGATTGCCCTGGGCGGCGGAGTCACCGGTGACATGACCGGCTTTGCTGCCGCCTGTTATCAGCGTGGGGTCGATTTTATCCAGATTCCGACCACCC
>CAYMXO010000166.1:0-2287 GCA_964394445.1 uncultured Thiopseudomonas sp.
AGATTGCCCAGGTGATGGCCGGCTACACGCTGGGCGGTGCCGACATGCTGCGCCGGGCCATGGGCAAGAAAAAGCCGGAAGAAATGGCCCAGCAGCGTGGCCTGTTTGTTGATGGCTGCGAAAAGAATGGCATCAGCTCTGATCTGGCGGGCAACATCTTTGATCTGGTAGAGAAGTTTGCCGGATACGGCTTTAACAAATCACACTCGGCAGCCTATGGGCTGGTGTCCTATCAGACCGCCTGGCTGAAAAAACATTACCCGGCCGAATTCATGGCGGCGGTACTTTCGGCAGACATGGACAACACCGACAAGGTGGTGACCCTGATCGAAGAGTGCCGCGACATGAAACTGCGCATTGTCGCGCCCGATGTAAACCATTCCGGCTTCAAGTTTACGGTCAACCCGAGCGGTGAGGTGGTGTACGGTCTGGGTGCGATCAAGGGGGTCGGTGAGGGGCCGGTCTCGGCCATTGTCGAAGCCCGCCAGCAAGGCGAGGCCTTTGCCGACCTGTTCGATTTTTGCGCGCGGATCGACCTGAAGCGGGTCAACAAGCGCACCCTGCATGCGCTGGTGGCCAGTGGTGCGCTGGATCGCCTGGGGCCCTACTTTTCCGAGGACGCCAAGGATTACCAGGCCGGTATCGACCGCAACCGCGCAACCCTGTTTGCCGCGATGGAAGAAGCCATTCAGGCGGCAGGGCAGGCCGCGCGTGACCGGGAAAGTGGCAACATGGACTTGTTCGGTGGCCTGTTTGCCGCCGAAGAAGAAGACGCTTACGCGCAGTATCGCAATGCCCGTCCGCTGACGCTGAAAGAACGGCTGAAAGGTGAAAAAGATACCCTTGGCCTGTACCTGACCGGCCACCCGATTGACGAGTACGAGCAGGAAGTACGGCGCTTTGCCCGCCAGAAGATTGTCGACCTGCGTCCGTCACGGGATACCCAGACCGTAGCCGGCCTGATCGTGGCCCAGCGGGTCATGCGCAACAAGAAAGGCGACCGCATGGCCTTCATCACTCTGGATGACCGCTCCGGCCGCATCGAAGCCTCGCTGTTTGCGGAGGCTTTCAATCAGGCACATGGCTTGTTGCAGACTGATACCTTGGTTGTAGTCGAAGGCGAAGTCAGCCATGACGACTTCTCCGGTGGGTTAAGATTCAGGGCCAGACGTGTCATGGGGCTGGAGGAAGCCCGCACCAGTCTGGCGGAAAGCCTGCGACTGCGGCTGGATTCGGCATCCATGAATGCGGCACAACTCGAGCAGATGCGCAACTTGTTGCAACAGTTTCGCGGTGGCTGCAAGGTGAGCGTTGAGTATAGTGGTGCCCAGGCCAGCGCCTGCCTGCAACTGAATGATGTCTGGCAGGTCGAACCGGCTGACGGACTGATTCAGGGCCTGCGTGACCTGTTCGGCCGTGACAACGTCTTTTTGAATTATCGTTAATGAATTTAACGGTAGCAGCCGGCTGCAAGTCGCGGACTGCTGCCGCAAGGGTCCCCTGATACGCAGAGGACCATAAACAATGCTGGATGACACATGAACCCGAATTTTCTCGATTTTGAACAGCCCATCGCCGATTTACAGGCGAAAATTGAAGAGCTGCGTCTGGTTGGCAGCGACAATGACCTGAACATCAGCGATGAAATCGCCCGGCTGCAAGAAAAGAACAAGACCCTGACCAAGAACATCTTTTCGGATCTGGACAGCTGGCAGGTTGCCCGCATGGCCCGTCACCCCCAGCGTCCTTATACGCTGGACTACATCGACTACCTGTTTACCGAATTTGAAGAGCTGCACGGCGACCGTCATTTTTCCGATGATGCTGCCATTGTGGGCGGCATCGCCCGTTTTGAAGGTATTCCGGTCATGGTTATCGGCCACCAGAAGGGCCGTGAAGTACGCGAAAAAGTGCGCCGCAACTTCGGCATGCCGCGCCCCGAGGGCTACCGCAAGGCCTGCCGCCTGATGGAGATGGCCGAGCGCTTCAAACTGCCGATCCTGACTTTTATTGACACACCGGGTGCCTATCCGGGTATTGATGCCGAAGAACGCGGCCAGAGCGAAGCAATTGCCTGGAACCTGCGCGTCATGTCCCGCCTGAAAACTCCGATCATCGCCACTGTCATCGGCGAGGGCGGTTCCGGTGGAGCGCTGGCCATTGGTGTGTGCGATAAACTGAACATGCTGCAGTATGCGACCTATGCGGTGATTTCTCCGGAAGGCTGTGCATCAATTCTGTGGCGTAGCGCCGAAAAGGCACCGGAAGCGGCAGAAGCCATGGGCAT
>CAYMXO010000167.1:0-2256 GCA_964394445.1 uncultured Thiopseudomonas sp.
AAAGACAACGCAGACCTGCGCCGTATTCGCGAACGGGTATTCATCGACGAGCAGGGAGTCAGCCCCGAACAGGAATGGGACAGCCTTGACTCCGGCGCCATCCACTTCCTCGCTGAAGAAGATGATTTCGCCATGGGCACTGCCCGTCTGCTACCGGATGGCTGCATTGGCCGGGTTTCCGTACTCAAAGAGTGGCGCGGACTGAAAGTTGGCGAAGCCCTGATGAATGCCGCCATTGCGGAAGCCGAGCGGCGCGGACTAAAACAGCAAACGCTCACCGCGCAAGTGCACGCCGCCCGCTTTTACGAGCGTCTGGGCTTCAAGCCCGTCAGCGACGAATTCATCGAAGCCGGCATCCCCCACATCGACATGCTGCGCAGCAGCGAATAAAGCCGAACAATGCACAGGCCGGCGAATACAGACACTCCGGAACAGCAGGCCGATGACGGCATCGAGTTTGTTTCGCCCGGAAAATACAGCATTCACAATCCGCCTGCCCGCCAGCAGGCGACAGACGGCGGCTCGCCAAGCACCCTGTTCCTCGACAGCCAGGACGATGTTTGCCGGCACAGCCAGCAACTCATGCAGCAGGCCCGGCGCATCATCCGCATCTATTCTGTCGATCTCGAGCCCTGGCTGTACGACAATGATTCCGTGGCACAACTGTGCAAAAACCTGCTGTTGCAGCACGAAAACAACCGCCTGCACATCCTGCTGCAGGACAGCCGCACAATCTGCCTGCAAGGGCACCGCTTGCTGTCCCTCGCCGAACGCCTGAGCAGCCGGCTACTGATACGCCTGACCCATCCCGAGCATGAAACATTTCCCGGCCAATGGCTGAGCGTTGACGGAGAGTGCCTGTTGTTGCGCAAAACGTCCTCTCCCTGCCAGGGCCATATTTTCTATCATCAGCCTTCACGTGTGCGCCCCTACATCGAACAGTTCGACAACATGTGGAGCCTGTCACGCACCGACATCAACTTGCGCCGGATGCCATTATGACCAGATCCCTTTGTGCTTTAGTGTTTGCCCTGCTGCTGGCCAGCCCGCTGGCCCGGGCTGATATTCGTGTCATTCAGCTGCAACACCGTCCCGACAACGACATGATCCGCTTGCTGCAACCACTGCTCGGCTCCGGAGAGCGGGTGGCCGGCAATGGCCAGCAGCTGATCCTGCAGGCTGACAGCAGCCGTCTGGACGAGCTGGAGCAACTGATCAGCACCCTGGATACGCCACTGCGCCGCCTCTTGATTCTGGTGGACAACAACAGCAGTGGAATCAGCAGCGAGCGCGGCATCGATGTGCAAGGCCGCATTCGCGGCCGTGAGGGCAAGGTCGTGCTGGGCGAGCAAGGTGCCCGTGGCAACCGGATTGATATCCGCCACTACAGCACCAGCGACCGTGACAGCGGGCTGCGCAGCATACAAACCCTGGAAGGCAGTGCAGCCTTCATTCAGACCGGCCAGCTGCAGCCCCGGCAACAATGGGTACAGGATCAGCATGGCAGAGCAAGCCTGCAAACAGTGCAGCGGGAACTGAGCCAGGGTTTTTACGTTACTCCGACCGTGCAAGGCAACCGGGTCACCCTGGCGCTTGATAGCCGTAACGACAACATTTCCCGCAACAACCCGGACATCATCGAGCAACACAGTCTTTCCACCCGCATCAGCGGCTCCCTGAACGAATGGATTGATGTTGGCACTATTGATGCCGACAGCCAGCATGACAGCTCCGGAATCACCAGCAACATTAAATCATATTCAATAAAAACCAATAACTTGCGAATAAAAGTACAACTGCTGGATGAAGAATAAGCCCTGCGGCGTGTGTGTTTTTGTAGTGCAGAAAAAAAAACACTACAAAATAATTGACGAACGTCCACCGAAAGCGCATCATACGTCCCGCTCCCGCTAACCAGAGGTTATAAAACCTCCGGGTTTCCAAGGCGAATGTCCTTAGAAATCCGTGTTGCAGGCATCCACAAGATGGTTCGCACAAGGTTACGACTGGAACGTTGTTGTCCTGAGGGACGGGGAAGCACATGCATACGTCCGGCCTTACAAGGCTGCCGACCGGTTGTCGCACTCGACAGCCGCCCGCCTCCGCAACAACCTTCCGTCATGACCCCACTGCACAGGGCGCGAGCACACCCATTTACATCCAGTGATAGCAGGTTGTGTGGGACAAGTCTCAACGCACCTTACTCTATGAAGGATTGACCATGTCATATCAGAACGAAATCAAGGCCATTGCTGC
>CAYMXO010000168.1:0-2243 GCA_964394445.1 uncultured Thiopseudomonas sp.
AGCCGGATGTGACGAAATTGACAGCTCGACCCGTCCAAAGCGGGAGCAGCTGATTTCGCAGGAAACACCGGCATAATGTACTGCGACGATGGCTCGTGTACGCGGGGTGATCGCTGCCTCAATGAGGGTTTCATCAATGTTCAAGGTGTCGTTTCGAATATCAACGAAGACCGGAACACCACCGCGAAGCACGAAAGCATTGGCTGTTGACACAAAAGTATATGAAGGCATGATGATTTCATCACCAGGTTTAATATCCAGCAATAGCGCGGACATTTCTAAAGCAGCGGTACAGGAGTGTGTGAGCAATGCCTTGGCTGTGCCGCTTTTTTGCTCTAACCAGGCGTGACAGCGTTTTGTGAAGGGGCCATCACCGGCAAGGCTGCCATTAAGGTGTGCCTCTGCGATGTAATGAAGTTCTTTACCCGTCATATGGGGCCAATTGAACGGAACTTTCTGATTCATCATTCTTCCTTTTGTGATCTGCGTTAATTATTGCTCATGACATTGCACTGAGCCGGCTTTACCCTTATTGAGACTTTTGGGTATTACAACGGCGCCAACTAAGATGAATGTGGCCATATTGCTGGCTGACAAGCTCTTCCAAATCCCCATCAAAATGTTCTTTGCAGTAAATGGCGAGCAGATCAAACCGGGGTTTGTCAGCAATAATAGGAACACCCTCTTTGGAAATCAGTCGCGCAATCATGCCTGTACCGTTTTTTTCTTCAAGAAATGCCCGTGAAAATGGCGCAAGAGTATCTGTTCCCAGACTGTAATGCTGGTATTTCATGGCAGACTCTGATTGTTTTAGAACCGGATAAACATTTTCATAAGGAAATGCTGCCCCCCATGTTATAACGGTATGATCCGGGAAACCAGACAGATTTTTGCGGATAGATTCAGAGTATTGTTGTGTCGCTCTGGAATCAGAGAAAACTTGTATGGTGTTGAAAATTGCTGCTACTACGATCACTACTTGCGTCAGGTGCCAAGGTAAACGTTTGTTTGTATGGCTGTTATTGCGCTCAAGGAAGGGGGCAATTAACATTAAAGCCAACACAGGAATATAAACTCGCAGAATACCGGGTCGACCAAGTATACCTAATGCAAATAATGCCATAAGGCAAAGCATCCAAGTTATGAATAGCCTTCGACTTGGCAATATGAAAAACAACAATATGGCTGTCAAAACGCCAGGTAGCAAAACAGGGTGCGCAAGCGCCTGAATACCCGCCCAACCATTGTTGAGTGAGTTGGGTTGGGCAGCGAGAGGACCCAGTTCGGTTAGCATAGTATTTAATGCGGTCGGATTTGCAATAGTCGGATCAGCAAAGAACCATGCGTTAATTAAAGAAATATCGTTCGTACTGTAACTATGTCGTGACAGAATTTCCGGATGCTGATTGAGTTGAGCGGCCGCGCCAAAATCCGTAAACGGTACACGGGCAGGGTCTAATGCGTTGAATGCCTGCCATTCACTGCCTTGGTATGCTTGATAGTCTATAAAGGTGGCAATGCTGATGGCCAGTAAAAGACCGATTGCAGCAGCTTGTGCTGTCCTGTCTTTAAGTAATTTTGACCAAGGCAGGAATGGTAATGCAATGAGTATGACCAGTAAGAACTCATGATTACGCACAAGATAACTGCAGAATGCAAGAACACAGCCCGCTGACAAGGCATATTTGTTTTCCTGTTGTTCATAAAGAGACCAACATGCAATTGCTGCTACAGCAAGCAGACCGGCATTAATGGTAAATTGAGGGAAAAGGACAGGGCGTACAAGTAAAAATAATATTACGAATAGAGATACCAGCCAGCCAATTCCAAATTGGCGTAATACGAATAATATGGCTGTACTTATTCCGACAAGTGTGCCGAGGGTGATGGTGGAATACCCTAATATTCCATTTATTTGAGGGATGGCACGAATCAGATAACCCCAGATGACATTGGAAAACACCAAGGTTGGTGAACTTACTGCGGCAAACCCATAGCCGTGAGCCACCATTGACATGCCGACATCATCGTTTGTTTTCCAGTACGGCTCAAAGAAAAAACAAAGAGTAGATACAAATATTAAGGAAATTAAAAAAGCCCATAAAATCCGCGAGCTTTTTTGAGACAGGGAAAATCTACTTGAATTGACCACGAGAAGACGACCATTCCTTTTAAAAAATTAGTGAAATCAGCATTGTCCGGTTAGGTTTTTGCATGAACAATTTCCTGGTTTTGTTGACTCT
>CAYMXO010000169.1:0-2231 GCA_964394445.1 uncultured Thiopseudomonas sp.
TTCTTGGCGTGACGCTTGACGGCAGCAGCCGCTTTGCGCTTACGCTCGGCAGTAGGCTTTTCGTAAAATTCGCGACTGCGCACTTCAGAAAGTACACCGGCTTTTTCGCAGGCGCGTTTGAAGCGACGCAGGGCAACGTCAAATGGTTCGTTGTCTTTCAGTTTGACAGCTGGCATTCAATTCGTACCTTCATCGGGGACCGGTGGTTGATGTGTTTGCTTTCTGTAAAACAGTTGCAATGCACACCGCGTTTCAAGGGTTGCGGATTATAGACACTTTGTTTGGGGAATGCAAAGCAGGGAGTGCGTAGAGGGGCATTTATTGTTCGCGTCGCGTTTTGTACAGGCTGTGTCTCATCAGCGCCTCACCCCTGCTCCAGCGCAGCCCTCACCTAAGCGCCGCGCCACCCAGCTGCACAAAAGTTACAAAATATCCCCGCGCAGCGCACGAACTTGGTCAAACAACTGTTGCGGGCTGGCATTTTCTGGGGCAAGCGGCGCACCGATTTTCAGACCGACAGGCGAAAATAGCCCCCGGCGAAACGGCTTGCACATGGCCTTGCCCTCAATACGCGAGAAGAAGCTACCCCACAGCCCCGACAAGCCCATAGGGATCACCGGTACTGGCTGCGTGTGCAAAATACGGGTTACGCCAGGGCGAAACGGCTGCATTTCACCGTCACGGGTGATGGCCCCCTCGGGAAAAATACCAACCAGTTCGCCCTCAGCCAGCGCCTGATCGATGCGGATAAAGGCCTGCTCCAGACGCTCGGGGTCTTCTTTGGCGGGGGCGATAGGTATGGCCCCGCTATGGCGGAAGATAAAACCCAGTAGCGGTGTTTTGAAGATGCGGTGATCCATAACAAAGCGGATGGGCCGTGGTGTTGCGCCCATCAGGATTACGGCATCGGCAAAGCTGACATGGTTGGCGACAATCAGCGCGGGGCCGTCGTGGGGGATATGGTCGGTGCCTTCAAGGCGCAGACGGTACAGGGTCTTGACCAATACCCAGGCCAGAAAGCGGATGAAAAATTCCGGCACCAAGCTGTAGATATAAATAGCCACGGCGGCGTTGCATAGCGCGGCGACGGCAAACAGGGCAGGGATGGATAGACCGGCGCTTAATCCGGCAATCGCCAATAGAGCGCCAGCGACCATAAACAGGGCATTGAGAATGTTATTGGCAGCGATGATACGGGCGCGTAGGGCTTCGGCGCTGCGAAACTGTACCAGTGCATACAACGGCACAATAAAGAAACCGCCAAACAGACCCAGCATCAGCAGGTCGAGCATGATGCGCCAGACCGGCCACTGAGACAGCAAAAACCATAGCGAGTGGGCTGTGTCGCTCGCCAGTGCAGTGGGCGCGGCAAAGAACAGGTCCAAGCCAAACAGAGTCAGGCCAATGGAGCCCAGCGGTACCAGACCGATTTCTACTTGTCGGCTGGTCAGGCGCTCACAGAGTAGCGAGCCCGCGCCGATGCCAAGGGTAAACACTGCCAGCAGCAGGGTGACCATGCTTTCACTGCCGCCCAGCACCTGCTGGGTAAAGGCCGGCAACTGGGCTAGAAACAGCGCGCCATACAGCCAGAACCAGGAGATGCCCAAAATGGACAGAAATACCGAGCGCTCTTGGCGGGCAAAGCCAATGGTTTTCAAGGTGGCGGCGAATAGGTTGTAACTCAGGCGCAAGCCCGGTTCCGGCGCGGGCGCAGGTGGAATGCGCAAGCTGGCAAGCAGCCCAGCCACCGCCACCAGCATGCCGGCCCCGGCTATCCAGGCGGGGTCGGGTAGATAACCGGCGAGCACACCACCGGTCAGGGTGCCGAGCAAAATCGAAATAAAGGTGCCGGCTTCAATCAGGGCATTGCCGCCCAGCAGTTCGCTTTGCTTGAGGTGCTGCGGCAGCAGGGCGTATTTGATCGGGCCAAACAGGGTTGACTGCAAACCGAGTAAAAACAGCGCCCCCAGCAGAATGTTCAGGCTGTGCTGGATAAAGCCCCACAGCGCCACCAGCATGATCAGCACTTCCAGCAGTTTGGTGAAGCGCGCCAGCAGGGCTTTATCGTATTTATCTGCCAGCTGCCCAGCGGTGGCAGAGAACAGAAAAAAGGGCAAGATGAAAATGCCTGCAGCCAGGTTGGCCAGCACGCCGGCAGACAGCTCGCTCCACTGGGCGGTGTGAAACGTCAACAACACCACCAGCGCGTTTTTGAATAGGTTGTCGTTGAA
>CAYMXO010000170.1:0-2202 GCA_964394445.1 uncultured Thiopseudomonas sp.
AACTCCGAAGGCAACCTGGGTATTGCCAACGCCATCTTCCAGCACCTGGCCAGCAAGCTGCCGGTTTCCCGCTGGCAGCGCGACCTGACCGACTCCACCGTGCTGCGCAACCTGGGCGTGGGCTTTGCCCACAGCGTGATTGCCTACGAAGCCAGCCTGAAAGGCATCGGCAAGCTGGAAGTCAACGCTGCACCGCTGGCGGCCGACCTGGACAACTGCTGGGAAGTGCTGGCCGAGCCGGTGCAGACCGTGATGCGTCGCTACGGTATCGAGAACCCCTATGAAAAACTCAAAGACCTGACCCGCGGCAAAGGCATTACCGCCGAGGCACTCAAAGCGTTCATCGACACCCTTGAAATCCCCGTAGCCGCCAAAGACGAACTGGCCCAGCTGACCCCGGCCAGCTATATCGGCAACGCCATCGAGCAGGCCAAAAGGGTTTAGTTTTTATCTTGCGATGTTGGGGCCGGATGGAGTCTGCGCTGCAGCCACACCGGCCCCAAAGCAAAGCTCTGGGGCTTTATACAAACCCCACCTGGCCCGGACACACCACGTGCTGACGGAAAGCATGGCCGGGCTGCGGTCGCGCGGCCTGCCGGTATTGGTAGTATTTTCAAGCCTTGGTATCTCTGCAAAACAGGTTCTGACTGCAAACAACTGCCCCGCAGCACCTGTTTCATGTGCTCTTTGCGCTCAGGTAATCCTGGTTCATGCCGATACCTTGTTAAACACGAGCCCGATAACACAGCGAATTTCATGCACAGTTAAAGCTAATATTTTTATCGTGCTGAATGCTGACGCAGGCGACTGCCTGGCCTGGCAATCCTCCGCGCACAGCGCAAGGCGTTATCACCATCAATCGTGGCGCGGCTCATGTGAGCAACAGGGCTTTGGAAATAATGCATTTTTATCATTCATGGCGGTCATACACGGCAGTGCAGTTTTACGGAACAAGCAGCACCTGAATACACACACCGTTCAAGACATCAGCACGCATATGGAATCAACATGAACATCCCCATCCTTGGCAACATCAGCGCAGAAGAATTCCTGCGTGATTACTGGCAAAAAAAGCCACTGCTGATCCGCCAGGCCATTCCTGATTTTGTCAGCCCGGTTGATGGTGACGAGCTGGCCGGACTGTCGCTGGAGAGCGAAGTCGAGTCCCGTATCATCCTGGAGCATGGTGATCAACCCTGGGAGCTGCTTCACGGACCTTTTACCGGGCAGACTTACGCCGAACTGCCGGAAAGCCACTGGACGTTGCTGGTGCAGGCAGTTGACCAGTTTGTGCCCGACGTTGCCGACTACCTTAAAGACTTCAAGTTTCTGCCAAGCTGGCGTATCGACGACCTGATGATCAGCTATGCCGCACCCGGCGGCGGTGTCGGCCCGCACTTTGACAACTATGATGTATTCCTGCTGCAGGCCGAGGGCCGCCGCGAATGGAAAATCGGTCAAATGTGCGACAGCAACAGCCCCATGCTGCCGCATCCGGACCTGCGCATCCTGGACGGTTTTGATACCGCCGGAACCTGGGTTCTTGAGCCCGGTGACATGCTTTACCTGCCGCCACGCCTCGCCCACTGGGGCACCGCGCTGGACAACTGCATGACCTGGTCGATCGGCTTTCGCGCCCCCTCCAGCGCCGAGGTCATCACCCATTACACCGATTTCGTCGCCCGTTTTTTAAGCGACGAAGAGCGTTATCGCGACCCGGACCTGTCCCCCGTACAGGACCCGGCAGAGATCCGCGCGGAAGACCTGCAGCGCGTGCGCCGGCTGCTCCGGCAATGCCTGGATGACGACAACCTGTTGCTGAGCTGGTTTGGTCAGCACATGACAGAGCCCAGGTATCCCGAGTTTTTACAGGGCCACGAGCTGGACACGAACACCCTCGTACGCTTTCTGCAAGACGGCGGCATCCTGGTGCGCAGCCCGGCATCACGCCTGGCCTGGAGCCATATCCAGCTGGACGGAGAGCCGGCCATCCTGTTGTTTTCCTGCGGCAGCAGCCGCCCTTTCCCTGAACATTTAGTCGAATTTATCCGGCTCCTTTGTAGCCAGGACATTCTGACTATGGGTAATCTACAGCCTTGGTTAGATCGTGACGAAACTGTCACCCTCCTGTGTGAGCTGGTCAAGCAAGGTAGTCTGGAGTGTATGGATGAGTAACATCGAAGTGCGTATTGCCGACTGGCA
>CAYMXO010000171.1:0-2166 GCA_964394445.1 uncultured Thiopseudomonas sp.
TGACCAGCGCCAACCTGGTGCGTGAAACCGGTGCCAGCCTGATTACCCTGTGCCCCAGCCAGACGCCGCTGGCCGAGCTGGCCACGGTAAACCTGGCGATTGATGTGCAGGAAGACACCGAAATCTATACTCCGCTGACCTCGCGCATTGCCCACCTGGTGGTGATCGATGTATTGGCGATGGGTGTTGCGATGGCACGCGGCCCGGACCTGGTCGATCATCTGAAAAGCGTCAAGCGCAGCCTGCGGACCCTGCGCCTGTCACCCAAGGCTGCACTCCGCCCGGCGGGTGACCAGACGGGCCAGTAATGCCCGGCAACACGGAGCAGGCAGGATGGTTGCAAGCAGGTGCACGAGCGGGGCGGTTTCCCGCAGGGCAAGCAGCCGGGGTGCAGCGCGAAGCTGCCTGTACATGCAAGCGCCCGGATGCTGCTGTCCGGACTCGCTTTTGCCGCAGCCAGCAGGAGCAGCTGTCCTCAGAAACAGTACGCGGGCGTGGCCGCTGCCAGAGTCGCTGGCATCAGGCATTTGGGGTGCAAAATACACGGGCCAGTACCCGGCCCGGGCTCTGCGGCAGCCCTCCAGGCGGGTAGGCCACTTTTATTTCCCTGCTGCAGCTTCCAAAAAATGACTAAAAGTGGCACTATCGCACCTTTATTTCATGCATGCATAGTGGCCAGTTGCCAATAGTATTCGTGCAGACTGGCCCGGACCTGGTACGCCACACGCCTGACCAGGCCGATTTTACGAGGTCATTTATGACGCAATCCACTCCGGCCGCGGCAACACCGGCCCTGGAAGTGCGCGACTTGCACAAAAGCTATGGCGATCTTGAGGTCATCAAGGGTATTTCGCTGGCGGCCCACGACGGCGATGTCATTTCCATTCTGGGTTCGTCCGGTTCGGGCAAGTCCACCTTTTTGCGCTGCCTGAACCTGCTGGAGCGCCCGCATCAGGGCCGGATTTTCTTCTCCGGCGAGGAGCTGCAGCTGAAAGCCGATAAAACCGGAGCGCTGCAGGCTGTACGCAGCGAGCAGATCAACCGTCTGCGCACCCAGGTTGGTTTCGTGTTTCAGAATTTCAACCTTTGGCCGCACATGACGGTGCTCGACAATATCATCGAGGCTCCGCGCCGGGTGCTGGGCCAGAGCAAGGCCGAAGCCGTAGAGGCCGCCGAAGCCCTGCTGGCCAAGGTCGGCATTGCCGACAAGCGCCACAATTACCCCAATCAGCTGTCCGGCGGGCAGCAGCAGCGCGCGGCCATTGCCCGCACGCTGGCGATGCAGCCCAAGGTTATCCTGTTTGACGAGCCGACCTCGGCACTGGACCCGGAAATGGTTCAAGAGGTGCTGGGGGTGATTCGCGGTCTGGCTGACGAAGGCTGCACCATGCTGCTGGTCACCCACGAACTGAGTTTTGCCCGCCAGGTATCCAGCCAGATCATGTTCTTTCATCAGGGATGCATTGAAGAACAAGGCACACCCGAAGAGGTGTTCGAGCGGCCGCAATCCGAACGCTGCCGTCAATTTATGTCCAGTCATTACCTGTGAGGTCTGACCATGAAAAACTATAAGAAACTGCTACTTGCCGCTGCCACCAGCCTGGCTCTGAGCACCGGTGCCATGGCTGCCGAGAAACTGCGCATCGGCACCGAGGGTGCCTACCCTCCGTTCAACCTGCTGGACTCCGAGGGCAAGGCGATCGGCTTTGATCTGGATATTGCCCATGCGTTGTGCGACAAGATGGGGGCAGAGTGCTCGGTGGTTCTGTCTGACTGGGATGGCATTATTCCGGCGCTGAATGCGAAAAAGTTCGATTTTCTGGTTGCTTCCATGTCGATCACCGAAGAGCGCCAGATGGCTGTCGATTTCACTGACCGCTATTACAGCAACGGCTTGCAGTTTATTGCACCGAAAAATGTCGATTTCAAGGTGGATGCTGAAAGCCTGAAAGGCAAGGTGATCGGTGCCCAGCGCGCCACCATCGCCGGCAACTGGCTGGAAGACAACCATGGCCGCAACATTTCCATCAAGCTGTACGACACCAACGAAAACGCCTATCTGGATCTGGCCTCGGGCCGCCTGGACGCCGTACTGGCGGACAAGTTCGTCAACTGGGAATGGCTGGAAAGCGATGCCGGCAAGGACTTCGAGTTCAAGGGCGACCC
>CAYMXO010000172.1:0-2163 GCA_964394445.1 uncultured Thiopseudomonas sp.
CAGGATTTTGATGAACAGCCCCGCGACGGCGGGGCAGATTTTTTAACAACCACCGGCAACGAGGTGACTATGCGACTGCGGTACTGGCTAACCTGTCTGGCGATTTGCCTGTTTGTACCCATGCAGGCCTGGGCAGCGGCGCAGATCAAGAGCGCACGCATCTGGCGTGCGCCGGACAACACCCGCCTGGTATTCGATCTGACCGGCCCCGTCGAGCATAACGTCTTCAGCCTCGACAACCCCAGCCGCATCGTCATCGACGTCAAGTCTGCCGAGCTGCAGGCCGACCTGAAAAGCATCCTGCAAACCAGCTCGCCATTGCAGGATGTGCGCGTTGGCAAAAAAGACAACGAACTGCGCATCGTGCTCGACATGAAAGCCCGCGTGCACCCGAAAAGCTTCACCCTGACGCCCAACCAGCAATACGGCCACCGTCTGGTGGTTGACCTGTTCGACAACGCACAGGACCCGATTGCCGCCATCATCAAACAGCAGCCGGCCGGCAAGCCGGTGGCTACGGTCACTCCGCCGGTCAAGAAAGCCCCCGCCAATGGCGGTCAGCGCGATGTCATCATCGCCATTGATGCCGGCCACGGTGGCGAAGACCCGGGCGCAATTGGCCCGGGCGGCCTGAAAGAGAAAGACGTTGTGCTGGCCATCGCCCGCGAGCTGCAGCGCCAGATCAACGCTGAAAAAGGCTTCAGGGCCGAGCTGGTACGTACCGGCGACTACTTCATTCCCCTGCGCCGGCGCACCGAAATTGCCCGCCAGAAAGGTGCCGACCTGTTTGTCTCGGTGCACGCCGACGCCGCGCCGCGCTCCACCGCCTATGGCGCGTCCGTGTATGCCCTGTCTGACCGGGGCGCCACCTCGGAAACCGCACGCTGGCTGGCCGACAGTGAAAACCGCTCCGACCTGATTGGCGGCACCGGCAACGTCACCCTGGGCGACAAGGATAAAGTGCTGGCCGGCGTGCTGCTGGACCTGTCGATGACGGCCTCGCTGTCATCCAGTCTCGATGTGGGCCAGAAAGTCCTCAATAACATGGGCAAAATCACCCGCCTGCACAAATCGCGGGTCGAACAGGCTGCCTTTATGGTGCTGAAATCACCGGATATTCCGTCGATCCTGGTGGAAACAGGCTTTATCAGCAACCCGGCCGAGTCGAAAAAGCTCAACACCAAATCGCACCAGTTGAGCGTTGCCCGCTCGATCAACGCTGGTGTCAAACAGTTCTTCCAGATCAACCCGCCTCCGGGAACCTGGCTGGCCGCCCAGCGCGATGCCGGCAAAACCGTGGTCGGCCCGCAGGAACATGTGGTGCGCGCCGGTGAGAGCCTGTCCATGCTGGCCGCCCGTTATCAGGTAACCCTGGCCGAGATCCGCCGTGCCAACAACCTGAGATCCGATGTGATCAAGGTGGGGCAAAAAATCCAGATTCCCGCCCGCACCCTGGCTGCACAACCATGACCCAGCCGCGTAGTATTCATCTGCTCAGCCCGCGTCTGGCCAACCAGATTGCTGCGGGCGAAGTGGTCGAGCGCCCGGCTTCAGTCGCCAAGGAGTTGCTGGAAAACGCCCTGGACGCCGGCGCTACCCGCATCGAGCTGGACGTGGAAGAGGGCGGCGTCAAGCTACTGCGCATCCGCGATGACGGCCACGGGATTGCCCACGACCAGTTGCCGCTGGCGCTGGAGCGTCACGCCACCAGCAAGATTGTCGAGCTGGCCGATCTGGAAGGCGTGCAAAGCCTCGGCTTTCGGGGTGAAGCACTGGCTTCGATCAGTTCCGTGGCGCGCCTTTGCCTGACTTCACGCACTGCCGAAGCCGGCGAGGCCTGGCAGGTGGAGGCTGAAGGCCGCGACATGCAGCCCAGCGTACAGCCGGCGGCACACCCGGTTGGCACCACGGTGCAGGTGCGCGATCTGTTCTACAACACTCCGGCGCGGCGCAAGTTTTTGCGTACGGAAAAAACCGAATTTGACCACCTGCAGGAAGTGGTGCGGCGCATGGCGCTGGCGCGCTTCGACGTGGCGTTTCATTTGCGCCACAACGGCCGGCAGGTATTTGCGCTGCATCATGCCGCCGACGACAGCGCCCGCGCCCGTCGCATCGGTCAGCTGCTGGGCGAGGGCTTTCTGGAACAGGCACTGCCAATTGATG
>CAYMXO010000173.1:0-2141 GCA_964394445.1 uncultured Thiopseudomonas sp.
AAAACGGCCTGCTGCCCTGGCTGCGCCCGGACGCCAAGAGCCAGGTCACCTGCCGTTATGAAAACGGCAAGGTGGCCGGTATTGATGCCATTGTGCTGTCAACCCAGCACAATCCGGACATCAGCCAGAAAGACCTGCAGGAAGCGGTAATGGAGCTGATCATCAAGCAGACCCTGCCTGCCGAACTGCTGCACAAGGACACACAATTCCACATCAACCCGACCGGCAACTTCGTCATTGGCGGCCCGGTCGGCGACTGTGGCCTGACCGGACGCAAGATCATTGTCGACACCTACGGCGGCATGGCCCGTCATGGCGGTGGTGCGTTTTCCGGCAAAGACCCGTCCAAGGTGGACCGCAGCGCGGCCTATGTTGGCCGCTATGTGGCAAAAAACATTGTCGCTGCCGGGCTGGCCGACAAGTGCGAAATCCAGGTGTCCTACGCCATTGGTGTGGCACAGCCCACGTCCATCTCACTGAACACCTTTGGCACCGGCAAGATCAGCGACGAGCGTATCGTGCAGCTGGTTCGCGAAACCTTCGACCTGCGCCCCTATGCCATTACCCGCATGCTGGACCTGCTGCACCCGATGTACCAGGCCACTGCCGCCTATGGTCACTTCGGCCGCGCCCCGTACCAGATGACTTACGCTGATGACACCTTCACCGCCTTCACCTGGGAAAAAACCGACCGCGCCGAAGAGCTGCGCAGCCTGGCGGGTCTCTAAGTACAGCTCCCGCAGATGGCTTTTATTGTGGTTGAGCGGGGATTCCTTGCTCACGGGACAAGCCCGTTCGTACAGGCCGGGCTATCCTGGGCATAGTGCAGGTGTGAACGGGTTCGTGCGTTTCCCCGTACAACCGGATGCACGGACGCATTCATGCCGACAAGGCAGATAACCCTGTCTGCCGATACAAAAAAGCCCCGGCTCATTACTGAGCAGGGGCTTTTTGCATCCAGCGCTGTTACAGGCTGGTATTGAAAGTCACAACAAAGTTGCGACCCGTTGCAGGCATTTCATCCACCGATGCACGGTAGTGACGGTTGTTGAGGTTGTTCAGGTGCAGCGCCAGACGGTGCTGGCCTTCGTCACCAAAATTGCCGCCAACGGCAAAGTTGAGTGTGCTCCAGCCGGACAGGTGACGGGATTCTTTACCTGACTTGAGGATGTCACGCTCTTTTTTGTCGGTCTTGCTGGATGCCTGGATGAACGCATCGGCCCACAAGTCGGTGCCGGCAAAGCTGCGCTCGTAACGCATGCCCAGCTGGCCTGAAATGGCCGGTACGTCGGTTTTGTAGGTGGAAAAATCATCCACAGTCACTTTGCGACGCATCATTGTGGTGGTCAGGTAGGGCGTATAGGGTGTGTCTTTCAGCCAGTACTCGATCAGCAGTTCCAGACCGTAGCTTTTGGCTTTGTCGGCGTTGACATAGATATCACCACCGGTACAGCCATGGCCATTGGCACAGCTCTCAAAAGTGATGTATTGCTTGGACTTGGTGTAAAACAGGGTACCGTCAAACACCACGCCACGGTTCTGGTAGCGCAGGCCCAGATCAAAGTTTTGTGAACGCTCCGGGTTCAGATCAGGATTACCGTTCAGGGTAATACCGCGACCGGCGCGAGAGTCAGTGAACTGCTCCAGCAGTGAAGGCATCACATAGCCTTCCGAGTAGCCGGCACGCAAGGTTGTATGGGGCAGGCCGGTCCAGGTCAGGCCGAGGGATTTGACGAAACGGCTGTGGGTGCTTTTTTCACCTGCAGCATGGTTGGTACTGCTGGTCTTATCCAGCTTGGACTTGACATGGTAATAACGCACGCCACCAATCAGTTTGAAGTCGTTAGGTAAGGTCCATTCGTCCTGCATAAAGGTGGAGGTAGTCTCCATGGTTGCTTTGTTAAAAACAGGAATTGATCCAATAGGAGGATTAACCACTTGCGGCCCAGCAGGCGTGGCCATAACAACCTGAACATTGGGTTGAGTAAGTTTATCTGTTTCCAAACTATCTCTCAGGTATTGCACACCCATAACTGTGTAATGGCGCTCATTAAACATCAGATCCAACTGGAAACTACCACCGGCTGTATTAGGGAACCGCTGAACAAAGTCGCTCAAGCGAGCGAATTTATCAATTTTAC
>CAYMXO010000174.1:0-2072 GCA_964394445.1 uncultured Thiopseudomonas sp.
CCCGACCGCTCAGTTGCTGATGGTTGACCCCATACACCACGGTGGCATCGGCATCACTGGCAGCATTCATCGGCTGGGAAAACAGGATGCGCGGCACACCGGCATCCAGAAAGCGCTGCGCCTGGGCACGGCTGGTATACACGCCGGAACACTCAATCAGCAAATCAATATCCAGCGCCGCCCAGTCCACCTGCTCCGGTTCGGCGTGACGCAGCACTTTTACGCAATCGCCATTGAGATGCAGACAGTCGTCCTCGACCCGCACTTCGCCGGGGAAACGCCCGTGGGTCGAGTCGAACCGGGTCAGGTATTCAATGCTGGCCTGATCGGCAATGTCATTGATGGCAACGATGCTGAAATTGGTGTCGTAACCGCGCTCGTACAGGGCACGCAGCACACAGCGGCCAATGCGGCCATAGCCATTCAATGCGACGCGGTATCTGGACAAGATATTTTCCTTGGGGTCTGAGGGTGCAGCAACTGCACAGCAGTCGTTGTATTGCTGTGAATCTTACGTCATTTGCCCATGGATTTCCCGTTTTGTCAGTCGCTAACCGCTCTCGCCTTGCCGCTATTACGATCCTGCTGCTAAGGTCAGCGTATTGAACAGGAGAACCCCAATGACTACAAAACTTGACGAAACCACCCTGCACGCCCTGAAAATTGCTTTCAGCTACATGCCCAACGCCATTGAAGTGACCAAATACGAATACGGTGACCGCTACCAGCTGATACTGGAGCACATCACCACGGTGAAGGAATCACTGCTGCAGCACGGCATCGACCCGGACGAAGTGTACGGCGAAATCCACCCGGATGATTCGCCCAATTCCATGTATTGATCCGGCCTGCTGTAACTCAGCCATAGGAGCTTCCAGATTACCCAGGTGCGGCTGGTGGAGCGACTGCAAGCTGAAGCGGACAAAACCGCGATTTGATTCCGGTAAAAGAGACGGTTGGGGCCGGGGTAAGCACTACCGCTTCAAGTCACGATAAAAGTTCTCGTGGCTGCCCAGTGCGAGCAGTTCAAGCACAAGCCGTCCATCATCATAGCTATACCCTAACAGGGTGAGCTGCCCGACCATTTTAAACTTATACACACGCAGAAAAGACAGGTCACCTTTTTTGCTGTCCCCGGCCAGGGGCTCAGCAAGGACATGACGAATGGCCCGGTCAAGATCAGCCTTCTGGTTGGTTTTCAGTTTTTTAACCGCTTTTTTAAATTGCGGTGTTTGCAAAACCTGAAGTTCAGCCAAAACGATATTCCTCAAGTTTTCCGGCTTCCTTTTCAGCCTTGGAAATGAGGGCCTGACGAACAAAGTCATAAGTCAGGTCTGGGTTATCCTCCATGATTTCACCAATTTTGGCCCAGTGTTCGATTTGTTTCGGTGCGGTACGGCTGTAGACCTTGGCCATGATGCTGGCCCGCTCAAACAGCTCCTGCTCAATACGGATGCTGGCTGATGACATGAATGCTCTCCTGCGATTAGCGACGAGACAATTGTAGCGACATGCCACATTCGCCGCAATTAGTTACGCACCGCTTGAAGCTACATACCATCCTTTCTTGCTCTGGCCAGTGAAACTGTGCGCGACATGCATAATTATGCAGATCATGCATAATCGCGCATAAATTCCTTAACCTGTCTCAAGCCTCTTTTTATAAGGAGAATCATTTGGGCTCTGGTCGCGGCTAAAGCCGCTCGTACAGGTGCGTTTGCATCAAACAGAGGTGCGGCAGGGACGGCTGGAACCGGGGCAGCGCCCCGGCCGTCCCTCACCTCTATCCGAAGAAACCTAGACTTCCAACAGCTCCGCTGCCAGCTCCAGCACTTTTTCTTCGGTAAAGCCAAACATCTCAAACAGCTCACCCGCCGGTGCGGATTCGCCGTAGGTGGTCATGCCCAGTACGCGGCCATCCAGACCCACATACTTGTACCAGTAGTCGGCATGACCAGCTTCGATGGCGATGCGGTTGCTGACTTCCAACGGCAGCACCTGCTGGCGATAGGCCGCGTCCTGCGCATCAAACAGGCTGGTGCACGGAATGGACACCACACGCACCTTACGGC
>CAYMXO010000175.1:0-2056 GCA_964394445.1 uncultured Thiopseudomonas sp.
TTAGAGCTCTTGATAATTCAATGACATGGTTAAAAATCCAACGCATTCTAACAGCTACCGCTGACTGTTTCCTTGCCGCAGACGCTGGACATGCCTACGAACAAGGGGGACGGCTTTCCTGTTCAGGCAGGCAAAGCACACTAACACTGATGATAATCATTATCAATAAATGACTACCTACGCTGCCCACCTGTCATCTCCAGCATTCTGCGTTTGGCTTGCCTGCAAACTGGGTCACACAAGGTCAAGAATCATCTTGCAATTCGACTTAATGAGAATTATTCTCATCTTTGTCGTTAATCATAGGAGATGCCACATGACATATTTTATCAACGCTTGGCTGGAGCGCCCCCAGCCCTATCTACAAGTAATTCACCGTGACAGTGGTCGTGTCTGCGTGGACTTCCCCACCCCGCTACTAGAAGAACTGTGCCGCAATGGCGACCTCTGCCCCAGCGACCTGCGTACCAGTACTGTAGCTACAACCAAGGAAGTCGTACGCCACCTGTTCCACATGGCCACTCTGAACGGCTGTCGTATTGCAAGGCGCGGTGCTGGACACAAACAGTCCAGCCCATGATAATTACAGCCATTACGGGCGTACGGGCCATGACGTTACCAGTGATGCCAAGCTGGCAATACCTGTTTAGCCCTGCTTACTTGCAGCCGGCCTGTATCTGCCCTGACAGCAGACATGCCGGCTTCTCCTTGCCAAAGACGCGCGCTCGGATCAGATTGCTTTCAACTTAACCCCGCTTGCCGTTCGCTGCTGGCCTGGCCAGCATCCGGCAAACTAATCACCCCATCCGGAAATACACGCAAATGCGCTGACCGTTCAGCTCATGCACTTGCATAGGTATCTGGTACAGGTCGCTGAGCACTTCGTCGCGCATGACTTCGTCCGGCGTGCCTTGCCAGGCCAGCTTGCCACCGCGCATCGCGATGATGTGGTCGCTGTAGCAGGAGGCAAAGTTGATGTCGTGCAGCACGACCACTACCGTTTTGCCCTTTTCATCGGCGGCGCGGCGCAGCAGCTGCATCATGTCCACCGCAAAGCGCATGTCGATGTTGTTAAGCGGCTCATCGAGCAGTACATAATCGGTATCCTGGCACATCACCATGGCCACATAGGCCCGCTGGCGCTGGCCACCGGACAGTTCATCCAGGTGACGCTCCTGAAACTCCTTGAGGCTGAGATAATCCAGCGCCTCGTCAATATGCCGCTGGTCTTCAGCGCTCAGGCGGCCGCCGCTGTGCGGAAAGCGGCCAAAGGCAACCAGATCACGCACGCTCAGGCGCAAGCTGGTCTGGTTGTGCTGGCGCAGGATCGACAGGCGTTTGGCCAACTCCGGGCCGGGCGTACGGGTAACGTCCATGCCGTCAATCTCCACACTGCCAGCACTCATCGGCGTTAGCCGGCTGATCATCGACAGTAGCGTGGACTTGCCGGCACCATTGGGGCCAATGATCGCGGTAACGCCCCCACGGGGAATCTGCAGGCTGACATCCTGCACCACCAGACGGTCGTTATACCGCTTGCTCAGGGTTTTGGCTTCGATCATTCCCGCACTCCACGCAACAACAACAGAATAAACAACACACCGCCACACAACTCCAGCAGCATGACAAAGGGCAAGCGGCTCTGCAGAATTTGCTCAATCAGCAGCTGCCCGCCAATCAGGCACACCACCGCCACCAGCACGGTGGCCAGCAAGGTCCAGCGATGCTGGTGAGTCCCGACAATCCAGTAGGCTAAGTTGGTAGCCAACAATCCAAAAAACAGCATGGGCCCGACCAGCGCGGTGCTCACCGACACCAGCACGCTGGCCACTATCAGCAACAGGGTAACGGTGCGTCGGTAGGGTACGCCGAGGTTGATGGCAACATCGCGGCCCAGGTTGAGCACATCCAGCCGTCGGCGCAAGCTAAACACCAGCGTCACGCAGGCCAGCGTCAACGCCAGCCCGACCCACAGCAGGGACAGGTTGATACGGCTGAAACTGGCAATGCTGCGCCCGGACTGGATGGAAAACTCGGTCGGGTCCAGCACCCGCAG
>CAYMXO010000176.1:0-2005 GCA_964394445.1 uncultured Thiopseudomonas sp.
GCGGCTTCAGTCGCGACAGGAGGGAGTGCTGCTGTGTGCGGTAGCAGCAGATCCTGCAGGGTGCAGTATGCGGTGCTACGGGGTATAATCTGGCATTTTTTGGGCAAGATGGCTGTTATGCGACTGGTACGCGGCTTACATAATGTGCAAACGGCTCCTGCGGGCTGTGTGGCGACCATTGGCAACTTCGACGGAGTGCATCTGGGCCATCAGCAAATCCTTGAACGTTTGCGTGCCCGCGGCCAGCGACTGGGCCTGCCGTCCTGCGTGATTATTTTTGAGCCGCAGCCGCTGGAGTTTTTCCGCCCGGAACAGGCACCGGTGCGTCTGACCCGCTTGCGTGACAAGCTTGAGTTGTTTGCCGCTGCCGGCGTCGACCAGGTGTTGTGCATTGCCTTCAACCGGCGCTTTCAGCATTTGAGCGCGGAAGAGTTTGTTGAGCAGGTGCTGGTGCGTGCGCTGAACGTCAAGCACCTGCAGGTCGGTGACGATTTTCGTTTTGGTTGCGGTCGCAGCGGCGACTATGCCTATTTGCAGGAAGCCGGACGGCGGATTGGCTTTAGCGTAGAGCCCACCTGTACGGTTACCCTTGACGGGCAGCGCATCAGTAGTACGCTGGTACGCCAGAAGCTGGTTGATGGCGACTTCGCCGGAGTCGCGCGTTTGCTGGGGCGGCCTTACCGTATTCAGGGGCGGATTTTGCACGGGCAGAAGCTGGGTCGCCAGCTGGGTGTGCCAACCGCCAACATTCAGCTCAAGCGCCGGCATGCGCCGCTGCAAGGTGTCTATGTGGTAACGGCCCGTCTTGCGGATGGGCGCGCGTTGCAGGGTGTGGCCAATATAGGTACGCGGCCGACGGTCGAGCAGCAAGATAAAATTGCCCACCTGGAAGTGCATTTGCTGGATTTTGACGAAGATATTTACGGGCAGCGGATGACGGTGGAATTTCACCAGAAGCTGCGCGATGAAGAAAAGTTTGCCACCCTGGCTGAGTTACAAAAAGCCATTGCTGGCGATATCAGGCGGGCGCGGGCTTATTGGGGGTGAGTTTTTTGCCTTGCGGGTGCCCGGGCCTGACGGTGCTCAGCGCTGCAGCTACGCTCCCGCGCCGAAGCAAGCTTCGGCACGTGCGCTGAGGCTTTGCACTGAGCACCGTCAGGCCCGAAAACGCCGCGTGCGTTTGGAGGGAGGTGGCCCGGCTGTGCCGGGCTGCTGTCGCTCTGTAAGGGTTGTATTTTGTGCGGGCTGGGCTTAAATGGCGGATGCTGCTGCAGCTGCGTTCCTGCGCCGAAGCAGGTTTCGGCACGTGCGCTGAGGCTTTGCGCCGAGCACCGTCAGGCCCGAAAACGCCGCGTGCGTTTGGAGGGAGGTGGCCCGGCTGTGCCGGGCTGCTGTCGCGTTGCCGGGGCTGTTGCTTTCGTGAACCGGCACGCACGGTTTTTTCACACTATACATGTGATGTATTGAGTAAAAATTCAGTTGCGGGATGCTTGCAGCCTGCACAATGTATAAAAGGCGGCAGCAGGTGCAGTGGAGTAAAGCCTTGGTCGTCACGGATGAGGGCACCAAACCTGCATGGCTGTACGTGGCTGTACGTGTGGCGCCCCTGCGAAACCTGTACACCGCTGCTGCGAACACTGATTTATCAAGTTTAAAGAACACACAAATCAAACCAAAGACTGACCACCATGACCGACTACAAGACCACGTTAAACCTGCCACAGACCGACTTTCCCATGCGCGGCGGTCTGCCCAATCGCGAGCCACAAACCCTGGCTTACTGGGACAGCATTAGTCTGTACCAGAAAATGCGCGAGCAGGGCAAAGGGCGTCCGCTGTTTGTGCTGCATGACGGCCCTCCCTATGCCAACGGCGATATTCACATCGGGCATGCGGTCAACAAGGTGATCAAGGACATCATTGTGCGCAGCAAGACCCTGTCCGGTTTTGATGCGCCCTATGTGCCGGGCTGGGACTGTCATGGCCTGCCGATTGAGCACCGGGT
>CAYMXO010000177.1:0-1997 GCA_964394445.1 uncultured Thiopseudomonas sp.
TTAATAAGCCGGTTTTTTGTCTTCTGCTTTCCCTTAAAACAGCAAGATAGCTCATGGTTATCGAAACGGTCTTTTACCCGTATCGGTTTCAGTGGGGCGTGAAATGTTTAGCGGTATAAATGCTTTCAGGCCCTGTCTCAGTCATGGATGTGAAATGAAGATATGAATGAAGCATCAAAGCCTAACAGGGTGAAGCTTAAAGCTATTTGCGCAAGCTGCCTTGTCATCTTCGCAACCCTATACGGCAATGCGGGTAGCGCAGCAGAACAAAGCTATGACCAGATGATTGTCGAAGCCCGTGCGGGTGAGCAGGCCAGGATACTGGCGTGGTTTGAACAGAATACCGACCGTCTGGATGCTGGCGAGTATGCCGACTGGTTGCTGGTGGCCAACTAGAGCGGTAACGACCGTCAAGTAACCGGCATCTGGGAAGAGCTCCCGGTTGCCATGCGGCGCCAGGTTCCGTTGCGTGGCCAGCTGGCGGCAGCCCGCTCCTACCGGAACCTGCAGCACTGGTCCACGTCGCTGGATATCTGGCAGCAGGCACTGCGGCGTCATCCTGGCGAGGAAGAAGCGCGGGCGGGCTGGGTGATGACCCTGTCTGATGCGGGGCGCGAACAGCAGGCCCGTCGGCAAGCTACACGCTTTGTGCAAGAGGCAGGCAGCCTGCTGAGTTATCAGGTTTTTATCTACGTCTATAGTGAACAGCACAGTAATGCCTGGGATGAGCTCTTTGCGCTGACCCGCCTGCAGGATCTGGGCGCCCGGCACCAGGATCTGGACCTTATGCTGGTCAATGTGATGGCCGCACAGCAGGTGGCTAGCCCGGCACTGGAGCTGGGCAGCAGGGTTGTTACTGACCCGGCCGTACGCCGTAAGCTCGAGCTGGACCAGGCAGCCGAGCTGGTGCGTATGGCGCACACGGAAAGCCGCGGCGAGCGGGAGCAGTATACTATCGCTGACCGGGCCTTGAAGCGCTATGCGGAGTTGCTGCAGCTTTGGCAAGACGATACCGGGGCCGCTGATGATATTGTGCGTGCACGGACGGATCGGCTGGGTGCCTTGCTGGTGCGTAACCAGTACGCAACGGTGATCAATGAGTACGAAAGCTTGCATGGCCAGGGACATGAAATTCCCGACTATGCCCTGCGCTGGGTGGCTAGTGCTTACCTGTCAGAGAAGCAGCCGGAAACAGCCTTTCAGATGTTGCGCAGACTCTTTGCCGGCACGCCTGTGGCTGAACTACCGGTGGAAGATTCCCATGAGCTGTTTTTTGCCGCACTGGAAAGCGAGCAGGTCGTTACCGGCGGCAGGTTGGCGCAGAAAATCAACGCGGACACTCCCTACTATCGCTATGTGTACGGATCCCCGGTGCCTCAGCCCAACGACAAGTGGTTATCCGGCCAGGTTTTGCAGGGGCATTATTTGCAAAAGTCCAACCGTCTGGGAGAAGCTGAGCAGCACAACCGAAGGCTGGTAAACAGTGGCCCGGGTAACCAGGGTTTGCGCGTTAACCTTGCAGAAACCTTGCTGGCCCGCGGACTGCCCAGAGCGGCTGAACACCAGCTGAAAATTGCCGAAGTGCAGGAGCCGGGCAGCCTGGTACTGGAGCGCGAGCAGTCCTACGTTGCGCAGACACTGCAGGAGTGGAAGCAGTTTGACCTGCTGGTTGAGGACGTGGTTCGACGCAGCCCGCGTGAGCCTTCCACTGTGCAGCTGGCACGTGCCCACCAAGTGGAAAACATGTCTGAATTCCGCCTCGAAGGCAGCAAGGGCATTTCTTCGGGCAACCCGGTTAGCGGCTCCCATGACCTAAACGTGCGTGCAGCACTTTATGCGCCGCGTCAGGCGGAGCATTGGCGGCCGTTTGTCGGTTTTGATTATGCCAGTGGACGTTTTGACGAGGGCAAGGGTAGCAAGCGTCTCCAGGCGGCAGGTGTTGAATACACCAGGCGGGACAACTGGGCCGAGGTGGAGGTTTCCAACCAGCGGGCCCG
>CAYMXO010000178.1:0-1997 GCA_964394445.1 uncultured Thiopseudomonas sp.
GCTTCAGCGCTTGCTTCCAGCTTTCCCGGATCGAGGTTAAGTCCCTGCAGTGTGTAGTTGACCATACAGGCTCTGCTGCGCACGATTAGCCGGTTATTTTTCATGCCGTAATCCTGCTGGATGGTGTGCTGTATTTCCGGGCTCAGCCTGGGGTCGGCGGCGAGCACAATATCTACTTCCGTATTCCAGGCGCTGTCACCCTTTGCGGCTTGTTCACTTTTATCAAGCAAGTCCGGAATGCCATGAAATCGGCTGAGCACAAAGTCCAGGTATTGGCGCTTTTCTTCGCACCAGGCACGGAGATGCCAACGGCTACTGGTCTTGACCAAATGATGGGGAGCAATGATGCGGCCGTTACGCCCTGCCCGGCTCATGGAGCCGTATTCCACATCCACCCGCAGACCTTCACGCAGGGCCTGTACCAGCGGGCGCATGAGCTGTGGCGTGATGTTGCGTGGCGGTGGCTGCCATGTCCAGGTCGCCAGTTGCTGCTGAGGTGATGGACTGTAACCGATCAACCAGTTGAGGTACTCATTGGCCTCACAGCTGATATGAACCGGAGTAAAGCTGTCGGTCGGGAAGTAGGCTTTACGTGCCTCGTTATAGCCCAGCGCGTGCGGATGCTCGGCCCGGTATATATTCAGTTTTTTGCTGGCATGTTGCCGTGTGCATTGCCAATACGCAGCCAGCTGGCTGGGCTGCACGCTGCCTTCCCACCAGGCCAGCAATTCAATCAGCCAGTACGCCGGGTGCCTTGAGCCTGTCATTTGGCCTTCCTTGTTTAAACGTAACAATTGGCCAGAAAGTATAGCGTCCTAATGACTGGCTATCAGGACGGAGGTCAAGTTTTGTGATAGCCGTAGCAGTGCCGACAGGGCTGCCCGCCCCCTGAAGACCGACCGGCGCGCATTGGCACGCACGTGTGGGCTGGCTGACAGGTTAGCGAACTGCCTGTGGCAGGGGCTGGGCCAGCAAGACCAGACCGCAGCCAAGCATGGCACCGTAAAGGCCGCGCACCACGGCATCGCTAACCAACTCTTTGCCGTAGAGCAGCAGTACCGCCAGTGCCAGCAGCCAGATGCCGATCAGCAGTTGACCCCGTAGCTGGCGCAGTAGTGCTTGCGCGCCACCGGTGCGAAACAGCACCAGCATTTGTACGGCTGTGGCCATGAGGGTAAACACCAGTAATGCCGGGCGCAGCTGGCCGTTCACTTCTTGCAGCAACATCGGGGCAAAGCCGATTTTGACCAGCATGGGCATGAACAGCAGCAGTGCGGCCATGTGGGCACCCAGCCAAAGAGTTTGCATCAGCTGCCAGAGCATGGCGGATGTAGGCAAAAATGGCGATGTGTTGGGGGTGCCGGGCATGGTGTGTCAGTTCCTGCAGTGATGTGGGTGTAGTGGCCAGGCTGGCGTGAGCCGAAATTACCTCACGGGACAAGCCCGTTCGTACAAGTACTGGCAGGTAGATTGACCGGTGTGTCGAGGGTTGTTTGGTCTCACAGGCAAACCCGTTCGCACAGGTGCTGGCAGGCAGGTTGGGCCGGTGCACACGAAGCTTGCCTGGTCTGGTGGGCAAGCCCTTTCGCACAAGAGCCGGTAACGCAGGCCTGTACCCTTCGTGGCGACCATCAAGGCCGCCACGGAGGCATCCGGTTACAGATGTTGCACTTCGAGAATTTCGTACTCAACCACGCCATTGGGCGTATGCACGGGTACGATTTCGCCTTCTTCCTTGCCGATCAGGGCGCGGGCGATGGGCGAGGTGACGGAGATTTTGCCCTGCTTGAAGTCCGCTTCGTCTTCGCCAACAATCTGGTAGCTGACGGTTTCGTCGGTATCCAGGTTGCTCAGCTCAACGGTGACGCCAAAAATCACCTTGCCGGTGTGCGGCAAGGTGGTGACGTCGATGATTTGCGCGGCCGACAACCGGCCCTCGATGTCGTTGATGCGCGCCTCGACCATGCCCTGCTGTTCGCGGGCGGCATGGTATTCGG
>CAYMXO010000179.1:0-1960 GCA_964394445.1 uncultured Thiopseudomonas sp.
CCCCGCTGGTTGGGAGCGGCCGCCTTCTCTTTCCTTGTCTTGACACCTCTGACTTATGCAGCAGAGCCTTATTGCGATACAGGCCAGCGACACCCGATTGATCTTCAGCTTGAGCACGATCTGAGCCAAAATGCCGTGACCACCGCAGATATGCGCGAAGCTCAAGGCAAAGCCTATACAAGCTGGGACAAGGAACTAAACCGCGAATACAAAGAGCTGATGGCTCTGCTGTCTGACGACGAAAAAAATGCTTTACGACAAGCACAAAGGGCATGGCTGGCTTTTCGTGATGCGGAAACCGAATTCTGGTGGTCGGAAAGCATCTCGGACGGTGGATCTCTCGCGCCGGTCATTGTTTCCGATCATGCCATAGAGTTACTGAAAGCCCGCGTGTGCCAGCTTGCCCGCTACAAGAAGATTGCATCCCGCTTTCAGTAAAACAAAAAGCCAGAACGGCATGCTGGTCAAGCCGCGGAAGCTCCCTGCGTTGCAAAGACCACTTTAAGAGCCGGATTAACCACCTGGCCAGCTGTGCAGTAGCTTAGCAGGCTTTCAAACCCTACCGCTTCAAATGCCCTGGCCGCATGCCGGTCAGGCCCAGACCGGCAACAAAGGCCAGCATGCCGGCAATCACCAGGATGCTGACTTCCAGCGTGCGCCGTTGCCAGCCCCAGCCGAGCCACTCAGCGACCGGGGCATTGAGCCAAAGCACCACGGCAATCATCAGGGCACAGCCAGCAACCAGCTGCATGACAAACCTTGCCCAGCCCGGCGCAGCACGGTATACACCGGCTTTATGCAGTCCCCACAGCAACAGACCGGTATTCAGCATGCTCGACAACGAGGTGGCCAGCGCCAGCCCGACGTGTTGCAGCGGCCAGATCAGAATCAGGTTCATCACCATGTTGGCCACCATGCAGATTACGGCAATGCGCACCGGGGTTTTCATGTCCTGGCGGGCAAAGAAACCGGGTGCCAGTACCTTGATCAGCATGAAGGTCAGCACACCCAATGAATACGCCTGCAGCGCGCCGGCCGACTGGCGTACATCCTCACCGGTCATCTGGCCATAGTGAAACAGCGTGGCAATCAGTGGCTCGGCCAGAATGCCCAGCGCCAGCGCGGCGGGCACGCCGACCAGCAGTACCATGCGCAGGGCCCAGTCGATGGTGGCGGAAAACGCCCTGGGGTCTTCACCCGCATGCTGGCGTGACAGCGCCGGCAAAATCACTGTGCCAATGGCGATGCCAAAAGCTCCCAGCGGCAGCTCGGACAGACGATCGGCGTAGTACAACCAGGACACACTGCCGGTCACCAGAAACGACGCCAGCACCGTATCCAGCAACAGGTTGATCTGGCTGACCCCCACACCAAACAGGGCCGGCAGCATCAGCAGCAGGATGCGCTTGACGCCCTCGTGCCCTTTGGCCGGTTTTGGCAACGGCAGTAAACGGATTTGCCACAGAAACGGCAGCTGGAACAGCAACTGGGCAACTCCGGCAATAAACACGCCCCAGGCCAGCGCCATGATCGGCTCGTCAAACAATGGACTGAGCAGTACAGCCGAGCCAATCATCGACAGGTTGAGCAGCACCGGCGTAAAGGCCGGTACACCAAAGCGCCCGTAACTGTTGAGGATCCCGCTACAAAAAGCCGTCAACGACACCAGCATCAGGTAAGGAAAGGTAATGCGCAGCAGATCACCCGCCAGCGTCAGCTTGTAAGGGTCGCTGTGAAAACCCGGGGCAAACAGCATGATCAGCCAGGGCGACAGAACCATGCCCAGCGCGGTGATGATAACCAGGATAAAACTCAGGCGTCCCGCCGTGCGGTTGACCAGATCTTTTACTTCGTCAAAGCCGCGCTTTTCGCGATACTCCGACAACACCGGGACAAAAGCCTGGGCAAAGGCACCTTCGGCAAACAGGCGGCGCAGGAAATTGGGAATCTTGAAGGCAAT
>CAYMXO010000180.1:0-1946 GCA_964394445.1 uncultured Thiopseudomonas sp.
CCGTCTTCGAGGATGGGCACCTTGCCGTTGGGGCTGAGTGCGCGGATTTGCGGACTGGCCAGCTCTTGCCGGGACAGCATTTTCAGCTCGAATGGCTGGCCTGTCCAGATCAGGCAGACATGGGCCGCGAAAGCGCAAGAACCGGTAAAGCTATAAAGTTTCATGGCATTTTCCTTTTTCCTTTGACAGCCCTATTGTCTGCCTGATGGCACGGCCTGGCAACTGCTTCCCTTGACAGTGGCAAGTCGTCAGTGGCTTGATGCCCGTCTGTGTTGCTTAACACGCCCAGTCAAGAGGACAAGTTATGAAATCGCGTGCTGCCGTTGCCTTTGCCCCGGGTGAGCCCCTGCAAATTGTTGAAGTGGATGTCGCCCCGCCCAAAGCCGGTGAGGTATTGGTGAAGATCACCCATACGGGTGTGTGCCACACCGATGCGTTTACCCTGTCCGGGGCTGATCCGGAAGGGGTGTTTCCGGCCATCCTCGGCCATGAGGGGGCCGGCATTGTGGTTGAGGCAGGGGAGGGTGTAACCAGCGTCAAGCCCGGCGACCATGTCATTCCCCTGTATACCGCCGAGTGTGGCGAGTGCTTGTTCTGCCAGTCCGGCAAGACCAATCTGTGTGTGGCGGTGCGCGCTACCCAGGGCAAGGGTCTGATGCCGGATGGCACCACCCGTTTTTCCTACAACGGCGAGCCGATCTATCACTATATGGGCTGCTCCACTTTTAGCGAGTACACCGTAGTGGCTGAAGTGTCGCTGGCCAAAATCAACCCGAATGCCAACCCGGAGCAGGTGTGTCTGCTGGGCTGTGGTGTCACCACCGGCATTGGTGCAGTACACAATACGGCCAAGGTGGCCGAAGGCGATACCGTGGCCGTATTTGGCTTGGGGGGTATTGGTCTGGCGGTGATTCAGGGCGCCCGGCAAGCAAAAGCCGGACGTATCATCGCCGTTGACCTGAATGCGGACAAGTTCGAACTGGCCCGCCAGTTTGGGGCGACCGATTGCATCAACCCGAAGGATTACGATAAGCCCATCCAGGAGGTGATTGTCGAGATGACCGGTTGGGGGGTTGACCATTCCTTTGAATGTATCGGCAATGTTGACGTCATGCGTTCGGCGCTGGAATGCGCGCACCGTGGCTGGGGCCAGTCGGTGATTATCGGTGTGGCCGGAGCCGGTCAGGAAATTTCCACCCGTCCGTTCCAGCTGGTGACCGGACGCACCTGGAAAGGTACCGCCTTTGGTGGCGTGAAAGGCCGCAGCCAGTTGCCGGGTATGGTGGAAGATGCCATGCAGGGCAAGATTGAGCTGGAGCCGTTTGTTACCCACACCATGGGGCTGGAAGACATCAACACGGCGTTTGACCTGATGCACGAAGGCAAGTCGATCCGCTCGGTGGTGCATTTTGATTGAGCGGTTTTTTGCACAGCGGTATTCGGCCCGGGAGAGTCTGACGTAAAGCTGCGCTTCCCGTTTCGAAGCGGGCTTCGAAACGCTCGCTGATGCTTTCGCCTGTCACTCCCGGACTTCGTGGGCTTACGCGGGTGCAGAGGTGGCACCTGTGCGAGCGGGCTTGCCCCGTGAGGTCGATGAGCCTTGTGTAGGTGGAAGAATGGGAGTGCGGCGGTGCCGTGACTGTAGCGGAGACCACAGTCTCCGCATAGTGAGCACAGCGCGCCGCTACGGGGCTGATGTATATCAGGGCATAGCTTTTGTAGGAACGGCTTTAGCCGCAACCGGAGTGTCAGGCGGTCACCCCACGGGCAAGCCCGTTCGTACAGAAAGCGACTGGTGCCCGTCTGGCCCATTGGCCATGAGCAAATTCACTCCTGTAGGGAACCGTACAATGCATGGACTGTGCAGGTTGCACTCTGGCCGGTAAACCACTAGCCGTCCCGTATGCTATGGTTTTGGGTGCATAACTCAGAAGATGAGGTGTTTT
>CAYMXO010000181.1:0-1937 GCA_964394445.1 uncultured Thiopseudomonas sp.
GCGACCGGTGGGCCAGACAAACTCCGGTGGTTATCAACCAGCCCTGATACAGGCCCTGTTCGCGGCTGAAGCCGCTCCTACAGAAGCTTTGCCCGGCGCGATAACCGCCGCATGTTGCACGCACTCCTGTAGGAGCGAATTTATTCGCGACCGGTGGGCCAGACAAACTCCGGTGGTTATCAACCGGCCCTGATACAGGCCTTGATCGCGACTGAAGTCGCTCCTACAGAAGCTTTGCCCGGCGCGATAACCGCCGCATGTTGCACGCACTCCTGTAGGAGCGAATTTATTCGCGACCGGTGGGCCAGACAAACTCCGGTGGTTATCAACCGGCCCTGATACAGGCCTTGATCGCGACTGAAGTCGCTCCTACAGAAGCTTTGCCCGGCGCGATAACCGCCGCATGCTGCACATGCAGCCTTACAGGGCAACCGGCTCTTTGGCCGGATCAATTTCCGCCCAGGCATCACGGATCTGTACCAGCAGCGACTGGACTTCTTCCAGCGTACCAACGCTCTTGTCGACTGCCACATGAGCCAGACGACGGGTCAGGTAGTCATACAGGGCATCCAGGTTTTGCGCCAGCTCGCCGCCGGAGTCGCGGTCCAGGCTGTCCTGCAGCAGGCCGATGATGGTCAGGGTGGTATCCACCGCCTCGCCACGGCCGGCGGGGTTGTTGTCCTTTTGCGCCGCCATGGCGGCGGAGGTGTACTCCAGCGCGCCATCCAGCAACAGTTTTACCGCTTCATAAGGAGTCAGATCCTGACCTTTACTCATAGCACTATAAGCCTCTATTGGATTGTTCATGGGTTAAAGCCCGCTATTCATGCCCGGCAGGCTGGACAATGCCGCCGCCAGGCTGGAACTGGTTTGTGATAGCTGCCCCACCAGGGCATCCATGGTGTTGAACTGCTTGAACAGCCGCGCTTCAATTTGTGCAGTGCGCGCGGTCAGGCGCTCCTGCTGCTTGGTAATGTCGGAACGCTGGGTTTCCAGGCTCTTCTGGCGAACACCGATGATGCCTTCCTTGCCGGCATAGGCACTGATGCGCCCTTCCAGCCGTGACATCAAACCGCCCTCGCCCGTCAGAAATCCGCCCACCTGGTCAAAATTGTTTTCCAGCGCGGCGTCCAGTTTCTTGTCGTCAATTTTCAGCTTGCCGTCTTTTTCCAGGCTGATACCCAGATCGGCCAGCGCACGCAAATCGCCAGAGCCGGCTGCATTGCTCATCTCGGCGCGCACACCGTTGACCAGGTTGCGCACGGTGGAGTCGCCCACCAGCCCGCCCGTAACGGGGGCCTTGTCTTCGCCCACCTGGGTGACACGGGTCAGATCCTTGGCGGTCCCCATCAGCTCGTTATAGGCATCGACAAACTTCTTCAACTGGCTTTTCACGCCGGCAGTGTCGTTGCCCACGGTGACGGTGACCGGCTTGTTTTCTTCGGTCTTCGCCTTGATGGTGAACTCGACATCAGGAATCACATCCTTGACGGTGTTGGTGGCGCTTTGCAGCTCCAGACCGTCCACCTCGAAGATGGCGTTTTGTGCCTGCTGCAGGGTTTGCACATCCTGCCCAAAGTCAACACCACCCAGGTTGCCGCTGATCTGCACGTCATTGCCGTCGCCGGTTTCCTTGCCGGACAACACCAGCCGCGATGTGCCGCTGGCCGGATCATTGACGATGTTGGCGCTGATGCCCTTGTCCTTCAGCTGCTCGTTCAGCGCATCGCGAATCTCGATCAGGCTGGCACCTTCGGCAATGTTCACCGTCACCGGCGTGTCATCATCGGCACCGATACTGACCGTCAGGCTGCCACCGGCGGCTGCGGTAAAATCCTTGTCCAGCGCCTGGGTGGCAATCTGGCTGCTGGTGGCCAGCTGGCTCACCTCCACCGAATATTTGCCCGCCAGCGCGTTCTTTTCTGCCGACACGCCCA
>CAYMXO010000182.1:0-1895 GCA_964394445.1 uncultured Thiopseudomonas sp.
GAAATCATCAAGGTGGAAAACCCGGCCTGATTGCTTGCTATACTGCCCGTGATTCAGGAGGGCATGACTATGTACAGCATCCAGATTGAAAACCCTTACCTTGCCGAGCTGGCGCGCCGGGTTTTCCAGAACAGGCCGGTGGTGGAGCATGCAGACCTGCTGCGGTTTCTGCAAGAACAGAAGCTCAAGCTGGATCTTGCAGAAAGTCAACGGCAACTGGAACAGGGCGATACGCTTTCGGTTGAGGAAGCTTTTGCCGGAGTTTATAAAAAACTCGGGATATGAAGATATCTTTTACCCGCAAGGCACAGAGCTCCTTGCAGGAGCTTGCCAGCTATTTATTGCAGCAACAGCTGTCGGCACGTTTTGTTCGTAATCATCTGGAAAATTTGCATGCAGCCGTGGTATCCCTGCTGGAAACCTTTCCGGATGCAGGCGTGCCGACTGTTGTAGGCTCAGTGACGTGCAGAAAGTTGGTAGTGAAGGGCTATAACGTGCTGTATCAGCATAAATCAGAGACTGCTCAGGTTGTCGTTTTACTGATATACCGTGAAAATATTCCGCTACTGGATTGAACCGGTCAAACTTTAGAAAATTGGTAGTGCGCTTGGCTTCCGCCGCAAAGCGCGATTGAGGAACCCGCCAACATGCAGATCAAACTTGCCAACCCCCGTGGTTTTTGTGCCGGGGTGGACCGTGCCATTGAAATCGTCAACCGTGCGCTGGAGGTGTTTCAGCCGCCGATTTATGTACGACATGAAGTGGTGCACAACAAGTTTGTGGTGGAAGATCTGCGCAACCGCGGGGCGGTGTTTGTTGAGGAACTGCATCAGGTACCGGACGATGCCATCGTGATTTTCAGCGCCCATGGCGTCTCCCGTGCGGTGCAGGACGAGGCGGCGCGTCGCGGCCTGAAGGTGTTTGATGCCACCTGCCCGCTGGTGACCAAGGTGCATCTGGAAGTGGTGCGTTACAGCCGGGATGGCCGCGAGTGTGTGTTGATTGGTCATGCCGGCCACCCGGAAGTCGAAGGCACCATGGGCCAGTATGATGACAGCACCGGTGGCCGGATTTATCTGGTGGAAGACGAGGATGATGTGGCCCGTCTGCACGTGAACAACCCGCAAACCCTGGCGTTTGTTACCCAGACTACCTTGTCGATGGACGATACCAGCCGGGTGATTGATGCCTTGCGCACCCGCTTTCCTGCCATCAGCGGCCCGCGCAAGGATGATATCTGCTATGCCACGCAAAACCGCCAGGATGCGGTAAAGCAGCTGGCCAGTGACTGCGATGTGGTACTGGTGGTGGGCAGCCCGAACAGCTCCAATTCCAACCGTTTGCGCGAGCTGGCCGACCGCATGGGCACGCCAGCTTATTTGATTGATGGCGCTGCTGACCTGCAGCGTGAATGGTTTGCCGACAAGGCCCGGGTGGGCGTGACTGCGGGTGCTTCGGCCCCCGAAGTACTGGTGCAGGAAGTCATCAGCCAGCTGCGTGACTGGGGCGCATTGGTGGCCGAAGAGCTGGATGGCCGCCAGGAAAATGTAACCTTCTCTATGCCTAGGGAGTTGCGGCTGGTGGATGTAACGCAAGACTGATGTTTTGTGCGCTGCGGTGTCCGGGACCGGTCAGGGCGCTCCGTCAGGCTGACGCTGGTTCGTGTCACTGAAGTGCCACAAACCGCCAAGGCCTGACTCCGGCCCTGGCCGGTCCCTAATCTGCATTGTGCGGGTGGCAAATGCGGCAAGCCCAGCCATTGGGCCCCGTTCCGCAGGGACAAAGATGGCGATTACCTGCCCACGCTCCAGCACTTTGCGCTCAGCCTCCTTGCGCTCAGGCCCCTGTAGGAGCCGCTTTAGCGGCGAACGGAGTCTGTCTTTTCGACGAACATG
>CAYMXO010000183.1:0-1893 GCA_964394445.1 uncultured Thiopseudomonas sp.
TATTTGTGCATAACGAGTTCACTGGAGAGGTGTCATGAAAATTGTAATGCTGCAATCGCTGGGGATTTCCGATGCCAAGCTGGCCAGTTTGACCGGCTCGCTCAAGGAGCGGGGGCATGAGCTGGTCGTTTATACAGAGCCAGCTGATGACGAAACCCTGAAAGCCCGCGTCCGCGATGCGGATGTGCTGATTGTGGCCAACATGCCGCTCAGTGGTGCGGTGATTGCAGCTGCAAAACAGCTGAAATTCATTTCCGTGGCCTTTACCGGTTATGACCATATCGATCTGGAGCAGTGCAAGGCGCAGGGCGTCAAGGTGTCCAACGCGGCGGGTTACAGCACCCGTTCGGTTGCCGAGATTACCTTCGGCTTGATTATCGGTCTGCTGCGCAGCATGGTGCCGCTGGAGGGTATCGTGCGTCAGGGCGGCACCAAGCAGGGCTATCTCCAGTCTGACCTGTACGGCAAGACTCTCGGCGTGGTTGGCACGGGTGCCATCGGCAGTGCGGTGGCCGAGCTGGGTCTGGCCTTTGGCTGCAAAGTGATTGCCTATAACCGCAGTGAAAAACCGGAGCTGGTGCAAAAGGGTGTGCGGTATCAGCCGCTGGACGCGTTGCTGCAGGCCAGTGATATTGTCTCGCTGCATGTGCCGTTGACCTATGACACCAGGCACCTGATCAACGCAGAAGGTCTGCAACTGATGAAGCCGACTTCAATCCTGATCAATACGGCGGTCGGGCCGATCGTGGACAGCGATGCCCTGGCCAACGCCTTGCATGAGGGTACCATTGCGGGTGCTGGGCTGGACCGGGTAGACATGGAACCCCCCGTTCCGGCTGATTATCCACTGCTGGCTGCGCCCAATATCCTGATCCTGCCGCATGTTGGCTACGCAACCGACGAGGCGCTGGAAAGACGGGCGGATATTACCTTCAACAATATTCACCAGTGGGAACAGGGTGCGCAGGACAACATTGTGCTTTGAAGGGCTCAAACAGGCGCAGCGTTACGCCAACTGAGTACCGGTGGCGCTATGCCTGATCCGGGGCGTTAAGGTCGGCCGGGCGGTGCGTTAGCAATGCCCGGCTATAGTCCAGAAACTCGTCCAGATGCCCGGTGATGATGCTGATGACGATAGGCAAATGCAGTGCCTGATAATCATGCACGGCAATATTACGGAACCCGACCATGCGTTTTAGGCCGTCTGCCAGTTCATGACTGATCCAGCCAGCCTGTGCCAGCAGGGCAAACACATCCCGGGCGCTTTGCGGAATGCCCAGTTTTTCACGACGAATCAGATGATGCCCCATATCCAGTGCAGCTTCACAGGCCCGCTGGATATTCAGAATGGCTGCATCCTGGCGGGTGTGGTTGGTTGCAAAGCTGTCCGGATCGGCCGCATATTCTTCCCGGGCCCGCATTACGGTGCGTTCAATGACTGCAGCTTTGTTGACCAGTACATCATCGGCCATACACTGACCCTCTTTGTTTAATGTCGGCCAGCAGCCCGGCACGGGCATTATCCAGCGTTATTTTTTCGCTCAGAATAGCCGTTTCGTACAGGGCCGCCTGGCTATCGGATGCCCACCAGCGCTCGCCGGTGGTAATCACTTGATGTTGCATGACGGTCGATGCGGCACGCAAATCCAGCAAGTCAACTTCACAGCCTGCAATGTCGGCCAGCTCGGCTGATAGCTGAAACAGCTGCAGCGGATCGGCATAGCCTGCCACCAGAACGGCCAGATCCAGATCGCTGTCGGGGCGGGCGTCCCCGCGAATGCGGCTGCCAAACGCATAGATACCCAGTACGTTGGGCAGCTGGCTTTTGAGTCGTTGAATAATGGCGCTACGGTTCATCGGGACAGGTTTCTGGTCTGTGATGAAACGATTGTA
>CAYMXO010000184.1:0-1889 GCA_964394445.1 uncultured Thiopseudomonas sp.
ACCCCGCTGGCGATTTCTACTGGAGCAGGTGCCGGCAGCAAGCATGCCATTGGTACCGGCGTGATCGGCGGCATGATGACGGCCATGGTGTTGGCAGTATTCTTTGTTCCTTTCTTCTATGTCGCAATTACCGCCCTGTTTGCCGGCAAGAAAAAAACCGCCAGCCAGGAGACTGAGCAATGAAGTACAACCTCTTAACCCTGGCCCTGCTGGCCGGGCTGACCGGCTGTTCGATGGTGCCGAAATATGAACAGCCGGCTGCGCCCTTTGCTGCCAGCTGGGAGCAACAGGCCAGCCAAACCACGCAGATGCCCCAATGGCAGCAGTTTTTCCGTGACCAACAGCTACAGATGCTGATTAACACTGCCCTTGAGCACAACCGTGACCTGCGTGTGGCCGCACTGAACACCGAAGCTTTCCGCGCCCAGTATCGAATACAGCGCAGCGAACTATTCCCGTCAATTGACGCCAGCGGGGCTGGCGCACACCAGCGGGTACCGCGCAAGGTATCCGCCACCGGCGAAGCCCAGACCACTCACCAATATTCGGCCGCAGTCGGTCTGAACGCTTGGGAAGTGGATTTTTTTGGCCGCATCCGCAGCCTGAAAGACCAGGCCCTGCAAAACTATTTTGCCAGTGCCCAGGCCCAGCGCAGTGCAGAACTGAGCCTGGTGGCCAGCGTCGCCATGGCCTGGTTTACCCTGCAGGCCGACCAGGCATCGCTGCAACTGGCTGATGCCACCCTGCAAACCTATGAAGACAGCCAGCGCCTGATCGAACTCAGCCACGATGCCGGCATCGCTTCGGCACTGGAGCTGCAACAGGCACGCACCGCCACCGATGGTGCCCGTGCCGTACAGGCGCAGGCCAGCCGCAACCTGGCACAAAGCCGCAACGCACTGCAACTGGTGCTGGGCACCAGCCTGCCTGAGCAAGCAGGTACCCCGGGCGAACTGGACAACGCCAGCCTGGCCGAACTACCAGTGCTGCTGCCCTCCGAGCTGCTGCAACGCCGTCCAGACATCATGCAGGCCGAACACCAACTCAAGGCCGCCAATGCCAACATTGGTGCAGCCCGTGCAGCCTTCTTCCCCAGCATCAGCCTCACCGCCACCGCGGGCAGCCTGAGTGGTGAGCTATCCGACCTCTTTGGTTCCGGCACCGGTACCTGGTTGTTCCAGCCGCAAATCCACCTGCCGATCTTCAACAGCGGCCGTCTGAAAGCCAATCTGGAATACAGCGAAATCCAGAAAGACATTCATGTCGCCCAGTATGAAAAAGCCATCCAGACCGCTTTCCAGGAAGTTGCCGATGGCCTGGTCGCACGCAAGACCTACGCGGACCAGCTGGCAGCCCAGGAGCAGCTGCTGGCCTCCAGCCAGGCATATCTGGAGCTGGCCGACCGCCGCTACCGCGAAGGCATCGACAACCAGCTAACCCTGCTGGATGCACAGCGGCTCAACTTCAACGCCAAACAGCAGAAAATCAACACCCAGCTGGCACGCCTGATCAGCGAGGTCAACCTGTTCAAGGCGCTGGGCGGCGGCTTTGACAATCAAGCTGCACCACAGCAGTCAAACTAACTGTCAACCCCCTGGCCAGACGCACCCGTTCGGTGCGTCTGGTTCATGAGTGCCTGCCCGTCCAGATATTGACTGCACCACTTTCTCCCCGTATCAAATCAGCGGATGCGACAACCTGCGCAATTGACCAAAATCAAGAATCAACCAAAAATAAGCCCGTCTGCATAGACTTTGGGCTAAGCCGATCCGGTCATACCGCCTCAGCCCGGCCCGTTACTACTCACTAACGGAGCAATGCGATGGATCTTGTCGAGCTATCCAGAATGCAGTTTGCCTACACTGCAATGATTCACTTCCTGTTTGTCC
>CAYMXO010000185.1:0-1855 GCA_964394445.1 uncultured Thiopseudomonas sp.
CCATGAAGAACGCCAGCAGGCCGACGTTCTTTTCGAGTTTCTCATGACCTTGCATCAGTGTGCTCCTTCTGCGATACGGGCGTCGGAAACAATACGGGCATGGTCGGCCAGACGCACGGTGCGCCAGGTGTTATAGGCCATCAGCAGCATGCCGGTGAGGAAGAAGGCGCCGCCAATCATGCGCACGATGTAGCCGTAGTGGCCGGCAGACAGCGCTTCGGCAAATGAATAGGTCAGGGTGCCATCGCTGTTGACTGCACGCCACATCAGGCCCTGCATGATGCCGTTGACCCACATGGAAGCGATGTAGAGCACGGTACCAATGGTAGCCAGCCAGAAGTGGGCGTTGATCAGGCCAATGCTGAACATCTGCTCACGGCCGAACAGGCGCGGGATCAGGTGGTACAGGGAGCCGATGGTGACCATGGCAACCCAGCCCAGGGCGCCGGCGTGCACGTGGCCGACGGTCCAGTCGGTGTAGTGCGACAGCGCGTTGACGGTCTTGATCGCCATCATCGGGCCTTCAAAGGTGGACATGCCGTAAAACGCCAGCGATACCACCAGGAAGCGCAGGATCGGGTCATGACGCAGTTTGTGCCAGGCACCGGACAGGGTCATCATGCCGTTGATCATGCCGCCCCAGCTGGGTACCAGCAGGATCACCGACATCACCATACCCAGGCTCTGTGCCCAGTCGGGCAGGGCGGTGTAGTGCAGGTGGTGCGGGCCGGCCCAGATGTACAGGGTGATCAGCGCCCAGAAGTGCACGATGGACAGGCGGTAGGAGTAGATCGGACGCTCGGCCTGTTTGGGTACAAAGTAGTACATCATGCCGAGGAAGCCGGTGGTCAGGAAGAAACCGACCGCGTTGTGACCGTACCACCACTGGATCAGGGCGTCAGTAGCACCGGCGTAGGCGGAGTAGGATTTCCAGAAGGTCACCGGAATGGAAATGTGGTTGACGATGTGCAGCATCGCGGTGACAACAATAAAGGCACCGAAAAACCAGTTGCCCACGTAGATGTGGGAGGTTTTGCGTTTGGCAATGGTGCCGAAGAACACGATGCCGTAGGTTACCCAGACGACAGCCAGCAAAATGGCAATCGGCCATTCCAGCTCGGCGTACTCCTTGGTGGTGGTGTAGCCCAGCGGCAGGGTGATGGCAGCCAGCACGATCACCGCCTGCCAGCCCCAGAAGGTGAAGGCAGCCAGACTGTCGGATATCAGACGGGTCTGTGAGGTGCGTTGCACAACGTAATACGAGGTGGCAAACAGTGCGGATCCGCCAAAGGCAAAGATGACCGCGTTGGTGTGCAGCGGACGCAAACGTCCGAAGCTGGTCCAGGGGAGATCGAAGTTCAGGTCTGGCCAAACCAGCTGGGCGGCGATCAGAACGCCCACGCTCATGCCTACAATGCCCCAGATTACCGTTGCGATGGCAAACTGGCGGACTACCTTGTAGTTATAAGCATTCTTTTGGATTGCAGTGCTCATGCTAAGGCTTCCACTAAAGTCTAGGTTGGGATTGGGTTTCCGCAGACAACAAAACTGGGTGGCGTCATCCTGGAGGAATTGGCCAGCAGCGGGTGGAACATTCATTAATGTCGTAAAAGTTGATACGAATCAAGAATGTGCGGCTGCTTATTGCTTTGTCGGGTGACGCGGCGACCCTGCTGTGCAGACGGAACCCGCTATATTAGCGTATCGGGAGCCCTTGTGAACAGGGCGAACAGGAGGTGTACTTGTGGAAAAGCCGGGTGGAGTAGTGATGGCTGCGCATTGCAGCCACCACTACAGACAGCTGTTACTTGACCGCATCCCTTGACAGTCCGTAAACATAGGCTGCCAGCAGGTG
>CAYMXO010000186.1:0-1821 GCA_964394445.1 uncultured Thiopseudomonas sp.
GAGTTTGTCTGGCCCACCGGTCGCGAATAAATTCGCTCCTACAGGAGTGCGTGCAGCATGCAGCCATCGCGCCGGGCAAAGCTTCTGTAGGAGCGACTTCAGTCGCGTTCAAGGCCTGTATCAGGGCTGGTTGATAACCACCGGAGTTTGTCTGGCCCACCGGTCGCGAATAAATTCGCTCCTACAGGAGTGCGTGCAACATGCGGCGGTTATCGCGCCGGGCAAAGCTTCTGTAGGAGCGGCTTCAGCCGCGATCAAGGCCTGGTCATAACCGCTGGTACTGCCGGCAACACCGGTCGCAAATACATTCGCTCTTGCAGATTTTTGTAATACATAAGCGAGGTAGCCGGGCAGCAGGTTTCCCGCTAAAGCTTTCCAGGGGTTCGCCGATAAGGTTTTCAACTAGGCAATACAACCCAGAGTAATCATCATGAACGCCTTTGTCGCCATGCAGCAATATCAGACCGTGAACAACCAGGCCCAGGCGGCCGCGGCTGATCCACACCGCCTGATCCAGATGCTGATGGAAGGCGGATTGACCCGTCTGGCCCAGGCTCGTGGCGCCATGGAGCGTGAGCAAATTGCCCTGAAAGGCGAGCTGATCGGCAAGGCCATCGGTATTGTTGGCGGCCTGCGTCAGGGACTGGACCTGGAAAAAGGTGGCGAGATTGCCCAGAACCTGGCTGGACTGTACGACTACATGACCCGTCGCCTGATGGATGCCAACGTCAAGAACGATCCGGCCATTCTGGAAGAGGTGGCCGGGCTGCTGCGCGAGGTCAAAGTCGGCTGGGATGCAATTTCCGCCTGAATTGCAACACGGATAACGAGCAGCAACAGACCGTTTCGCCAGCGTGCGGCAGGCTAGACAAGCACTTAGAGGTACCACCATGAACGCTACTGTCCTTCAATTAGAGCAAACCCACAGTGCGCTGCGTGATGCGTTGCAGCGCGGTGACTGGGCAGCCGTCGGCGGGCTTGATGTGCAGTGCCGGCAGGCAGTGGACCGGGCGCTGGCTGATCCGCATACGCCGGTCGATGTACTGCGCGAGCGCATGCAGGATCTGCTTGACCTGTACCGTGAGCTGGTGTCTGGTTGCAGCAGCGAGCAGCGGCGAATTGCCGGTGAACTGGTGCATCTGAAGCAGTCAAAAAAAAGAGCAAAGGTATACCAGCTGTTTGAATGAAGGCCGGCAGCTGTGTGATGGTTACGGGTACGAGACGGCGAACAAGAGTTCGCCGTTTTTGTGTGTGTTTCCAGGCTGACTGTCCGGTCGGGCCTGAAAAATGTATCGAATGTCATGACAGAAGGGTAAAAGTTGTAAATTGATCGTCATTAAATTGACATTCAGGCCGGTATTGTCTTTACTTGCATGACCTGTAGCGGGTGCGCCGAGCGTTGCCCGTTGATTTGTTGCTGATATTTTGAGTGGCCCGGATGTTACAAGAAACCAAACTTTTACTGATCAGTGATGACCTGGAGCAGCGCAAGGCTTTTGGCGCGATTTTTGATTTCCTTGATGAGGAGTCCATCCTGAGTGATGTTGCCGGCTGGCGCGATGCGATCAGTGGTCTTTCATCCAGCCGCGATGTGCTCTGTGTGTTTCTTGGGGAAGATGATCCCGGCAAGCTGCTGGAGCTGGTGCGGGAAATTGACGCCTGGGATGCGGATGCGCCGGTGGTGACCCTGCGGGAAGTGCCGGCAGAGTGGACGGCCGAGCAGCGTCAGCGCATTTTGTGCCAGCTGGAGCCGCCGCCACGCTATAACCGCATGCTCGATTGCCTGCACCGGGCACAGGTGTACCGTGAGGTCAACGCCGA
>CAYMXO010000187.1:0-1815 GCA_964394445.1 uncultured Thiopseudomonas sp.
CAGGACGTTGGACAGCACCGGCATGGTTTGTTTGCGCTCGACAACGCCAACAACCAGTTGCAGCGGTTTTAACAGGTCTTCTCTTAGGATGGAAAATTGCATGTTGGGCCTCTTGGCAAATGTATCCGTCTGGCTTGGTTTTATTTTATGAAGTCAGTGTGCGTAACAGGTTGTCGTAATCTTCGCTGATATCTGCGTCTTCTTCGCGCAGTTCGGCAATTTTACGACAGGCATGCAGTACCGTGGTGTGATCGCGGCCACCAAAGGCATCACCGATTTCCGGCAGGCTGTGGTTGGTGACTTCCTTGGACAGTGCCATGGCTACCTGGCGTGGCCTGGCTACCGAACGCGAGCGGCGTTTCGACAACAGATCATTGATCTTGATTTTATAGTATTCGGCTACGGTGCGTTGAATGTTGTCGATGCTGATCAGCTTTTCCTGCAGGGCCAGCAGGTCTTTCAGTGATTCGCGGATCAGGTCGATGCTGATGGGTTCGTGGGTGAAGTGGGAGTGGGCAATGACCCGCTTCAGGGCGCCCTCCAGATCACGTACGTTGGAGCGGAAACGCTGGGCAATGAAGAATGCGCAGTCGTGCGGCAGTGCCACCCTGCCCTGTTCAGCCTTTTTCATCAGGATGGCGACACGGGTTTCCAGCTCGGGTGGCTCCACGTAAACTGTCAGGCCCCAGCCGAAACGTGACTTCAGGCGCTCTTCCAGTCCGTCAATTTCCTTGGGAAAGCGGTCGCTGGTCAGGATGATCTGCTGGTTGCCTTCCAGCAGGGCATTGAATGTGTGGAAGAATTCTTCCTGGGAGCGCTCCTTGCCGGCAAAGAACTGGATGTCGTCAATAAGCAGGGCGTCGACCGAGCGGTAGTAGTTCTTGAACTCGTTGATGGCGTTCATTTGCAGCGCTTTGACCATGTCGGCAACAAAACGCTCGGAGTGCAGGTAGATCACGCGGGCACCGGGCTTCTTTTGCAGCAGGTGGTTGCCGATCGCATGCATCAGGTGGGTCTTGCCCAGGCCGACACCGCCATACAGAAATAGCGGGTTATAGCCGTGGCTGGGGTTGTCTGCCACCTGCCATGCAGCCGCCCGTGCCAGCTGATTGGACTTGCCCTCAATGAAGCTGTCAAAGGTGAAGGAGCGGTTCAGATTGCTGACATGCTTGGGAGCGACCGATTTTTGCTCTGTGGTCTCGGCAGCAGGAGGCTGGGCAGCGGCTGGAGCCGGCGCGGGAGCAACTGCCACAGGGGCCGGAGCCGCAGGTGCCGGTTGGCTGGCAACAGGTGCCACCGGAGCGGGTACGCTGACAGCCGGCTGGCTGCGACTGCCGATCAGCAGGCTTACATCAGGCACCTCACCGTTGTTGCGTTCAGTCATCAGTTCCAGCAGACGGGTGAAGTACTTGTCATTGACCCAGTCCAGCACAAACCGGTTGGGTGCGTAGACCAGCAGGCGGCCACCTTCGCTTTCAACCTGTAACGGACGAATCCAGGTGTTGAAATGCTGGGCAGGCAGCTCGTCACGCAAGAAATCAACGGATTGCAGCCAGAGATTGACAGGCACGGACATCTCCCGAAAGATGGATCAAAAGATCGGTTATTGTAGCTGCGCCGCCAAAAGTTATCCACAGCCGCATGGCCTGTGGATGCTGTGTGACAGCTGACCAGGGAATTGCCAATGGGAATCAATATGACACTCGGCGAGGTGGTTGCCGGCCTTTTTCTGCTGACACTGTTGGGCTGGGCCTGGCGTGGGCGCGGTGTGCGGGAGTTGGCCTTGCAGCATGCACAGGCACGCTGTCGCAGCGA
>CAYMXO010000188.1:0-1745 GCA_964394445.1 uncultured Thiopseudomonas sp.
TATGGCCGCCTGCGTCCGCTGCATACCAATGCGGTGATTTTCGCCTTTGGCGGCTGCGCACTGTTTGCCACCTGCTACTATTCGGTCCAGCGTACCTGCCAGACCGTGCTGTTTGCGCCCAAACTGGCTGCTTTCACCTTCTGGGGCTGGCAGCTGGTTATTCTGCTGGCAGCCGTCAGTCTGCCGCTGGGCTATACCACCTCAAAGGAATATGCCGAGCTGGAATGGCCAATCGACATCCTGATCACCATCGTCTGGATCAGCTATGCCATTGTCTTCTTTGGCACCCTGGTCAAGCGCAAGGTCAAACACATCTATGTCGGCAACTGGTTCTATGGTGGCTTCATTCTGGTCGTGGCCATGCTGCATGTGGTCAACAGCATGGAACTGCCGGTCATTTCCGGCGCCCTGATCAAGTCCTATTCCGCCTATTCGGGCGCTACCGATGCCATGGTGCAGTGGTGGTATGGCCATAACGCGGTGGGCTTTTTCCTGACGGCCGGCTTCCTCGGCATGATGTACTACTTCGTACCCAAGCAGGCCGAGCGCCCGATCTACTCCTACCGCCTGTCCATCGTGCACTTCTGGGCACTGATCACCCTGTACATCTGGGCCGGCCCGCACCACCTGCACTACACCGCCCTGCCCGACTGGGCGCAGAGCCTGGGCATGATCATGTCCCTGATCCTGCTGGCGCCAAGCTGGGGTGGCATGATCAACGGCATGATGACCCTGTCCGGTGCCTGGCACAAACTGCGCAGCGACCCTATCCTGCGCTTCCTGGTGGTATCGCTGGCGTTTTACGGCATGTCCACCTTTGAAGGCCCGATGATGTCGATCAAGACCGTCAACGCGCTGTCACACTACACCGACTGGACCGTCGGCCACGTGCACGCCGGTGCCCTGGGCTGGGTTGCCATGGTTTCCATCGGCTCCCTGTACCACCTGATCCCGCGCCTGTTTGGCCGCGAACAGATGTACAGCATCAACCTGATCAACACCCACTTCTGGATGTCGACCATTGGCACCGTGCTCTATATCGCCTCCCTGTGGGTTAACGGCATCGCCCAGGGTCTGATGTGGCGCGCAGTCAACGACGACGGTACCCTGACTTATACCTTCCAGGAAGCCATCAACCTCAGCCACCCGGGCTTTGTGGTTCGCCTGATCGGTGGCGCCATCTTCTTTAGCGGCATGCTGCTGATGGCCTGGAACGTCTGGAAAACCATTCGCAGTGCCGACCCAGCCAAGGCCGCCATTGCCAATCGCTTTACGGTTGAAGGAGTCCACTGATGCAAGGACATGAGAAACTCGAAAAGAACGTCGCCCTGCTGGCGTTCTTCATGGTCATCGCCGTCAGCGTTGGCGGTCTGACCCAGATCGTCCCGCTGTTTTTCCAGGATGTAGTCAACGAGCCGGTAGAAGGCCTCAAGCCCTACACCGCACTGCAGCTGGAAGGCCGCGACATCTATATCCGTGAAGGCTGTGTCGGCTGTCACTCACAGATGATCCGCCCGTTCCGCGCCGAGACCGAGCGCTACGGCCACTATTCCGTTGCCGGTGAAAGCGTCTACGACCACCCCTTCCTCTGGGGCTCCAAGCGTACCGGTCCGGACCTGGCCCGCGTGGGCGGCCGTTACTCCGATGACTGGCACCGTGCGCACCTGTATAACCCGCGCAACGTAGTGCCCGAATCGAAGATGCCATCCTACCCCTGGCTGGTGGAAAACCATCTGGACGGCAAG
>CAYMXO010000189.1:0-1733 GCA_964394445.1 uncultured Thiopseudomonas sp.
CTGGACGAGTCGGCTCCCCACGAGGTGCTGCTGGTGCTGGATGCCGGCACCGGCCAGAACGCCATCAACCAGACCCGCCAGTTCAACGAGGCCGTAGCCGTCACCGGTCTGGTACTGACCAAGCTGGACGGTACCGCCAAGGGTGGCGTGATTTTCGCGCTGGCCAGGCAGTTTGATATTCCGGTGCGCTTCATTGGCGTAGGCGAGGGTATTGATGACCTGCGTCCCTTCGTGGCCAAGGACTTCGTCCGCGCGCTGTTCAGCAGCAGGGAAGGCTGATGATCAAGTTCGACAAGGTAGCCAAGCGCTACCCTAATGGACATGTCGGACTGCATGAGTTGAGCGTACATGTACGCCGTGGCGAGTTCCTGTTTGTCACCGGCCACTCCGGTGCCGGCAAGAGCACCATGATGCGCCTGCTGCTGGCAATGGAGCGGCCAACGGCTGGCCAGCTGTTGCTGGCCGGACAGGACCTGGGCCGTATCCGCAACTCGCAGATTCCTTTCCTGCGCCGCCAGATCGGTGTGGTGTTCCAGAACCACCAGCTGCTGTTCGATCGCAGCGTATTCGAGAACGTCGCTCTGCCGCTGCACATCCTCGGCCTGTCGCGCGAGGAGATCAATGCCCGTGTCAGCCTGGCGCTGGAGCGGGTCAGCCTCAAGGACAAGGCGATGCAGCCGCCGTCCGATCTGTCTACCGGTCAGCAGCAGCGGGTCGGCATTGCCCGGGCCATAGTGCATCAGCCGGCATTGTTGCTGGCGGACGAACCGACCGGCAACCTGGACCCGAAACTGGCCGCTGAAATCATGGGCGTATTCGAAGACATCAACCGGCTGGGCACCACGGTGATCATTGCCAGCCACGACCTGGCGCTGATCGCGCGCATGCGTCACCGCATGCTGACGCTGCAGCGCGGCCGCCTGATCGCAGATGGCGAGGCAATCTGATGAGTGCACAACTGACTCCCGACCAGCCCGGCAAGCGCATCGGCGCAACCGAAAGGCGCTATGTGGATGGTCCGCCGGAAGAGGCCACCGAGGCCCGCGTACAGCTGCAAGCCTGGCTCGCCAGCCACAAGGCCAGCTTTCTCGATAGCGCCCTGCGCATTCTGCGTCAGCCGTTTGGCAGCTTTTTTACCTGTCTGGTGATTGCCGTGGCGCTGAGCCTGCCGATGGGCCTGACCCTGTTGCTGAACAACCTGAACCAGCTGGGGGCATCCTGGCAGCAGGCTGCGCAGATCTCGGTTTTCTTCGACTTGAAGACTACGGACAAGCAGGCACAGGAGCTGCTGGCCAACCTGCAGGCCCATGAGGGCATTGCCGAAGCCAGATGGATCAGCCGTGATCAGGCGCTGCAGGACTTTTCCAGGTTTTCCGGTCTGGGCCAGGTGTTGCAGGAACTGCCGGACAACCCGCTGCCATCCAGCCTGCTGATCACCCCGGTACAGGTGGATCCGGAACAGCTGCAGGATCTGGTTCACAGCCTGGAGAACATGCCTCACGTGCAACAGGTGCAACTGGACCTGCAGTGGGTCGAGCGCTTGGCCGCCATGCTGCGGCTGGGTGAACGTTTCATCTTTGCATTGACTGTAGTACTGATCGCCGCACTCTTGCTGGTGGTTGGCAATACCATTCGCCTGCATATCGAGAACCGCCGCACCGAGATCGAGGTGGTCAAACTGGTTGGCGGTACCGACGGCTATGTACGCCGGCCCTTCCTTTATATGGGTGCCC
>CAYMXO010000190.1:0-1721 GCA_964394445.1 uncultured Thiopseudomonas sp.
GGTACTGCGGGGTTTGTGCGGCAAGATTGGGAATGTCGTCACGCGTGCTGTTGCCATCCTTGCCGTGGCAGAAACTGCAAAAGGTAATTCGCTCTTCGGCGGCAGCGTAAGCTTGTCGGGCCAGTTCAGGACTGGCCTGCAATTCCTGTAGTCGCTGCAGGGCCTGTTGCACCGTGTCAGCATGGGTGGTCGCCGGGACGGCCAGCAGCAACAGCAGTGGCAGGGCAAGAAGGTTGAGGATGGAGCGCTTGATCATGGTGAATCCGGTGAGAGAACTGATTGGTCATTAAAATAACGTTGCAGCTATTCAAACCGAATTTTATTGAAAAAGAGCTGACTTAAAACAATAAACGCCTATTTCTTGGCGTCAAGATTTGAAAGCGTCCCCTTGACTCGGCGCACCAGTTCGCTTTCGCGCAGAACCTGTGCCGGCTCGCGCAAAGCCGTCAGCCGGTACTGGCTGTCCGGGTTGCGCTTGCTGCTATCCAGGCGCAGGCGTGCCGCATTCCGGCTGCCGGTGTCCTGCATGGCATGGAAGTCTGCCACGGGCAGGGTGACGCGGCCCGCCAGTTCCGGCAATGCAGGAGAGTCTTCTGCTTCGCGGGCGTGCAGCAAAACCAGTGCATCGGCTGCGGCATCCCGGGAGTCGGCCCAGCGCATGACCCAGTAAGCACCTTCGTGCTGACCAAGGATGACCAGACGCTCCGGCTGTCCGCCGGTTGCCATGGTCACGGCTGCATCGATCAGGGCCAATATCTGTGTGGAGTAAGCGGGTGGTTCCATGTTGCCGGCTGTTGCGGCGTCGCTACTGTCTTCGGCAGGCGTTGCCGCGACAGCATCCGGCTCTGTGCTGCCGACAGTTGCAGCATCGTGATTGCCCGGGATTTCCTCGGTGCCAGGCTGCTTGTCTTCGGCTGCTTCGGTATCTGCTGCGGGCGGAAGGGGTGAAACATGCAGTGCGGAAAAAACCGGGGCCGGCAGCTGCAGGCTTAACGTGTGCCAGCCGGAGTCGGGCAGGGTGCGACGCAAGCGTTCGATATTGAAGGCAGCGTCGGCTGGCTCTGCAGCGCCCGGTATCAGAATGACCCAGCCTCTGGCTTCGGCGCGGTTGGCCTGCAGGTAAAGGGCGGCTGCCGGTTCCGGATTGCCGTCGAGCCGGCGAAACTGTTCGGGGTAGGCCTGCTGCAAGCGCTCAAGTTCAAGCAGATGACGGCTGCGCAGGGCAGGGCGCGGGACGTCCTGCGCCGGTTCCTGTGCCCTGGCTGCTTCGCCCGTGGAGTCGGTGGCTGCTTCTTCTGCGTGCGCAAACATGCAGAAGGCGGCCAGCAGTACAGCGGCCATCCGGTTGCACACCGGCTGGCTGGAATCCGTTGGCAGAGGCATTCTGGAGGCTCCCGGAGGTCAGGGGCGGGGCAGCATGCTGCTGCCGTTGTCCGCCGCGCCCTGTTCCTGTGCACTTTGTTCCTGGATATGGCGCAGGTAGCGGCGGAAAATATGCGACAGGACGTCATTGGCCTGCTTGCGCTCTTCGCGGCTCATTTGCCCGTCGAGCAGGTCGCTGGCATCAAAAGCGGCATCGGAGCCGTTGATGGCGGACATCTTCAGAATGATGTAGGCCTGTGAGCGGTTGACGGCAACCCCTTTGCCTTCGGCAAACATCAGGCCCAGACGGTACTGGGCATCGGCATGGCCCTGCAGTGATGCCTGCTCGTACCAGTGCA
>CAYMXO010000191.1:0-1709 GCA_964394445.1 uncultured Thiopseudomonas sp.
ACAACGACGTCAAGGTCGGTGACAAGATCGAGGTGTTCGAGAAGGTTGAAGTGGCCCGTACACTCTGATCCTTGAGACCTGAAACACGACAACGGCACGGCCAGTCTCTGGCGTGCCGTTTGTTGCTTAAAACACCGCTCCATGAGGTAGAACATCATGAGCAAACAATACAGCAGGGCCCAGCGGGTCGGTGACCAGATCCAGCGCGAACTGGCGGTACTGATTCCGCGCGAGGTCAAGGATCCGCGTCTGGGCTTTGTTACCCTGACCGGTGTCGATGTCAGCCGTGACCTTGGCCATGCCAAGGTCTACATCACGCTGATGAACAGTGAGGATGCCGAAACGATTGACGCCAACCTGGACGTGCTCAACGAAGTAGCAGGCTATCTGCGCATGTTGTTGGGCAAGGCGATCAAGCTGCGCAGCATTCCGCAGCTGCATTTTTATTACGATCAAAGCATCAGCCGTGGTGCCTATATGTCGACACTGATCGAGCGTGCGCTGGCCAGTGACCGCAACAACCACCAGCAGGACGGAGAGGAATAAGTGAGCCGGCAGGTGAAACGTAAACGCCGCAGTGTGAGCGGCATCCTGATTCTGGACAAGCCGCGGGGCATCAGCTCCAACGGTGCCCTGCAAAAGGTGCGCTGGTTGCTCAATTCGGACAAGGGCGGCCACACCGGTAGCCTGGACCCGCTGGCGACCGGCGTGTTGCCGCTGTGTTTTGGCGAGGCAACCAAGTTTTCCCGCTATTTGCTCGATGCCGACAAGACCTATGAGGCCGACGTGCGTCTGGGCCAGACCACCGACACGGGTGACGCCGAAGGGCAGGTAGTAGAAACCCGCCCGGTCAGCGTGACACACGCTGATGTGGAGGCCGTGCTGCCGCAGTTTCGTGGCGACATCCTGCAGGTGCCGCCGATGTATTCGGCGCTGAAACAGGACGGCCAGCCCCTGTACAAACTGGCCCGAGCCGGTGAAGTGGTCGAGCGCAAGGCGCGCCCGGTACACATTGCAGAGCTTGAGCTGCTGGAGCTGGACGGCGATCTGCTGCGTCTGCGTGTCAGTTGCAGCAAGGGCACCTATATCCGTACGTTGGCCGAAGACATCGGTCGCGAACTGGGCTGTGGCGCCCATGTAGCCGGCCTGCGTCGTACGGTTGCCGGGCCTTTTGACCTGTCCCGTGCGATCAGCCTGGAGCAGCTGGTGGCGTTGCAGGAAGAGCAGGGCAGTGAAGCGCTGGATCAGCACCTGTTACCCTGCGATGCAGGACTGCTCGACTGGCCCGCAGTGACTCTGACCGAGCACACCACCTACTACTGGCAAAATGGCCAGTCCGTCCGTGCACCGGGGGCGCCCGCCAGCGGTCTGGTGCGGGTGTACAGCCATGGTGGCGAGTTTATCGGCGTGGCGGAAATTGACGATGACGGACAGGTTGCACCCAGACGCCTGATTAGGCCACAATAGCAAAGTTTTTCCGGCTGTCTGGCCGGATGCATGGGTGGCTGTTGGCAGGCACGGTCATGCCATTTTTTAAACACGGGGCTGTTATCAGAAAAGTACCCGGCCTGTCCAGAAGTTAAAGGAGCCAGTTATGGCACTCAGCGTTGAAGAAAAAGCCCAGATTGTTAGCGACTATCAGCAAGCCGCCGGTGACACCGGTTCTCCCGAAGTCCAGGTTGCCCTGCTGACCGCCAACATCAACAAGC
>CAYMXO010000192.1:0-1662 GCA_964394445.1 uncultured Thiopseudomonas sp.
GCTGATTCCGTCGATTGTGGTGCCGCTGTCGCTGATCGGCACCTTTGGCGTGATGCATCTGGCCGGGTTTTCCCTGAATAACCTCACGCTGATGGCGCTGACCATCGCCACCGGCTTTGTGGTGGATGACGCCATTGTCATGCTGGAAAACATTGCCCGGCATATGGAGGAAGGCGAGACTCCGCTGAATGCTGCCTTGAAGGGTGCCAGGCAGATTACCTTTACCCTGATTTCCCTGACGTTTTCACTGATTGCGGTATTGATTCCGTTGCTGTTCATGCAGGATGTGGTGGGCCGGCTATTCCGCGAATTTGCCATTACCCTGGCCGTGGCCATCCTGATTTCGCTGGTGATTTCGCTAACCCTGACGCCGATGATGTGCGCCCGTTTGCTCAAGCCAGGCAAGCCTGGCGAAGTAGAAGAGGACTGGCTTACCCGCATTATTGCCGGTTACGGCAAAAGTCTGGGCTGGGTACTGCAGCATCAGGTGCTGACCCTGCTGGTGGCGGTGGCAACCTTTGTGGTGACGGCGCTGCTGTGGATTGCCGTACCCAAGGGCTTTTTCCCCGAGCAGGATACCGGTGTGATTCAGGGTATTTCCGAAGCGCCGCAAAGCATTTCCTTTGCTGCCATGAGCGAGCGTCAGCAACGGCTGACCGAAGTGTTGTTGCAGGACTCGGCGGTGCAGTCAGTATCCACGCAAATAGGGGTGGATGGCAGTAACCCGACGCTCAACACCGGGCGTTTGCTGATTAATCTGGTGCCTTTTGATCAGCGCAGCGAAAGTGCCGGCCAGATTATCGAGCGGCTGCGCCCACAGCTTGACCGTGTTTTGGGTATCCAGCTGTATCTGCAACCCGTACAGGATCTCAGTATTGAGGATCGGGTCAGCCGTACCCAGTTCCAGTTCAGTCTGGAGTCTGCTGATCCGCAGCTGCTGCAAAGCTGGGCACCACAGTTGGTGGCACACCTGCAACAGCAGCCCGAATTGCGCGATGTGGCCAGTGACCAGCTGGCCGACGGCCTGCAATATTACCTGGATATCGACCGTGATCAGGCCGGCCGGCTCGGCATCAGCGTTGGCACCATAACCGATGCCCTGTACGACGCCTTTGGTCAGCGGCAGATTTCCACCATCTTTACCCAGAGCAGTCAGTACCGCGTGGTACTGGAGGCGCTGGGTGATCCTGCGGATGCACACGCGCGCCTGCAGGATGTGCATGTGCGTGGCAGCAGCGGACAAGCCGTGCGGCTGGCCAGTCTGGTCAGCATTGAAGAAAGGTCAGCGCCGCTGCTGGTCAACCATATCGGCCAGTTTCCGGCGATTACCGTCTCCTTCAACCTGGCTCCCGGAGTATCGCTGGGGCAGGCGGTCGAGGTTATCGAACGGGCACAACAGGAGCTGGGCATGCCGGACGCCATCCAGAGTGAATTTCAGGGCGCTGCTGCTGCCTTCCGGGCTTCGTTGTCGAGCACCCTCTGGCTGATCCTGGCGGCGGTGGTCACCATGTATCTGGTATTGGGCGTGCTGTATGAAAGCTATATCCACCCGGTCACCATCCTGTCCACGCTGCCCTCGGCGGCCATCGGTGCGCTGCTGGCGCTGGTACTGACCGGCAATGACCTGAGCATGATTGCAGTCATCGGCATCATTCTGCTGAT
>CAYMXO010000193.1:0-1654 GCA_964394445.1 uncultured Thiopseudomonas sp.
GAAGCCGAGCGCAACGACATGGTTGAATACTTTGCCGAGCAGCTGGACGGCTACCTGTTCACCCGCTTTGGCTGGGTACAGAGCTATGGTTCGCGCTGTGTGAAGCCTGCGGTTATTTATGGCGACATTTCCCGTCCGCACGCCATGACCGTGGAGTGGATTGCCTACGCCCAGCAGCAGACCGACAAGATCATGAAGGGCATGCTGACCGGCCCGGTGACCATGCTGATGTGGTCCTTCCCGCGCGAAGACCTGACCCGCAAGCAGCAGGCACAGCAGCTGGCGCTGGCCATTCGTGATGAAGTGGTGGATCTGGAAGCCGCCGGCATCAAGATCATCCAGATTGACGAAGCCGCATTCCGCGAAGGGCTGCCGCTGCGCCGCGCCGACTGGCAGCACTATCTGGACTGGGCCACCGAAGCCTTCCGCCTGACGGCCAGCGGTGTACGTAACGAAACCCAGATCCACACACACATGTGTTACAGCGAGTTTAATGACGTGATCGCCGCCATTGCCGCCATGGATGCCGACGTGATTACCATCGAGACTTCACGCTCGCAAATGGAGCTGCTGGATGCCTTCGAGAGCTTCCACTACCCGAACGACATTGGCCCGGGCGTGTACGACATTCACTCGCCCCGTGTACCGGGCAGTGAAGAAATGGCCAACCTGCTGCGTAAAGCCGCTCAACGTCTGCCGGTGGAACAACTTTGGGCCAACCCCGATTGCGGCTTGAAAACCCGAGGCTGGCCAGAAACCAAAGCGGCACTGGAACACATGGTCAAAGCAGCCAGACAGCTGCGCGAGGAATACGCCAGGGCGGTGTAAGGGAAAGGCGTGTTACCTTCTGACAGGGTAGTTGTTATCCTCTGGCAGGTCATCGTCACCCTGCGCGTAGACGCAGGGTCCATGGAAGGATAAACAAAAGGCGCTGCCGCAAGGCAGCGCTTTTTAGGTAAGCAGAAGTGATTTCCATGTTTTTCCTCCAAAACAATAATTTTTTGCTCAGTGCTTATATCGGCTGCTTTACCAGAAATTTAGTATTTGGCCGGGCTGGCGACGAAGCTGCAGTCCATGCTGTGATTTTATGCTCGTTGAGCCTAGGCTTTTGTGCTGATCCCAGGGTGTATTACTTGAATAATGTCCTCAATGGGGCGTACCTCACCCTTGCTGTAGAGTTGGTCGATCCAGCGTCCGTGAAAAAAAGACATGGGCTGTTCTCCATAAGGATGTAATGCTTGCTGCAAGTCTATGGTTGTATGAAAATTATCCATATTTAAGTTATACCTGCCTGGCGGCCTAAATTTTTCTTCCCCATTGAGGTGCATGTCCAGTGTTTGGTCAGGGTTGGATATTATTGAAGGCGCTAACTGAGTGTACTCAATCATCATTTGTGCGGACTGTGTAGCAAGTATTTTTAATTGATCTGAACTGTTTAGCCAGTTGTTCAAATACTCGGTTTCTTGTGTGGTGAGTGGGCTGTTGCGCTCCAGAATCATCAGCTCACCTTGCGGGGTGACGGAGAAACCGAAGTCTTTTGCTGCCAGGCCCGGATTACGCCTTGCCAGTTCTGTTTGCATATGTTCGTATTCTTTGGTTAGCGAATCCAGTTCTGTGAGAATTTGGTTTGTTAATGGAAATACTTTGTCAATAG
>CAYMXO010000194.1:0-1630 GCA_964394445.1 uncultured Thiopseudomonas sp.
CGGCCATGGATACCGTTACCGAAGCCCGTCTGGCCATTGCCATGGCCCAGGAAGGTGGCATCGGTATCGTGCACAAAAACATGACTATCGAGCAGCAGGCGGCTGAAGTGCGCAAGGTCAAGCGTCATGAAACGGCTATCGTGCAGGATCCGGTCACGGTAACCTCCACCATGAAGACCGTCGATTTGCTGGCGCAGACGCGCGAGCTGGGCTTTTCCGGTTTTCCGGTGATTGATGACGGCAAGCTGGTGGGTATTGTCACCGGCCGTGACCTGCGCGTAATGCCCAACACCTGCGATACCGTGGCTGCCATCATGACGCCGAAAGAGCGTCTGGTGACGGTGGCCGAGGGCACCGGGCTGGAAGAAATCAAGGCCAGGCTGTACGAGCACCGCATTGAAAAGATGCTGATCGTCAACGATGCGTTTGAGTTGCGCGGCATGGTTACTTTCCGTGATATCGAAAAAGCCCGCAGCTATCCGCTGGCGTCCAAGGACGAGCAGGGCCGCCTGCGTGTTGGTGCTGCAGTCGGTACAGGCGCCGATACCGAAGAACGCATCCGTGCCCTGGCTGCCGTTGGCGTGGATGTGGTGGTGGTCGATACCGCCCATGGCCACTCAAAAGGCGTGATTGACCGTGTACGCTGGGTAAAAGAGAACTTCCCGCAAGTGCAGGTGATTGGCGGCAACATTGCCACTGCCGAAGCTGCACTGGATCTGGTCAAGGCCGGCGCCGATGCGGTCAAGGTGGGTATCGGTCCGGGCTCCATCTGTACCACGCGCATTGTCGCCGGTGTCGGTGTGCCGCAAATCAGCGCCATTGCCAATGTATCCGCTGCTCTTGAAGGTACCGGTGTGCCAATGATTGCCGATGGCGGCATCCGCTTTTCCGGTGATCTGGCCAAGGCCATTGTTGCCGGTGCCAATACCGTGATGATGGGCTCCATGTTTGCCGGTACCGAAGAGTCTCCGGGTGAGATCGAGCTGTTCCAGGGCCGTTCCTACAAGTCTTACCGCGGCATGGGTTCGCTGGGCGCCATGGCGCAGGCGCAGGGCTCGTCCGACCGCTATTTTCAGGACAGCAGCGGCGGTGCCGAGAAGCTGGTACCGGAAGGCATCGAAGGCCGCGTGCCCTACAAGGGCAGCATGGCCGCCATCGTGCATCAGCTGATGGGTGGGCTGCGTGCCGCCATGGGCTATACCGGCAGTGCCAGCATCGAGGATATGCGTACCAAACCGCAGTTTGTCCGCATCACCGGAGCCGGCATGGCCGAGTCCCATGTGCATGACGTGCAAATTACCAAGGAGGCGCCGAACTACCGCGTCGGCTGATTCCAACACAAACCGCCTTTATGGCGGTTTGTTGTTTTACTCGCTGGAAAATGGCCCGGTGGCGGGCCTGCAACCATCAGGAGCACCCCGTTACGTCATGGATAGCGCTGCGGAGCCTGTCGGATGTAGCGGTGATGTGCTGGCCACGCCAGCTCCGGCTGTGCCGGCATCCGTTTCCATTTGGATCACACTTTTGCTCAAACGTACTTATCAAGAGACAACGCAATGAACACGACAGACATCCATGCAGAAAAAATCCTCGTTCTGGATTTTGGCTCTGAATACACCCAGCTGATTGC
>CAYMXO010000195.1:0-1589 GCA_964394445.1 uncultured Thiopseudomonas sp.
TGCAGTTGCTGTTCGCTGATGTCGCCTTTCCAGTAGGCTTCAACGGCTTTTTTCAGTTCCCGGTCACCACCAATACGCGGAAAACCGAGGTTGTGTGCTAATGCCATGGGGCACCTCCTTGATTTTGAGGTGGCCATTGTGCTGGCAGCCAGATATTGAAACAAACTCAAAGAATTAAGAATCAACTTGAGCGCTGCTCATAATAAAACGATGTGGTTTTGACGGTTGTTCCGCTCCGGAGTGTCGCGGGCCGATGGCTGTCAAGGCGCCAGGACGCTTCACCCACGCAGCACAACGGTCACGGCCTGTGCGCATTAAAATAAAAGCCCATATACGCAAAAAGCCACCCGTAGGTGGCTTTTTGTTCAGGAAGAAAACTTATTCCTGTTCAGCGCGGGCGGCTTCAACGTCCTTGATGGACAGCTTGATGCGGCCGCGGTTGTCGACGTCCAGCACAACCACGTCGATCATCTCGCCTTCTTTCAGGTAGTCGGTGACCTTTTCCACGCGCTCGTTGCTGATCATGGAAATGTGCACCAGACCGTCCTTGCCGGGCAGGATGTTGACGAAGGCACCGAAGTCCACGATGCGCTCGACCTTGCCGTGATAGATCTTGCCGATTTCGGCTTCGGCAGTAATGGCCAGTACGGCTTCACGGGCAGCTTCGGCAGCTTCCTTGGTTTCACCAAAGATCTTGATGGAACCGTCGTCTTCGATGTCGATGGACGCGTTGGTTTCTTCACAGATGGCGCGGATGGTAGCACCACCCTTGCCGATCACGTCGCGGATCTTGTCGGAGTCGATCTTCATCGTCAGCATCGACGGTGCGTTCTCGGAGATTTCGCTACGGGACGCCGGCAGTACCTGGTTCATCTGTTCCAGGATGGTGATGCGCGCGGTGTGAGCCTGTTCCAGGGCGATCTCCATGATCTCCTCGGTGATGCCCTCGATCTTGATGTCCATCTGCAGTGCGGTGACGCCGTTGGCGGTACCGGCCACCTTGAAGTCCATGTCGCCCAAGTGGTCTTCGTCACCCAGGATGTCGGTCAGGACGGCAAAGCGCTCGCCTTCCTTGACCAGACCCATGGCGATACCGGCAACCGGTGCCTTCATCGGCACACCGGCATCCATCAGGGCCAGGGAGGCACCACAGACGGACGCCATGGAGCTTGAGCCGTTGGACTCGGTGATTTCGGAAACCACACGCACAGTGTAGGGGAAGTCATCGGCGCTGGGCAGCATGGCGGCAACACCACGACGGGCCAGACGGCCGTGGCCGATCTCACGACGGCCGGTGGCACCCATACGGCCACACTCGCCTACGGAGTATGGAGGGAAGTTGTAGTGCAGCATGAAGTGGTCACGCTTCTCGCCTTCCAGGGTATCCAGCAGCTGTGCGTCGCGGGCGGTACCCAGGGTGGCCACAACCAGTGCCTGTGTTTCGCCGCGGGTGAACAGGGCAGAGCCGTGGGTCTTGTCGAGCATGCCGACTTCGATGTTCAGCGGACGTACGGTGGTGGTGTCACGACCGTCGATACGCGGCTTGCCGGACACGATGTTTTCGCGCACGGTGCGGTATTCGATTTCGC
>CAYMXO010000196.1:0-1585 GCA_964394445.1 uncultured Thiopseudomonas sp.
CTTATTCATAGTGCTCCCGGTACTTGCGTACCACATAGAGGGCGATCACGTTCAGAGCCAGGGTAATTACGAACAGGGTCAGGCCCAGCGCAAAGGCCACCAGCGACTGCGGGCCGGCAAAGTCGGTATCACCGGTGAGCTGGTTGATGATGCTGACGGTCACGGTAGAAATGGCTTCCAGCGGATTGGCGTGCAGCTGTGGACTGTTGCCGGCGGCCAGCACCACAATCATGGTTTCGCCAATCGCGCGACTGAACGCCAGCAAAAAAGCGCCGACAATCCCGGGCAGGGCGGCGGGCAGCACCACCTGACGGATGCATTCCGAGCGGGTCGCGCCCAGTCCCAGTGCGCCATCGCGCAGCGCCTGGGGTACGCGGGTGATGATGTCGTCCGACAAGGACGAGACAAAGGGAATGATCATCAGCCCCATTACTACGCCGGCAGTCAGGGCACTGGTGGCGCGTACCTGGAAACCGAGCAGTTCGCCGGCAGCGGCAAAGAACGGCCCGACCGCCATCAGGGCGAAAATGCCGTACACGATGGTCGGGATGCCGGCGAGAATCTCGATCACCGGCTTGGCCATGTCGCGGAACCAGGTTGGTGCGTATTCGGCCATGTAGATGGCGGTCATCAGCCCCAGCGGGACTGCGACCAGCATGGCAATCAGGCTGACCATCAGCGTGCCCCACAGCAGCGGCAGCAGGCCGTATTCGCCATGGACGTCGCCGGTACTGCTGAAGGCTGGGCTCCATTTGGTGCCGAAGAAGAACTCGGAGGGGCGGATGAAACTGAAGAAATTGAAAGCCTCGCTGACCATCGACAGCACAATGCCGAGAGTGGTCAGTACTGCCACTGCCGAACAGCCCAGCAACAGGATACGTACCACACGCTCGACCTGGTGGCGCGCCTTGAAGGTTGCGCTCATGCGCCGTGCTGCCCAGATCAGCCCGCCGGCGCTGGCCAGTGCGACCAGTGCGGTTTTGCCTAGCACGAACCAGTTTTGCAGTTGACCGAGCTGTTGTGCCGCGGCCAGTTCTAGGGCGCTTGCGTTGTCAGCCCCGGCTGCCAGCTCGTTCAGGCGACGCATCAGGATCACGCTGGCGGTTTCCGCCGGGCCGCTAAGCAGTTCGGACCAGCTGGCCAGCAGCCAGTTACGAATCAGTAACGGCTCTAGTGCTGACCATAGCAGCAGCACCAGTAGTCCGGGTGCGCCGCAACAAATTGCCAGCCAGACTGCGTGGTACACAGGTCTGGAGTGAACCTGCTCACGCGCCAGTGTCCGGCCCTGCTGCGTGCTGCGCAGCAGGCCAAACTGATAGGCCAGTGCCGTCACCGCCAGCAGGATGAATGCCAGCATGGTGCTATTCATTCTAACGTTCCTCTATCGAATAGCTTTGTGCTGCATAAAGCTGTCAAGAGTTTTTGCCCGTTCATCATCGTCTAGCGGGATCAGGCCAGCCTCTTCCAGCGGGCTGCCGTAACCGGAGACGCTGTCCGCCAGGAAGTACTCGACAAAGTCGGCCAGCCCGGGCACGGCGTCGAGGTGCTCACCCTTGACGTAGAAAAACAGCGGACGCGATACCGG
>CAYMXO010000197.1:0-1480 GCA_964394445.1 uncultured Thiopseudomonas sp.
AAGGGTAGTGAAAGCGACTCCTGATATTTCGTGCAGTCGCCTTCTAAAAATGACATAAAAAACACTCTAAATTGCTTGTTCCGTGTAAAGAAACTGTGTAAAAGTATCTACGCAAATTAAAGGTACGTTTTCTATGCAGATAGGCTATGCGCGAGTTTCCACTCAAGACCAAAATACTGATCTCCAGCTCGATGCGCTGGAGAAAGCAGGTTGTGAGCAGATCTTCCATGAAAAAAAGACTGGGAGTAGCACTTACCAGAGAGCAGAACTGGAGGCTTGCCTACGCAGCTTGCGCAAAGGCGATACCCTGGTCGTTTGGCGGCTCGACAGGCTTGGGCGCTCATTGAAGAATCTTGTTGAAATAGTGAGTGAGCTTGAGGAGAGGGGCGTAGGGTTTAAGTCCTTAACGGAAAGCATTGATACGACCAGCGCAGGTGGCCGGCTTGTATTTCACTTGTTTGGTGCTTTGGCTGAGTTTGAGCGCAATCTGATTTCTGACAGAACAAAGGCCGGGCTTGCATCAGCAAGAGCCAGGGGGCGAAAGGGTGGACGTAAACCCAAAATGAGCAATGCCGATATAAAGAAAGCAGCAGCCATGCTTAAAGACCCCACCATCACAAAAACAGAGGTAGCCAAACATTTTGGCGTATCCCGTGTAACGCTTAACAGCTCTCTTGCGAGAGGTGGCTTCTCAGAGCTTCCTGTGAGCAGCATAGCGACAGCAAAGGGCGGTAGCTGTTAGCGGTTTACGATGGATAGACAGCTTTAACGCACATTCAAAGCCAGCCAAGTGCGGCATAAATTAAAAGGATCATCAAATGGCCGTTAGCCAAGGTAGCATCATTGAGTCAATGGAGCAGATTTGCTCCAACCCTAAACGTGATGAATTTGTGTTTTCCTTTTTGGATGCCTACGGGTTCGCAAAAAGCACTATCACGCGCTTGCGTAATGGTGATGACAGTAGAAACGTAGCGGTAGGCAGCGGCGATGTAGGGTTGCGCAAACAGCTTTACTTTAGTGTGCTCGAACCGGGCTCTGATGTGGCAAGCGTAGCTGACTCGCTCAAGACAAGTGAGGTGGTGACCAGGAACGATATTCGGTTTGTCATTGCTACAGACTTTGAAGACGTGGTGGCCTATGACCTAAAGGCTGATGAGCGCCTTGATGTACCCTTTGACGAGCTGGCCCGAAACTACGCTTTTTTCTTACCGCTAGCCGGATACGAAAAAGCCGTAATGTACTCGGAGCATCCCGCTGATCTGAAAGCATCCGAGAAAATGGGTCAGCTATTTGACCTGATTCGTGAGCGTAACGACCTGACGAAGCCCGAGGACATTCACGCCCTCAACGTGTTTCTAACGCGCCTTCTGTTCTGTTTCTACGCCGAAGACACAGGTATTTTTGATGAAGCTCAGCTGAGCTACGCCATCCAGTCGTATACGCAAGAAGATGGTTCTGATCTCGACCAGTTTTTTACCGA
>CAYMXO010000198.1:0-1476 GCA_964394445.1 uncultured Thiopseudomonas sp.
TGAAAAAAGCCGTTGAAGCCTACTGGAAAGGCGACATCAGCGAACAGCAACTGCAACACACCGGTCGTGAGCTGCGTGCCAGACACTGGCAGCTGCAAAAAGATGCGGGCATCGAGCTGCTGCCGGTCGGTGACTTTGCCTGGTACGACCAGGTGCTGACCCACAGCCTGACCTTTGGCGCCATTCCTGAGCGCTTTCTTAAAGCCGGCGAAAAGCCCAGCCTGGACACCTTGTTTGCCATTGCCCGTGGCGTGGTGGAAACCAGCTGCTGCGGCGGTGCCCATGCCCAGGAAATGACCAAGTGGTTCGACACCAACTATCACTATCTGGTGCCGGAGCTGACCTCCGACCAGCAGTTCAGCCTGAGCTGGAACGAGCTGTTTGATGAAGTTGATGAAGCGCTGGCATTGGGCCACAAGGTCAAGCCGGTGATCATCGGTCCGCTGACCTGGTTGTGGCTGGCTAAGGAAAAAGAAGAAGGCTTTAACCGCCTTGATCTGCTTGAGCGTTTGCTGCCGGTGTATGGCGAAATCCTGCGTAAGCTGAACGCACAGGGCGTGGAGTGGGTGCAGATTGATGAGCCGATTCTGGGGCTGGATTTGCCACAGGAATGGAAAACCGCCTTTGAGCGTGCGTATAACCTGCTGCAAGCTGAACCGGGTAAAAAGCTGATTGCCACCTACTTCTCCGGTCTGGAAGACAACCTGGGTCTGGCTGCCAACCTGCCGGTTGACGGTCTGCATATTGATCTGGTGCGTGTGCCGGAACAGTACCCGACCATTCTCGACCGCCTGCCAGCTTATAAAGTGCTGTCGCTGGGTGTGGTCAATGGCCGTAACGTCTGGCGTGCCGATCTGGAAAAAATCCTGGAAACGCTGAATCACGCCCACGAGCGTCTGGGTGATCGTCTGTGGGTGGCGCCGTCCTGCTCGCTGCTGCACAGCCCGGTGGACCTGTCCCGTGAAGACCAGCTGGATGACGAGCTGAAAAGCTGGCTGGCGTTTGCCGTACAGAAGTGTGAAGAAGTGGCCATTTTGGCGGAAGCCGTCAATAACCCCGATAGCGCCAAGGTGCAGGCTGCACTGGCGCAAAGCCGTGAGGTACAGCACAGCCGTGCTCACTCGCCCCGTATTCACAAGCCAGAGGTGCAGAAGCGTCTGGCGGCGGTAACGGCCAAAGACAGCCAGCGTGCTGCCCCCTTTGCCGAGCGCATCAAGCTGCAGCGCGAGCGCCTGAATCTGCCGTTGTTCCCGACCACCACCATTGGTTCTTTCCCGCAAACAGCGGAAATTCGTACTGCCCGTCAGGGCTTGCGCCAGGGCAAATTGAACGAAGAACAGTACCGTCAGGCCATGCAGGAGCAGATTCGACTGGCCGTTGACGTGCAGGAAGAACTGGGGCTGGATGTACTGGTGCACGGTGAAGCCGAGCGCAACGACATGGTTGAATACTTTGCCGAGCAGCTGGACGGCTACC
>CAYMXO010000199.1:0-1465 GCA_964394445.1 uncultured Thiopseudomonas sp.
TGCCTTGGCGGCGCTGTAGGCTTGCGGGTAGCCGGCCAGCTCGGCGGCATGGGGGCCGATTTCACGGTGACTGCGGTTGACCATGCCACGCGCGGGACGGCCGGAAAAAATCGCGGTAACGGCGGTCTCGCTGGCAGCCGGTGACAGCAACCGCTCGCGGTAGGCGGCCGGTGCGGCAGATTCCGGGCAGCAGATAAACGCCGTACCCAGTTGGGCGGCGCTGGCACCAGCGGCCAGCACCCGGGCAATATCCTTGCCGTCCATCAGGCCGCCTGTCGCCACAATCGGCAGGCTAATGGCCGGTACCAGCTGGGCCAGCAAATCATCCAGCAACAGGCCGGATTCCTGCTGCGGGTCAAACAGGCCGCGGTGCCCGCCGGCTTCATAACCCTGGGCAATCACCGCGTCCAGCCCGGCGGCTGCAATGATATGCGCTTCCTCCAGACAGGTGGCGCAGCCCATCAGGTAAATACCCGCGTGTTTGAGAGCAGCAATTGCTGCTGCATCGGGCAGGCCAAAATGGAAGCTGACCACAGCCGGACGTTCCTCCAGCAGCATGTCCAGCATGGGCTGGTTGCCGATGAAGCTGTCATAGCCCTTGTCCAGCCGTGCCGGCGCATCGGCACCGAATTCGGTGAACCAGGGTTGCAGACGTTTTAGCCAGTTGCTGTCCCGTGCGGCACTGGCCGGCTCATCGGTGTGGCAAAAAAAGTTGATGTTGAATGGCTGGTCGGTCAGCTGCTGCAGCTGGCGGATTTGCTCGCGTGCCGCCTCCACTGCAAGGTTGCCCAGCCCGAGCGAACCAAGCCCGCCGGCATTACTGACTGCCGCGGCCAGCGCCGGTGTCGAGGTGCCCGCCATGGGCGCCTGAATGATCGGATAACGCAGGCCAAGACGGGTCAGCAGGGCGTTGTTTGTGGGCATGGCAGCACCTCCGGCGGGAATGGAAAGGTATTACTTGGTCAACACTACATAAAGAATGCTGGCCAGCAAAATACCGAGAAACACAATATATTTGCCGCTAATCAGCGGGCGCTTGGGTGAATCATTCATAAATCAGCCTGATACGAACCTGAAAAGAAAAACAACCGCGCCATCCTAGTGAGTTTTAGCGTCAACTGCCAGCCAAGGGCGCGGTAATCGTGCTTTGCCTGCTCTAATCCACTGGATAAAATTACAGCTAATGACTATGTTTTCTCCGATCAACCTGATTTCGCCAAGCTGGTGTCATAGCGTTTGCTTTGCAGCGTTTGTTTGCACAAATAGTCCGCAAAGCTCAAAAACAAAAAAGCCGCTTCGATGAAAAGCGGCTTCACTATTTGGGTTTGGTGGCCCACACGGACTTGAACCGTGGACCAAAGGATTATGCGTTTGCCTCTGAAACGCTAAACCTAGGGAAACGCTGAATAATTACCTGCGTTGCCAGGGCCGCGTTAAAAATCGGCTCAAAATGCTCATTTACTAC
>CAYMXO010000200.1:0-1433 GCA_964394445.1 uncultured Thiopseudomonas sp.
GGCGGAAGGTGCCGGGTTGAGATCGTAAAAGTTTTTGGCGGCTTAGCCCCCGCTCCTAACATGATCCATCGGGCTGACTCGCACCCCGGATTGCTTCTATAAAGAGCGCACGCTAAAAAGGCCGTTGACGGCAAGCCGTCTTCAGGCACCTTCAGCCCGACGCCCGGCACCTTCCACCGACTCAGTGTAAATCGTCAGGAGGGGTTATGGAATTGGAAGCTCTCTATAAACGCGTAATCGGCCTTGATATTCATCAGGCCCAGATTACGGCCTGCGCCTTGATTGAACAGACCGATGGCACCACCCGTATTGAACAGCGCCAGTTTGGTGCGTTCAAACGTGACCGCAAGGAACTGGCCACCTGGGCCGCTTCGTTGCAACCGGATGAAGTGGTCATGGAAAGCACCGGCATCTACTGGAAAAGCCCTTATGCGGCTTTGGAAGCTGTTGGCATTCGGGCCAAGGTGGTCAACGCAAGGCATGTCAAAAATGTTCCCGGTCGCAAAACCGATATGGCCGATGCCCATTGGCTGGCCATGCTCTGCCGAGCTGGATTATTACGAGGCTCCTTTATTCCGCCAGCCAACTTGCGGGAACTGCGTCTGGTCGCCCGACAAAGGCAAAAACTGGTAGGCCAGCTGGCGTCTGAGAAAAACCGTCTGCATAAAGTTCTGACCGACAGTGGTGTACGGCTGGCGGTGGTGGTCAGTGACGTGCATGGCAAATCGGCCCGTGCCATGGTGAAGGCCATCATTGACGGACAGCCGCCTCACCGGGTCATCCAACTGGCCAGCCAACGATTAAAAGCCAGCCGCGCAGATATCCTTGATGCCTTGCAAGGTGATGTGACCGATACGCACCGCTTCATCCTGGGCGAGCTGATGCAGCATATCGAGGAAATTGAGGCGCGCATTGCCCGTTTCGATGCCCGCCTGCTGGCAGGGCTTGAGCGTGAGCACAGCACGTTGAAGTTACTGCAAACCATTCCGGGCGTTGACCTGATTGGCGCAGCCATGCTGTTGGTCGAGATTGGCTCAGACATGGATGCTTTTGGTCATCCTGACCGGCTGGCGTCATGGGTTGGCATCTGTCCTGGCAACAACGAATCCGCCGGCAAACGAAAATCAGGACGCGTCCGCAAGGGCAACCAATATGTCCGACGTTTGCTGTGCGAATTTGCTCATGCTGCCAGCCGTACCCAGTCTGTTTTCAAGTCAAAATACCAGTCGCTTCTGGTAAGACGCGGCTACAAGCGCTCGATCATCGCCATCGGCCACAAAATGCTAAGAACGATTTTCTTCATGATTCAGCGACGCGAACACTACCGGGACAGCGCCGTGGACTATGAAGCCCTTTCCGTTCAACGTAATGCACCGCGCTGGATCAAAGCCCTGACCAAGTTTGGCTTTATCCAGCCCGCTACAGCCTGACAG
>CAYMXO010000201.1:0-1430 GCA_964394445.1 uncultured Thiopseudomonas sp.
GTAATGATTGAGGCAAACAATGAGCAAAGAAATTCTGTTGGTGGTTGAGTCTGTCTCCAACGAAAAGGGAGTGCCGGCGGAAGACATCTTCCAGGCCCTGGAAGTGGCCCTGGCAACTGCAACCAAGAAAAATTATGAAGATGAAGTCGAACTGCGCGTGGCCATTGACCGCCACACCGGTGAGTACGACACTTTCCGCATCTGGCATGTCGTCGAGGACGAGGAGCTGGAAGATCCGGCTTACCAGTACACGCCTGACATGTTGCCGGAACAGTACGCCGACAAGCAGCCTGGTGACATCATCGAAGAGCAGGTGGATTCCATCGAGTTCGGTCGTATCGCTGCCCAGACCGCCAAGCAGGTGATTGTGCAGAAAGTACGTGAGGCCGAACGCGCCCAGGTGGTTGAGGCCTATCGTGACAAGCTGGGCGATATTGTTTTCGGCACCGTGAAGAAGGTCACTCGCGACAACGTCATCATTGACCTGGGCAACAATGCCGAGGCGCTTTTGCCCCGCGAAGAAAGCATTCCACGTGAGAATTTCCGGGTCGGTACCCGCATCCGCGCCCTGTTAAAAGAGATTCGCACCGACAACCGTGGCCCGCAGTTGATGCTGTCACGCACTGCGCCGGAAATGTTGATGGAGCTGTTCCGCATTGAGGTGCCGGAAATATCCGAAGGTCTGATCGAAATCATGGCTGCGGCCCGTGATCCGGGCTCGCGCGCCAAGATCGCCGTGCGTTCCAAAGACAAGCGCATCGACCCGCAGGGTGCCTGTATCGGTATGCGCGGTTCGCGTGTGCAGGCCGTGACCGGCGAATTTGGCGGTGAGCGTGTCGACATTGTCCTGTGGGACGAGAACATGGCGCAGTTTGTCATCAATGCCATGGCGCCAGCTGAAGTGGTTGCCATCATTGTTGATGAAGACGCCCACTCCATGGACATCGCAGTGGCCGAAGACAACCTGGCCCAGGCCATTGGTCGTGGCGGCCAGAACGTCCGTCTGGCGTCCCAGCTGACCGGCTGGACCCTGAACGTGATGACCGAGGAAGATATCCAGGCCCGTCAGCAGGAAGAAACCGGTGACATCCTGCGCTTGTTTGTGGATGAGCTGGACGTGGATGAAGAGCTGGCTCAGGTGCTGGTTGAAGAAGGCTTCAGCTCGCTGGACGAAGTTGCTTATGTCCCCATGGAAGAAATGCTGGAAATTGATGGATTTGATGAGGAGATCGTCAATGAGCTGCGTGCCCGGGCCAAAGACCGCCTGCTGTCACGCGCCATTGCCACTGAAGAAAAGCTGGCAGATATCCAGCCCGAGCAGGATTTGCTTGACCTGGATGGCATGACCAAAGAGCTGGCTGTCGAGCTGGCTACCCGTGGTGTTTTAAGTCGTGAAGACCTTGCCGAACAGTCCATTGATGACTTGCTGG
>CAYMXO010000202.1:0-1415 GCA_964394445.1 uncultured Thiopseudomonas sp.
TCAATGGCCATTAATTTTGACCCACCTTTGGCCAATAAAATTGACCCACCCTTGCACGTTTAACCCGTTGTTTTCTGTTTCAGCCGATAGCTCTCTCCTCCCAGCATAAAGATGTGTGAGTGATGGATGATTCGGTCGATGATCGGTACTGCCACGTTGTCGTCGTGGAAGAACTCGCCCCAGCAGGTGAAGTCCTTGTTGGTGGTCAGGATGATGGACCGGTATTCGTACAGACTGTTGATCAGCTGGAACAGGTTGTAGCGGGCCTGCCGGGTCATGGGCAGGTAGCCCAGCTCATCGATGATCAAGAGGTCGACCTTGCTCAGCTGGCTGATTTTCTTTTTCAGCTCGCCCTTCATTTCTGCCAGCTCCAGTTCTTCCACCAACTCCAGCGCGGTGCGAAACAATACCCGGTATCCGGCCTCGACGGCCTTGTGGCCAATCCCGATGGCCAGGTGGGTCTTGCCCACGCCTGGCGGGCCGATGAAGATCACGTTGTTGCGCTCGTCGATGAACCGGAAGTCCAGCAGGCTGTTGATCTGGCGCTTGCTGATGGTGGTCTGGTGGCGATAGTCAAAGCCCTCCAGATGCTTGTGCGCAGGAAAGCCTGCCGCCTTGTAATTGCGCTGTACCCGGTTGGCCTGACGCTGCTGGAGTTCGTATTCAGCCAGTCGCTGTGCAAAGCTCAGGAACGACATTTCACTGGCTTCGGCCTCGGCCAGTAACTGGGCGAGCTCTGCGGCGATGGAGGTCATGCGCAGGCTACGGTACTGGGCGGCAGTCTGTTCAAGCATGCCCATGGGTCACCTCCTGGCCAGTCGAGCGGCCAAGCTGTCGGTATGCACTCAAGTCCAGCTCTGACGGAGCCTCTGGCACGGGCTCAGGCAGACGCTCACGCCGGCTGGCCAGCTGGGTGGCCACCAGATACGCTTCGATCTGTCGGGCGGTCAGGCCCGGCTTCTGGCTCAGGTTCAACAGCATGTCCCGTTCAACAGGTGCGTGCTTACTCAGCAGGTTGCGTACTGCGAACAGTTGATCCTTATAGACCTTGGGCAAGGATCTCCGCAACTGATCACACAAGGCCAGGCTGAGTGCCTCGTCGCCCACCAGTACTTGAATGTCCTGCTCCAGCTGCTGCCGGCGCTGGGCATGGTCACGGTAGTGGTGGGTGTTTTTGATAATCTGACCTTTGCCGCCCGCCAACGCATGCTGGGCAATCACTTCGCCAGTTTGTAGATCAATCACATGCAGCTGGCTGTCGTCTTCCAGCACACCGACACGGCTTTGCTGCCAGGCCATGGGCACAGAGTACTTGTTGGCCTTCCAGGAGATCAGTCCGGTCTTATCCGCCTTGCGGGTCTCACGGGCTTCAGATGTGACGCAAGAGGGTGACAGGTAGGGCTTGAGCAGAGCCT
>CAYMXO010000203.1:0-1406 GCA_964394445.1 uncultured Thiopseudomonas sp.
CGATTGTAACAGGTCTGTGCAGGCCTTCATTCCTTGAAAAACTCCCCCGGCGTGCAGCCAAACTGCTGGCTGAACGCGCTGATAAATGCCGAAATCGACTCATAACCGCAGGCCAGTGCCACGTCGGTAACGGACTCCTGTTGTTCCAGCAGGGGCAGGGCGTGAAACAGCCGCAGGCGCTGACGCCAGAGGCGGAAGGTGAGGCCGGTTTGCTGGCTGAACAGCCGGCTCAGGGTTTTTTCCGAAACGCCCAGCTGGCCGGCCCAGTCAGCCAGGGTTGTGGGGTCATCAGGCTGTTGTTGCAGGCGATTGGTGATGGCCTGCAGGCGTGGGTCGGCCGGCAGGGGCAGCATGGACGCTACCCTGGGAGCAGTGGCCAGCTGGTCCAGCAGCACCCTGACCAGACGGCCGTCACTGCCGTTTTCTTCGTATTCGGCCGGCAGCAGGCTGAAGGCGCGGATCAGTTCGCGCAGCAGTGGGCTGACCTGCACCACGCAGCAGCTGTCCAGTGCGATGGGCAAGGCATCGCGGGTGATATACAAACTGCGGATCAGGGTATGTGCCGAGCAACGCACGCGGTGCTCGACACCGGCGGGAATCCAGACCGCCCGCTGTGGCGGGGCCAGATAACGGCCGCTGTCGGTATGCACATCCAGCACACCATGACTGGCATAGGAAAACTGCAACCAGGGGTGGCTGTGGCGATAACCCAGCGCCAGGTTGGGCAGGGCTTCGGCCTGGCCGTAGACGGGGCGGGGCAGCTGTTTTAGCTGGCTGAGGTCAGGGGACGTATCCATGGTGTCCGTTAGCAGCAATTATTGGGCTGATTGGCGTTAGCCGGAATTTTAGCCGGCAGGTAAAGTGGCGTCCACTGTGTTTCAACTGTCTAGAGAGCCTGTCCATGTCAACTTTTTACGCCCGCCTGCGCATGGTGTTTGATAACTATACGCTGATCATCATCGGGGTGATTCTGGCTGCCAGCTTTGTACCGGCCCAGGGCTCCGGCGAGGTGTTTTTCCGCTGGCTGACCAATGCCGCGATTGCCTTGCTGTTTTTTCTGCACGGGGCCAAGTTGTCTCGTCAGGCGATTATTGCAGGTGCGTTGCACTGGCGGCTGCACCTGCTGATTTTTGCCTTTACCTTTATTTTCTTTCCGCTGCTGATGGTGGCGTTGACGCCGCTGCTCAAGCCTTTGCTGGGCAACGAGTTGTGGATTGGCATGCTGTATCTGGCGGCCTTGCCGGGTACGGTGCAATCGGCGATTGCCTTTACCTCAATGGCCCGGGGCAACATTCCGGCGGCGGTGTGCGCGGCTTCAGCCTCAAGCCTGGTAGGGATTCTGGTCACGCCGATGCTGGTGGAGCTGATGCTGGATGCCGATGCCGGCACCACCGGCATGCTGGATG
>CAYMXO010000204.1:0-1347 GCA_964394445.1 uncultured Thiopseudomonas sp.
CAAATTCAAACTATAACTGGAGTTTCCAGAAATAGTGTTGCTAATTATGTAAATTCATTTAATGAAATGAATCTCTCTTTAGAAAAAATATTAGTTCTAAATGATGATGAAATAGAACAATTCTTTCATCCTAAAAAACCTTTAATTTCAAATTCATTAACAACAACTACAGTTGAAATAGATTGGAATAATATACACCAAGAACTTTGTAAAAAAGGAATGACTAGAAAACTACTTTATGAAGAAATTGCTAGTAATAATTCAAATATTTACAGCTATAGCCAATTTAATCGCTATTACAATAAATTTGTAAAAACAATAAACCCATCAATGAGACAAATACATTATGGTGGAGATAAGCTATTTATTGATTATAGTGGTCTTACAATGCCTATTGTAAATCAAAGAACAGGTGAAATTAGTAAAGCTCAAATATTTGTAACAGTATTGGGAGCAAGTGGATATACATATGTTCACGCCTCAATGAGCCAAAGTACAAAAGATTTTATAAATTCCCATGTAAATGCATTTCATTTTTATGGTGGAGTGCCAAATATTTTAGTACCAGATAATTTAAAAGCAGCAGTTATTAGTAATAAAAAAGGTATTGTAAAACTAAATGATGCTTATGCTGATATGGCAAGACATTATGGAATAGCAATAGAACCAGCACGACCATATAAACCACAAGATAAAAGTAAAGTAGAACTAGGAGTTAAAGCAATCCAAAGATGGATATTAATGAAATTACGAAATCATACATTTTTTAGTATAGATGAATTAAATGAAGAGATTAATAAACTACTAGATACTTATAATGAAAAAAAAGTAAGAAGATTTAATAAAAGTCGAACTGAACTATTTGAACTTTTAGATAAACCATATTTACATCCTTTAAGAGCAAACAGATATGTTTATAAAGAGTTTAAAAGAGCTACTGTTGGAATTGATTATCATGTTGAACTTTTAGGAAATGGATACTCTGTTCCATATATTCATTTAGGTAAAAAAGTTGATATTACATACTCTTCAACATCAGTTGTAATCTCACTTGATGGAAATGTAATAGCTCATCATAAAAGATTATTTCAACCATATACAGATTCAACTTTGCAAGAACATATGCCTACACAACACCAATATCAATATGAAAAATGGAATAGTAGAAGAATTTTACATTGGGCAAATAGCTTAGGAGTTTTTACAACTTCATTAATGCAAAAAATAATGGATTCAAAAGGATATGAAGTAAGGGCATATAAATCTTGTATAGCAATATTGAGTTTCTCAAAAACTTATGGAAAAGAGGAAATAGAAATGGTTTCAAAAGTAGCCTTTGAATCAAAT
>CAYMXO010000205.1:0-1341 GCA_964394445.1 uncultured Thiopseudomonas sp.
GACAAGTAAGATTTGGGGTCCCTGCTTAGCGGGGGCCGTCCAAGACCGTAGGTGTATCGACTTAATCAGTTTCTGGCCTACGTAGATGGTGCTCCCGGTTCATTTGAATCAGACACCAAAACATCCCTTTCGGGATACATTCAACAAGCAGGAGATAATCCCGTGGCAATTAGACTCGAAGACAAAAAAGCAATTGTTGCTGAAGTCAGCGAGGCTGCCAATGTTGCCCTGTCCGCTGTTGTGGCTGATGCCCGCGGTGTGACTGTGAGCGCCATGACCGGACTCCGTAAAGAGGCTCGTGAGGCAGGTGTTTATGTACGTGTTGTGCGTAACACCCTGCTGCGTCGTGCGGTTGCAGGTACTCCATTCGAGAACCTCACCGAGACCTTCACCGGCCCTACGCTGATCGCATTTTCCAATGAGCATCCAGGCGCTGCCGCCCGGATTTTCAAGGCATTTGCCAAAGATCAGAAAGAGTTCGAGATCAAGGGCGCCGCATTTGAAGGCAACTTCATAGCAGCCAACCAGATCGACGTACTGGCAACACTGCCAACCTACGACGAAGCTGTTTCCCAGCTGATGAGCGTTATTCAGGGTGCAACCAGCAAGCTGGCCCGTACTCTGGCTGCCGTTCGCGATCAGAAAGAAGCAGAAGCCGCTTAAGCTTCGCAATCAATTTTTTGAATTCGATGGCCCAGGTGCCATCCCCAAATTACAGGAATTAGAGTCATGGCTCTTACTAACGAAGATATCCTCAACGCGATTTCCGAAATGTCCGTCATGCAGATCGTTGAACTGATCTCTGCTATGGAAGAGAAGTTCGGTGTTACTGCCGCTGCCGCTGCCGTGGCTGCAGGCCCTGCTGCTGGTGCTGGCGAAGCTGCTGCCGAGCAGACCGAATTTGCTATTCACCTGCTGGAAGCTGGCGACAAGAAAGTCAACGTGATCAAGGCTGTACGTGAAATCACCGGTCTGGGCCTGAAAGAAGCCAAGGCTGTGGTTGACGGTGCCCCTTCCGTTGTCAAAGAAGATGTTGCCAAGGAAGAAGCCGAAGCTGCCAAGAAGACCCTGGAAGAAGCAGGCGCCAAAGTCGAACTCAAGTAATTTCGACAGTGGCAGGCAGCCCTTGCGTTATGCAACAGGCTGATGGCTGGTGGCTTTTGCCACCGGCCTTTTGTCGTTAAAGGATGGTATTGGAAGACGCAACCCGGGTGGGCCTTCCAATGCTATCTAGGTAGCAAATTTTTATTTGCAAACACGCCGGTGTCCGTTTTGGGCATTACGCTGATTATCAAGCTGGGGAACGCTGATGGCTTACTCATATACTGAGAAAAAACGTAT
>CAYMXO010000206.1:0-1338 GCA_964394445.1 uncultured Thiopseudomonas sp.
TGCCGTTTCACCGCTGAAGGCGTTCAGGAGATCGATTACAAAGATCTCAACACCCTGAAGGCGTACGTTTCCGAAACCGGCAAAATTGTACCCAGCCGCATTACCGGCACCAAGGCCAAGTATCAGCGTCAGCTGGCTACCGCCATCAAGCGCGCGCGCTTCCTGGCCCTGCTGCCATACACCGATAGCCACGATCGTTGATTCAAGGCTGATCGGAACCAAGGATACAGGCAAGCATGCGGGCACTCGCCGAGTACATCATGCGTGGTCGCAAACAGGCAACCCTTGCGGTTGGCCTGACGGCTGCGCTGCCCCTGCTGTTTTGGCTGAGTGCAGCGGGCGCCAGCCTGGTGCTGCTGCGCAAAGGCCTGGCACAGTCTGCCAACATCATCGTCTGGGCTCTGGTCCCCTCGGTGATCTGGGCGTTTTACGGTGATCCCTATGTCCTGCTGGTAGTTGCCGGCAGTCTGGTGATGGCCCATGTGCTGCGCGAGACCACATCCTGGCTCAGGGTGTTGCTGACCAGCCTGCTGGTTGGTCTGGCCTCGGCCTGGGTGTTGTCGGTGGTGTTTGCCGGCTCTATTGCCCAGCTTACGCAGATGTTGCAGGACAGCATGCCCAAGGTGTTTGACGACGCCTGGCAACAGCTGGACGGCGAGGCGCAAGCCCGTTTGCTCGAGTTGCTGCCTCCGGTGCTAACCGGACTGATGGCTGCGGTAGCGCAGGCGTTGGCTCTGGCAGCGCTGGTACTGGCCCGCTACTGGCAGGCCATGCTGTACAACCCGGGCGGTTTTGGTCGTGAGTTTCGTGCCATACGCCTGCCGGCAGCGATTGCTGCCTTGTTGGTGATGGGCATGTTGCTGGCGCCTCGTCTGCATGTGCAGGCCGGTGCGATCATGCCGCTGTGCGCAGTTCCGCTCGGTGTGGCCGGCGTGGCTCTGGTGCACGGTGTAGTTGCCCGTTACAGGATGGGCCGGTTGCCGCTGGTCGGCTTTTATGTCGGCATGTTCCTGTTTGTACAGCTGCTGTATCCGCTTCTGATTATTTTGGCCCTGGCCGATAGTGTGTTTGATTTCCGTGGACTCAAGGCGTTGGCAAAAAACAATGCAGACTCCACGGACAACGGTGAATAATATCTTCAAGAGGTGAAACCCAAATGGAAGTCATCCTGCTGGAAAAAGTCGTAAACCTGGGCGACCTGGGCGACAAAGTTACTGTAAAGGCCGGCTATGGCCGCAACTACCTGCTGCCGCAAGGCAAGGCTACCGCTGCAACTCCGGAAAACATTGCCGAGTTTGAAGCCCGCCGTGCCGAGCTGGAGCGCATTGCCGCCGAGAA
>CAYMXO010000207.1:0-1331 GCA_964394445.1 uncultured Thiopseudomonas sp.
TCCTGGACACGCTCTCAAGGTTCTTGGTGAACGTGAACCGCTGGCCGTTGTCGGATCCACGCTGGCTTAGCAGGTCCACATACCGGCCCGTGATCTTGTTCCCGGACACGGTCACCCTGGTCCGGATCTCGCCGCCCCAGACCTCGGCGATCTTGTGCACGCACTCCTTGCATGACGCCCGGTAGAAGTTGGTCGACCGTAGCCCCAGGTCATGCACCGTGCCCAGCTCCCAACGGGTCGGTTCCAGTACAATCGACAGGGCTTCCGTGGCTGTGGCGTTTCGGGGCTTCCTGTCCTCGATGAAGTCGCCCAGGGTCTCATAAAAGGACGACTCGCAGTAGACTTCCTTCTCAAGACCGAAATGGTCGTTGTGTTCATCGATCTCCTTGACGATGTATTCTTTCCAGTCGCCGGTCTTGGCCGGGTAAAGGATCCGGAAGTTCTTCTCCACCGCCCCGTCCCGTGTCTTGATGGTCAGGGTGTCCTCGCCGTTTATTTCCTCGAAGTTCCGGGCATAGGACGCATCTGTGATGGTGCCGATGTATTCCTCATCCTTGTTAAACAGTAAAAACCGCATCATATCCACCTCGCCCTGTACCTCAATACAGCCACGCCAGCCGTGACCGTGATCTTGAACTTGCCTGTCGGGATCTCGAAGAAGTCACTTGATAGCGACACATCCGCCATGATCGACGCCCCGTTCTTGGTCACGGACTCTGCGCCCAGGTCGATCACTACCACGTCGTTCTCCACCAGGGCGTGGTCGATATGGACCATGTCGCCCGTCTCAAGTTGCGTGACCCGCAAGGACACTACCGGCTCATCCAGCGTGACCGTGATCGTGCCTGTGGCAGGATAGGTCCCGACGTTTCGGATATAGCCCGGCCCGATCTCGACCGTCTGCACGTGGTTGCTGTACGAGGCCGGCTCCGGTGACACGAACACCAAGGTCGCACCACCCGTGTAAAGCAGCTTGTCCACGTCCACCGCCCCATCCAGGACGGCCATCTCGTACTTGTCCGGGTCATCGTGCAGGTCCAGCCTGGCCGGGCCCCTGGTGTACAACCGACCCGCCAGGCTCCGGATCGCCTGTTGCAGGGCGTCCCGGTCACGCTCGATCAGGCGGATGTCGACCTCGGTCAGCCGTGTCCCATAGGTGGTCCGGACATGCTCCGCCCCGTCCCTGCCAGGCCGACGGACCAGGACGTTGTCCACGGTCGGCACCAGCTGACGCCGGATCTCCTCGACCACTAACAGGCCGGATAGGTCATAGCCGTTAAATCTCATGCCATCCCCCTCCCTCGCTTCTGGCCGTGTTGCAGGTTGTGCAG
>CAYMXO010000208.1:0-1251 GCA_964394445.1 uncultured Thiopseudomonas sp.
TTGAAGATGGTGTAGCTGAACAGGCTGATCATCACCAGCAGGGCAGCGGCGTAGCCGACCAGACGCGGGCGCAGCAGCTTGGTTTTTTCACCGGACAGGTTGTGCTCGGTGGTATAACGGATCAGGCCTTTTTCATAGCCCATCTTGTCCATGACTTCGTCACAGACGTCAATACAGGCGGCGCAGCTGACGCAGGCAATCTGCAGGCCGTCGCGAATATCGATGCCGGTGGGACAGACCTGGACGCACAGGGTGCAGTCGATACAGTCCCCCAGCCCCTGGGCTTTGTAATCGGCGTTCTTTTTGCGTGCACCACGATTTTCGCCACGTTCGGCATCATAGGAAACAATCAGGGTGTCCTTGTCGAACATCACGCTCTGGAAGCGGGAGTAGGGGCACATGTAAATGCACACCTGTTCGCGCAGGAAACCAGCGGCCAGGTAGGTCATGACGGTAAAGAAGCCAACCCAAAAGTAGGCCCAGCCATGGGCCTGACCGGTCAGCAGGTCCATCGGCAGGTCGCGGATGGGGGTGAAGTAACCGACAAAGGTGAAGCCGGTGACCAGCCCGATCAGCAGCCACAGGCCGTGTTTGGCCGTGCGGCGCAAGAATTTTTCCAGCGACATGGGCGCCTTGTCCAGACGCATGCGCTTGTTGCGGTCGCCTTCGGTGACTTTCTCGACCCACATGAAAATCCAGGTCCAGGTGGTTTGCGGGCAGGCATAGCCACACCAGACGCGGCCGGCATAAACGGTAACAAAGAACAGGGCAAAGGCGGAAATGATCAGCAGCCAGGACAGCAGCATGAAGTCCTGGGGCCAGAAGGTGGCGCCGAATACGTAAAACTTGCGCTCGGGCAGGTTCCACCAGACGGCCTGGCGGCCGTCCCAGTTTAGCCAGGCAGTGCCGAGGAACAGCAGAAAAAGAACGGCACCGACATACATGCGGATCGTGCGGAACAGGCCGGTGAAGGCGCGGGTGTGGATTTTTTCACGCCTGGCGTAGAGGTCACCGCTACCCTTGTCGTCCGGGGTGATGTTCTTGACGGGTATTTGCTCACTCATTTCAACACTGTCCTGTAGGTCCCATAACGTAACTGGCCGGTATTGTATACCGGCCAGAACAACTTTTGATCAGCGGTATGGTACACCCCTGCATGCGGCTGTCAGGTGCGGCAGGCTGCCGCATGCAGGGCTGCTGTTACTTGACCGCATCCCTTGACAGTCCGTAAACATAGGCTGCCAGCAGGTG
>CAYMXO010000209.1:0-1193 GCA_964394445.1 uncultured Thiopseudomonas sp.
TGGGCGCATTGCCACACATCCCTTACTACCTGCGTGGCCAGTGGCGCAAGCCCGGGCACAACCCGCTGGGTGTCTTGTCCATGGGTGCGATGTTGCTGCTGCTGGGCTGGCAGTCGGTCAGCGGCCTGTTCACCAACGATGACAGTGTGTTTACCGGCCCGCTTTATCGCCTGATCGGCAAGGCCGACAGCCTGTGGCTGACTGGCCTGCACCGGCAGACTTTTTGGTTGCTGGTTGGGCTCATAGGGCTGCATGTGGCGACTGTGCTGTTCTATTGGCTGGTAAAAAAGAACAACCTGATCAAGCCGATGATCACCGGCACCACTGAGGCCATCAATGATGAATACAAACCGGCAACCGGCGGCCGCTGGTTGGCTTTTGTGCTGAGCTGCGTGTTGGCCGGTGGCGCGTTGTATGTGGCACAAGGCAGCTGGGTACCCAAGCCCCCACCGCCCGCACCGGCATCCGCACTGCCGTTTTAAACTGACTGTGTGGGGCAACCGCCTGTAAAACCGTATTTGCAGTGAGCATACAAAAAAGGCCGGTCCCTTGGGGGAACCGGCCTTTTGCTGTCACGCAGGAGTGAAATCAGCCCATGCGAAACTTGTCGTGGCAGCCTTTGTAGTTTTCGCTGACTGGGTTGTTAGGAGAGCAAACCGGCTGGGCTTCTCAGGGCTTGGCCAGAGCGAGAATCACTTCTCCGGCAGTTTTACGCTTTTGGGCCGGCAAATTGATAAAGGCTTCTATTATTTCTCTTTCCTGCGGGCTCATTTTTGCGTCCCAGCGTTTACGTTGCTGTTTAACCGAGCCCGCGAGGTTTTCACCAAAACGTAGCCAATGCGGGTCTACGTCCAGCCATTCTGCCAGTACTTGCAGCCGGTCTTGGGTAGGAATGGCTTCGCCAAGCAGCCAACGTCTGGCTGCCTGAAAGGAAACAGGCGGCCCCCAATAACGCTGGTTGAACTCTCGCTCAAGCACAACAGGTCTCAGTTCGTACCTGTTGTTGGTCATGGCTTGTTTCAGGCGTTCGCTGAATTGTTGTGCTTCACTCATGGGGCAAAAACTTAGAGGAATAACAGGACACGCATTCACTAGGCGTACGCCAAAATTGAACAAAGTAGTTTTTTTGGTTAAACTCGCTGTTCAATTTTTCTGGAACGTCGGCATGCGAAGCTTCAAATCTCCTATTTCCT
>CAYMXO010000210.1:0-1181 GCA_964394445.1 uncultured Thiopseudomonas sp.
CTAACCATGAATCTAACCCGACTAGCCGTAGTGATTGCTGCTGTTGCTGCCCCCATGATGGTTACGTATGCACAGGAAAAAACCACCCTGCTGGATACCATGACAGTGGTCGGCACCCGTACCGAAACCAGCGTGCGTGACAATCCGGCTTCCGTATCCGTGGTCGAGCGTGAGCAGATTGAAAAGCGTGGCGCTGACAGTGTGGCCGAGCTGCTGCGTGATGTTCCCGGTGTGTCGGTGGTGGATACCGCTGTCGCCGGCATGAAGCGCATCCGCATCCGTGGCGAGCAGTCTAACCGGGTGGTGATTCTGGTCGATGGCCAGGAAATGACCGACCACAGCTCCTTTGGTGCCCCCTTCCTGATTGACCCGTCCAATATCGAGCGTATCGAAGTGGTGCGTGGCCCGGCCTCGGTGATGCACGGTGCCAAGGCGATTGGTGGCGTGATCAACGTGATTACCAAAAAAGGCGCGGCCGACCCTGTGGTGGTCGAGCTGGGCGCCGGTTACTTCAGCGGCAGCAAGGGCAAGCAGGCAACAGCAGCAGTGTCGGGTACGCTGGAGCGCTTTGACTATCGCCTGTCGCTCAGTGGTGATGACCACAAAGACCGCCGCGTGGCCAAGGGCCGTCACAGCCCCGATAGTAAAAAACTGCCCAACTCCGGATCGGAAAACAAGGATGTCAGCCTGCATCTGGGTATCAAACTGGGGGAACGCGAGAATCATTATTTGTCGTTCAAGGCCAATCAGCACAAACTGAAAGCAGAGGGTTGGGAAGATAATTTTTCGCTGGTGAAAGGTTTTAATGCGTCCGAAATTGCATCAGATATTTCGCCAAGTATTGGTGAAGGCATTGATGAAAACTCAACTATGGATATAGTTAGATTTAATGCTAACTTGCCAAAACGAGATCTAAAAAAATTTGGATTGTATTATGAAGGGGTTGATTTGACTCCTGTGGTCAAGAAATTTGGAATGGATATCTTTTATCAAAAAGTAGATAGAAGATTTGAGAACGATATTACGATTCATGGTTCGAACGTCGTGATGAAACCGACCCAGTGGGCTCCGAGTGGGTCGATAGCGCCTGTAACAGTAAATATGCAATCTACATCTGAGGATACAACTAAGGAGGCGCTGAACAAACCCCATCCCCAGCGCATATCTTGGTAAAATAGCCC
>CAYMXO010000211.1:0-1136 GCA_964394445.1 uncultured Thiopseudomonas sp.
CGAGCGCACAAAAGCTGCTCCCGATGCCGGGAAGCCGCAAATCATTCCGGCTGTACAGCTGGATGCTTCAACCTGACCGACAGGCTCAGGTAAACACTATGGAGATAGATCTGTCATGAGCGATAAGAAAACAACTACAGAAGCAGGAAAAGCCGGCCTCAGTCGCCGTGGCTTCCTCGGCGCGACAGCCGTAACGGGTGCTACCCTGGCGGCTGGTGCGGCCACCATGGGCGGTACCGTGATGACCCGTGAGTCCTGGGCGGCTGCCGTCAAGGAATCACAGCTGAAAACCCATGTTGGCCCGGGTGAGCTGGATGAATACTACGGCTTCTGGAGTGGCGGTCACTCCGGTGAAGTTCGCGTACTGGGCGTACCTTCCATGCGCGAGCTGATGCGCATTCCTGTTTTCAATACCTGTTCTGCGACTGGCTGGGGCCTGACCAACGAGTCCCGCGAAGTGCTGGGCGACAGCGCCAAGTTCCTCAACGGTGACGCGCACCACCCGCACATTTCCATGACCGACGGCAAGTACGACGGCAAATATCTGTTCATCAACGACAAGGCCAACAGCCGCGTTGCCCGTATCCGTCTGGACATCATGAAGTGTGACAAGATCACCACCATTCCAAACGTCCAGTCCATTCACGGCCTGCGTCTGCAGAAGGTGCCACACACCAAGTATGTATTCTGCAATGCTGAATTCATCATTCCCCAGCCCAACGACGGCTCCGTAAACTTCGAAAACTGGGACTCCTCCGAGAAGTTCACCATGTTCAACGCGCTTGACGCCGAGACCATGGAAGTGGCCTGGCAGGTGATCGTGGACGGTAACCTGGACAACTGTGACATGTGCTACACCGGCAAATACGCCGCTTCGACCTGTTACAACTCCGAGGGTGCAACCGACCTGGCCGGCCAGATGCGTAACGAGCGTGACTGGGTCACCGTATTCAACATCCCGCGCATCGAAGAAGAAATTGCCAAGGGCAACTTCGTTACACTGGGTGACTCCAAGGTGCCGGTGGTTGACGGCCGCAAAAAAGACGGCAAGAACAGTCGCGTAACCCGTTACGTTCCGGTGCCGAAGAACCCGCACGGCCTGAACACCTCGCCAGACGGCAAGTACTTCATTGCCA
>CAYMXO010000212.1:0-1127 GCA_964394445.1 uncultured Thiopseudomonas sp.
TCGTAATCGGGAATGTCGCGGGTAGTTGCCTTCAAGGCATCGATACCGGTTTTCTCGGCAAACGCAATCCAGATTTCTGGTACCAATACCCCTTCAAGATCCAGGCAAGCAATTTCCACAGATTCAATCCTCAGTTAATGGCTGATGGCTGGCAGAGCCGGCCGTACGGTAATTGTATAAATATAACCAAAACATCTAACCAGATGAATTTATTCCGGTTATTTTGCATATGAGTTTTGATATGATCGCCATTCTACCCGATCTATACAAGACAGTGTTATGCCGCTTACGCCCAACCTACAAGCCTTGCAGGACGCCTGCCGCAACCAGAGTCCGCAACAGATCCTGAAAACCGCCCTGCACACCTTTGGCAACCGGCTCTGGCTGTCTTTCAGCGGTGCCGAAGATGTCGTGCTGGTGGACATGGCTCGCAAAATCGATCCCGACATCCAGGTTTTCTGTCTGGACACTGGCCGCCTGCACGCAGAAACCTACCGTTTTATCGAAGAAGTGCGCAACCACTATCAACTGAACATTGAAGTCCTGTTGCCGGACGCCGAAGCGGTCAACGCCATGGTGCGGGAAAAAGGCCTGTTCAGTTTTTATCGCGACGGCCACCAGGAATGCTGCGGCCTGCGCAAAATGGCCCCGCTGCGCAAGAAGCTGGCCACGGTCGAGGCCTGGGTAACCGGCCAGCGCCGCGACCAGAGCCCGGGCACCCGCAGCCAGGTGGCCGAAGTGGAACTGGACACGACCTTTGCCTGCGGTGACAAGCCTCTGTACAAGTTCAATCCGCTGGCCGGCATGACCAGCGAAGAAATCTGGGCCTACATCCGCATGCTTGAGCTGCCCTACAACAAGCTGCACGAACAAGGCTATATCAGCATCGGCTGCGAGCCCTGCACCCGCCCCATCCTGCCCAACCAGCACGAACGTGAAGGCCGCTGGTGGTGGGAAGAAGCCGCCCACAAAGAATGCGGCCTGCACGCCGGAAACCTGGAAAGTGCGGAGTAAAAGCTTTTTTCATTCATGGGCTTGACAGCCCCGAAGCGCATCCTTAGAATGCGCCCCCATTGGCTACATAGCTCAGTTGGTTAGAGCGCAGCATTCATAATGCTGATGTCCCA
>CAYMXO010000213.1:0-1122 GCA_964394445.1 uncultured Thiopseudomonas sp.
GCTTCATCCACCAGCACCAGGCTGTCGGTATTGCGCTCAAGCAGCTGCTCGATGGCCTCCAGCGGCAGCAGGCGGCCGGTCGGCGCATTGGGGTTGGGGAAAATAATGCCGCCGTTGTCCTGGCGGTAATCGTCCAGATTGATGGCAAAGTCTTCGTCCAGCGGGATTTGCTTTGGCTCCACGCCATACAGCCCGCAATACACCGGATAAAAGCTGTAGCTGATGTCGGGAAACAGCAGCGGTTTGCCCTGCTGGAAAAACGCTTGGAAGGCATGCGCCAGCACCTCGTCGGAGCCGTTGCCGACAAATACCTGATTCGTCTGCACGCCGTAATAATCGGCCACGGCCTGCTTGAGCAGGTCGCAATTGGGATCAGGGTACAGGCGCAGGTCATCGCTGATCTGCTCGCGCATGGCCGCCAGCGCTTTGGGTGACGGGCCGTAGGGGTTTTCATTGGTGTTCAGTTTGACCAGCCGGGTCATTTTCGGCTGTTCGCCCGGCACATAGGGCACCAGATTGTGAACGAAAGGGCTCCAGAACTTACTCATTTTACGGGTTAATCCTTGATAATGCGGTATTCGGCACTTTTGGCGTGGGCGGTCAGCGACTCGCCACGGGCCAGCACGGAAGCGACCTTGCCCAGCTCGGAAGCGCCTTCGGGGGTGCAGTAAATGATTGAGGAGCGCTTCTGGAAGTCATACACACCCAGCGGCGAGAAAAAGCGCGCCGTGCCGGAGGTCGGCAGTACGTGGTTGGGGCCGGCGCAGTAGTCGCCCAGCGCCTCGGCGGTGTAGCGCCCCATAAAGATGGCACCGGCGTGGCGGATGCGCGGCAGCAGAGCTTCGGGGTCTTCTACCGACAGCTCCAGGTGCTCAGGGGCAATGCGGTTGGCCACTTCTACAGCATGATCCAAATCGCGCACCTGAATCAGTGCGCCGCGCTCGGCCATGGAGATGCGGGCAATTTCTTCACGCTCCAGCGTCGGTAGCAAGCGCTCGATGCTGGCTGCGACCCGGTCGAGAAATTCCGCGTCTGGGCTGAGCAGAATGGACTGGGCATCCTGGTCATGCTCGGCCTGGGAGAACAGGTCCATGGCGATCCAGTCGGGATCGGTCTGACCAT
>CAYMXO010000214.1:0-1092 GCA_964394445.1 uncultured Thiopseudomonas sp.
GGGCACAGGGTAATCAGGCTGGCACCGGTTTCACGCACCAGGTTGGCGCTGGTCAACAAATCCCGGGAGCGGCCGGACTGGGAAATGCAAATGGCCACATCGCCCGGCTTCATGGTCACTGCCGACATCGCCTGCATGTGCGGATCGCTGTAGGCTGCAGCTGTCAGCAGCAGACGGAAAAACTTGTGCTGGGCATCAGCAGCAACCGCACCGGAAGCACCGAAACCATAAAACTCGACCCGTGGTGCGGCCGCCATCAACTGAATGGCCTGCTCCAGCGCGGCGGTATCCAGGCTCTCGCGCACATCGATCAGGGTGTGCAATGTGGTGTCAAAAATTTTCAGTGCAACGTCGGCCACCTTGTCTTCTTCATGGATGGCAAACTGGCCGAAACTGGCACCTGCGACCAGGCTCTGCGCCAGCTTGAGCTTGAGATCCTGAAAACCCTGGCAGCCAATGGCACGACAGAAGCGCACGATGGTCGGCTCGCTGACACCCACCGCCTGAGCCACGTCAGCCATTGAGCTGTGCATCACCAGTGCCGGCTCGCTGAGCACATACTCGGCAACCTTCAACTCCGACTTGCGCAGTTGCGGGCGGCTTTCCTTGATATGGTTTAACAGGTTCACTCTGCTCCCTCACTTTCCTGCCTGGCTGTAGTGGCAGGAATTTTACACTACATGAAAAATTCCCGCGCGCCTGTCTTCATTGTTTTCAGCCAGGCATTTTCATGACCCGAAACGGCAACTGAAAGCCGCCATAAGTGCCGGGCATAAAAAAACCGCTCCGGAGAGCGGTTTTTTCGGTCAGTCCCCGTTACAGGCTTGGGCCTGCACCACGGATCGCTTCGGACACTTCAAACTTCTTGAAGTTCTCGACAAACTTGGCAGCCAGTTCTTTGGCAGCCGCGTCGTAGGCATCCTTGTCAGCCCAGGTGTTGCGCGGGTTGAGCAGGCTGCTATCAACACCAGCGACGGACTTGGGCACATCCAGGTTGATAATGTCCATGCGTTCGGTTTCGGCGTTGACGATGCTGCCACTCTGGATGGCGGCGATGATGCCACGGGTGGTCGGAATGTCGAAACGCTTGCC
>CAYMXO010000215.1:0-1072 GCA_964394445.1 uncultured Thiopseudomonas sp.
ATAAGCCTTCAACAAGGGATAAACCCGGTTATAAAAGCTGCTGTAACCATCATCAAAACTAAGTAAAACTGCCTTTTCCGGCAATGGCTTGCCGCCCTCGTGGGCCGCAAGTATCTGTTTAACACTAACTGCTGTGTAACCATTGTCGCGCAGCCATGCCATCTGGTCATTAAGTGCGCTGGTACGAACAGACAAATAGCGCTCGTCTGCAACTTCATCCTCAACATCGTGATAGCAAATAGCCAGAAAAGAATTCTTTGGCCACGGCTTGTCAGCATTCAACAAAGAGCGCTGTTGTGGCGGTAAAAACTCTGCAGCCATCGCAGTCACCGAAATGGCAAACAGAGCGACGACCACTGCCATTACCTGTAACAAGTTTTTCTTCATTTCCATTCTCAAAACCTGTAATTCAAATCAAACACCAGAGTCAAATCATGCTCACGCTTGCCGTCATAGGGCTGCTTGTGCCAGACCAGCATGGCGCCCGTATCAAAGACATTATTGGTTGCAAAACGCTGGCCATAGCCCGCCGTATTACTGGTTCCGGAGGAATAACCTTTCTGCCAGTAGCGTCCCACGCCCAACAGAAACTGCTGCCGCCAGGAGGTCTCATAGCGCCGATAGAGAACATGATCGGCATACAGGCTTGATGCAGCATGCAGGTCGCGTCGCGGGTTGTAGTACGGCACATCGCGCTTGCTGTTCCTGCCCATGCTGATGGATGGCATCCAGTCAACCGTGAAGTGCGGCTGCCGATAAATCCGTTCGCGACCATTCACACCATATTCTCGCCGGTTGTTGCCATCAGAAAAGTGGCTGCCGGCTGCGTTAAGCTGGTACTCGCGGCTTTCATGCTGATACCAGCGCACATAGCCACCCACCTTGTTGGAGGTGACACCATTACGAATGGCACGCAATGGCGTATCCCGCGAAAGCCGTTCCGCTTCAGCGCCAGCGCGCCAGTTGTCATTGAAATCGTGCCAGTAGGAAAAACGCAGGCCGGTTTTGTTTTTACCGCGGGCCCGCTGGTTGGAAACCTCCACCTCGGCCCAGTTGTCCCGCCTGGTGTATT
>CAYMXO010000216.1:0-1068 GCA_964394445.1 uncultured Thiopseudomonas sp.
CTAGTTCTTCTGCCGGAAGTTGCTCCGGATAACGCTGTGCAAGTTCAAAGCCGCATGGCGTGAGTTGCCAGTGACCACGCTTGAAACTACTGGATAAACCTGCACGTTTTAGCCGGTCGTGTGCCCAGCCAGCACGGTTTTTATAAGTGGCCTGGCCACTGCTAATCGTGGCCTGACGCTGTTGATCGCTGAGTTGTAAGACGTCGGCGGCAGCATCATGTACGTCAGCAGCCCGCATACCGTCAGGTTGCTGTGCCAGTATGCGCAGGATTGGCTCAATAAACAGGTCGTAAGTAGGAACAGGATTCAGCAGCATCAGTGACTCCCGGGCAGGCTGTAGTGGGTGTTGTCTTTAAGCATGACGATGCCCAGTTCTTGCAGGGCATCGAGGACGGACTGGACGGCGGTTTGGGGGTTACGGCGGAACTGGCTGGCGAGCTGCTCGGCGGTTTGCGGGCTGGTTTGCAGGGCGTTGCGCACGGCGCTGATTTGTTCGCGCATGGTTTTGGGCCAGGTGGATTTGCCGCTGGTGACGGTGGTGGCCGGAGCGGCTTGGCTGCTGGTGTCGAGTTCGGTTTGTGTGCCGGTGGTGTGTTCCTGATTCTGGCCGTAGTTGGGGTCTTGGTATTCGGGGCGTAGCCAGCGGATGTTGCCCTGGGCTTCTTCGGCGGCGCGCTCGGCGTTGAGTTCGACCAGACGCTTGAGCAGTTCTTCTTCGGCGGCGGCCTGGGCTTCGGGTTTGTCGGGCAGTGGCGTGGTGGCACCGGGCAGGCCGACCAGTTGCTCGGCCAGGTCGTTCCAGCCGTAGGCATCGAACACGGCACGGTCGAGGTCGTCGTGCAGTTCACGCAGCACGGACACCAGTCCCTGTTCGTGGATGGTTTTTTCCTTGGCGGTCAGGGGTTCTTCTGAGCGCAATTTTTCCAGTACGTTGTACATGCCGGTCAGGGTCAGCTCGGGGTGTTGTTCCTGCTGGCGTTTGCGGTGGGCATCGAGGCGCTCGGCCAGGTCACGGATGGTTGCCTTTTGGGTTTCGCTGGCTTCGGGGAAGGGGAAGGTTTCAAAGCA
>CAYMXO010000217.1:0-1047 GCA_964394445.1 uncultured Thiopseudomonas sp.
CTCATTTACTACCAGTAAACTGCGCTTTTTCGCCGATTTTAACTCGCTACGCTCGCCCTTCGGGCCAGCCTATGGCTGTTACTCCCACTGGTCGTTGCGCCTTGCCCTGACTGCCTCGCCAACATTATTCAGTCCTTCCCTAGCAAAATCAAGCGTATACAACGGTAATCAAAATAAGTAGAAAGTACTTATGCGTCAGTAGTTTAGCGTATTTATGCGCAGATGGCCAAAACTGATGTGTGTACCGCTATTGTACCGCTATTGTACCGCTGGACATGGAAATTGCGGTGCAGATCACCCGCTGGTATGGGCATCAATCTCGTAAAGGTATTCAAAGTGTCGTGCTACACTGCACATTACGTGTAACACATGAGGATGGTGCCATGAGTGATGCCACTTTTACTTTTCGAGTCGATGACGCTCTGAAGGCTGAGTTTGCCAGCGCCGCCAAAGCCCATGACCGTACCGGAGCCCAGCTGCTTCGCGACTTCATGCGCAGTTACGTGGCCCAGCAGGAAGAAGCGCAGCAATACGATACTTGGCTGGCGAAGAAGGTCGAGCAGTCGCGGGCGTCTGCGGAGGCGGGCAACCTGATTCCCACGTCTGATGTCGAAGCCCGCTTTGCCGCTCGCCGCGCAGCGACCCGTGCCCGCATGGCTGCTCCTGAATGATGGAGCTGCTATGGACGCCAGAAGCGGTCAGGGATCGTGAAGACATCTACGACTACATCGAGGAAGACAATCCCCTTGCTGCCCTGGCACTTGATGACCTGATAGCAGAAAGAACAGCAGCGCTTCAGGATTTCCCAAGAATGGGGCGGGGCGGGAGGGTGCCCGGCACCTTTGAGTTGGTCGTTCATAGCAGCTACATGGTCGTGTATGACCTTGTGGAAACGCAGGTGCGAATCCTGAATGTCGTGCATACCGCCCGGCAGTGGCCGCCGCTGCAAAAATAAGTGATTGATACCATGCAGGCCAGTTGCCCCTAGACTGCCATGGCCCGCTGGGTAGTTGACCTGCAGCCAGCACTGATGCCCCTGCTGCAGCT
>CAYMXO010000218.1:0-1034 GCA_964394445.1 uncultured Thiopseudomonas sp.
TCCCATAAACGCTCAGGCTCAAGTACTGCACATTCCATTATCGCCAACTGGAGAGTGGTTGCATCGACAACCCACCGAAGGGGCAAGTAGCCAAGGCTACACAAACTCTCAGGTAACAGGACAGAGGGAGGGGCATAACAGAATGCAGGTGCTTTCTGATGCTTACCTATATCTTTGTCATAGCCATTACCGCTGAAGCCATGTCCGGAGCGTTGGCTGCCGGCCGGCGCAACATGGACCTGTTTGGCGTTGCCCTGATTGCTTTCATGACCGCTCTGGGTGGCGGTACTGTTCGTGACATGCTGCTGGGCAACTATCCTGTCACCTGGACACAACATCCACTCTACATCTACATGACCATTGGCGCCGGGCTGTTCACCATCGTCATCGCCAAATACATGCGCAGGCTCAACCGCATGTTTTTGCTGGTAGATGCCATGGGCCTGGTCGCCTTTACCATCATCGGCTGCAACGTCGCTCTGCGGCTAGGCTACGAAACGCCCGTGGTGATCATGTCCGGCATCACCACAGGCATCTTTGGCGGTATCCTGCGCGACATCATGTGCAACCGCACCCCACAGGTACTGCGTCACGAGCTCTACGCCAGCGTTTCTTTTCTGGTAGCCATACTGTATCTGGTTCTGATCTACCTCGAAGTCAACGAGAACCTCAACCTGCTGGTTTCATTCATCTTCGGCCTGGGCATGCGCATGGCGGCGCTCAAGTGGCGCTGGTCACTGCCGGTGTTTTCCTACTCACCCGATCGCTGGAACGACTGAACCGCACTCCGCTTCCAGATGCCGCCCAGCCATGCGGTGCAAACGTGCAACGGTCACTTCCGCTGCCAGGCTTGAGCACCGGTCGCGGCTAAAGCCGCTCCTGCAAAAATGCAGCGAAAGCTGCCCGCCCGGCACAAACCTGCGCCTCCTCTGTATGAGTGGCTTCAGCCGCGACCACCAACGAGCCGGCCCCGTCCGCTATCTGCAACATCTGTAGGCAACCCATAGCACATCGGCTGCTGTCTGTACGAACGG
>CAYMXO010000219.1:0-1029 GCA_964394445.1 uncultured Thiopseudomonas sp.
CGTATCGAGCAGCTGTATCCGTTCCCGGAACCGGACCTGGCAGCAGAAATGGCCAAGTACCCGAACCTGAAGCGTCTGGTCTGGTGTCAGGAAGAGCCCATGAACCAGGGAGCCTGGTACTGCAGTCAGCATCACATGCGTAATGTGGCTGGCGAATATAACAGCTCACTGGGTCTGGCATATGCCGGCCGGGTAGCTTCGGCATCTCCGGCTTGTGGCTATCCTTCACAGCACGCCGAAGAGCAGGAAGTACTGCTACAGGATGCATTTACTGTTTGACCGCAAAGGCCGTACCCACAGGTGCGGCCGACACTACTGTGACAACTATTTTTTAGGAATTAAAACATGGCGATTGAAATCAAAGCTCCTGCGTTCCCCGAATCCGTTGCCGACGGTACTGTTGCCACCTGGCACAAGCAGGTAGGCGAAGCAGTCAAGCGCGACGAGCTGATTGTTGATATCGAAACCGACAAGGTGGTGATGGAAGTATTGGCCGAGGCCGATGGTGTCATCACCGAAATCGTGGCCGAAGAGGGCGCTACCGTGCTCAGCGGCGAGCTGCTTGGCAAACTGGATACCGAAGCCGTGGCCTCTGCTGCTCCTGCCGCTGAAGCAGCGCCTGCTGCTGCCGCCGCGCCAGCTGCTGCCGGCGAGCCGCTGCTGTCTCCGGCAGCGCGCAAGATTGCCGCAGAAAATGAGCTGCAGCCTGCCAGCATCCCTGGCACCGGCAAAGATGGCCGTGTGACCAAGGAAGATGCTGTTGCTGCCGCTGCCAACAAGCCGGCGGCTGCTGCGCAGCCTGCCGTTGCTGCCGAAGCACCGCTGTTTGCTGCCGGCGACCGTACCGAGAAGCGCGTGCCCATGACCCGCTTGCGTGCCCGCGTCGCCGAGCGCCTGGTCGAGGCCCAGTCCACCATGGCCATGTTGACGACCTACAACGAAGTCAACATGAAGCCCATCATGGACCTGCGCAACAAGTACAAGGACCTGTTCGAGAAGACCCACAACGGTACCCGTCTGGGCTTCATG
>CAYMXO010000220.1:0-1019 GCA_964394445.1 uncultured Thiopseudomonas sp.
TTTGATCAGCTGATCCAGTGCGGGTTGCTCTACTTTGCTGGCTTCGTCGTTGAACATGCCGGTGTTTTCCTTTTGTACCGATGGCGTTATGCCGGATTGTAGAGCATCCGCCGGATAATGGGTAACCGCTAACCGGCGGCCAGCACAGCGTCAACCGGCCACCTGACCACAAGCCAGAGACTTATTACTCGCAAATCGCTTGCTTCGTGTGTATCCGTGTGTAGAATATTCCTGCCGGGCAGATAAAGGGAATGAAAATGACTTCAAAGGAATTGAGGGAACTGTTGACGGCAGCTGGCTGTAGCAGGATCAGGCAAGGGAAAGGGAGCCATGAAATATGGTTTTCACCACTCACAAACAAAACATTCCCGGTGCCGCACCCCAAAAATGCTTTGCCAATCGGAACGGTAAAAAGCATTAAGAAACTGGCCGGAATCTAGCCCGCCTTATACGGTTTGAGGGGAATAATTATGTTATTTATGGTCGGAATTGAAGCGCCCAAAAACGAAACCGAGGCATGGGGCATTACCGTGCCTGTGTTTGAAAAGTTTGGTTTGGGCTGTGTGTCCGCGGTTGACGATGAAAAGGATATTTTGACTGAAGCCCGTGATGTCATTTTAAGCATGGCCGAAGTCGCCTTGGAACAAGGCATACTGCTGGACGCTCTGGCCGAGCCTTACCATGACTACGGCCAACATGAAGGCTTTGAGCACTTTACCCGCTGGGTTGCGCTTGACGTTGATTTGTCCGCCATCAGTGATGAGCCCAAACGGGTCAATATCAGCTTGTCTAGCGCATTGCTGGCACGCATTGATGCAATCGTAGACACCAACCGTGCGCTTTATAAGGACAGAAGCAATTTTCTGTCGGTGGCTGCCTCGCGAGAAATTCAGCAACTGCGCCAGGCTTAAAGCCACTTCGAAGGTGGCCTCCCGCAAGCCTGCATCGAAATCCCTCGGTAAACGCTTGATTGATTGCAAACCAGCCATCATGATTAAATTTGATAATTTTTAAATCAA
>CAYMXO010000221.1:0-1004 GCA_964394445.1 uncultured Thiopseudomonas sp.
GAAGAAAAATCCATGGTGCGCTCCATGCTGTCCGAGTCGCTGCAGGCGGTGGTTTCGCAAACCCTGATGAAAAAAATTGGCGGCGGCCGGATTGCCGCCCACGAAATCATGCTGGGCACCCCGGCCATCCGTAACCTGATCCGCGAGGACAAGGTGGCGCAAATGTACTCGGCAATCCAGACCGGCGGCAGTATCGGCATGCAGACCCTGGACAGCTGCCTGGACAAACTGTTGCAGTCCGGCAAGATTTCCCGCGACAGCGCCCGGGAAAAAGCCAAGACTCCGGAAAACTTCTAACCCGGCCCAGGCCAAACAAAGGACATGGATATGGAACTGGAACAACTACTGCGCCTGATGGTGGAAAAGGGTGGCTCGGACCTGTTTATCACCGCAGGCGTGGCACCGTCCATCAAGATTCACGGCAAGGTTATGCCGGTTGGCCGGACTCCGCTATCGCCGGAAGCGACCCGCGAGCTGGTACTGGGTGCGATGAATGAACAGCAGCGCCGCGAGTTTGCCGAAACCCTGGAGTGTAACTTTGCCATCAGCGCACGCGGCATTGGCCGCTTTCGCGTCAGTGCGTTTTACCAGCGCAACCTGGTCGGCATGGTGCTGCGTCGGATCGAAACCCGCATTCCCACCGTTGACGAGCTCAGGCTGCCCGAAGTGGTCAAACAGGTTGCCATGGCCAAGCGTGGTCTGGTGCTGTTTGTTGGAGCCACCGGTACCGGTAAGTCCACTTCACTGGCGGCCATGATCGGCCACCGCAACGAAAACAGTACCGGCCACATCATCTCGATCGAAGACCCGGTTGAATTTATCCACCAGCACAAGGGCTGCATCGTTACCCAGCGCGAAGTGGGCATTGATACCGAGTCTTTTGAAATAGCACTGAAAAACACCCTGCGCCAGGCGCCGGATGTGATTCTGATCGGTGAGGTGCGGACCCGTGAAACCATGGATTATGCCGTCACCTTTGCCGAAACCGGCCACCTGTGTCTGGC